>JANPIK010000023.1:0-145657 GCA_031424935.1 Polaromonas sp.
TGAATCGCCCCGTATTTTGAGGAGGCTCAAATCTCTGAGAGGATTGAGCCATGAAGAAGTCAAACAAGTTTTCACCCGAGGTTCGCGAACGCGCAGTGCGAATGGTGCAAGAGCACCGAGGCGATTACCCATCGCTGTGGGCGGCCATTGAATCCATCGCCCCCAAGATTGGCTGCGTGCCGCAGACGCTCAACGAATGGGTCAAGCGCGTTGAGGTCGATACGGGCCTGCGTGACGGTGTTACTACCGCTGAGGCGCAGCGTGTCAAGGAGCTGGAGCGCGAGGTCAAGGAGCTGCGCCGGGCCAACGAGATCCTCAAGCTGGCCAGTGCTTTTTTTGCCCAGGCGGAGCTCGACCGCCGTCTGAAGTCCTGAAGGGCTTTATCGATCAGCATCGACAGGCCTACGGGGTCGAGTCGATCTGCAAGGTGCTGCAGATCGCCCCGTCTGGCTACTGGCGCCATGCTGCCCAGCTACGCAACCCGGCCCTTCGATGTCAGCGGGCTCAGCGTGACGGTGTCCTGGCGCCACAGATCGAGCGCGTGTGGCGTGCCAACATGCAGGTCTACGGCGCCGATAAGGTCTGGAAGCAGCTCAACCGTGAAGGCATCTGCGTTGCCCGCTGCACAGTGGAGCGGCTCATGGGCCACCTGGGCCTGCGTGGTGTACGTCGCGGCAAGGTGGTGCGCACCACCGTCAGCGATGGCAAGGCACCATGCCCGCTGGACCGGGTGAACCGGCAGTTCAAGGCCGACCGGCCCAACCAGTTGTGGGTCTCGGACTTCACGTACGTTTCAACCTGGCAAGGCTGGCAGTATGTGGCCTTCGTGATTGACGTTTATGCCCGCCGGATCGTTGGCTGGCGCCAGAGCAGTTCCATGCGAACAGACTTTGTTCTGGATGCGTTGGAGCAAGCCTTGTATGACCGCCAGCCTGAGCGCGCCGACGCACTGATTCACCACAGCGACAGGGGTTCGCAATACGTGTCTATTCGGTACAGCGAACGCCTGGCCGAGGCGGGCATAGAGCCCTCAGTGGGCAGCAAAGGCGACAGCTATGACAACGCTCTGGCGGAAACCATCAACGGCCTGTACAAGGCCGAATTGATTCATCGCCAGGCACCTTGGAAGACCAAGGAATCACTGGAACTTGCAACGCTCGAATGGGTGTCCTGGTTTAATCACCACCGACTGCTGGAGCCCATCGGTTACATTCCGCCTGCCGAAGCTGAGGAAAATTACTATCGGCAATTAGCCAGTCAGACCGCCACATCGGCCTGACTTAACCCAACGGGCCTCCACGGAACCCGGGGCGATTCACTTTCACATCGTCATTGAAACTGTCGATGGCAATTTGAGCGCAGGCATGCGCCAGCTCAACGGCGTGTACACCCAGTGGCATAACCGCACCCACGGTCGTGTCGGCCATGTGTTTCAGGGCCGGTTCAAAGCCATCATCGTGCAGCGCGAGTCTTATCTGCTAGAACTGGCGCGCTACGTCGTGCTAAACCCAGTGCGCGCAGGCATGTGCGCCGCGCCTGAGCAATGGCCGTGGAGCAGCTACCTGGCGATGGTAGGGCAGGCGCATCGGCCTAACTGGCTGCATACCGAATGGCTGCTCTCGCAATTTAGTAGTCAGTACGGCAAAGCGGTTGCTGCCTACATAGACCACGTCAAAGCCGGCGTTGGCTTGCCCAGCGTGTGGGCCGCATTGCAAGACCAGCTGTACCTTGGCAATGAAGAGTTTGCAGACCAGTCGCGCCAGACGCTTTCAAACAGGCTGCTAATGACTCTGAAATTCCAAGGTTGCAACGCCGCGCGCGGGTCCCACCGCTTGAAGTGTTCGCAGCAATGCCTGATCGAAACAGCGCCATAGTGAAGGCCTACGCCAGCGGCAGATACAGTCAAAAGGAAATTGCCGGTGCGTTTGACATTCACTATGCTACGGTGAGCCGGATTGTTAAAGTCAAACCTCACTTACCCGATACCCTACCATGATCGAACTGAATGTTGACTTTAGATGTTGCTTTGCAAGACACCGTTGTTTCTGTCACCGTGCAAAACTGGCGTCAAGGCCAGCTCGGTAAGGCAAGCCGAAATGCTACAAATAAAATAGCTGGCAGCCCTTGTAATATAAGGGCTGTAGGCCGATTTTGCTTAAAACTACAGCGTAAAGCGTTTGCCGCATCGTGTTTATTGGCTGCTGCATCCATCGCGCTAGCCCAACCCATACCGCAAGCAGTTAATGCGCCGACTCCAACACCAGCACCTACTGCACAAGCATTAGCGTTAGGCAACAAGTTGGTAGATATCGCCTGGACGATTGTGAACACCATACCGCTGACGGATGCGACGGCTATTTATCGCCAGTTTGGGATTAAAGTTTTTTCTGTTGGTTTTAACGAAAACCACATTAACGTAGTGCCAGCTAAGCGGGAAGCTCTTTTGAAGTCTGGATTAAATTCACTTTGGCTAACACCGTTTTCACGCCCAAGAACAACCGGAGCCGAAGAAGGAAAAACAGACACAGGTAATTCAAACGAATCCCATTTTTCAATGAGACTGAATCAGAGCGAAGCCTGCGTCACTATAGACCGAGTCAAAGATGTCTTTGAACAAAAGTTTGAAATTTCGCAACCAAGTCTTTCCATCGTGCATTGTTTGGATGGCGGATCCAGCTGCCGCGTTGTTGCCCCTCGCGTTCATGAATTTCCAGGAATTTCTTACCGAAACACCAAATTTTTCGGCGGAGATAAGGGCAGAATCAGCTTTAGTTTCGAATACCAACAATGTGCTGACACTATTTCAATTAGCACAAGGAGTCCAGAATGAGCGCCCCAATTACCCGAGCATGGCTGCAGGATGCACCAAAGAGGAATCACGTCTTGCAAAGCATCATCCGCTAACAAAAAACAACTCTGCGCATCCAAGCTAACACCCTCGCACGCCCCAACTCCAGTCAAAGCGAAACTTAAGCTGCCCACGCAAAGCGATGCTGAAACAGGCATTCTTACCGCTCAAATCACCCTCTGGCCCAATCAATACAAGCGCCAGAAGCTACGAAATTAATAGTGACATTTATGCCTCTGAGGGCCGCATGACCGCCGACAAGCCCGCTACGACAGGCGTTCACCTTCAAAGTTAAATCGGATGATGTCCATTTGCCAGCACATGCGTAACCACAGAGGCGAAATTTCCAAGCTCTGGCGCTAAGGCTTGTCAGCCTCACGCACTAAAAACATCACAGCGCCTTGCGCGCCGCGACCAGACTCTGCTCAAGGTAGGCGCCATAAAAATCAGGCACGGCAATACCTACCAGCCGATCGGCCAGTTCTTGGCCTCGGCTGCCTAAAAACAGCACGGTTGGGGTGAAGGTGACTTTCCATGCATTGGCTTGGACGGCGGCAGTGGTTGGTTTGCTGTCAAAACCTGTCAGCAGCGCACTGCGGTTGGTGATGTCGAGCTGCCAAGCCTGCAAGCCTGATTCGGGTAACAGCGGCATCAGGTAACTGCGGCGCACCAGCTCACAAAACACGCAGCCGGGCGTGCTGATGAGCAGCACCAGCGGCTGGCCTTTGGCGTTGGCGGCCCGTGCTGTTTGTGCCAGTGATGTGGGGACAGGTAGGGCGGTGTCTTTGGCGTGAACTTTGATAGCAGCAAGTGCGAAGCCGCCAGCTAACGCTATTGCGACCTGCCTTCTGCCCGTTACTTTGTCAAACTGCATATCAAACTACTTCTGAAACCGCTCTTTAAATAACCTTGCTGCCTTTAAGTTCTGACAATTGGGCATCGGTGTAGTTCAAAACACTGCGCAGCACGTCGTCAGTATGCTGGCCCAGAAGCGGCGGCGGTGTGCCACCTGAGTCAGGAGCCCGCACGGGCGTGGCGCTCAGCTTGAGGGGGCTGGATACCAACGGTAAATCGCTTTGATGCGGGTGTTGCCAATGGCTCACCATGTCCCTTGACTGGACGTGTGGGTCGGCAAACACCTCGGCCAGGTTGTTAATGGCACCGCACGGCACTTTGGCGGCCTCCAGCGCTGCCAGCCAGTCGGCTTTGCGGCGCGTGCGCATCACAGATTCGAGAATGGGCACAAGTTGCGCCCGGTTTTTGACCCGGTCGCGGTTAAGGGCAAACAGCGGGTTTGTGCCCAGCTCAGGCAGGTTGGCGACGTCACAATATTTGCGAAACTGCGCATCATTGCCCACGGCGATGATGATGTGGTCCCGCACCGCCCCGTCGGCGCGTCCCAAGTTGCTTGCGTCAAGCGCGGGCGCGACCTCAAACACCTGGTAGGGCACGATGTTCTGGTGCGCGTTGCCCATGCGGCCGGGCACCTTGCCGCTGACCAGGTAATTGGCCCCCAGGTTAGCCAGCATGGCCACTTGCGTGTCCAGCAGCGCCATATCGACGTGCTGACCCATACCGGTTTTTTCTGCATGGCGCAGTGCTGCCAGTATGCCGACAGTTGCATACATGCCGGTCATCAGGTCGGCCACGGCTACACCTACTTTTTGCGGGCCCCCTCCTAAATCATCACGCTCACCAGTCACACTCATCAAACCGCCCATGCCCTGAATGGCGTAGTCATAGCCGGCCCGGTCAGCGTACGGGCCAGTCTGGCCAAAGCCGGTGACTGAGCAGTACACGATGCGCGGGTTAATTGCTTTGATGGATTCAAAGTCCAGGCCATAACGCGCCATGTCGCCGACCTTGAAGTTTTCAACAAACACGTCGCAGTGGGCAGCTAGCTCCCGTATCAGCGCCTGGCCAGCCAGCTGGGCGATGTCGCAGGTCACACTGCGCTTGTTGCGGTTGGTGCCAAGGTAATACGCGGCTTCTTGTGTATCGTTGCCTTCTGCATCCTTTAAAAACGGTGGGCCCCAGGTGCGGGTGTCGTCGCCGGTATGCGGCCGCTCGATTTTGATGACGTCGGCGCCCAAGTCAGCCAGCGTTTGTGTGCACCATGGCCCGGCGAGCACGCGGGACAGGTCAAGAATACGAATGCCATGAAGAGAGTTCATCCGTGCATTTTGCCTGCCTACCGCATCCATGCAGGCAGGGTTTTCAGGTACCCATTTTTTTCGCTAAGCCCGCTGCATTAGCGCACAGGCAAGGTTACCGTTTCACCGTCAGCTCGACCGGCTTCAGATGGTGGACTGGGCCGAACTTGGGCAACTGCGCCATTGCTGGATGATGCGACAGGCGGTGATGACGGCACGGGTAGCCCTGGTTTGCCGGGCGCACCCGGCGCACCTGGTAACCCAGGCAGCCCAGGAGGGCCAGGTCGGCCCGGCATGCCGACGGGCCCTGGGGGGCCAGATGCACCCGCCAGCCCAGGCGGCCCCGGGGGGCCAGGTGGGCCATTGACCTCGCCACAAGCGCTGAGCAGGCTGATCAACAACATGCAACTGAAAACACAACTGAAAACGTAACGCCCACGGTAAGTGGAAAAGGCATCGTGTCGCAAGACAAACTCCTGAAATCAACGCAGGGTCGCGTCTTAAGAGTTATCGCTTTTGAAATACCCAGATGCAGTAGGTCGGCGCTGATTCAGTTGTGGGTCATCAGCGTCAAAACGATCAGTACTGCTTGTAGGGTAGAAACTTGCCCGACAGCACCACATTGACGCGATCGCCTTTGGGGTCGGGTGTGCGCACGATGTCCATTGAAAAATCAATCGCACTCATGATGCCGTCGCCAAATTCTTCGTGAATCAGCTCTTTGATGGTGGTGCCGTAAACGCTCACAATTTCATACCAGCGGTAGATCAGCGGGTCGGTCGGTACCGGCGTTGGCAATGAACCTTTGTACGGCACAACCTGCAACCACTTCTGCTCGTCAGCGCTCAAACCAAAAATTTCAGCGACCGCTGCTGCCTGGGTTGCATCAAACGTCATTTGGCCCAGGCAGCCGGCGGTGACCCATTCTTTGCTCATGCCCACTTTTTTGGCCACGTCTTCCCATTTGATGCCCTTGGACACCTTGACGGTGATGATTTTTTCGGTGATGTCGTTACGGTTCATTTATTGCTCCAGTTAAAAATTAGTGGGTGTTGTCGGGTTTGGCGCGCTTGATAAGAAAGTCCACTACGTGGTTGCGCAGGTCGTAGTACCCGGTCAGGTGATGCAGCTCGGCCCGGGTACGTTTTTTGGGCAGGGTGTTGACCAGGACTTCACCAATGCCGCCCGGTGTGTAGCCACTTGCAGACTCTGCACCGTTGGTCATCAGAATGATTCGGTCGGCCAGCAAAATGGCTTCATCCACATCGTGCGTGATCATGAAAACGGTTTGCTGCGTGTCCCGCACGATGGTCATCAGCTCGTCTTGAATGGTGCCGCGCGTTAATGCATCCAATGCACCAAACGGCTCATCGAGCAGCAACATTTTGGGTTGAATCGCAAAGGCCCGGGCAATGCCGACGCGCTGCTTCATGCCGCCCGACAGTTGCGAGGGCTTTTTGTCAATCGCGGGCATCAAACCCACCATGGCGACAAACTTTTCAACGTGTTCATTGACCTGCGATTTACTCCAGTCAGGCCAGCGCGACACTACGGCAAATGCAATGTTGCTGCGTACCGTGAGCCACGGCATGAGAGCGTGACTTTGAAACACCACACCTCGCTCCAGACTGGGGCCTGAGATTTCGCGGTTGTCCATAAAGCAGTTGCCCGACGTGGCGGTGTCCAGGCCCGCCAGTACATTGAGCACGGTGGTTTTGCCGCAGCCTGAATGGCCAATGATGCACACAAACTCGCCCTTGTCGATGGCAAAACTGACATCGGCAAATACCGGCTTGTTGGCAACATAGGTTTTGCTCAAGCCTTCTACTTTGAGAAAGCCGGGCATGGGCTTTACAGCCACATGGTTTGCGTCATTCAACATACGTCACCATCTTTTGCAATTGCGCAAAAGCCAAATCAAGCAGCATGCCGACGATGCCGATCACCAAAATCGCGAAGATCACATTGGTCAATGACAGGTTGTTCCACTCGTTCCACACAAAGTAGCCAATACCCGTACCACCAACCAACATTTCGGCGGCCACAATCACCAGCCAGGCAATACCCATCGAAATGCGCATGCCGGTAAAAATGGTTGGCGCTGCAGCGGGCAAGATGACCAAAAAAGCTTTGCGTAGCGGGCTGACTTGCAGCGTTGCGGCCACGTTCAACCACTCACGCTTGACAGCTGACACACCAAATGCAGTGTTAATGAGCATCGGCCACACCGAGCAGATAAAGATCACAAAAATACCGCTGATGGACGAGTCCTTGATGGTGTACAGCGCCAGCGGCATCCACGCCAATGGCGAGATGGGCTTGAGCACTTGTATGAAGGGGTCAAGTGCGCGCCTGAGCAGCGGCGACATGCCAATCACAAAGCCTAGCGGAATAGCCACGACACAGGCCAGAAAAAACCCCAGCCCCACGCGCGCCAGTGAGTGCCCGAGCTGGATCAGAATGCCCTTGTCGTTGGGCCCGTTGTCATAGATCGGGTTGGACACCTGTTTCCAGATCGCCACACCCATTTGGCTGAGTGTTGGAAAGCCAGTGGTCTTGGTGCTGCCCACGTCCTTGCCCATCATTTTTTGGTATTCGATCTGCTCGGCGGTCATGCCAGCTGTGCTTGATGATGGTGCAGTGCCAGACGACTGCGTGGCCAAAAACCAGATGCCCAGGATGGACAAAAAGATCAGCAGCGAGACCAGGCCTGCTTTGAGATTGAGAGATTTCATAGGATTTTTTTATCCCCTCCCCCGCTGGGGGAGGGTTAGGGTGGGGGCCAGTGCTGAGAAGGTGTTGGCATCGTGCGTGCCCCCATCCCCTCCTTCCCCCAGCGGGGGAAGGAGCAAGACAGGGGAAAGCGGTCAGCCCATCTTGTTAATTGCAAAGCTCTTGACGTAGTCATCCGGTTTTGCCGGATCAAACTCCTTGCCCATCACCTTGAACTTTTTGTACGCACCTTCTGGTGGGTTAAAGCCCGCCAGCTTCATCTGTTTTTTGGCATCCGTCAGCAAAAACACTTTTTCAGCGATCTGCTTGTAATTGACCTCGCCCTTCACGTAGCCCCAGCGTTTCATTTGCGTCAGCATCCACACCGCCATCGACTGCCACGGCACCGGGTCAAAGTTGGCGCGGTCAGGCACGTTTTTGATGTTGCCGAGGCCGTCAGCAAACTTGCCTGTCAGCACTTGGGTCAGCACGGCTTCAGGCTGGTTCAGGTACTGGGCAGGTGCGATTACTTTGGCGATCAGGTCGCGGTCTTTGGGCTGGCTGGCCATAAACGACGCGCCCAGCACAGCGCGGTACAGGGCTGCAAAAGTGTTGGGGTTTTGTTTGATGAAGTCATCCGACACGCCAAACGCACAGCAGGGGTGACCGTCCCAAATTTCTTTGCTCAAAATGTGGATGAAACCCACTTCGTCGTATACCGCCCGCTGGTTAAATGGATCGGGGCCGAGAAAACCGTCGATGTTGCCCGCACGCAGATTGGCCACCATTTCTGCGGGTGGCAAAACGCGCAGCTGCACGTCCGTATCCGGGTTCAGGCCGGCTTCAGCCAGGTAGTAGCGCAGCAAAAAGTTGTGCATGCTGTATTCAAACGGGATGGCAAACTTCATGCCCTTCCAGCCTTTGGGGTCGCGGTTGCCCTTGTGTTTGACGTGCAGCGTGATCGCCTGGCCGTTGGTGTTTTGAATCGTCGCCACATTCATATTGACCTGGGTCGAGCCCAAACCCATCGTCATGGCAATCGGCATGGGCGACAAAAAGTGCGACGCGTCGTGCTCCTTGTTGATCATCTTGTCGCGAATCAGCGCCCAGCCTGCAGTTTTGTTGAGCTGAACATTCAGGCCTTCCTTTTTGTAAAAGCCCAGCGGGTCCGCCATGATGAGCGGCGATGCGCAGGTGATGGGAATGAACCCGAGCTTGAGGTCCTTCTTTTCCAGCGGGCCTTTGTCCTGGGCCATGGCCTCCAGCGCGCCTAACGGGAACAGCGAGGCAATGGCAGCCCGTGCGGTGTTGGCACCGACCGCTTTCAAAAACCCGCGACGCACGTTGTCTATGGGGAACAGCGCCTTGACCATCGTCGCTTCCATGAAGCTCTGCGACAGAGACTGCTCGGTTTGCACGGTAGGTTCACCCGGTGCATGATGGCCAGGAGGGTGATCCTGTCCGCAGGCGCAGCGCAACATCAAGGGGCGGTCGGCATCAAAAGCATCAAACTGGTTGGACATGGCTTACCCTTTTTAAAAAGATAAAACCATCTAGCAAAGGTCGCGCCTGAATGGGGCGGTGTATGCCAATTAGCAGCATTTGCTGCTTTTTGCGGGCATTTTCAGTGCACAGTTGTGGGTGCAGCGTAGTGCAAGCCCTACAAATTGACACAAATCGGCGTTATGTCGTCGGTTTGGCGTGCTGCTGGGCGTACAAGGCCAGCTCAACATCGTTGCGCGTGCCGGTTTTTTCTAAGATACGGGCGCGATAAGTGCTGACGGTGTTGCCCGCCAGTTCAAGCTGTGCACCAATTTCGCCCACGGATTTTCCTGCAGTCAACAACCGGTAAACCTGGTATTCGCGGTGCGACAGCGCATCGAGCCCCTCCCAGCCGGTCCGGGTTTTGCTGCCGGCGGGCGCCACCGCGCTGGCCAGTGCCTCAGCCACGCCGCTGCTGACATACATGCCGCCGCTGGCCACCTTGCGTACGGCTGCAATCATGTCGTCTGGGTTGGCGCTTTTGTTCAGATAGCCCGAAGCGCCCAGCTTGATGCAGCGCACCGCGTATTGCTTTTCGGGGTAGGTGCTGAGCATTAATACAGGCAGCTGCGGCCAGGTTTGCTTTAAAGCCTGCAACACGTCCAGGCCGTCGCGACCGGGCAGGGCAATATCGAGCAGCACGGCCTGCAAGCCTTTGGGGCCTTCAAGCTGCTTCACCTTAGCCAGAATGTCTGGGCCCGTATCGGCCTCGGCCACGATTTCGATATCAGGCTCATCGGCCAATACCTGCTTGATGCCTTCCCGCACGATGCGGTGGTCGTCGCCCACTAAAATTTTGTAACTTATCAGCATTTGCTATTGTTTTATGAGCTGTATGTTCAAATAAAACGTGGACCCCTGGCCTTTTTGACTGGTGATGACGATGCTGCCGCCCAAGTGGCGCGCGCGCTCGCGCATGCCCATCACGCCGTAGGCATCAGCCGCTTCAAATGCTGCAGCATCGGCCCCACAGCCGTTGTCTTTGACGCTGATATCAATTGCTTGTGCATCAGCCAGAATGGAGATGGTGACCTGGCTGGCGCGTGCGTGGCGACCCACGTTGCTCAGCATTTCCTGAAAAATACGAAAAATGCCAATAGCCGCTTGCTCGTCAAGCGGCACTGCCTGCGCCACCTCCATCCGCCAATCCAGCTGCATCTCCGCAGACTGCACAAACTCATGCGCCTGCCAGTCGAGCGCCGCCCACAGCCCCTGGTGGTCCAGAATGCTGGGCCGCAGATCGGTGATGATGCGGCCCACGTTGTCAACCGCGGTTTCAATTTGCTGGCTCATTTTTTGGCATTTATGACGCATTTTTTCGCGCATGGCATCGTGCGCATTCTGAGCTGCATCGGCGTCCCGCTGTTGTTGCTCACTCAATCGTTTGTCCAGCCAGCCGACGTCCATTTTCAATGCCACCAGCAGGCTGCCCAGTTCGTCATGCACTTCACGCGCAATGCGGCATCGTTCGTCTTCACGCACGCTGTGAGTGTAGGCCGACAGCTCACGCAGCTGGCTCAATGCTGCTTGCAGCTCATGTGTGCGCTCACTGACGCGCTGCTCCAGTACAGCATGGGCTTGCTTCAAAGCGTCTTCTGCCTGCCTGCGAGCAGAAATATCAACAAAAGTAACCACCGCTCCCTGCACCACATCACCGTCCATGATGGGGTAGGACGAGTATTCGACTGCAAAAGATGACCCGTCTTTGCGCCAAAAACATTCGGTATCAATGCGGCACGGCAGCCCGTTGCGAAAGGCATTAAAGATGGGGCACAACTGCTCAGGGTAGTGTGCGCCGCTGTTGATGCCTTCGCCGTGTGTGTGATGCGCCAGCTCATGCATGTTTTGCCCCAACACGTCAGCAGCCTGCCAGCCTAACTGCTCGGCGCCCGCCCGGTTGATAAAAGTGCACAACCCGTGCATGTCAATGCCGAAAATACCCTCGCCGGTCGATTCAAGCAATTGCGACAACTTGTCGCGCCATAGGGTTTGATCGGGCGCGGGCAAATGGGCGAAATTCACGGGATTCGTCAAAAGCATGTTGCCGAGCATACTGTGATTGCGGGTTGACGTGGTTGAGCTTCGAGTGACCCGCCGTAACGCTGGCTAGCTTTTTGCTTAAGTACGCCATGGCTACTTTCGGTAACTCAGCAAAAGCCGCATCTGAGTGGCGGGCCCAAGAGTTGCTGCTCATGAGCGAGGTCATGCGACTGGTGGGCAAAAGCCTGGCGCCCGATGTGGTGATGCGTGAAATGCTGCACCTGATGTCAGAGCTGCTGGGATTGAACCGCGGACGCATTGTGCTGGCTGATTTTGTGGGGGACATTGCACTCGTTGGCCTGGCTGACCGCAAACCGGTGCCCAATAGAACACGCAGCCCGGCTGACCACCCCGTATCGAGCATTCGCTACGCCTATGGCCTGACCAAGGCCGAAGCTGCGCGAGGTTGTTATGGCCCGGCCGAAGGCATCACGGGCCGGGTGCTGGCCACGGCGCAGCCCATCATCGTGCAGGACATTGATGCAGAGCCGCAGTTTTTGGCGCGGGCGGTGGCACGGGCACAGCTGCCGCAAGAGGTGGTGGCCTTCATTGCGCTGCCAATTGAAATGAACACGGGTTATGGCCGCGAGGTGATTGGTGTGCTGGCATGCCACCGCATACGCAGCCGCGACAGGCAGCTCAATGACGATGTGGCGGTGCTCAAGATTTTGGCCACGCTGGCCGGGCAACTGCTGCAGCTGCAGGCGCTGGTAGGCGAAAAAACACGCGCCCTGCAGGCCAAAAACCAGTTGCTTACCCGCGCGCTGGAGACAGCCGCCGCACGCTACGGCATCATTGGCACATCGCCTGCGCTGCTCAAGGCGCTGGGCGAACTGGAGCGTGTGTCTGAAGCCACCGCCAGCGTGCTGCTGCTGGGCGAGTCGGGCACGGGTAAAGAGTTGTTTGCACGGGCGGTGCATTTGTCCAGCAAGCGCCGCGACCAGCCTTTCATCAAGGTCAATTGCGCGGCCATACCCGACACCTTGTTTGAATCAGAGCTGTTTGGCTACGAGCGCGGCGCGTTTACCGGCGCGCAATCGGCGCGTGCTGGCTGGTTTGAACAAGCCGACCGAGGCACGATATTTTTAGACGAAATTGGCGAAATGCCTTTGGCGATGCAGACCAAGCTCTTGAGAACGCTGCAAGAGGGCACAGTCATCCGGCTGGGCGGCAAGCGCGAGATCAATGTCGCCGTGCGGGTGGTGGCCGCCACTAACCGTGATCTTGAGCAAGACGTGCAGCGCGGCATCTTCAGGCGTGACTTGTTTTACCGGCTCAATGTGATTCCGATTCGCCTGCCGTGCCTGCGCGAGCGACCCCAAGACATCCGTGCGCTAGCGCTGCATTTTCTAAACCGCGCCAACCAGAACAACCAGCGCAATGTGAGCTTGTCGCCTGAGGCGCTGACCCTGCTGGAGCAGCACCCCTGGCCAGGCAATATCCGTGAGCTGGGCAATGTCATTGAGCGCCTGGTGCTGCTCACCGACAGCGTCATGGTGAGTCGTAAAGAACTGCAGCGTTATTTACCAGCAGACAGCCAGGGCGTGCTGCTTGGTACGCCGACGACGCCTATGCCTACAGCAACAAGTCACGGCTTGCCAACCCTGCAAGCCGTGGTGCGCGACTACCAGCCGGTGCAGTCCCATTCCGCTGCGCAGCTGCAGCAAGCACTGCGCGCGCATGGCGGCAACCAGTCACGTGCCGCACAAGCCATGGGACTGACGGCGCGGCAGTTTGGCTACCGCTTACAAAAGCTCAGCCCTCGACCGACTGCTCAAAACGTTGACAATTTGTAGACATTGTGTAGACCGGCTTGGTATGGTGGCGCGATGCGCGCAGCGGCGGAAGAAAAAAAACGCTATTTATTCAGTAGCAATTGCACCATATTTTTAGAGGGCCTGGCGCAAATTTAACAATTTTAAGCAGTCTAAATCAGCTTAAATCACTTTGGGTCGGGTGTTTGGCACGTCAGTTGCAATGTGATGGGTACGGCATGTGCCGTGAACCCATCAGGAGATTGCCATGACCCCAACAGCTACGCCTGCCAGCGTTTTGATTTCCCCCGAGCAACTTGCCGCCATGATGGGGGCAGAGCCGGTCGTCGTTATCGACACCCGTGACGCAGACACCTACGCAGCGGGGCATTTGCCGGGTGCCTTCAATATGCGCGAGATTTTCACCTTTCTGGCCACGTCCACGGCTGAAGGGCTGAACGCACTCAAGTCCACCTTTGCCGAACACTTTGGCGCGATTGGCCTGTCGGGTGCAGAGACAGCTGTGTTTTATGAAGACGCCTTGAACAGCGGCTATGGCCAGTCGTGCCGTGGCTACTATCTGTTGACCTGGCTCGGTTACCCCAAAATCAAGGTGCTGAACGGGGGCTTTTCAGCCTGGAAGGCCGCTGGCATGGCTATCAGCACAGAACAGCCGACACCGGTTGCCAAAACCTTTCCGGCTGACTTGGTGGGCGCGGATGTGATGCTGACCAAAGACGAGGTAGCGGCCGCATTGCATACCGATATCAAACTGCTGGATGTGCGCGACATTGACGAATGGACGGGCGAAAGCTCCAGCCCCTACGGCAAAGACTTTGCACCACGCAAGGGTCGCCTGCCCGGTGCCAAGTGGATTGAGTGGTACCGCTTTATGAAGCCTTCAGCCCAAGGCCCGGTGTTCAAGTCGCCGCTGGAAGTGCAGGCAGAGTGCGCCACCGCAGGCATCTCTAGTTCCGACACCGTGTACCTGTATTGCTTCAAGGGTGCGCGCGCATCAAACACCTTTTTGGCACTCAAACAGGCCGGCTTTTCGGACGTGCGCATGTACTTCGGTTCATGGAACGAGTGGTCGCGTGACGAGGCCCTGCCAATCGAAACGGCTGTGCCCATCATCAAAGCAAAAACTTATCCGTCTTCACCCGCGCTGGCGATGGCCGCCTGATTTTTTCAACCTTCTGGAGACAAAACCGATGAGCACCGCAACTTTAGACGCACCAACGACTGTCAAGGCCTACCTGAAACCCATCGATAGCGAGGGCCTGGCAGCCTTTGCTGCAAAGGGCTGTGCCAACCCCGCGTCACGCGGCACCAACAAGGTCAAAACCGTGATGCAGGGCATGTACCGCTCACTGAGCTATGTGGGCAACCACGCGCCAGTGGTGGTGGACGAGCCGCTGCATCTGTTTGGTGAAGATACTGCGCCCGCGCCGGGCGAGATCGTGTTGTCGGGCCTGGGGGGTTGCCTGGCAGTGGGCATCACGGCGGTGGCCACTTGGAAACAAGTCAAGCTGACCAAGCTGGAAATTTTTATGGAAGGTGACATCGGCAACCCGGCTGCCTGGGGCGCGGGTGGGGCCAAAAAAGAAGCGCCAGAAATGGGCTTTCAGGCGATTCGTGTGAAGGTGGTGGTTGAGGGTGATGCGACGCGCGAAGTGCTGGACGAAATCGTGCAGCACGCCAACTTTTACTCACCTGTTGCCAACAGCATGCGCAACCCGATTCCGTTTGAAATCACTGTGGGTTAAGGATGCCCGTGCTTGAAGGGATCAGTACCCATTTCACTTTGGAGAGTTGTATGGAAGTCCTTGAACGCCCACTGACAAACACGCAAAACGATGTTGACTTGATCAAGGCCGTGCGCGAGTTGGCCAAAGGGCCGCTTGCCGAACTGGCAGACGACATTGACCGCCGCGGCATTTACCCCAAGTCGATATTGCACAGGCTGGGCGAGCTGGGTGCACTGAAAGCGCACATGGCCGAGCCGGGCAAGCCTGCCAACTATGGCCTGGCAATTGCCACCATGGCTGAAGTCTCGCGGGTTTGTGGCGCGACGGGTTTCATGGTCTGGTGTCATGACGTGTGCGGTGTCTACATGGAGCAATCAGGCAATCCTGCATTAGGCGGCGAGTTGCTGGCCAGACATGCAGATGGCCAGACGCTGGGTGCTACGGGCATGTCGAACCCGATGAAAACTTTTGCGGGTATTGAGACGTTTTTGCTGCATGCCAAAAAGGTTGATGGCGGCTATGTTGTCAACGGCACTTTGCCTTGGGTCAGTAATCTGGGGCCAGACCATTACTTTGGTGCGGTAGCTGACATTGCCATTGATGGTGTGATTAAAAGCGAAATCATGTTTTTGGTGCGATGCGATGCGCCGGGTGTCGAGTTGCGCAACTGCCCTTCGTTTTCAGCGATGGAAGGCACCAACACCTGGGCGGTGCGGCTGACCAATTACTTTGTCGGCAGCGACCTGATGATTGCCGACCCGGTACGCCCATTTATTGGCCGCATCCGGGCGGCTTTTATCTTGTTGCAAACGGGTATGGGCCTGGGCGTAGCGCAGGGCGCAATTGACTCCATGCGGGTTGTCGAGCGGCAACTGGGCCACGTCAATGAGTTTTTAGACGATCGGCCCGACGACTTGCAAGCCGAGCTGGATGACCTGACGGCACGCATCATGCAGCTTGCCAAAACCCCATTTGGCGCAGACAAGCCATTTTTGATTGATGTGCTGGATGCGCGTGCGCATGCCTCCGAGCTGGCTCTACGCGCTGCCCAATCTGCTTTGCTGCACCAGGGCGCGCGCGGCTACCTGATGACCTCCGACGTGCAGCGCCGAGTACGCGAATCGCACTTTGTCGCCATCGTCACGCCAGCGATCAAACACCTGCGCAAGGAAATTGCGCGTTTGTCGGCTGAGGAGCTGCCAGCGTGAGCTTAGATCGTCTACTGGCCAGTGATCCGCTCGGGCTGAGCCTGTCGAAGCCTGTGCCGATGCAAGCAGCCCTTCGACAAGCTCAGGGCGAACGGACTACTGAACAAACTCAGTTGAATGCCACAGCTGCTTGGGCTCTGTACATCTGCAAGGCCTGCGGCTTGATTTATGACGAAGGCAAGGGTGATGAAGACAGTGGCCTGGCTGCGGGCACACGCTTTGCTGATATTCCAGACGATTGGGCTTGCCCACTGTGTGGCGTCACCAAGGCTGACTTCGAACCTTACGTGGCAGAACCGATTGAACAGGCACGACGACCGGTGGCGGCAGGCGGCACACCCCGAAAAATCCCCGGTATCAGGCGCAATCCAGGCACAGTCATCGTCGGTGCAGGCCGCGCGGGCTGGCAAATGGCGCAGGCACTGCGTGCACAAGACGCGACCATGCCCATCACGCTGGTCACGTCTTGCAATGGCGACGTATACGACAAGCCGATGTTGTCAGTGGCGATGGCACGCGGTATCGGTGTCGATAAACTGCCGCGTGAGACAGGTGCCGTTGCCGCGCAGCGATTAAACGTCAAGCTGCTGGCAAATACCCAGGCAATTCGTGTCACGGCATCCAGCCGCCAATTGCGAACCAGTCGCGGCACATTGCGCTACCAAAATCTCGTGCTGGCGCACGGCGCACAGGCTAGAGAGTTGCCGCAAATCCCGGCGGTGCTTTGTTGGCGCATCAATCACCTGCAGATGTATGCCAAATTTTCAAAGGCGTTGGGAGAGTCGCCCCAAACGATAGCCGTCGTCGGTGCGGGGCTGATTGGTTGCGAGCTGGCCAACGACCTGGCGTTGGCAGGGCATGTGGTGATGCTGCTGGATGTGGCCGCGCGGCCGCTGGCGGCCACGCTGCAAGTTGAGCAATCAGCCCAGCTGTTGCAAGCGTGGAGCCCGCTTGCACTGACTTTTATGGGCAGTGTTCATATTACGCATGTTGAGCCTGTAGATCCCCATCACCCGTCGGGTAAAAAGCAGATCGCTACCCGCAGCGGACAAACACTGACCGTTGACCACATCGTCGTTGCGGCCGGTTTGCAAACGCCCAACCAGCTTGCCCGCAGTGCAGGGCTGGCGTGGAACAACGGTATAAACGTGGACGCAGCAACACTGGCCACCAGCGTTGCTGGTATTCACGCTTTGGGCGATTGCATCGCCATCAATGGCGAGGTCAGCCGCTACATCGAGCCAATAGGCAGACAGGCAACGACCTTGGCGGCTCGAATTTTGGGCCATGAGCCACTGCTGTACCGCACGGGTGGTGTACCGCTACGCATCAAAACCACCTCTTTGCCGTTTACGGTCCAGCACGTTTAATCGCTGGTTTTTGGCCAATCTGCCGGACGACACAACCGTCAGATTGCGTTTAAACACCGTCCGATTTGGTGTGTTGAAACCCCGATCTTCTCTGCGTTGTTCACGCAAACGTCAGGTGCCCACATGATTGCCTGTAAAGTGCCATGTCCACTTACGAATGACCTGATCGATGCGATTTTTAACCCTTGCGGCTTTGGCTGTGGCCGTGTTGACGGCTTGCAACCCAACTTTTAACTGGCGCGATGTGCGGCCAGACGGTACCCAGCTGGCGCTGTTAATGCCGTGCAAACCTGATGCCGCCCAAAGAACTGTTCTCATGGCGGGCCAACCGACGGCGCTGAACTTGCTCAGTTGTGATGCGGGCGGCGTGACTTTTGCCATCACGGCTGCCGATGTCAAGGACGCTGCCAATGTGGCTGCCGCCCTTGCGCAGTGGCAGAGCGTCACGCTGGCAAATATCAAGGCACCGATCAAGGCACCAACCCAAGCACCTCCCGCCGAGCCGGGTGCTGTGTACAAGTTGCCAGGCGCTGCCGGTGGTGGCGTATTCGTCAAGTCCTCGGGTCAGCGTGCCAATGGGCAACTTGTCAGCAGTCAAGCGGCTTATTTTTCACAGGGCACACAGGTGTTCCAGGCAGTCATTTACGCCGACAAAATTTCTCCCGATGTGGCCGAAACCTTTTTTTCGAGTTTGAAGTTTGAATAATACGAATGTTGCACCAGAAGGCTTGCTGGATAAAAAAACCACTGCTGTCGTATTTTTAACGTTCGCTGCCGCCTACAGCCTGTCGGCCTTGGTGCGTGCCATCATTGCCACGCTTTCGCCGGTACTTAGCCAGGAGTTTTCGCTTCAATCGCGTGACCTGGGTCTGCTGGCGGGGGGGTACTTTTTAGGCTTTGCCGCTACCCAGTTGCCGTTGGGAACCTGGCTGGACCGATACGGCCCCAAGCGCGTGATCGTGTGCTTTTTGATGGTGGCGGTTTTGGGTTGCCTGGTGTTTTCTAGCGCTGGCAGTTTCACGGGGCTGCTGGTGGGCCGGGTACTGATTGGCATGGGCGTCAGCGCCTGCCTGATGGCACCGCTGACAGGATTCAGGCGCTGGCTGGATGCGCCCAGTTTGCTGCGCGCCAATTCATGGATGCTGATGAGCGGCTCGCTGGGTATGCTGGCGTCCACCCTGCCTGTGCAGTGGCTGCTGCCGCTGGTGGGTTGGCGAGCTTTGTTTTGGGGCTTGGCGGCGCTGGTTTTCCTCGCGGCGCTGATGATTGCATTGGCAGTCCCCAAATGGTCGGTCAACACCCACGCATTTCAAGGGCTGCCCGCAGGTTATGCCGAAGTCTGGAAAAACCGCTATTTCCAAAAGCTTTCACCCCTGGCATTTTTTAACTACGGAGGTTTGGTGGCCGTGCAAACGCTATGGGCCGGCCCCTGGATGGTGAAAGTGGCCGGTTACACGCCGCTTCAGGCGGCTACCGGGTTGTTCTACATCAATGCGCTCATGCTGCTGACCTTTTGGAGCTGGGGTTTGGTCAGCCCCTACCTGGCCAAAGCGGGTTGGCACACCGACCGGTTGTTGGTTTGGGGCGTGCCCTTCAGCTTGCTGGCGCTGGCAGGCAATATTGTGGGCGGTCCCTCTACCGGCTGGGCGGGCTGGGCGCTGTTTTGTGTCGCATCCACGGTAATAAGCCTGTCGCAACCTGCCGTCGGCATGGCATTTAAGCCTGCTTTGGCGGGTCGCGCACTGTCCGCTTTTAATCTGATCATTTTTTCCGGGGTGTTTACGGTGCAGTGGGGGATTGGGTTGCTGGTTGACGCCTTCGCCGCCTTGGGGTTGGCGCCAGTAGCCAGCTTTCAGGCAGCTTTCGCTGTGTTTTTGTGTTGCTGTATGGCTGCGTACGTGTATTTTTTGCGCACGAAAGTTGATAATTCAGGTGAACCTAGAAAAAGCAGTTGACCGCTTGCAAATTACTCGTAGACCACATGAACATTCAGTTTTTCAGCTTCGATGGCCTTCGCCTCTTGAGTGACAGCGCTGTGCACCCGAATGCACCACGCCCAACGCGCCCAGCTGCATTGCCCCTCCTTGTGGGCAGTAGCCCACTGCGTCGTCCCGCCTTGCCAGACACGCCGGGCGCGGCACACTCGGGCACATCCAACTTCATTTCCTAGGTTCAATGAACGGCATTTTTATCATCGCACACGCGCCGCTGGCTTCTGCCTTGCGCCAGTGTGTGCTGCATGTCTTTCCTGACAACCCGGCGGGCGTGGTCGCACTGGATGTGCAGCCTAATTTGCCTCCCGAAGAAACGCTGGCCCAGGCGCTTATTTTGTTCAAACAAATGGGCACCTCTCACGCGCTGGTATTGGTGGACGTATTTGGTGCCACGCCTTGCAATGTGGCGCAAAAGCTGGTCGATGGTGTCAATTCAAAACTCATTGCGGGTATCAATCTGCCGATGCTGCTGCGTACTGTGTCGTACCGCCACGAACCACTCGACGCGCTTGTCATGCGGGCCCTGGCAGGCGGTACCCAGGGCGTGATGCAGGTTGCGATCACCGCACCACAAAATCAAGCCAAAAGAAAACATGATCCAAACGACCACGACCATCAGCAATAAATTAGGCCTGCATGCTAGAGCATCGGCCAAGCTCACCAAACTTGCTGGCAGCTTTGCCTGCGAGGTGTGGATGAGCAAGGGCGAACGCCGCGTGAACGCCAAAAGCATCATGGGCGTGATGATGCTGGCCGCTGGCATTGGCAGCACGGTGGTGGTAGAGACCAACGGTGTTGATGAGCAGGTGGCAATGGATGCGCTTTTGGCTCTCATTAGCGACAAATTTGGGGAGGGGGAGTGATCGCTTCCCCGTTCTTTTCAAGCAGGGGCCGCGGAACCGGCTTTGCCGGGCCGCAGGCGCAGCGGCCCCCTCGGGGGGCAGGGAGTTACGCGAAGCGAACGACCGTGGGGGCTTCATGACCTTCTCCGTCCACGGCCTGGCTGTATCGCGCGGTATTGCGATTGGCCGTGCTGTGCTGGTGGCGTCTAGCCGTGCTGACGTGGCGCATTACTTTGTAGATGCCGACAAGACCGAATTGGAGATTTCACGCGTCCGGTTTGCGCGCAATGAAGTGGTCGAAGAAATTACTCGCCTGCAACGCGACTTGCCCAAAGACGCACCCCACGAGATATCAGCGCTGCTGGATGTGCATTTGATGCTGCTGCAAGACGACCAACTGATCAGCGGCGTTAAAAAATGGATCAGCGAACGCTATTACAACGCTGAGTGGGCACTGACGACCCAGTACGAGACGATTGCCCGCCAGTTTGACGACATGGAGGACGAATACTTGCGCGAGCGCAAAGCCGACCTGGAGCAGGTGGTCGAGCGCATTTTGCGACGCATGAAAGGCATGGCCTCACCGCTACAAGCCCTGCAGCCCGTCGCACAAGCCGGGGCCAGCCGCAAAAAATCAGAACAAGGCTTGTTGCTCGACGATACGGTTGACGTTCCGCTGGTGTTGATTGCCCACGACATTTCGCCCGCTGACATGCTCCAATTCAAGCAAAGCCTGTTTGCTGGTTTTGCCACCGACGTGGGCGGCAAAACATCCCACACCGCCATTGTGGCGCGCAGCATGGACATCCCGGCCGTGGTGGGTGCGCGCAGTGCGAGCCAGCTGATTGAGCAGGATGACTGGGTCATCATCGACGGCGATGCCGGCATTTTGATTGTTGACCCGTCGCCGATTATTTTGGCGGAGTATGGTTTTAAACAGCGCCAGGGTGAGCTGGAGCGCGAGCGCCTGAGCCGCCTGAAGCACACTGCCGCCATCACGCTCGATGACCAGCGCATTGAGCTGCTGGCCAACATTGAGCTGCCCGGCGATACGCTGGGTGCGGTCAAGGCCGGGGCGGTGGGTGTGGGTTTGTTTCGCAGCGAGTTTTTGTTCATGGGCCGGGCTGGCAAGCTGCCCAACGAGGAAGAGCAATACATCGCCTACCGCCAAGCCATCGAGGGCATGCGGGGTTTGCCAGTAACGATTCGTACGGTGGATATTGGCTCGGACAAACCCCTTGACAGACAGTCTGACCGGATGGAAAAGGCGCAAGACACACACCTGAACCCAGCACTCGGCCTGCGGGCCATTCGTTGGTCACTGGCCGACCCGCCGATGTTTCTCACCCAGCTGCGCGCAATTCTCAGAGCCGCAGCGCATGGCCAGGTCAACCTGCTGGTGCCCATGCTGGCACACTTGAGCGAAATCAAGCAAACCCTGCTGCTGTTAGACCGCGCCAGGGTGCAGCTGAACAACCAGGGCGTGGCCTACGGAGACGTGCGTTTGGGCGCGATGATTGAAATTCCGGCGGCTGCACTCACGCTCAAAATGTTTTTAAAGTACTTCGACTTTTTGTCGATTGGCACCAACGATTTGATTCAGTACACGCTGGCGATTGACCGCGCCGACGAGTCCGTCGCGCATCTGTACGACCCGTGCCACCCCGCTGTCCTGCGGCTGATTGCCGACACGATTGCCGAATGTAATTTGCAGGGCAAGGGCGTGAGTATTTGCGGCGAAATGGCTGGTGATGTCAGTATGACCAAACTGCTGCTGGGTTTGGGGCTACGCAGTTTTTCGATGCACCCGTCACAAATTCTGGCGGTCAAGCAGCAAATACTGCGCTCAGATACCGCCAAACTCAAACCTTGGGCCGCGCTGGTGCTCGGTAGCGAAGACCCTGCAGCGATGTTGTAGAAATGCTCTTGCTATTTATTCAGTAGCAACAAAATTAATATTTACAAGGGCTAGGGGTGTCTTATAAGACGGTTTCGAGTAAATATGGACGGGCGACCCAGTTGCCTAAGGCGCGCGTTTGACAAAATTTACCTTGCTCACCACCATGTCGCCTGAGGGGTTGCGTTCCAGCACAATCACCACGTCTCGGCCCTTGGCCGGTGAGATCGTCTGTTCCTTTTGCAGAGCGGAATAAACCTTTACAGAGTTGACCAACCCACTGATCAGTGAGAGCAAAATCATCGGATTTTTGGGGGTGACCTCATTCGGTGGTGGTTCTACCCGAATGCGGCCGCCAGAAACATCAACCGTCGAAATCCACTTTTGAATTCGGTCGGGCATGTTGTTGGGGCTGACCTTATCGTAAAAAGAAACTTCAACTTTTTCGAACGGGTTGACAAGGGATGCCGACAGGTCACGGTCAAACTTGGCCACATCTAAAAAAACAAGTTGAGGTGAAGCTTGAGGTAGTGATTGAGGTGCCTCTGCCGAGGCAGATTCGTACGGTACGCTGGCTGTATTTGAGGCGCAGGCCGTGACCAACAAAGCCGCCGCCAGTAAAAAATAGGGTGATTTCATGGTTTTATAGGTTGCTTCACATCTGGCGTAAGTGCGCGTCGAAAAACTTTGTCAAACCCACCCTATTTTGAGCTGGGTAACACGGCATTGACCACCGCGCCAGTCGTTTTGACTGCTGTCGTGACCACCGTCGCGGTTGCCGTTACTGCCATGTCCGCTACAGCAATGACGGCACATCCGCTGAACAATAATGGAATTGATAAGAAAACAGGAATCGACAGGTGTAAGAGCTTCACGGCTATTGACCTTCTAAGTTGTATTTGCACGCTGCAAACATCATAGTTGTAAGCACTTGTGTGCGGTACACATTTACGCGAAAATAAAAAATCAAAAAACCCCCCGAAAGAGGCCGCGTGTTTTCGTCACTTACAACTTTAAAAAAGACCCGCAAAACATGGCCATCAGCCCCGACGCTTGGCATGTTGCGCTTGGCCGCCGTGGCGTCCTTGCTGGCTGCCATCTCGGTTTCTGCCCAGGCTCCTCTCGACGTTCGCGTCGCCCTCATCATTGGCAACTCAGCGTATGCAGGCGCGCCCTTGCTCAACCCCGCCAACGACGCCAAGGCCATGGCCGATGTGCTCAAGCGGCTCGGCTTTAACGTGATTGAACTGCGCGATGGCAACAAAGCACAAATGGCAGCGGCCATTGCCCAGGTGAGCAATTCCCTTAAAGGCAAACAAGGCGTGGGCATGCTGTATTACGCGGGGCACGGCCTGCAGTTGGACTGGCGCAACTACATGGTTCCGGTTGACGCCAATTTAAAAAATGCGGCTGACGTAGTGGGCCAAACCATTGACTTGAGCAGCGTGGTCGATATCTTTAAAGCCGCAGGTAACCGCATGAACATTGTGGTGCTAGATGCTTGCCGCGACAACCCGTTTGGCTCAAGCACCAGCTCGGGCAAAGGCTTGGCACAGCTTGATGCACCGCCCAGCACGCTTTTGGCCTACGCTACTGCCCCCGGAAATGTGGCCGAAGACGGCACCACCGCCAGTGGTCACGGCTTGTATACCCAGTTCTTGTTGCAGGAGTTAAAGCGGCCGGCCGCCAAGATTGAAGATGTCTTTAAGCGGGTGCGGCTGAATGTGCGCAGGCAAAGCGAAGGCCGGCAGATTCCTTGGGAGTCCACGTCGCTTGAAGACGACTTTTTATTCAACGACGGTATCAAGTACACCATCAAGCCTGAAGAGCTGGAGCGTATGGCCAGCAGCGCTTTGGCTAATGTGCGCGAGAAAGACCAGGCCGCTGAAGTTGCGCGGCAAAAAGAAGTTCTGCGTATCGCTGCGTTAACCCGAGTGCCTGACCCAAAGCTGAATAAAGATGAGACGCGTCTGCAAATGACAAAGCAAGCGCAATCAGCGTGGGCCATGATCAAGACCAGCGTAAACCCCGATGACTTGTATAACTTCTTGCTCTTTTTCCCCAGTGCGGGCGACTTTACCGAAGCCGCACAGCTGCGGCTAAATCAACTGACAAAACCCAAGATCACGTCAGCTCTGGGTAAAGGGCAAGAGGCAAATCTCGGCTATGCTGGTTTGCGGTACAAAGCGGGCGATGTTTACGAATTTCAACTCAGTGACTTGTTGACCGGCGTTGAAATTAACACAGGCAAGATTCGGGTCACATCGGTAGAAGGCGATCTGGTAAAAATAAACAACGGAGCATCTTTGGTTACCACGCTGGGCGCCACCATAAAAAACGGTAGAGGCACTTTTGACCCGCCCATCGGCGGCTTGCCAGTTGACCTACAGGTGGGTAAAAAGTGGATAACAAATTCAAAACAAACCAACAACAACGGCGAATCGTGGGATGTGTTTCAAGACTCCAAAATAACGAAGCGTGAAACCATCACCGTTGCAGCCGGCACATTTCAAACCGTGGTCATTGAGCAGACCTCTATCGGCACGAACTTTAACAACCAGTCCAAGTTTTGGGTTGACCCGCGCTACGGTATTGCCATCAAAACTGAAGAGCTGGCTCGCAACCGGAACGGACAAATCACCCGCAGTGAAAGACGGGAAATAACCCACATCAAAGCCGACCGCAGCTGAACCACACCATGCTTAACCTCACACGCTTTTCACAGCCCAGGCTTATCGTTTTGCTCGGCATGGCCTTTTGCATCAGTCCTGCAACTCTGGTCTATGCCCAAGGCACACCCAGTGCTGCAGACATGGTGGAGCAGCTCAAAAGCCCGCCACCCCGCACCCGCAGCCTGCGTAACCTGACGGTTGAATCTGCAGCCGCTGAGTCGGCCACGCCGCCTGTCAAGCCGTCGCTGTCATTGTTGATTCAGTTTGACTTTAATTCGGCCAAGGTCAAACCCGAGAGTCAGCAGGCTTTAAGCAACTTGGCCCAAGCGTTGCAGTCCAAAGAACTGCTTGACTCAAAATTTGCGGTTGAAGGCCATACCGATGCCAAAGGCCGGGCTGACTACAACCTTAAACTGAGCCAACAGCGGGCTGATGCTGTGCGCGTCTTTTTGGCAGGCAATGGCGTGCAAGACAGCCGCTTGGCGGCCGTTGGCAAAGGTTCGACCGAGCTTGCCAATACGGCCGACCCGCAAGCCCCCGAAAACCGCCGCGTACGTATCGTCAACCTGAACTGAGCCACAGTGCAAGGTTTGCTTGATCGACTGACGCTGCGCCTGGGCGCGCTGCCTGCTGGGCGGGTTACGTGGACCTTGGTGGTGATATTTTCAGCCTGGGTGCTGCTCGATGTGCTGGTGTTTCAATACTCCGGCGGCATGGCGCGGTCAAGCTTTGATGCGATGTTGCGGGCCCGTATCGTCACCGCTGCGCCAGATCCGCGTCTCGTCATTGTCGACATAGATGAAGCTTCCCTGGCGCGCATGGCCCCCGAGTTTGGCCGCTGGCCATGGCCGCGCGACACGCTGGCTACCGTGCTTGACCACATTGAAAAGCAGCAACCCGCAGCGATTGTGTGGGACATTGTGTTTTCAGACGCTGACCGCTTGAGCCCGGGGGGCGATGCCGCTTTCAACGCAGCCGTGGCGCGCAGCCAGCACAGCCACTTTTCAGTCGTGCGCCTGCCGCTCCATAACGATGCGATGAGCCAGCTCACCCGCAAAGAGCTGCCGGGCTTGTGGGCTAGCCCGGCAACGGCAACGACAGCGCCTGCCGCAACTGCTGCTACTGTCGCGCTGATTGCGCCCGCGCTGCCGGCAGTTGCAGCAGCACGATTAGGTTTTAACAATGGCTACCCCGACCGCGACGGCGTGCTGCGCCGTTATCGGCAATATGAAACCCTGGCCGATGGCAGTCAGATCCAGTCCGTAGCAGCGTCAGTGGCCAGTCGTTTGAGCCCGGCCAGCCACAGCAAGCTTGACAGTGCGGATGCGTTGATTGTCTGGCGTAAAACACCCAACGCTTACCCCCGCCTTGCTTTTGCCGATGTGTTTGCGCAAGCTGATGGCGACAAACCGCTGGTCACTGTGCCCAGCTTTGCTGGCAAGGTGGTGCTGATCGGTGCCACCGCTGCCAGCCTGCATGACATCCACCCGACGCCGTTGTCGCCGGTGCAATCTGGCGTGGAGTCTTTGGCGACCGCGATAGACAATGCCATCAACCAGCGTGTGCTGCAAGAGTTGCCGCGTTGGTTGCAAGCGGCGCTGGCGATTGCAATGTGCGTGGGAATAGCCGTATTTGCCCAGATAAAAAGCGTGATTGCACTGGCCCCCGCCTTGTTCGTTTTACCCATGGCCTTGCTGGGTTTGGGTTACATCAGCTTGAACGGGTCGCCTGTTTTTCTGGACATGCATCTGGCGGCTGGTCTGGCGCTGTTGTATTTGGCGGTGCTGCGTTTTTGGGAGGGTTGCAGGCAGCATTATTGGCGTGCACCGCTTGAACTCCTTAGTGCAGAAAATCATCAACCGATGGGACTGTGGTCCCTTAAAAGCCATGTGCCATGGGTAGGTGCACCGCTGCACAGATTGCTGGACGCGCTGGAGCGGCAAGCGCCCTCATTGCGCGTGATCTTGCCAGACATAGCGGTTGCATGGCCGGGCAAATTGCGCTGGCCTGAACATGCATGCCATGTCTCGCTGGTAGGGCCTCATGCGGAATTGTTAGGTGCCAAAGCCTTGATCGAAGCGAGCCTGCACAAATATCTTGCACAAACCGGCGAGGTGATCACGCTGCCCGCCAACGCCAGCCGCATGCGTCTGGTGCAAGTCAGTTTGGCGTCGTGGGCCCACATGCAAACGTGACAAACCGCACAGCTGTCATGCACAAATACCACGCACCCCTATCAAATACAAAACACATGCATCAAACTGCAAAACACACCACACAGGCTGGTTCTGGATATTTTGGAGAACTTATGAAAAAACAAATTAACACGGCAACTTTTGCACTGTGCGCTGCCATGGCAATGTGCAGCGTGCAGGCGCAAAGCACCACTGCGCTGCGCGCCACAGAGCTGCGGGTTGACAAGCTGGCAACAGCTGCAGTGCTCAAGACACTGCCCGCAGGCGCAGCACTGGACGTTGTTGCCGTTGAGGGTGGATGGGTGCAGGTGACGCATGAGTCTTTGCAAGGGTGGGTTCGGGCCAGCAGCCTTAATCTGTCGTCCGGAGCATCATCGGCGTCGGGTTTGTCCAGTGGGCGTCAGGCGGGCGGCAATTCTGTGCTGACGCTGGGCGTGCGGAGCCTGCCAGCGCGTGTCAACCGCCATGCACTCATCATTGGCGTCAGCCGTTATCAGGATCCGGACACACCGCCACTGCCCGGCGCACGCATTGACCGCGTATCGGCCACCCAAATGGCCAACGCCATGCAGGTGCCCGCCAGCAATATCAATTACCTGCAAGACGAACAGGCCACTGGCACCAACATCCGTAAGGCGCTCAAAGAGCTGGGCGACAAGGTGCAAGACGGTGACCGTGTGTTCATTCACTATTCCGGTCACGGCACGCGCTACAACGACCCGGCCAGCGGCGGTTGTATTGAAGCACTGTTGGCCTACGAAGGCGGCCAGTCGGGCACCATCACCAACCGTGAAATGACCAGCCTGCTGCAAACCATCACCGGCAAAACCGACAAACTGTTTGTGATGTATGACGCTTGCCATTCGGGTGGGCTGGTCAGCATTCCCCCGGCATCGCGCACCCGAGGCCTGCTAAATACCAATGACGAAGGCTTGCTGCGGCCCAAGTTTGCATCGATTTCAGAAGAGTGCGGTCGTCCGGTTAACGTCAAAACACGCAACTTGATGGTCGAGTTAAACGACAAGGGCGCGTTGCCGCAAGACGTGATTCATATTTCAGCTTCGCGAGACAACGAAATCAGTTTTGACGACGAACAAAAAGGCGGTCTGGCGACACAGTTTGTGCGCGACTGCATGCTGCGTGATGCGGTGGACCTCGACAAATCAGGCGCCATCAGCATGGATGAAATTCGGCAGTGCGCGCAGGTCAAAATCAACGACCGCATGAAAAACGACGCCAACTACAAGGCGCACAATTTAACGTTGTCGGGCAATATCGGTTTTGTACCGGCGTGGTTCAGCCAGGCGCAGATTGTGAATGCGGCTTTGACGGTACCGGTCAAGCCGCCTGTTGCTTTGCCTGTCGTGACGCCTGTCGTTGCACCAGTCACTGCCCCAACGCCGGTAGCAGTTGCCCCGCTGACCGGTGAGCAGGCGCTACGCCAAATGTTTGAGCAGCGCGACGCCAAGCGCAGCGTGCGGGTGGTGCTGCCAAAAAATCAGCTGAAAATTGGCCAGGATGCGCTGGAGATGGCCGTTCAATCGAACAAGTCCGGCTATGTGTACATCGCCATGGCTGGGTCCGACAACAAATCTGTCTACATGTTGTTCCCTAATGATCTGGACCAGAGCAACAAAATTGAAGCGGGTCAGGCGCTGCTGTTGCCGCGCGACAACTGGCGCATCAAGGCTGCAGGCCCGGCGGGCACCAATAATTTGTTGATCATGGTGGCCGACGGCCCGCGTGATGTAGCTGCGCTCACCGCCAAAGCCGGGCCGTTCGTTACCTCGCTGAACGATGCAGAAGGCCGCGCCAAACTGGGCGCCCTGATGAGTACCTCGCGACTGGTCACCAGCCAGGCGTGTCAAACCCCGGCAACCCGCAAAAACAACCCCTTGTGCTCCGACGCTTTCGGAGCGGTGATGGTGTCGGTAGAGGAGGCCAAATGAAAACACTGATCACGGCATTGGCCATGGTTGTTGTACCCATGGCTGGCCATGCGCAAACCGATTGGCTCATCAGCCCGGCAGAAGCTCTTGCGTACCAAGGCGAAAACGGTTTTAACGAGCCGGGCGCACTGCGTGCCAGAGCATTGGTACCGCAAATCGATATTCTCAAGCCCGAGCCTGCGGCTGACCTGAAAATCAAAGCGCCGTTTGCGATTTCGGTACTTTTCAAAGGCCAAAGCGATGCAGCCATTGATCCGGCTACCTTCAAGGTCATGTATGGTGCACTGAAGTTTGACATCACCAACCGCATTACAAAGTTTGTCAAAGTCACGCCTGCAGGGTTTTCGCTGGAGAACGCACAAATCCCGGTCGGGAAACACCGCCTGATATTGCAAATTCAGGATGAAAAGCAGCGGGTGGCTGAACGTGAGCTGCGGGTTGAAGTGGAATAGCTTTCAATCAAACCCATGCTGTAAACGCCGTGCATTTTCTACGCACAGCTTGCGTAGCTCGGCGCTTATCTCGGCATCACTGCTGGCCTGCTGCCAATAGTCGATGGCCCAAGTGCGTGCAAGTGCTGCCTCTGCGGCATAACCGATGGGCAAAGTGGACTCACGCAGCGGCGATGGGTCAAGGTTGCCGCTGTGAATGTCTGGCCGCCACATCATAGGCAGCATGTCGTAAACGGGCGTCGGCGCAAAGATAGGGTCGACAACATCGTCAACAAAAAATGACAGGTTGCCAAAGTGCATGTCGGTGTTGCCAATGAATTGTCCAAACAGATAGCTCAATACAACGTTGCGTGCATCACTGCCAGATAACAATTGCTGTTTGACCAGCGCCTCGCAAGTTGCTACCCAATTGACGCGTGGCGCTTGCACAAACTCGTCGTGTACGGCGGCAGCTGAGACGATGTGGCGCATTGCTCCCGACGCACCACGATCAAAGCGGCGGGATTCCAGACAGGTGCGCTTGGCTGTCTTGACGATTTCAGTCTGTGCGCTGGCAATTCCGTTGGCCTCTAGGCTTTGAAGTGCCCGCTTTTCCAGGTGCAGCAGTTGATGCCAGCGTTCACCAAAAGGTGTTTCGCGCGGCGGGCTGAATTTGACGATGAAGCGTTCGCCATTTCTTTGTCTGGCCGTGAACTTGGGCTGTTCTCCAGCCGCTGATGAGCCTGCAGGCAAGCCTGCGCCAACGGTCACCGCCAAAAATTCGTAGTAATCAGCTTTTTCTACAAGATCAGTTGGCGCAGAAAAATTAGCGGTTTCAATGGCGCCAATAAAAAATGCACCGACTGGATCGTTGACATGGTTGATGGCCATATAAAGGACTTGCGCAAATGTCCAGTCGTCGGGGTCATTCGGGAAGTCGGGTCGCAAACGTGCAAGCTCGCTCCCCAAAAAACCTTGCGGTTTGAGGGGCGTTAAAAACCACGGCAAGCGGCTTTGGGTTTGCCAGACATGTTGGCCTGACTGCACGTAGAGGCGATCGTTTTGAAGATAGGTCAATGTGCCAAAGCGCTGAGGCATATCACCCAAAGTATCGGTGCCGTTCCACAGCAGTGCATGACTGGCTGGCAAGCCCAAAATAGCTTGCGTCAGCGCATAGCGCGTGCTGCGCGCTGCACCCAGCTTGACCACCTGCTCACCCAGTTGCTTTAAGGCCAGCGAAATACTGGCCTGGCTTTTGCCTGTAGCTGCTTGCAGCTGCGCAGCCGACAGCGATGGCGCGCGCTTCAGCAGGGCGTGCAGAGTGTCAGCCAAAGAAATTTTAGATGCATTCATTAATAGATACTTTTCGGTAAGTATCTGTCAGTAAATACATTTCGTCAAAATATTGATAGATTAATAGACGGATATTGAAGCAATTTCATTCCCCCAGTGGCTTCAGCAGCGCCGTCAAATCACTTTCGGTAAACATCGGCTGCTTGCGTGCAGCTTCACCCGTTTTATCGCCATACAAGCTATTGGCTAGCGCCGCTTTGCGCTCTTGCAGCGCCAGAATGCGCTCTTCAATCGTGCCTTGCGCGACCAGCTTGTAGACCATCACCTGTTTGGTTTGGCCAATTCGGTGCGCCCGGTCTGTGGCTTGCGTTTCGACGGCCGGGTTCCACCACGGGTCGTAGTGGATGACGGTGTCAGCCTGGGTCAAATTCAACCCCACGCCGCCGGCTTTCAGTGAGATCAAGAACAACGGCACCTGGCCGCTGGTGAACTGCTCAATGATGGCATCGCGCTTTTGTGACTGGCCTGTGAGTTTGACCCACTTCAGTTTGCGCTTTTCAAGCTCTTCTTCAATCAGCGTCAACATCGAGGTGAACTGCGAGAACAGCAGTACCTTGCGGCCTTCAGCCAGCAACTCGGGCAGCAGCTCCATCAGTAGCTCCAGCTTGGCGGACTGCTTGACTTTTTGCGCGGCGGGCACGGGTACCAGGCGCGGGTCACAGCAGACTTGGCGCAGTTTCAGCAACGCATCCAAAATTTGAATTTGCGACTTGGCCAAGCCTTTGTTGGTTAGTGCATCGCGCACGGCCTTTTCAGTCGTCAGCCGAATGGTTTCGTACAGGTCAGCTTGCTTGCCCTCCAGCTCTACGCTTGAGATCATTTCTTGCTTGTCGGGCAAATCAGTCGCCACATCGCTCTTGTTACGCCGCAGCATGAAGGGCGTGACGCGCTGGCGCAGTTGCGCCAACTGCTCACTGCTGCCGAGTTTTTCAATCGGCGTGCGAAAGAGTATCTTGAACTTGGCCTGGCTGCCCAGAAAGCCGGGCATCAAGAAGTGAAACAGACTCCACAACTCACCCAAATGGTTTTCCATCGGCGTGCCGGATAGGCAAAGCTTGTGGCGCGTGTTGAGTTCGCTCACCACTTGCGCGGCGTGGCTGTTCGCGTTTTTGATGTTTTGCGCTTCGTCCAGCACCACGATGTGCCAGGCCTGGGCTTGCCAGCGCTCACGGTCGCGCAGCAAGAGTGAGTACGGCGCAATCACCACATCCTGCCCGGCCATGTTGGCCGCCAGCTCGTGCCGGTCAGCGCCGTGCAGCACCAGCGTGCGCAGCGTGGGCGTGAAGCGCTCTGCCTCTTTGCGCCAGTTGCCCATCAGGCTGACGGGCGCGATGATGAGGGCGGGCAAGTCCAACCGCCCCGCGTTTTTCTCGATCAATACATGCGCCAACGTTTGCAGCGTTTTGCCTAGGCCCATGTCGTCTGCCAGCACGCCGCCCAGCGCGTGGGTGCGTAAAAACTGTAGCCAGCTCAGGCCTTGCAATTGGTAAGGGCGCAGCGTAGCTTGCAGCCCCTCGGGTACAGCCGCTTCAGGCAAGCTGCTGCGCCCAGCCAACTGGTTGACCATCTCGCGCAGGCTGTCTGCACCGCGCCACTGCGCACCCGCGCCCAGCGATGCGCCCAGGCGTAAGGCTTCAAGCCGCGACAAACGGAGCTTGTCGCCAGCCAGCTCCTTGGTGGTTTTATCGCCCACCAATTCAAGCAGCGCTTGCAGCCAGGGTTTGAGCGGCTCGGTAGGCAGGCGCAGGTAATTGCCGTCAGCTTGTTCAAGATAAACGTGTTCTGGTAATTGCGCTGTCACTGATTCATCGTGCGTGTTCGCCTGGAGTTGCCGTAACAGGTCAGGCAACAGCGGAAGGATGTTGTGACGTACGCCGTTAATCGCCATGCCGAGTGACAAATCAAACCAGGGCGATTGGCTCTCGTCTGCATCAGTTTTATGACTGGGTTTGCCTGCCAGCTGCACATCCAGCGCATCGGCTCGCACCACCCAATCGTGCAGGTTAGGCGCCGCCACCAGGGTGAAGCCCGCGTCTTTAAAAGCAACAAAACCTTCATCGACCCAACGCAGCCATTGCTGTTGCTGCGCGGCAGATTGAAATGGCAGATAAAACTGGCCTTGCGTGTCGCCGGCCAAACCCATGCCGCGCAAAAAGTTGTGTGCAGCTTGTTCAATCGTCAGGTCGCGGTGCAGCAGCACGCGCACCGCGCTCTCGCTGTTAGTGGCGGGCAGTTCCAGCAGTGTTGGGTTCTGGTTGTGCGCTGCGTAGACCAGCAAATCGTTGTAGTCAAAGCGCAAAGTGGCGCGCAACAAACCCAACCGGGGCGCATCAGGTGCAGCGACTCGCTCAATGTGCAAAAACGGCTTGGGCGTGAGGTCTTTCCACACATCGGGCGGCTTGATCATCGGCGGCAGCGGTACACCTGCCAGACGCTGGAGCAACTGCGTCTCGTGCCGTGTAAAAGTGGACTGCGCAATGGGCGGGGCTTGCATCAGCAACGCCAAATGCTCCTGCGATACGCCCGGCAGTTCCAGCGCACCGCATAACCCGGCGCCAGCGTGCAGGTACAAAGGCGGTACGTTGGCAAACCACTCAATGCCATCAGTCGGGCTGGCCAGCATGGGCACCAGCGCCCATTGAGGGTCGGTAAACTGATCGGTGTTTGAAGGATTTTTGCCTGCCTTAACTTGACGCCATTCAAACGCCAGGGCCAAGTTAGCACCCAGCTTTAAGGCATCGCTCCGCAAGTAGCCCTTCTCCTCTGCATACAGCCGCCCGGTGTTGGCTGCCAATTGCAAAGCCAGCAAACCACTGGGGCCCGCCAGCACGCACTGGCTGGTGGCGCTGTGATAGCTGTAGGTTCGCGCGGCCATGCTTTCGATCAAATTCAAAATATCCGTATCGACCGGCGGCGTGGTTTGGGGGCTGATGCGGCGCATGTTTTTGAGCTTGGCCCAGTTGCCATTGGTCAATCTGCGCGTTAACCAGGCGCTGAGTTGCAGCATTTTTTTGTTGCCCATCAGCGCAGGGCTCAAGGTGTAGACCAGATGCTCGTCAGCTTCAGCTTGCGTGTGGTCTGTATGGCTGTTGCCAAACAAGTCGAGCCACTGGCTGACCTGCTGGTCGGCCTGCGCGGCTTCGCGTGCGGCTTTGGCTTCACGCACCATTTTTTGCTGGGCTTGCTTGAGTTCTTCCAGCTCCGCCGCGCTCAGGCGTTCATCGGTGTCGGCAGGCTCGGCAGGCGCCTGCTTTTTAGCAGCAACGCTGCTGGCTGATTTGTAAGCGGCTTTGAGCGCCAGGGCCACGCTGTGCTTGCAGTCATAGCCTACCGGGCAGGTACAGCTGCCGCTGAAAAATTCAACCTTGCCAGCAGCGGACATTTCCAGGGTGACGGACGTGTCATATACCTCGCGGCCACTGCCTTGTACCCGGCCCTCAATGTTCCACTCGCTATGGTTGGCATGGCTCAAGTTGCAGTCCAGCACTTTTTGGCTGAGGTACACCTCCATGCCGCGCGCGAAGGCGGCTGACGCGACCTGCTTTGCTAGCGACTCTGGGCGAAGCAGGAGCGTCGGCACGGCTAGACTTTTTCCGCTACACCTGCAGAGTTATCAACTACGCTTGAGGGTTTGTCACTGACGCCGGCCGCATGTGCCTGCACATCGGCGTGGTAGCTTGAGCGCACCATCGCACCCACAGCCGCGTGGGTAAAGCCCATTTTGTAAGCCTCGGCCTCAAACATTTTGAAGGTGTCGGGGTGCACATAGCGGCGCACGGGCAAGTGGCTCATGGACGGCGCAAGGTACTGGCCAATCGTCAGCATATTAATGTCGTGTGCGCGCATGTCGCGCATCACTTGCAAAATCTCTTCGTCGGTCTCGCCCAGGCCCACCATGATGCCGCTTTTGGTCGGCACGTTGGGGTGCAGCGCCTTGAACTTTTTGAGCAGGTTCAAACTGAATTGGTAGTCGCTGCCAGGGCGCGCTTCTTTGTACAGGCGCGCGGTGGTTTCTAAATTGTGGTTCATCACATCGGGTGGCGCGGCTTTTAGAATTTCTAAAGCGCGATCGTCGCGGCCTCTAAAGTCGGGCACCAAAATTTCAATCGTGGTGGCGGGCGACAGTTCGCGGATTTTGCTGATGCATTCGACAAAGTGCCCGCTGCCGCCGTCGCGCAAGTCGTCGCGGTCCACGCTGGTGATCACCACGTATTTGAGTTTGAGTGCCGCAATGGTTTTGGCCAGGTTCAACGGCTCATCCGCATCCAGCGGGTCGGGTCGGCCGTGGCCCACATCGCAAAACGGGCAGCGCCGGGTGCACTTGTCGCCCATGATCATGAAGGTCGCTGTGCCCTTGCCAAAGCATTCGCCAATGTTGGGGCAACTGGCTTCTTCGCACACGGTATTGAGCTTGTTCTCGCGCAATATCTGCTTGATCTCATAAAACCGGGTGGTGGGCGAACCCGCCTTGACGCGAATCCAGTCGGGTTTTTTAAGAACTTCGCCGCGCTCAACCTTGACCGGGATGCGCGACAGCTTGGCCGCTGCTTTTTGCTTGGCCAGCGGGTTGTAGTCGGCCTGGCTTTGAATTTCGCGAACGACTTCTTGTGTGCTCATGGTGTGACTTTACGGTGCGAGGTAACTGACAAGCTTTTGGCTGAAAACATCAGCAGCCTCTTGCCAGGCAACTGTTACCCCAATTGTACGAAGGTCAGTAGTCTGCAAACCCGCGTAGCCGCAGGGGTTGATGCGTGAGAAGGGTTCTAAATCCATCGACACATTCAGCGCCACACCGTGGTACGTGCAGTGGCGGCTGACTTTGATGCCCAGCGCAGCGATTTTGCCGAGGCCGACAAACGAGGTGTCAGCCTTGTCACGAACCGCATGACTGAACGGATCCTCCAGCCGCACATAAATCCCCGGTGCACCGCGCACCCGATGCCCTGTCACCCCAAAATGTGCCAGTGTGCGAATCACCGCTTCTTCAACCCGGTAAACGTATTCTTTGACGTAATAGCCCGCTGCTCTCAGGTCAACCAGCGGGTAAGCCACCACCTGCCCGAGCCCATGAAACGTCACTTGCCCACCTCGGTCGGTCTGCACCACGGGGATGTTGCTGGGGTTCAAAATGTGCTCAGCCTTGCCTGCAAGGCCCTGGGTATAAACTGCCGGATGCTCACATATCCATAGCTGATTGCTTATATAATCTGTGGGCTCAGGGCTAATTTGATGGGTATTTTGGGCTGTTGTTGGGCTTCTCTGCGCAGTGAAAGCTTTCATCGCCTCAAAAGTAGGCAAATAATCGACCAGCCCGAGTTGATGGACTTTCATGGCGGATGTGTTCATACCCACAACTTGTCCAGTTGCCCAGACATTCCCACGCCGTCCCGCTCTTTGGCAATTTGCCCGAACACGCACCTCCCGCCACTTTTAGCCGCCCACAGCTCGCCAATTTGCCGTTTTTCAATCTCATACGGGTCGCTCAAGAGGTGTGCGCCTTTGTACTCCACTACCGCAACGCGACCGTCCGTTAATTCAGCCACAAAGTCCGGAAAGAACCGCCCGCGTGACGTGGCCAGTGCAAAACCGCAGGGCTCGGTGACCAGATTGCGCACCCAGTGCTTGACCGACTTGTGGTTGTCCAGCAGTTGCGCACACAAAAACTCTTCGCCGCCGTCCTTCAGGTCAGCCAGCACCGGGTAAAAGTGTTTGTTGAACTGATAGCGCCCGCCGTAGCGGGAGCCCGCAGGCACGGGGTAACGGTTGGCTTCAAACAACAGCGGGCGCGTCCAGTCGGGCTCAATCGTCCATTCGCCTTCCAGCACCAGTTGCCTGAATTGCGCTTTCGCAGCCTTGTCTTTCAGATCCGCCACCCGCGCTTCAATGTCTTGCGCCAATTTAAACCGCGCTTTGGCTAATGTCACCAGCGGCACTCCGCGCTCATGCATCAGTTGGCTGACGACGGCTGCAAAGTAGCTGCTGCGCTGGCCTTGCGTCAGGTCAGGCAGTTTTTGAAACAGCGACTGGTCCAGCCAGCGCACCAGGTCTTGCGCCGTGATGCTGGTGGAGCCGTAGTCAAACGCAATCTGGCTGACTTCAAGAGCGCGCAAATTGACTTTACTGTCTTTCAAATAAATTTCAAACGTATTCGACTGCTCTACCACCTGAAAGCCGGGCAGCGCAATCGCCTCGGGCTCAAGCAAATCCAGCTCTACAGCCTCCAGCACAGCCTCACGCTCCAGCGGCCACAGCTGGCCTTGTGGCGTGTTGCGGTAGCCCAGCGTTGGGATGGGCGCAAAGCGCGCGCCCCGTGATGCGGGTGCGGCTTGGGCGGCGACCAGCGCGTTGTGCTGCGCGACTTTGGCAACAACCAGCTCCTGCTTTTTCACGCCGCGCACCTGGGCTACCAGCAGCGCCTCCATCTCCAGGTTGATGTGGCCCGTGACGACCAGGTTTTGCTCACCTGCAATCTGCATGACCTCAACACCAGCGGCTTGGCGCAGTTCATCAGGCAAAGTGCCAGGCAAGCTGTTTGCTATAAAATTAGTAGCTATTTGACTAATATTTACAGGGGCCCAGGGCTCATTTGATGCATTAAACGTGTCAAATAGCGGCAAACTTGATTGCTGCACCACCATCGACGCGACATCCAGCGCCTCAAACCCCATGTTGTTGATCAGCCGGTCAGCCAGCTCATGCGCAGCGGTTGAAAACTTGGCCTCGCACACGTGGGCGTAAGCCCGGTTAAGCGCCTCACGCCCGCGCGCTTTGGCATACGGCATGCGCAGCACGCGGCCCAAGAGTTGTTCAACGGCCGTCGCGCTTGACAGCTTTTGCAGTGAGCACAGCACGTAGGCAAACGGGCAGTCCCAGCCTTCACGCAGGGCCTGCACGGTAATCACAAAGCGTACCGGGCAGTCGCGTGACGACAAATCCAGCCCCTCCAACTCGCGCGTGTCGCCTGTGGCTACCTTGATGTGCTCAGGCGGTATGTGCAGCTCGTCTTGCAGATGCATGCGCAGCGCCTCGGGCGGCACTTCATCGTTCTCGTTCTGTGCCTGGAAAAGCACAATCGGCCGCACGTAGCCGTTGCCGACCACTTCGTCTTTAAGCGCTTCACCTTCCAGCGCACGCTGGCTTTGTACGGCGGCAAACACCGCTTGTTGCCAGCCTTGCGCGTGCTCGGCCAGCGCAATCGGCAGCTTGATCATGCTTTCCGCCGCCAGCTCTTGCGCGCTGACGTGGTACAGCACATTGGTTTTAGTGGGTATGGGCGTGGCCGTCAGCTCCAAAATGGCGCTCGGGTTCAGGCGCTTCAGGGCAGTAAAGCTTTTGTCGGTTTTGGTGTTGTGTGCCTCGTCAACAATCAGCAGCGGCTCGTGCAGCGCCAGCCAGTTGGCCAGGCTCCAGCGCGGCTGATTAATGAATCCCTTTAGCACGCCAGTCCTATCATGCGCTGCTTCATCCGCCGTCACCAGCGCATCCGGCAAGCCGTGCAGCACACGCAAACGCTGCTCATCGCAACCTTTAAAGTGCCTCTCAAAGCTTTCTGAAAAGCTGTACACATTGCGTTTGTCAGTGTCGTCAACCCGAAAGCTCTGAATGGTGGCCACCACCACCACGGCGCGCTGACCCCAGTCAGGCGGGGCGATGTTGGCTAAATCCTCCAACACGCATACCCGCACGCTGCTGCCGTAGCTGACTTCCAATGCCTCGCGGTACGGATGGCCAGCAGTTTGCAGCGCCTTAAGCGTCTGGCTGCGAATCGTGTCACTCGGCACCAGCCACACCGCCACCGGCGCATCGGTCGCCCGCCATTCTTGCGCCAACACGTTTACAGCGTGCGCGGCCATCAGCGTTTTGCCGCCACCGGTCGGGATGCGCAGGCAAATGCAAGGCACCTGGCCAAAAGGGTCGGCGTTATAAGGCCGCCCAACCGCCTCACCAAAAGCCATAGCCGCGCCTTTGAGCTGGGCTGAGCGGGCGAAAGCCCGCAGCGCGTCCAGGGCGGCTTGCTGGTAAGACTTGAGGCTGAGGGTGGTCATTTAGATAAATTTTGAGGAAGACGAAATAAATTTTTAACCAACTATCCAATGCAAGTCCTTGATTTGTATAGGATAAATTTTAGAATTGGATAAATTTATTGGATAGATGAGACTAAAAAAAGTGGGTTTATCCAATCAAAGATTATTTTTTGAGTTGCCATTTTGCTGACCTTGTCGCTCCACCGATGTTCTCGATCTGGTTTTCGCGTGACATTTCTTGCAGTAGATTTTTAATGAACTCCCCGCGTCGCTTATCCCCTTTGATCGACTCGGGCAATTGCGGCAGAAGCAACTCGTTAATCTTCGAACGGGCTTGTGGATTCAATACCAAAAGATCCAGTATGCGAGCCTTGTAGTACTTGGCATCAAGCCCCTTATGGTTTACGAAGCTGACCTCCTGCCCGGTTGCAACAGCCACTTGTGCAGAAATGAAAATCCTTGCCCCCCGACCCGCAACGAGTTTTTGAGCGCGCAACCGCTTCACCTGCTCAGGCAACAATGATTGGTTTTTCTGTACGCGATCTAGCAAGATAGCGTCTTCCAGTGACAGATTGGTCGCAGTCATCAATGCATGAACATACTTTTCATCAAGTGTTTTGCCATACAGGCGAACACTGACCGATTCTGGGGTTTGTTCAAACTCAAAATCTGGCATAGGAAAAAACCGTTCGCGCTGTAGGCGAAACATTTTTGGTACACCGCTGTTGAGCGTTTCCATCAAGTCCAGCTCCACCATGGCGTTTGCCAGACAAGCATTGCGGTAGCGTTGCTCAGGTTGTCTGCTGCCCAATACGCGTGCTACGGTGCCCGGCAGGAAAGAGCCTAAATTGAAAAAAGTCAGTGAATCCGGCGACTCGGTCACCCGTACCCGTCCACCTTGTGCGTAGTCTTGATGGGCGATACAGTTATGCAAGGCCTCGCGAATGACCCAGTCGTCATAGTTGGGCAGATTCAGAGGTGCGGTTTGCCGGGGCGGCAGCAAGCTCACCTCAATGATGCGCAGCTTGGCGACCAGCTGGTCAATCGCCATCACTAGTGGCAAGTCAAAGTGTTGGTGGGTTTGAATGGTGCCGGTATGGTCTGTCAAAACCCAGGTCAGTCGCGGCGTAGGGCCACCCAAAACAATGGCTGCAGTTGGCTTGCCCATGAGCACCAAGGCCGCACGGGTTAACTTACCATCTTTTGCCAGTCGCAGACCATGCAGCCAGTCGGAAACCGACTGATGCTGCAATGTTGCGAGCACTTGAGGGTGAGTCGCATGACGGCGCTCGTACAGCGCCTGACTGTGTTCGATAGCCAGCGGGTCTAGCAAGCTCCAGTCATCAGTTGCTAAAACTGCCGACCAATCCTGCAGGCTTGATTGGGCACGAATCGCATCGAATTTATTCATAGGCAGCGCCACAAGCGATTCGCCTGCACGTCCCCAGTGATGGCCTTTCCACGCTATCGGCATACCCCGTGCCGCGGCGGGAATACGCCACATCAACACCCGGGATCCGGATGCGCAATCCGGGTGCGTCACCTCAATAGGGTTGTCCAAACCAAGTGCGGGCGCAGTGTGATTAAAAACCTGTAACTTCAATTCATTGAAATTGGTCGGCCTTGCCGCGAACTGGCTGCCCACCACCGGCCGCATGCCAGTAGCGGCTGCTATTTTGTCTTTCACCCCAAGGATCAACCAACCCGCCTCGCGACCAAGCAAGTTGGCCTCATTGGACAAAGCGGACACATAACGCCCAAAGGCATCCGTATCAAAACCGCCTTTAGCCTCTTTGAACTCAAGCCATTCGGTCTCGACAGGCATGCGCCTGAACTCATCAAGTTGCTCTAAGTGAGCCATCATGGTAGTCATCACCGCCCCCTCACGTCATACGGAATGTGCTTGAACGTCACATTCGCCTGCTTCAGCCGCTCTGCGCCCAGGCGGCAGGCTTCGCCGTAGACGAGTAGCGGTGCGGCGGGCTCTGGCGTGGTGGCGTGCAGGGCTAGCAGCGCGGTTAGTACGTCTCGCGTCAGTACGTTGCCGCTGGCGGGGCGTTTGTCGCCTAATATGCCGTTGTAAAGCAGATAACAGGCGAATTTGGCCGTGTTTACTTGCTCAATATGGCTGTAGCCCAATGAATCCGAGCGCAAGAAGCTACTGATTTCATAGTACGTGCCCAGGTAGGGCGTACCCGGTTTGGCGGCTTTGGGGTCAAACGACGCGCTGGTTTCTTGTTGCCACACAAACGCGGCTAGGACGCTAAAGCGCACGGCGGGGTTGATGCGGCCTGCCTCGTCAAACACCGCTTCACCCAGCCGCATGAACCTGAAGCCGCCGCCGCCTTGCCACTCAACCGCCTTGCTGATGCCGCCTTGTTCGCCATCCATGACTTTTTGCAGGCGCGGCAGGCAGTGGGTAGCGGCGTGCTCGCCCATTTCAATACCAATCCACCGGCGGCGCATTTTGTGGGCAACGGCAGCGGTGGTGCCTGAGCCTAGGAAGCTGTCTAGGACCAGGTCGTTGGGGTTAGTGGCGATGTGGATGATGCGTTGCATCAAAGCCTCGGGCTTAGGAGTGCCAAACGCCTCAGCTCCAAAAAGTTCTACGACCTCTCTCTTAGCATCTTGTGTGTGCCCAACCTCTTCATAGGGCCAGTAAGTTTGAGGAACCATGCCTTGCTTTACTTCCGACAAAAAACGTTTTATCGCCGGGACGTTTGTGCCGTCTTTCCCCCACCAAATTCTGTTGTCACTATTCAACTCCTGCAGTTTCGGTTCCGAAACGCGCCAATACATTGACTTCGGTGGTCCCTCAATAACTCGACCACTGGGTGTTGTAATTGGATATGTGCCTGCACCATAGTAGTTTCTTGCGGAGAGATCACCAGGTTTCCAAGGGCCACGCAAATCACCGTCCGGATTTTTATAGGCACGATCCTGCTTGTCGGTCCGAGGCATTAAGTTCGGCGTCCAAATGTCGCCACTCTTTGCGTAAACAAGAATGTGGTCGTGGTCTTCTGAAATGTGCCGAGCTGTTGACTTTGGGGAGTAGTTCTTCCGCCAAACCACATTCGCCACAAAATTCCCCCGCCCAAACACCTCATCCATCAGCACCTTGAGGTAATGGCCTTCGTTGTCGTCAATCGTCACCCAAATGCTGCCGTCGTCCCGCAGCAGCTCGCGCAGCAGTTGCAGGCGCGGCAGCATCATGCTGAGCCACTGGGCGTGCTCCAGGTTGTCGTCGTAATGCTCAAACGCGCTTTTGGTGTTGTAGGGCGGGTCTATAAAGATGCATTTGACCTGGCCCCGGTAAAAGGGGAGCAGGGCTTTCAGGGCTTCGAGGTTGTCGCCTTGAATGAGGACGTTGTCTTGGTGATCCGTTCGGGCTGAGCTTGTCGAAGCCGGGGACCCTTCGACAGGCTCAGGGCGAACGGAATTTTGAGCATGAACCGACACCTGCTCAAGCAGCCGGTACGGCACGCGGGCTGATGTGGTGAAGGCGCTTTGGCGGTTGAGCCAATCCAGGGTGGGCATGTTTGCTATTTATCGATCGGCAAAGTTGGCCTCAACGGTTTCTCGGTGAAACAGTTCGAGGTAAGGCTGGTAGCGGTACAGGCGGTTGCGGTCGAAGCCGGTGACTTCTTGCAGCCAGCCGCGTACTTCCATGCCTTTGGCTAACTTGACGGCGGTGGGGTGGGTGCAGCCAACGATTTCAGCGATCTGTTTGGGCGACACCAGCGGCTGCTTGAACAGGCTGTCGAGAAATTTAAGCGATTTGGGGCTTTTAATCAGCGCGGCGCGGTGCGCTTCGCGCATGGCGACGATGTCTGTGGCTGTGCGCGTTGCTGCGCGTGCCGTTTGGCTGATGCCGCGCAAGAAAAACTTGAGCCACGGCTCCCACTGGCCTTGCTCGCGAATGGCGGTCAAACGGTCATAGTATTCAGCGCGGTGGGCTTTTAAAAACACCGACAGGTACAAGACCGGGCGCGACAAGGCTTGCTCTTCACACAGCATCAAGGTAATCAGCAGCCTGCCCACACGGCCATTGCCGTCCAAGAACGGGTGAATGGTTTCAAACTGCGCGTGGGCCAAGCCGCAGCGAATGAGTAGGGGCGTGTCGGCCTTGCCGTCATGCATGAACAGCTCCAGCGCACCCAGGCTTGCCATCAGCTCATGCGGCGGTGGCGGCACGAAACTGGCGGTTGACAAGCTGCTGCCGGAGCCGCCGATCCAGTTCTGCGACGTACGAAACTCGCCGGGTGTTTTTTCAGAGCCGCGCACGTTTTGCATTAACTCGCCGTGTATTTCGCGCAGCATGCGCAAGCTAAGCGGCAGTTCATTGAGCCGATGCAAGCCGTGGTTCATAGCGCGCACGTAATTTATGACTTCTTCCACGTCTTTCGGGCTGTCGTTGCTGGTGCCGTGCGCTTCAAATGCAAGGATGTCTTCAAGCGTGCTTTGCGTGCCCTCTATTTGTGACGACAGTACCGCCTCATGGCGCACGTACATGCCAATGAACAAGTCCGGGTTGGGAAGCAAGGTGGCAATGGCATCCAACCTGGCCAGGTCGCGGTCGGCTTGCGACAGCAGGGTTCTCAGTTCGCCATCAAAGTTGATTTCTGGATCAGGAGGCAGTGGCGTTGGAATGAATGCCCGGTAGCCGGTTAACTGCTGAACGTAACGGCCAGCGCGTTGTGGGTAGAGCGCTGAGTTGGGCGAAGAAGCTTTCATAAGAATCGCAAATGTTATTCATATGAAAATAAAAGTCAATATATTTTTATATGAACCTTGAAGTTAAGTCTTATGAAAATATTGTTGCGCAACAATTCTTCTACAACACCACTTTCACCATCGGATGCGTGCTCAGCGTGCGGTACAGCTCGTCGAGCTGCTCGCGGCTGGTGGCGGTCACTGTCACAGTCACGCCCAGGTATTTGCCGCCCTTGCTTTCGCGTAGCTCGATGGTCGATGCGTCAAAGGCTGGGTCAAACTGGTGGGCGACGTGGGTAATCGCCGCGACCAGGCCGTCTACCTTCAGTCCCATCACCTTGATGGGGAACTGGGACGGGTATTCAATCAGGGATTCTTGCTTTGGAATATCTTGCGGAATGTCAGGCATGGTCATGCAGTTTGCTCCGTTTTGGCCTGCTGGTAGGCGGCGTAGAGTTTTGCGTAAATCGGGCCCGGCTGGCCCGTGCCGATCGGTTTGCCGTCAAGCAGGGTCACGGGCAGCACTTCTTTGGTGGCGGACGACAGCAGCAGCTCATCAGCGGCCATTACCTCGGCTTTGGTGATCGGGCGAAGCTCAAACGGTATGCCAACGCTGGCGCACAGCTCTTCAAATAGCCCGTACCGAATGCCTTCCAGCACCAGGTTGTCTTTGAGTGGCCCCAACAATTTACCCGCTTTAACCACCCACACATTGCTGGACGCAGCTTCGCTCAAATGGTCGCCCCTGAACATAATGGTCTCTAACGCGCCTGCATCGGCGCTGATTTGTCGCGAAAACACCGCACCTAACAAACTGGTGCTTTTAATGTGCGCCTTTTCCCACCTGAAATCGTCAGCCGTGACACAGGCCACGCCTTCCGCTCTGGCTTTTGCGCTGGGCAGCTTCATGGGGTTGACCATGACAAATACCGTGGGTTTTAAGTCCGGCGGCATGACGTGGTCACGCGGAGCGACGCCGCGGCTGACTTGGATGTAGATAATTTGGTCAAAGGCGTCAGGCACGGAGGCCATTTCCGCTGTTTGGCCATCATTTGGCACCGTGGCCCTTATATCTATTACCTGTGTAGCTGCTAATTTCATAGCAATTTTTTGCCACTCAGCATGCGTGAGTGGGTTGGGGATACGCAGTTCGGCCAAGCTGCGATCCAACCGCGCCATGTGGTGCGCAAACCTGAACAGCTTGCCCGCATAGACGGGCAGCACCTCATACACGCCATCGCCAAAAATAAAGCCGCGATCGAGAACACTGATCTTCGCGTCTTTTAGCGGCGTGTAGTCGCCATTTAGGTAGCAGATGGTATTCGGGAGCGTGTCAGTCATGTTTTTTAAGGTTGCGAGAAGAGGTGGTTTTTTTCTGGCGGATTGAACGGTTTTTATGTTTAAACCAAAACTGTAGCCGCCAGACGATTTTGATCAAAGCATAGGCAGCCAGCGAGCCGCCGACTGCAAACATGCCCATGCCCAAAATCGCAGGCGCGCCGATAGAGGTGAGGTAACCCATGATGCCTGCACCTTCGCCAATTTGGCTGAACGGCAGAGGCGGCGGGGCATCTAATACCAGGGAGCCGAGCTTGTAGGCCAGCCAGAGCCAAAACCCGATCGTTAAGGGGTTGGTAACCAGCGTTACAGCGACTGCGACGGGTATGTTGCCGCGCCACCAGACGCAATGGGCGGCGGCCACCAGAATTTGCGCAACGGGCAGCGTAAAAGCCCAAAAAACGCCAATACCTGCGCCGCGCGCTACGGACTCATGATGCATTCGCCACAGCTTGGGGTCCAGCACATGGTGGGCTATTGGCCTGAGCCAGGGATGAGCTGCCAAAGAGTTTCGCGTGGGGACGCTGGCACGCCAGCGGTCTGTCCAATGAAGGTTTTTGGCGGGCGGTGATTCAGGTTGTTCAGGCTTCACAAAAATTTCAGGGTGATGAACGGGAGGGCAAAACGCGGGTTTCGCCAATAGCCATCACTGTAAACGCATCAGCCGCCAGCCTGCGCTCTTTTAACGCCAAGGCCAGGTCTTTGGGCGGCTGGTCCAGGGGTTCATCGGTCAGGCTAAAAGTACCCCAATGCACACCCACACTGCGCTTGGCTTTGAGGTCTTGGTGGATTTGTACCGCTTCTGCCGGGTTGACGTGCTGCTCTTTCATAAACCAGCGCGGCTCGTAAGCGCCCACTGCAATCAATGCCAGGTCAAAACCACCGCCTCTGGCGGGGGTCTGGCGGTCAGCAAAACGCTTTTGAGTGTCTGCAAAGTCCTGGCTGTAACCCGTGTCGCCACTAAAGTACCAGTGGGTTTGCGCACCCAGTACGGCCCAGCCGCCCCAAAGTGTCTGGCTGCGGTCACCCAAGCCGCGAGCAGACCAGTGCTGTACTGGCGTGAAATTAAATTCAACACCTTTGACATCAACGGCGTCCCACCAGTCGAGTTCTTTGACGTTTTTGATGCCAAGGTCGTCAAACCATGCCTTGACACCCAGCGGCACGATGAAAAGAGGACTTCCACTGACCTGGTTATCGCGATTTGAAAGGGCTAGCGCCGAATATTTGTCCAGATGGTCGTAATGGTTGTGGGAGATCAACACCACATCGATGGGCGGCAATTGCTCCATGCTCAAGCCGGGTGCTTGCGCGCGCTTGGGGCCGACCGACTGTATAGGTGAGGCGCGTTCTGAAAATATCGGGTCGGTTAACACATTCAGCCCGTTGGCTTGCACCAGCATCGTGGCATGGCCCACCCAGGTGATGGCGGGCTGCATGGCGTTGGCCTTCGCGTTGGACTGAATAAAAGCCAGGTTGGGCGCGACTACCGGTGTCGCTGTTTGAGGGGCTTTGGGCAAGCCATCCACCAGGCGCTGGTACTGCCAGGTGAAAAAATCACTTCGCGACTTGGTGACGCTGGCGGTGTAGTTGTTTTTGAATCCGTCAGCCGTATGGTGCGGCTTGGCCGGGTTGTACTGGGCGTTAACACTGGCGCAACCAGAAAGCGCCAACAAGCCAGCAACCATTGCGGGAATAAAAACCTTGCCATTCAAAAAGCAGCTGGTTGTGCTCATAGGTAGGGGCCTAATCCTCACTTTTATCCTCAACGCACAAGACGCACCGCGATGATAGCCAGCCAGCCGAGCGTGAAATTGATCAGCGTCATGGTGTGAATCAACCCAGCAGCTTTGGCAGCCAGCGGCCATTGACCGGTTGCGACAGCGCGCTTGTATTTTTTGAAACCAGCAAAATAAATATGGCCAAAAATCAGCATCATGGTCAGGCCCAACACCAGCATGATGTTCCAGCCCAGTGGCACGCTGCCGTCGCCCGTTGCCAGCCTGGCAGCGCGAAAGGTCTGGGTATACAAATGAGTGCCTGAGGCAAAGAGCGCCACGATGGCGACCAGCACCCAGGCATAAAACCGCTTCCACACCGCGCCCATCAAAATTGCCCTGGGCTGCGCATCCAGCGCAGCCATGGCAGCTGGACGCAGTGCAAACAACATGAAGGTCATGCCGCCCATCCAGACAATGCCTGCAATGAGATGAAGAAGCTTGGCGTAGTCGTACATAAGTGTGATCGGTATCGGTTTAAGCGGTAAAAAAGCGTCATTGTGGCTGGGCTCGACGATAAATACCAAATTAGAAAATGGGCTTGAGATTCATCGGGGCTTTGAAAGCGTTTGGAGGCAACGGGTTTCTACGTATAATCGTGAGCTTTGCTGAAATAGACCGCCGACTGAGAAAAAGCGGGGCAAGGCGAGTGTTGACTGAAAAAGTTATTTGAGTTGCTTGTTGAGACTGCAGGAAGTTTTATGTCTTCAATAACCGGTAACACTTGATGCGGCAAGCTCACCAAACGAATGCCGAGCAAACACCTAGCAATATGTATCGGTGTGGCAGTAGAGAGGGTGGTGAGATCGAAGATTTGCAGTATTCGGAATCAGCGAAGCAGGCAGGGGCAGATACAAAAACAGCAGGCACAGGAGAGGCAGATGCAAATGAGACAGAGGCAAATCCAAAGCCACTGACTCGCACGCAAGCCAATGCACTTAGAGAGAAGCTGGGCAACCCCAGCCTCGAAAGTTTTTTAGTCAAGGTATTGTTTTGGCAGGTTGGGTGCACTGTTCTGGTAGCTGCTGCGGCATGGTTTTTATCGGCCAGTACGCAGGTGACGTTTTCAGCGTTTTATGGCGCGTTGTCTGTGGTGTTGCCTTCCGCTCTGGTTGTCAGGGTGGTGATTTGGCAAACGGCAGCGAGCCAGACAGGCGATAAACGCAGCAGTGTAGGCAGGTTATTGGGCTTGGAGTTTGTAAAAGTCGCGTTGACGTTGTGTCTGTTAGCGGCGGCTCCGTTGGTGCTTGGGGCTCCTGACTGGATTGCACTGGTCGGCGGATTTGTCGTGACGCTGAAAGTTTATGGGTTGGTTGCCTTGCGCGGTGTGAGGCAGACCAAGCGTGTTCAAAATAATTGGGATTAACAGGTACCGTATGGCAGCTGCTGAAAATACAGGAACGATGGGTCCGAACGCTGGTGACTACATTCAGCATCATCTTCAGCATTTGCAGAAGAATTTTTCTTTCGAGAGCGTTAAACAAACCAGCCTGGTTGATTTCAGTTTATTTAACTTTGACTCGCTCTTTTATTCGGTAGTGCTGGGTGCGATCGGCTGCTTTTTTCTGTGGCGTGCGGCCCGCAAAGCGACGTCTGGAGTACCGGGCAGATTTCAGGCGGCGGTCGAATTGTTGTCCGAAATGGTTGAGACCCAAGCCAAAGGCGTGATTCGCAATGCCAACAGTCGAAAACTGGTGTCGCCGCTGGCGCTGACCGTTTTCGTTTGGATTTTCTTGATGAACGCGATGGACATGCTGCCTGTTGATTTGCTGCCATGGGCTTGGCATTCAGCAGGACCAGCGCTAGGCTTCAAAGATTACATGCGCGTCGTTCCAACCGCTGATTTATCTACCACGCTTGGCTTGTCATTCAGCGTGCTGTTTATTTGCCTTTTTTACAGCGTCAAGATCAAAGGATTGGGTGGCTGGACCCACGAATTGGTCGCGGCACCGTTTGGTGACCGGGTTTTTCTCTACCCGGTTAATTTTTTGATGCAAATGATTGAATTCGCAGCAAAGACGGTTTCGCATGGGATGCGGCTGTTTGGCAACATGTTTGCCGGCGAACTAATTTTCATGCTGATCGCCCTCATGGGTGGTGCATGGGCCTGGCAATTTAACCCGCTAGCAGGTGGGTTTTGGCTGGGTATCGGGCATGTAATTGCTGGAACTGCGTGGAGTATTTTCCACATTCTGGTGATCACGCTGCAAGCTTTCATCTTCATGATGTTGACGCTGATTTATGTGGGACAAGCCCACGACTCTCACTGACCCTTTCTTTCTTTTTCTTTTCTGTACTTATTAGGAGCAATCATGGAAAATATTCTCGGCCTGGTGGCATTGGCTTGCGGTTTGATCGTCGGCTTGGGCGCGTTGGGTGCCTCAATCGGCATTGCGCTGATGGGTGGTAAATTTCTGGAAGCGTCAGCTCGTCAGCCTGAATTGATGAACGAACTTCAAACCAAGATGTTTATTTTGGCCGGTCTGATTGATGCTGCTTTCCTGATTGGCGTTGCGATTGCTCTGCTGTTCGCGTTTGCCAAGCCATTCGCCATTTGATATTCACAACACTTTCACGCTTGAAAGGTTCTGAGCTGTGAACATCAACGCAACCCTGTTCCTGCAGGCCATCGTTTTTGCAATTTTGGTTTGGTTCACCATGAAATATGTGTGGCCACCCATGACAAAAGCGTTGGACGAGCGGGCTGAAAAAATATCTGCAGGCCTAGCCGCCGCAGACAAAGCCAAAGCAGAGCTTTCTAACGCCAACAAGCGCGTGGAAGAAGAGCTGGCTAAGTCTAAAGGTGAGTCCGCGGTGCGTTTGGCTGACGCTGAACGGCGTGCCCAAGCAATGATTGATGAGGCAAAAGTTAAAGCTGTTGAAGAAGGCGCGAAAATCATCGCCGCTGCAAAAGCCGAGGCTGAGCAACAAACGGTCAAAGCTCGTGAGACACTGCGCGAACAGGTGGCCAGCCTGGCGGTCAAGGGTGCAGAGCAAATCTTGCGCAAGGAAGTCAATGCCGCTGTGCATGCTGACTTGCTTGGCCGCTTGAAGGCTGAACTTTGACTGCAGAGTCAGGAGTACAACTATGGCCGAATTAGCCACCATTGCCCGTCCGTATGCTGAAGCGTTGTTCAAGGCCTCAGGCACTGACCTGAACGGCGCAGCAGCTTGGCTGGACGATCTTGCAGTCATCGCGTCGAATCCACAGCTACAACAATATGCTGGTAATCCGGGCGTCACACCCGAGCAGACCTTCGATGTTGTTGCAGGTGTTGCCAAAACCACGTTGCCAGCCGCTGCTGAAAACTTCTTGAGAGCCGTGATTGACAACGGGAGGATCAGCGTTTTGCCTGAAATTGCCAGTCAATTTCGCGCCCTGAAAAACGCCAAAAGCGGCTCGTCTGACGCAGTGGTTTACAGTGCTTTTGCGCTTGATGATGCAGCATTGGCCGACTTGTCCGCCACACTCGAAAAGCGCTTTGGCAAAAAGCTCAATTTGAGTGTCGAACTGCAGCCTGAATTGATAGGCGGTGTGCGTGTCGTGGTGGGTGACGAGGTGCTGGACACTTCGGTCAAGGCCCGTTTAGAGCAAATGAAAATGGCGTTGGTGTCTTAGGCGGCAGTTGCCTCCTCTACCACCCCACCTTAAATTAAAGAAAGAAGGAAAGAGTCATGCAACTCAATCCAGCAGAAATATCTGAGCTGATCAAGAGTCGTATTGAGGGCTTAAGCGCCTCCAGCGACATCCGTAACCAAGGCACCGCAGTGTCCGTGGCTGACGGCATCGTACGGATCCACGGTCTGAGCGATGTGATGCAGGGCGAGATGCTCGAATTCCCAGCGACAGCCGACGGAACGCCGACCTACGGCTTGGCGCTGAACCTGGAGCGTGACTCGGTGGGTGCCGTGATCTTGGGCGAATACGAGCACTTGGCTGAAGGCGATATCGTCAAATGCACGGGCCGTATTCTTGAAGTACCCGTTGGCCCTGAACTGCTGGGTCGTGTGGTGAATGCCCTGGGTCAGCCGATCGACGGTAAGGGCCCGGTCAACGCCAAGATGACCGACGTCATTGAAAAAGTTGCACCTGGCGTGATCGCCCGTAAATCGGTCGATCAACCTTTGCAAACTGGCTTGAAGTCCATTGACTCCATGGTGCCAGTCGGCCGTGGTCAGCGCGAGCTGATCATTGGCGACCGCCAGACGGGCAAAACCGCTGTCGCGATCGATGCCATCATCAACCAGCGTGGCAATGGCGTGAAATGTGTTTATGTCGCGATTGGCCAGAAAGCATCGTCGATCAAAAACGTGGTGCGCTCGCTTGAGCAAGCTGGTGCCATGGAATACACCATTGTTGTCGCCGCTTCTGCTTCTGAGTCAGCCGCTATGCAATACGTGAGTGCATATTCCGGTTGCACGATGGGCGAATATTTCCGCGACCGCGGTGAAGACGCATTGATCGTGTACGACGACTTGTCCAAGCAGGCTGTGGCGTACCGCCAAGTGTCCTTGCTGCTGCGTCGCCCACCAGGCCGCGAAGCGTATCCAGGCGACGTGTTTTATCTGCACAGCCGCTTGCTCGAGCGCGCAGCCCGCGTCAACGAAAAGTATGTTGAAGACTTCACCAAAGGCGCGGTCAAAGGCAAAACCGGTTCATTGACGGCGCTGCCGATCATTGAAACGCAAGCTGGTGACGTGTCCGCATTCGTGCCGACCAACGTGATTTCGATCACCGACGGCCAGATTTTCCTAGAAACTTCTCTGTTCAATGCCGGTATTCGTCCTGCGATCAATGCCGGTATATCGGTGTCTCGCGTCGGTGGTGCAGCACAGACAAAGCTGATCAAAAACCTTTCCGGCGGTATCCGTACCGACTTGGCTCAGTACCGTGAGCTTGCTGCGTTTGCCCAGTTTGCGTCTGACCTTGACGAAGCGACCCGCAAGCAGCTGGACCGTGGTGCCCGCGTGACGGAATTGCTTAAGCAGGCGCAGTATGCGCCACTGACCATCTCCAACATGGCTGCCACACTGTTTGCGGTAAACAAGGGCTTTATGGACGATGTGGACGTGAAGAAAGTGTTGGCTTTTGAGTCAGGCTTTCATGCGTTCCTCAAAGACAAGCATGCAGCGCTCATGGCCAAGCTCGAAGCGGCCAAAGCGATGGACAAAGATGCTGAGGCTGAAATGAGTGCAGCCGCCGCTGCGTTCAAAAAGTCGTTCGCCTGATTTTGCTCGACAGCGAAACCTTCTAGAAACTATTAGGACTACAGATGGCTGCAGGCAAGGAAATCAGGGGCAAGATCAAGTCGGTGGAAAACACCAAAAAGATCACCAAAGCCATGGAGATGGTGGCCGCCTCCAAAATGCGCAAGGCGCAAGAGCGCATGCGCGCCGCCCGGCCCTACAGCGATAAAATACGCGATATCACTGCTAATTTGTCGAAAGCCAACCCTGAATACACCCATGTGTTCATGCAAGCCAACGAAGCAACAACGGCAGGTTTTATTGTGGTCACAACAGACAAGGGTTTGTGTGGCGGTTTAAATACCAACGTGTTACGCGCAGTGACCTCAAAGCTCAAGGACTTGCAGGCCGCAGGCCATGACGCCCAGGCGGTCGCTATCGGTAACAAAGGCTTGGGCTTTCTAAACCGGGTGGGTGTAAAGGTTGTGGCGCACGCAACGCAGTTGGGTGACAAGCCGCACCTCGACAAACTGATTGGTCCGGTCAAGGTGCTGCTAGATGCCTATGCTGAGGGCAAGATCAAAACGGTTTATTTGTGCTACACCAAGTTCATCAACACGATGCGACAGGAGTCAGTCGTTGAGCAGTTGCTGCCTTTGACTGCCGACCGCTTGGTGGCAGACAAGGGTCAGCATGACTGGGACTATATTTATGAGCCAGATGCACAAACAGTGATTGATGATTTGCTGGTGCGTTACGTGGAAGCACTGGTATTTCAGGCGGTGGCTGAGAACATGGCGTCTGAGCAGTCAGCCCGCATGGTCGCCATGAAGGCCGCGACAGACAACGCCGGTAGCGTGATTGGCGAGCTCAAGCTGGTGTACAACAAAACGCGTCAAGCGGCGATCACGAAAGAACTTTCGGAAATCGTCAGCGGTGCTGCTGCGGTCTAAAAATTAGACCTCACGCACAAATCAAAGATTAAAGAACCCAATAGGACTTCATCATGGCACAGGCTCAAGGCAAAATTGTTCAGTGTATCGGCGCAGTGGTTGACGTGGAATTTGCCCGTGACCAGATGCCTAAGATTTATGACGCGCTGAAAATGGAAGGCTCTGCACTGACACTGGAAGTTCAGCAGCAGCTCGGCGACGGCGTAGTCCGTACCATTGCATTAGGAACATCTGACGGTATGCGTCGCGGCAACATGGTCTACAACACCGGTGCCAACATCACGGTCCCGGTTGGCAAGGCCACACTGGGCCGCATCATGGACGTTCTAGGCGCGCCAATTGACGAGCGTGGCCCGGTGGACCAAACACTGACTGCACCCATTCACCGTAAAGCCCCGGCTTATGACGAGTTGAGTCCTTCCCAAGAATTATTGGAAACCGGCATCAAGGTGATTGATCTGGTTTGCCCGTTTGCCAAAGGCGGCAAGGTTGGTCTGTTTGGTGGTGCTGGCGTCGGCAAAACCGTGAACATGATGGAGCTCATCAACAACATCGCCAAAGCGCACTCAGGCCTGTCTGTATTTGCTGGCGTGGGTGAACGTACCCGTGAAGGCAATGACTTCTATCACGAGATGGCGGACTCTGGTGTTGTCAACCTCGAAAAGCTCGAAGATTCAAAAGTAGCCATGGTTTACGGCCAGATGAATGAGCCACCAGGCAACCGTTTGCGCGTAGCGCTGACCGGTCTGACGATTGCGGAGTCCTTCCGTGACGAAGGCCGCGATGTGCTGTTTTTTGTCGACAACATTTATCGCTATACCCTGGCCGGTACTGAAGTGTCCGCACTGCTGGGCCGTATGCCATCAGCGGTGGGTTACCAGCCCACACTGGCTGAAGAAATGGGTCGCCTGCAGGAGCGAATCACCTCGACCAAAGTCGGTTCCATCACGTCCATTCAGGCCGTTTACGTGCCAGCCGATGACTTGACCGACCCGTCGCCCGCCACAACCTTTGCCCACCTGGACTCCACCGTTGTGTTGTCACGTGACATCGCATCCCTGGGTATATACCCTGCGGTTGACCCACTTGACTCCACCAGCCGCCAGCTTGACCCGAACGTTGTGGGTGAAGACCATTACGCGACAGCACGTGCCGTGCAGGGTACATTGCAGCGCTACAAAGAGTTGCGCGACATCATCGCGATTTTGGGCATGGATGAGCTGGCACCTGAAGACAAGCTAGCCGTGGCGCGCGCCCGTAAAATCCAGCGCTTTTTGAGCCAGCCTTTCCACGTGGCTGAAGTGTTTACCGGTTCACCCGGCAAATATGTCAGCCTTGCCGAAACCATTCGTGGCTTCAAAATGATTGTCGCTGGTGAATGTGATCATTTGCCAGAACAAGCGTTTTACATGGTTGGCACGATTGACGAAGCATTCGAAAAAGCTAAAAAAGTTTGATAAAGCCTCCCGATGAGCGATTCTCAGCCGTGTTCAATGCGCATCTCATCGGATCACTTTTTCTTAACGTTTTAAACGGAAGTTTTCATGAGCACCATTCACGTCGACGTGGTTTCCGCCGAAGAATCCATCTTCTCTGGTGAAGCCAAATTTGTGGTACTGCCAGGCGAGGCGGGTGAGCTTGGCATCTATCCGCGTCACACGCCGCTGATTACCCGCATCAAACCGGGAGCAGTCCGGATCGTCAAGGCTGACGATAGCGAAGAGTTTGTTTTTGTTGCCGGCGGCTTACTTGAAGTACAGCCCGACTCGGTCACGGTATTGAGTGATACCGCCATTCGCGGTAAAGATCTGGACGAAGCCAAAGCAACGACAGCAAAGGCTGCAGCAGAAGAAGCCTTGAAAAACGCCAAAGGTGATATCGACATCGCCATGGCGCAGTCTGAGTTGGCGGTGATGGCGGCACAGATCGCAGCGTTGCGCAAATACCGCCAAAAAAAGTAAATCGACCGGCCCAGTGCCGATGGGACCCAGGCACAGTGTTGTGTGGATTCAGCACGCCTCATGTCGATTTATACCGCTTTTGACCATCTAAGCGTAATTGGGTATTTGACGTTTTGTTACTGTGTTGTATCCTTCTGGATGCCGCATAGCAGGCGACAAATCAGGTGATAAAGCGGCCAAGTGAAGTTCGTCATCGACAGCTTTAAGCTCGTGCATCACATCCATCAAGCGTAAGAATCGGTAAAAACAGTGAAATCTGAAGTCAAAATATTTTTGCTTGGTTTCGCGCCTTTTGAAAAAGCAACCTTTGAGTCTTTCTTCAGGCTGGCCGGGCGCAGAGACACTCAGTATGTTGTTGTCCCGGAGGTGGTCCACGCCCAAGTGCTGATGGTGAACAGCGACAACCCCAAGGCCGCTCAGTGGGTCAATGCACCGATGGGGCCGCTTCAAAAGGTGCTTTTCGTAGGCGCGGCAGACCCGTCAGGTAAATGGCCTGCAACACCAAGACCGATTAGATTGACATCGGTTTTGGGTTTGCTCGACGTGCTGATGAGAGCAGGCAAGCAAGTTGCAGACGAACCCTTATCTGCGACAACACAGGCTGCCGTGATCGCACCAGCCGAACCCGTTGTGCCGGTACCAGCGGCTGTTACAACGACACCAGCGCGCTTGAATTCTGTCCGACAAGGCTCTGGCAGTAAAAGCAACAGCGCCTTTGCTTCATCCAGTTTCCTGGGTTTGGGTGCGGACGCCACGCCTGTGTCCTCAGCACAAAAATATGATGATATTTTGGTGGTTGACGACAGCGACATTGCCTTGAAATTCATGCAAAACCGGCTGACGCGGTATGGATTTCGCGCGGAATTGGTCAAAAGTGGCGAGGAAGCGCTTTCCCGTGTTTCCGCTGAAACTTATAAATTTGTTTTCCTTGACGTCATGATGGAGGGGTTGGACGGATACCAAACCTGCCGCGCGATCAAGCAGCGCAAATACGCGTCCGGAAAAGCACCTGTTGTAGTCATGTTGACCAGCCGAGGCGGCAGCATTGACAAAATTCGCGGCGGCCTTGCAGGCTGTGATGCCTATCTGACCAAACCCTTGAACGAAGCCGAACTGCTCAAGGTCTTGTCTAAATACGACGAGCAGGTAGAGCGCAGCTTTCGTGACACCAATTCAGGCGGCAGTGGCTTCAGTTCAATGCGTATGGGCCAATAGTGTGGGTGTAACGCCCACCAAGATCTGACGGGTATTTCTGGGCAAACCGTCTTTAATTTCAGGATTTTTTCATGAGCAAAGTTCTTATCGTCGACGACTCGCCGGTCGACATTCAAAATCTTCAAAACATCTTGATGGATGCCGGCCACTTGGTGACGGTGGCCACGTCAGGCGCTGATGGCGTTGCCAAAGCCAAGGCTAACCCGCCTGACATCATCATGATGGACGTGAAAATGCCAGGACTCGATGGCTTTTCTGCAGCGCGTCAACTCATGCAAGATGCGGCGACCAAGGGCATTCCGGTTGTCTTCGTGACGGGAAAAGACCAAAAAGCTGACCGTGTGTTTGCACAAATGCTGGGTGCCAAAGGATTTGTGACCAAGCCCTACACCGCCGACCAAATCCTTGCCCAACTTTAGATTTACCAAATCTCAATTCAACAGCGCGTCGCTCTTAGTTCTTCTGTCTAAGCCGTAAGCTCAAAAAGGCCCCGTTCAACACATGCTAGATCAACAACCCAGCGATGACGGTTTTGCGGATCCTGCTGGTTTTGGCAACAAGCAGCTGGCACAAGGTCTGCAATGCGGCGAATATTGGCTTGCTTTCGGTTTTGACTGGGCGCGCCAAATTGTTGAAGAGTTTGACCTTGTGCCGTTGCCGCGAGCGCCGTCCTGGGTGTTGGGCGCAGTCAACATCAACGGGTTGATCGTCCCGGTGGTGGATATTGACAACTACTTGTCACACAACAGTTCACCCGCGCAACTGCTGCGGGGTCAGCGACTGTTGCTGGGTGGCTTGCAGGCTGAAGACGCTGAGAATGCTTTGGCCATTGTGTTTTCACATACCCCTGCGCAGCTTGAATACGAGCCGCAACCGTTGACGGACGTGATGGCTTTGCCTGCGCGCCTGCAAGGTGTTTGCAAAGGCGTCGTCCGCACAGAAATGGGCAAGGCTTACTTTGAGGTTGATCCCAAGTTATTGATGGATGCGCTGGCAGCGGAGCTGTCGGTCATCTGAGTTCGTGAAACATTGAATCTTGTACCGCTGGAAATAAAAATGAATATTCGCAAAAAAATGTTGTTGGCCGCTGCCGCGCTGACTTTGATTCCAGTCGGCCTGACATCGTTTTTGATCTGGCAGGGTGCATCGTCTCTGGCCACAGAAACGGTCGGTACACAAGTGCGCACGCAGCTGGTGTCGCTGCGGGACACCAAGCGCCAGCAGATCGCTGATGAACTGAGTGACCGAGTCGCGTCGCTCCAGGTTCTGGCGGCGCAACGTTCCACCATTGACGCCTACAAGCAGTTCAAGGGAAGCTTTTACGCCGCTGGTACAGAGCTGTCGAAAAGCGTCGAGACGGCCCAAGCCACAAAAAACCTGACCGACTATATTGGCGCGAAGTTCAACGATGAGTATGCCAAACGCAACCCGGGCGCCGCCCCATCGCTAGCGAAGGCAGTGACTGCGCTCGATGCCAATGCGATTGCGTTGCAAACGGTGTTTGTTGTCGACAACCCCAACCCGCTCGGTTTAAAAGAACAACTGGTCACGCCACCCCTTGACTTTTCTTACGGCAGGGCGCACGCGCAGTTTCACCCCAGCTTTGAAAAAGCGCAAAAGCTGTCGGGCTATTACGATATTTTCATGATTGACAGCGATACCGACACCGTCATTTATACGGTGTTTAAAGAACTGGACTTTTCTAGCAAATTGTCAGGTGACGGTATTGCAGCCAAAACCAAACTGGCGGAGGCTTACTTCAAAGTCAAAGAGGCCAAAGCCGGCACCAGTTACATGAGTGACTTTGCACCCTACCTGGCGTCCTACGACGACCAGGCTGCGTTTGTGGCGGTGCCCATTTATGACGGCAGCAAACAAATTGGCGTGCTCGCCATGCAATACCCGATCGACAAACTGACCGAAACCTTGAACACCAACAAAGCCTGGAAATCCATCGGTCTGGGCGATACGGGTGAAATTTTCATGGTGGGTGGTGATAAGTTAATGCGCACCAACGCGCGCTATTTGCTCGAAGACAAAGCTGCGTTCGTTAATCAGATGGGTGACAAACTTGACGCCACCACCAAGGTCTTGCTCGACAAGAAAAACACCACCATTGGCCTCGTCAAGATTGATTCGGTGGCTACCCGCGCGGCGCTTGAGGGCAAAGAAGGCGCGGTTGACTTTACCGATTACCGGGGCATCGCTTCCATCGGTGCCTATGCGCCTTTTAAAGCCCAGGGCTTGAACTGGGGAATTGTGGCCAAAATCAACACGGCAGAAGCCAACTTGCCAATTGACGCGCTGGACAAATCATCGTTGCTGCGCGCTTTGTTGATTGCAGCGGTTGTGGTGCTGGTGGCCGGTTTGGGCGTGACCTTTTTCTTGCAGCAGTTTTTATCACCGATTGCCAAGCTTTCCAGCACCGTTTCGGCAGTAGCGGGCGGCCAGACTGCTGCCCGAAGCGAGCTGACTGAAAAGGACGAGATCGGCGATTTGGGCCGGGCTTTTGACCAGTTGCTCGATGAACGAAACGCCGCGTTTGAAAAAGCAACGCTTGAAAACGAGACCATGAACAACTCGGCCGTCAGCTTGCTGCAGGGTGTGTTCCAGTTGTCAAACAAAGATTTGACCGTGCGTGCGCCCGTGACAGATGACATCGTGGGCACGATCGCGTCTTCTGTCAACCAATTGGCCGATGAGATTGGCACCACGCTGGTGGATGTGCGCGGCGTCGCTGAAGAGGTGCGCCGAACGTCCGTGGCGCTGCAAGACCAGTCCCGTTTTGTTGAAAATGCGGCACTTCGCGAGCGCGAATCACTTGACTCCATGTCCGAAACCCTGGGCCGTGCGACCCAGCAGCTCAGCGATGTGGCCCAGCTTTCAGGCACGTCAAGCGCCACCGCCCTGAAAACCGCCAACGCCACGCAGGCTGCGCAAACCGCGGTAGAAGGCACCGTGCGGGGTATGGATGCGCTGCGCGAGTCGATTTCTGAGACTGAAAAACGCTTCAAACGTCTGGGCGAGCGTTCGCAAGAAATTTCAACCGCTGTGGCGTTGGTCAACACCATCTCTGAACGCACGCACGTTTTGTCGCTTAATGCGTCGATGCAAGCCGCGACGGCAGGTGAGGCCGGGCGCGGTTTTGCCGTGGTGGCGCAAGAGGTGCAACGCCTGTCCGACAGCTCGCGCCAGGCCACCGCGCAAATTTCGCAACTGGTGACCAACATCCAGGCAGAGACCAATGAAACACTGCTCACCATGAACCGGCTGATTGGTGATGTGATCACGCAAACTGAGTTGGCCCGTCTGGCTGGCCGCGAAATGACACAAACGCAAACGGCCACCACCGAGCTGGTGGCGTTGGTGCAGCAGATTGCCGCGTTTTCAACCGAGCAAGAGGCACTGGCCGCGGCGCTGCAGCAAAACGTACTGGACATCAATGACAGCACCAACCGCACCAGCTCAGCCATTTCCCAGCAGTCGCAAGCCACGCAAACGCTGGTGATGTACGCCGGACGCCTGACTGACGCGGTGGGGCAGTTCACCTTACCCGATGCAAATGCCAGATCCTGACCTAGCTTGTTTTCTATCACCTGACCTACCACCTGTTCCTCAAACCCGGGCGCACTGCTAGTGAAACTCATTGACTTGCTGGACATGCTGCGTGCCGAGTTTGGGCTCGATGTGCCTGCTACGCTGGACACCCTGACCGCATGGCAGCGCAACCCTGACGCGGTACCCGCTTCGCTGCCAGATATGTTGTCCTTCTTGGACCGCTCGGCAGAAGTGGTGCAAATTGTGGGCATGCAGGGGCTTGCGGGGTTTTTGCAGCAAATACGCACTTTTTCAGCCCTGGTCAGTCAGCCAGACACGGTTTTTTCTCCACCGGGTGCGGCAGGCTTTACCCGCGCTGCCAGCGTGAGCTGGTTGAGCAGTTGGGTCGATAAAGTCAATGCTTACATGACCCACCCGGCCGAGCCGCACACGGTTGAGGCCATCGCCAAGTACCTGTACCGCTGCCCTTTAAAGCCAGACACAGATACCGTGCTGGCGCTCGCAGACCTGTTGGCCATCAAGCCCAGTCTGCCCGCTGACGACCCCGAAGCAGCCCCACTGGACCAGGCAGAGGACCACGACGTGCTGCTGTCCACCCAAGATGTGGACCAAGACCTGCTGCATGCGTTGTTGCTCGATGCGCCGCAGCAACTGGAGCAACTCGAAGTCGTTTTGCAACACTGGGCAGCTGGGCGTGCCACGCCAGCCGAGATGCAAGAAGCCCAGCGTATTGCCCATACCTTCAAGGGCAGCGGCAACATCATTGGATTGCCGGGCATTGGGCGCGTGGCGCACCGGCTTGAAGACATCCTTGAATACGCGCTTGTTGCCACCCGGGATGACGCGGCGGTTAACCCGGCCATGGCCAGAGACAGCTTGCGGGCCGTGCTGACTTTGCAGCAGATGGTGGCTTACTTGCAAGGCGAGGATGCCGCGCCGCAAGATGCCAAGAGCGTGCTCCAGCGTTTGCTCGATTGGGTGCAATGGATTCGGGACGGCCAGGCGCATACCATGCAGCCTAAGCCTTTGGCGGGCAGCGCGCCCGTAGGTCTGCATCGGGTTGCGGCAGATCCAGGCAACACGCCTTCAGAGGTTGACGGGGCACCGCTTGCCGTGGTGCAAGCGGCGGCCCAAGTGCCCGCCGCCGACGGTGTCACGCTGCGTGTTGGGGTTGACCGCCTGAGCCGCATGCTGCGCCGTGCGGGCCAATCGATTGTGCAAAGCCAGCGCATGGCGCAGTTGCTGGTCAGCGCCAATGACCGACTCGATGCCGTGGCGCGCAGTCAAAAAGTTTTGGCTGACCGTTTGCGCGAGCTCGAAACCATTGTGGGCAGCCAGGCTGTCGCGCTGCGAGCACATCAAAAAGACGGTGACTTTGACCCCCTTGAAATGGACCGTTACGACGCGCTCAATGTGCTGTCGCACGCGATTGTCGAGGCGGCACAAGACGGTCAGGCGCTGGTGCAACTGGCGCAAGCCGACGCTGGCAACGCCGGCGCGGTGCTGCGCGATGAAGGCTACGCGCTGATCGACCAGCACCGCGAGTTACTGTTGGCACGGCTGATCCCGGCCAAAACCATGGTGCCGCGCCTGAAACGCAACGTGGCGCAAACCGCCAGCACCACGGGCAAGCAAGTGCTGCTGGTGGTGGTAGGCGACGCCGTGATGATGGACGCTGACGTGTTGGGCCGCCTGACCGACCCCATGCTGCACTTGCTGCGCAATGCGGTTGATCACGGCATAGAAACCCCCGAGGAAAGGCTGGCCCATGGCAAGCCAGCGCAAGGCACGGTCAGCGTGACGTTTAAACGCGTGGGCCAGGAAGTCGAGATTGTGGTGACCGACGACGGACGCGGTCTGGACTTGACCCGCATCGCTGAAAAAGCGGCTAATTTTGGCTTGATACCGCACGGCGCAAGCTTGAGCGATGCCGAGCTGCGGCGCCTGATTTTGCGGCCAGGCTTCAGCACGCGGGACGCAGTGACTGAGGTGTCTGGCCGCGGTGTCGGCATGGATGTGGTCAACGACCGCATCACGGCCCTTAAAGGTCGTCTGGACATCGCCAGCACCCGCTTGTCGGGCAGTCGCTTTACTTTGTATGTGCCGGTTTCCAGCGGCGTGGCGCATGCACTGGTGGTGCAGTGCGCGCAAGAAAGCGTGGCACTGTCGACCGACCAGGTGCTGGTGGTATTGCCCGCCGGGCAGTCCGGCTTAACGCGCCATGCCGAGCAGCTGGTGTTGACCCACGAAGGACAAGATTACCCCGCGTTTGTGTTGTCGCAATGGCTGGGTTTTGAAGAAACCGCTCCCTTGAGCCTGGCCGAGGCCGCGTTGAAGTTGCCGGTGCTTGTCAAAGGCGCTGAAGGCAATGGCAATGGCAATGGCACGATTGCCCTGCTGGTCGATGCGGTACTTGACTCGCGTGAATTGATTTTGCAGGGCATTGGCCAGTTGGCGCGGCGCATTCGCGGCGTGGTGGCTGGGGCTCTGCGGGCCGACGGCCGGCCGCTGTTTTTGATTGACGTGGCCGAACTTGAACGCGCTGCACGCGCGTCGGTCAAAATGGTGGCGTCATCGGCACTGCGCAAGCGCCTGGCGGTTGAGCGTACCCGCGTGCTGGTGGTGGACGACGCGCTGTCGGTGCGGCGCTCGATGCAGCAGCTGCTGGGCGATGCGGGCTACGATGTGGCGCTGGCCTCTGACGGCTTTGAGGCGATGGAACAAATGCGCCAAAAGCGCCCTTCGTTGCTGCTGACTGACCTTGAAATGCCCAACCTCAATGGTTTGGAGCTGACTCGCCGGTTACGCCAGGTGCCGCAGTGGATGACCGTACCGGTTGTGATGATCACCTCGCGTGCAGGCGACAAACACCGGCAAATCGCCGCCGAAGCCGGTGTTGACGTGTACCTGACCAAACCCTACCTGGACGCTGATTTGCTGATGCATGTCAAAACACTGTGCGCGGTAGGCCTGGAGATTGAGGCGGATCTTGCCGCCACTGCCCAGCTGACGACTTAACCGACCCTTACAATTTGGTCATGTTGTTTTCCAGAACTGCCCGACCTTACAAAGACGCAAATCAAGAAAGGGCGGCGCAGTTGCTGGTCACGCCAACGGCTTTGGCTGATTTGACGGCGGCAGATGCGCGGGTAATTGTGGGTTTTATGCAGCCCAAGCGCTTTGAGCCGGGGACGGTCTTCATCAAAGAAGGCGAAGTTACCTACACCGACTTCATGATGCTGATCCTCGAAGGTGAAGTGCTGATACAAAGCGAGGTCGCCACGGCGGGTGACAGCATGGTGATGTCCATCATCGGGCCGGGCAGCATGATTGGCGAGATGGGTGTGCTGGACGGCGCGCCCCGGTCAGCCACTTGCAGTGCCACAACTGATGTGCGCGCGGCCTTGTTGTCGCGCAAGGCGCTGCTCAAAATCATCAACGAAGACGCACCCGTTGCCGCGCGCCTGATGCTGGCCATTTCAAAGCGCTTGTCAGACCGGTTGCGCGAAGCCAACCGCAAAATCAAAACACTGGGCGGTTTGAGCCGCGCACTGCAGCAGGAGCTGGACGCGGCGCACAAGATGCAGGGGTAATAATTTGTAGCCCTGTAAGCTTGCTGCAGTTGACCGTTACCCCAGCACAGGCTCGTCAGGCAACTCGTTGGCAGCCTTGCCGCTGTGGCCAGGCTGACCAGCCGGAAAACAGGCCGCCAACTCGCGGGTGACCTCATCAATCGCTTGAATCAAGCCATCTTGAAAAAGCCCGCCGTTAAAAGCAGTGGCCATGCTTTTTGTGATGGCCTGCCATTGTTGGGTTGAAACGTGGTGATTCACGCCCCTGTCTGCCACGATTTCAATCGCACGTTCAGCCAGCTGCAGGTAAATCAGCACGCCGTTGTTGTGTTCGGTGTCCCAAACGTGCAGCTTGCCAAACAGCATCACCGCGCGCTGGCGCACCAGGTCTTTCAGGCTGGTGGTGGGCCCCAGCCGCCACAGGTAGCTGACGGGCAATGCCGCTTCGACATAAATACGAATTTGCCCGGTGTGACGGCTCTCGCTGGCGGCCACGCGCTGGGCCAGGTGCTGCATCACGTCAGGCGGTATGGCGCGCTCGGTGTCCGAGGCGTCCAGCCACCCGTGCCGAAGAATGGTTCTCAATTTGGTCAGCATGTATTTACCAACTCCCCGACGCGCCGCCGCCGCCAAAATTACCGCCACCACCGCTGCTAAAGCCACCACCGCCGCCTCCAAAACCACCACCCCCAAGGCCGCCGCCCCCAAAGCCGCCATTCGTCCAGCCAGCACTGCGCCGCGCGCCGTTGCCCAGCGAGAAAACGCCCGATATCAGCGCAAAAACAATGCCGACCACTGCCGCAACGCCCGCCAGCAACAAACTGCTGGTAAAAACCCACGCCAGCAGCCCCACCACGCCGCCGGTGACCACCGAGCCCGCCTTGCGCCCCACGACGGCGCCCAGCACCCGAGCCCCTACCGGCACCGCAAAAAACAAAAACACCGCCAGGTCCGTCCACTGAAAACCGGGTCGACCGCTGTGGCGCGGGTTGCCTTGTTCAGCCGCAGGAAGCGCCAGGTTCTCACCGGTAATGCGCGCCATGATCTGGTCTGCCGCAGCGTCCAGCCCACCCGCAAAATCGCCCTGCTTGAAGCGTGGCGTGATGGCGTTGGCAATGATTTGTTTGGCCGCCAGGTCGGGTATCGCGCCTTCCAGCGTTTTGGTGGTGGCAATGCGTACGGTGCGGTCGTTTTTGGCAACCACCAGCAGCAAGCCGTCGCCCACATCCGCGCGGCCAATCTTCCAGGCGTCACCCACGCGCTGGGCGTAGTCGGTGATGTCTTCTGGCAGCGTGGTGGGCACCATCAGCACCACAATCTGTGCGCCGCGAGCTTTTTCAAAAGCTGCCAGCTTGGCGTCAAGCGCCTGGGTTTGGCCGGCGTCCAGCGTGCCGCTGGTGTCAATGACGCGGGCCGTCAACGGCGGTATGGCTTGCAGGTTCTGCGCCCAGACCGGAGCCGTAAAGCAAACCGCGATTGCTACTAAAAATAGAGCTAGCCGCGCATATAAACCGTGGGCCAGAGGCATATTTAGCACCTAAAAATGGTCACAGCCAGCTTGCAGGTCGGTTCGGGTCACTTTTTCTCAAAGTTCACAGCGGGCGGCTTGCTGATCTGTGCTTCGTTCTCAACCGTAAAGTTCGGTTTGACGTTGTAGCTGAAGATCATGGCCGTCAGGTTGTTGGGAAAGCTGCGCGCCAACACGTTGTAGTCCTGCACAGTCTTGATGTAGCGGTTACGCGCCACGGTGATGCGGTTTTCAGTGCCTTCGAGTTGCACGCGCAAGTCCTGAAAGCCCTGGTTGGCCTTCAGGTTGGGGTAGTTTTCAGTCACCACCAACAAGCGCGACAACGCACTGCTGAGTTCACCCTGCGCGGCCTGAAATTTCTTGAAAGCTTCCGGGTTGTTCAGCGTCTCGGGCGTGACCTGCATCGATGTGGCCCGGGCGCGCGCCTCCACCACTTTGGTCAGTGTGTCCTGCTCAAACTGCGCCTCACCTTTCACGGTGGCAACAATGTTGGGCACCAGGTCTGCGCGGCGCTGGTACTGGTTGAGCACCTCAGCCCAGGCAGACTTGGTTTGCTCGTCCAGCGACTGGAACTGGTTATAGCCGCAGCCCGAAAGTGTCAATGTAGCCAAAACAAACAGCAGGCTTAAAAAACGGGATTTCATTGCAAAGTCTCCTCATGACAATCCAGCACATTACCATAGCCAGATGCTTTTACCCGTCGTCCAAACGCGCTCGTTTACCGTCAAATCGGCGCTAACCCACTGGTTTGATGCGCGCGGATGGAAGGCCTTCAAATTTCAAAAAGACGTGTGGGCGGCCATCGCTCAAGGTCAATCGGGTTTGCTGCATGCCACCACAGGTTCTGGCAAGACGTACGCTGTCTGGCTCGGCGTTTTGATGCATTTTATGGCCTTGGCCCCCGTAAAGACTAGCCAAAAAGCTCCCAAATCAGGAGTAAAAAGAAAACCGATCGGCGCGCCTTTGACCGTGCTGTGGATCACGCCCATGCGGGCGTTGGCGGCTGACACGCAGCGGGCGCTGCAATTGCCTTTGGATGCGTTGCAGGACGACGGCGGTTTTGAGTTCTGGACGGTAAGCGCCAGATCAGGTGACACCACAAGCGCCGAGCGCAGTGCGCAAAACACCCGCCTGCCCACCGTGCTGGTGACCACGCCTGAAAGCCTGTCGCTGTTTTTGTCGCGGGACGATGCAGCGGTTGCCCTGGGCAGTGTGCGGGCCGTGGTGGTGGACGAATGGCATGAGTTGATGGGCAACAAGCGCGGCGTGCAAACGCAGCTGGCGCTGGCCCGCCTCAAAACCTTTAACCCGGCGCTCGTGATTTGGGGCATGTCGGCCACACTGGGCAATTTGCAAGATGCCATGCATACGCTGCTTGGCAGAACCGACGGCACGCTGGTGCAGGGCGCTGTGCCCAAAAAACTCATCATCGACACGCTGCTGCCCGACGTGGCCGCGCGCTTTCCGTGGGCCGGGCATCTGGGCCTGACCATGCTCCCGCAGGTGGTGGCCGAGATTGCCGCGAGCACCACCACGCTGGTGTTTACCAACACCCGTTCACAGTCAGAAATCTGGTACCAGGCGATTTTGCAGGCCAGGCCAGACTGGGCCGGGCTGATAGCGCTGCACCACGGCTCGCTGGACCGCTCTGTGCGCGAGTGGGTTGAGGCGGGTTTAAAGAGTGGCGAATTGCGCACGGTGGTGTGCACGTCCAGTCTTGACTTGGGGGTGGACTTTTTGCCGGTTGAGCGGGTGCTGCAGATTGGCTCGCCCAAAGGCGTGGCGCGGCTGCTGCAACGCGCCGGGCGCTCGGGTCACGCGCCGGGCAGGCCGTCGCGCATCACGTTGGTGCCCACCCACAGTCTGGAAATCATTGAGGCGGTTGCCGCCCGCGCTGCTGTAGCTGGCGGAAGTATTGAGGCTCGCCAAACACCCCACCAGCCGCTGGATGTGCTGGTTCAGCATCTGGTCACAGTAGCGCTCGGGGGTGGTTTTGTGGCGGGCGATTTGCTCAGAGAGGTACGGTCAACCGCGGCGTATGCCGACCTGAGCGACGACAGCTGGGCCTGGGCGCTGGCGTTTGTACACAAGGGCGGTGAATCGCTCGGTGCGTACCCTGACTACCAGCGCGCAGCACCGGATGACGGCGGTATCTGGCGCGTCCCCAACGCGCTGCTGGCACGCCGCCACCGCATGAACATTGGCACCATCGTCAGTGACGCCAGCATGGCGGTGCAGTACCTCAAAGGCGCAAAAATTGGCACGGTTGAAGAAAGCTTTGCCGCGCGGCTCAAACCCGGCGACTGCTTCAGTTTTGGTGGCCGCATGCTGGAGCTGGTCCGCATTCATGACATGACGGCCTGGGTGCGTAAGGCATCTGGCAACCGCGCTGCCGTGCCGCGCTGGAACGGCGGGCGCATGCCCCTGTCCAACACGCTGGCCGATGCGGTGGTGGAGCAGCTGGCGTTGGCCGAACAGGGGCGCTTTGACTCGCCCGAGCTCAAGCGCGTGCGGCCACTGCTTGAGTTGCAGCAGCAAACTTCTGCTTTGCCCACACCGGCAACGCTGCTGGCTGAAGTCATGACCTCGCGTGACGGCACGCACCTGTTTTTGTACCCTTTTGCCGGGCGTAACGTGCATTTGGGTCTGGCCGGTTTGCTGGCCTGGCGGGCCGCGCAAATTGCACCGCGTACCTTTTCGATGGCGGTCAACGATTACGGCTTTGAACTGCTGTGCGCAGAGCCGGTTGATTGGCAAAATACGCTTTGGGCCCTTATAAATACAAGCCATAGAGCTACGCTTTTAGACGAAGTGCTGGCCAGCCTGAATGCCGGCGAGCTGGCCCAGCGGCGTTTTCGTGAAATTGCCCGCGTGTCGGGGCTGGTGTATCAAGGCTACCCGGGCGAAAAGCGCAGCAACAAGCAGTTGCAGGCCTCGTCGAGTTTGTTCTATGAGGTTTTTCGTAAATACGACCCTGGCAACCAGTTGCTGCAACAGGCTGAGGCCGAGCTGTTGGCCGAAGAGCTGGACATCACGCGGCTGGCGCACAGCCTGGCGCGCATGTCGGCGCAAACGCTGGTGGTTAAACAACTGGTGCGGCCCACGCCGTTTGCGTTTCCGCTGATGGTGGAGCGCCTGCGAGAAAAGCTCAGCAACGAATCGATGGCCGACCGCATTGCCCGCATGGTCCAGCAGCTTGAAAAAGACGCGGGTGGCCCTGCTGAAGCGCTGGACACCGCAGCCGTGGGCCAAGCCTTGGCGCTCGGGCGCGACACGCTGGCAGTGTCTGCAAAGCCAGCGTCAAAGCGTGTGCGAACAACGCGCCGCAGCCCATGAGCCCCGGCAATCCATTGCCTATCAGCTATGCAAACCATAGCATCTGGCTGCTGCCCGAGCATGCGGTGTGGTGGCCCGAAGGCAAAGTGCTGTTCATTGCCGACCTGCACCTGGGCAAAGCCGCCACCTACCGTGCGCTGGGCCAGCCCGTACCCAGCGGCACCACGCTGGAGAACCTGCGCCGCTTGAGCCAGTTGATCCACCACTACCAGCCGCTACAGCTGGTTTTTTTAGGTGACTTTTTGCATGCTGCGCAGGCGCGTACCGTGTCGGTGCTGAGTCAGCTGGCTGTTTGGCGTCAAAGCCATGCCCCGCTGGTTTGCACACTGGTGCGCGGCAACCACGACAGCCGTGCTGGCGACCCACCGACTGATATGCAGATCAACGTGGTCGATGAGCCGTACCTTATTGGCCCGTTTGCCGCTTGCCACTACCCGCAAAACCACGCCACACACGCGGTGCTGGCGGGCCACCTGCACCCCGCCACCCAATTGCATGGCCCGGCGCGCGACCGCCTGCGCCTGCCGTGCTTTGTGTTTGAGGCGCGCAGCGCGGTACTGCCAGCGTTTGGTGAATTTACCGGTGGCCACACAGTAGTACCGCAGCCGAACGTGCAGTTGTATGCGGCAGGCGGGCAAGCGGTTTGGCGACTCGCGCCAAGCCGTGGCTTAATCACGGTAAAGTGACTTGTCCAAACCGCTTAGCCCACCATGCGCAAAACCAAAGCCCTGCCTCAAGATGCCACCAGCCCCGATGAAACGGAGGCGCTTTTTTACGAAGCATTGCGGCGCGGCGACATTGACAAGCTGATGGCCTGCTGGGCCGACGAGGACGACATTGTCTGCGTGCATCCCGGCGGCGCGCGGCTGCTGGGCGCTGGGGCGATTCGTGCGGCGTTTGACATGATGTTTGCCAACGGCAGCATTCAGGCCCGGGCTGAAAAAGTCCACCGGGTCGAGTCGCTTGGCGCCAGTGTGCACAGCGTGCTGGAGCGTATTGAGGTACTGACCGACCAGGGCCCGCGCCATGCCTACGTCATTGCCACCAACGTGTACCAAAAAACACCCCAGGGCTGGCGCATGACCGCCCACCACGCCAGCCCCGGCACACCGCAAGAGATGCTGGAGGTCAATGGCAGCCCGCAAGTCCTTCATTAGCAACCCTATCGTCCTTATGAAGGATGAACAGTTCGCCCTGAGCTTGTCGAAGGGTTTCCCGGCTTCGACAGAGCCTGTCCTGAGCACGTCGACGGGCTCAGCCCGAACGGAAAATAAAACCTTCACCGGGCTGGATCAATGATGAAATACGAAGCACCTTGGTGGCTGCCCGGCGGCAACCTGCAAACCATCTGGGCGGCGCTGCGTGCCAGGCGCTACGAGGGCGGCGCCCCCAGCTTCAGGCGTGAGCGCTGGGCAACACCTGATAATGATTTTGTGGATGTTGATTTTTCAAACCACGTCAGCCCACCAAATTCGCCGTTACTGGTGGTTTTTCATGGCCTTGAAGGCTCCTCTGGCAGCCATTACGCCGAGGCGCTGACCGACGCCGCCCAGTCGCGCGGCTGGGCCTGCGCGGTGCCGCATTTCAGGGGCTGCTCGGGCGAGTTAAACCGTGGCCCGCGCGCCTACCATTCGGGTGATTTTGAAGAGATTGACTGGATTTTGCGGCGCTTCAAGGCGCAGCACCACGGGCCGGTGCTGGCTGTCGGCATATCGCTGGGCGGCAACGCACTGATGCGCTGGGCCGGCGAGATGGGCAGCAGCGCTGCGGCTGTGGTTGCTGGTGTGGCGTCGGTTTGTTCGCCACTGGATTTGGCCGCCAGCGGCTGGGCGATTGGCCGGGGCTTTAACCGGCAGGTCTACACCCGAATGTTTTTGCGCAGCATGGTGCCCAAGGCGCTGCAAAAGCTGGACCAGCACCCCGGCCTGTTTGACCGCAAAGCCCTGCTGGCCGCGCGCGACCTGTATGCGTTTGACAACATCGTCACCGCGCCCCTGCACGGCTTTAAAAACACCGACGATTACTGGAAGCGAGCCTCCGCCAAGCCGCATTTGCACAGCATTCGGGTACCCGCGCTGGCGCTCAATGCCGTCAACGACCCCTTCATACCGGCCTGGAGTTTGCCGACCGCTGGGCAGGGCAGCAGCAGCCTGAGCCTGTGGCAACCCGCAGAGGGCGGCCATGTTGGCTTTCCGTCAGGGCATTTTCCGGGCGATGTGCGGGCCATGCCAGCCGCAGTCACAGGTTTTTTAGCGTTACAACTCTAACCGCCCAGGCTCCTAGGAGCCTGGGCGGCAAAAGGAGCGTCGGCTGCAAATTGACCGCAGCAGTCTATTTTTCGCCGATTTCTTGTCAAATATCTCGATATTTGCCGGCGAAATCGTCAAAAACTATCCCTGCTGGGGCCAATTTTCGCTACGACGCCTTCTGCCGCCCAGGCTCCTAGAATCAAACCATGGACGATATTGTTAAAGCGGCCTTGTTGAAATGGCCCAACGTACCCGACTGCTATGGCTGGCTCGGTCTGGATGCACGCGGCAATTGGTATCTGCGCGACGACCAGGCCCAGGCGGCTGGGCCGTTTTGTGCGCCCTCAGATGAGCCGGGCAGGCAGATGGCCAGCAAAGGCTCGCTGTTGATGCACGAAAAGCTGGTGGACTTTATCCAGCGCAACTACGCCAGCAACGCCGAAGGCCAGTGGTTTTTTCAAAATGGCCCGCAGCGGGTGTATGTGGAGCTGGAGGCCACCCCTTACATCTGGCGAATTGGGTCGGCCCCCGACTTTGACGTCGCGGCCCACACCGGCCAGGCCGCCATCACCCAGCGCTGCATCATCGACGAACACGGCCGGGTGTACCTTGAAACTGCTCTGGGCTTTGGCCTGGTACACACCCAAGACATGCTGCAAGCCGCAGATGCTATCGAGCGTGGCCTGTGGGTTCCGCAAGAGGTGCTGACCCAAGATTTACAGGCCCGGTTTGGGTATCAGCGCAGTCCGCAGCGTGCGCATGAATTGCTAGTAAAAAAGTAGCAATTAGCCCGCGTACATATTGCGCCACGGGTCGTTTTGAGCACTGTTAACGCCGCGCCGGGCAGGCTGGCGTGGTTGCTGCAATCCGGGCTCTAAGGTCTACGGTTGACTTCACATCGTCCGGCCCGGTGGTGTTGTTGGTAAATGCACAACCGTAGCTGGGCGAGGCCACGGTGGCGGCCGTCAGCACATCGTCGCCGGTCGGTTTGGCGCCGCCTTGCTCCCAGCCGGCCAGCGCGTCAAATGATTCGACCTGTTCGGCCACCGTAAAGTCGCAATGCGCCGCGCCACGCTGGGCGCGTTGCACCAGCAAAGTGCTGCCGTTGGCAGCCGCGCGCCTGGCGTAGCTTTGCTGCATGCCAAACGGCACATACATGTCGCCCAGCGTGTGAATCGACAGTACCGGCACTTTAAAGTCACCGTTGACAGCGGGTATCCAGCGCAGGCCGTCTTTGCGCAGGCCATTGGCACCTGGCTGGGCGGTGAGCTTTTGCGCTGCGGCGTTGAGCGCGGTGGTGGCGGCTGCATCGCCGTCAATCTCATAGCGCAGGGCTTGGGTGTCCAGCGGGCTTTTGGCCAAAATGCCGTTGATGGTGCCGTCGCCGCCGAAGCCGCCGTACGCAAAGCGGTAGCTGCCGCCGTATTCAAAGCCCTGGGCAAACATTGGGCGTTCGCCGCCGGTCAGGTTTTTGACCACTGACGCAAACTGTGCGCCTTTGGCGGTGGTGTTGATCGGCAGCGTGGGCGATGAAGTGGTCGGGAAGCTGGTAAACAAACTGCTGCTGACCAGCTTTTCGACTTCAGCCCATTTGGCAAACGGGTAGCTGGGAATACCGGCCAGGCCAAGCGCGGCAACCTGCATGCCGGCAAACACATTGAACAGCTCGGCATCGGCCATGACGCCGCACATCGGCAAGGCGGCGTGGTATTGCACCTTGTTGGCGGCGGTGGCCAGCGTCTCACGCTCGACAGCCGCAGCGGCGATGTGCCCCCCCATGGAGCGGCCGGTAATGTACGTGCGCACTGGCGCTGCCAATGGACGGCCGTTTTGCGCGGCGATGGTGTTAAACGCCAGTGCTAGAGCATTGGTGTCTTCTACCCCGGCGCGAACGTCGTAGTAGTTGGTGCTGTAGCTGGATGCCGCCCAGGCGTAGCCGGTTTGAATCAGGTGGCGGCGGATGGCGGGCGGCGCGACGCTCAAGGTCGCGCCGGTGCCTGCATAGCCGTGGGCAAACATGACGAGCTTGCCGTTCCAGTTCGCAGGCACCTCAACCATGTAAGCCGAGCCTTTGAGCACGCCAGCCCAGCGGCTGCTGCTGCTCATGGGTATTGCGTCGCCGGGCAATTCAGCCATGGCTGCAAAGCTGCTGCCGATGGCGGGCAGCGTGAAGGTGCGGCTGTCGTGGGCGCGTACCTCTGCAGGTACTGTAGATGGGGCGGGTAGGGTGGATGTGTTGGTGCTGGCACAACTGGCAACCGCCAGCGTTAAGGCCAGCAGCGCAAGTTTTGGATGGGAATTTGAAGCATGGGCCATGGCAGACATCCTTGTGGCATTTATAAATCTGACGCCAGTATGCCGTGCTGCTTGCGGATTTTCATGAGCCAAAGGAGACACGCCTACGTCCAGTAGCCGGCCCCGTCCCCATTTTTACTTCAATGCCCCAAATACCTTCTTCAAAATCGTGCTGCCGGTGCCTACCGGGTCACGCCTGATTTTCTTTTCTTCATCGCCAATGACGAGGTACAAACCGTCCAGCGACTTGCCTGTGACGTATTGCTGGATATTGGCGTCTTCTTTTTTGACCAGCCCAAAGCCGGCGGCCTTGCCTGCAAACTCGTTGTACTTGTTGGCCAGTCCGACTTTTTCGGTGGCTTTGGTCACTATCGGCAAAAAAGTAACACCCAAAGGCGCGCGGGTTTTGTCGGCAAAAAAGGTGGTGACCGACGTGTCGCCACCGGTCAGAATATTTTTGGCGTCCATCACGCTCATGTTTTTGACGGCATTGACCAGCAGGTTTTTACCCATCGGCACGGCGGCCTCGGCGGCGCGGTTCATGGACAAGATGAGCTCGTCAACCCTTTTGCCCTGACCGAGGCTTTTAAGCAGCCCGGCCACGTCGTTCAAGTAGCCCGGCAGCGCAATACGAACCTTGTCGTTGCCAAAAAACCCGTCGGTCCGGCCAAGCAAGGCGACCGCAGCCAGCGCACCTTTTTCAAGCGCGGTTTTAACGCCCGCACTGGCGTCTGTGTTGGAAATGCCTGCCAAATCGCCCAGCGTCAAGGCGTGCGCTTGCTGGTGAGCAGCCACGATCAGCGCACCTATTGCGCTTAGCCCAGCCTGATTAAAGTGTCTGCGATGCATGGTTGAACTCCTGGTGATAAACCGCAAGATTGTTACGCCAGAAACGACAAAAAGGCCAGTTTTACGTAAAAGGCATGCTTTTCAAGTCGTTTATGTGTCAAATAACCCCGGGGCCCCACAAAAACATGGGCTAGTAGCTATTTATTTTATAGCACAGGGGTATCTTTTGCAGCGGATTGAAACAGCTCCAAAATCAATTGGGCTACCCAGTCTGGCCGCTCCTCGTGCGCCAGATGGCCCAAGCCAGGCAGCGTGCTCAAGGATGGCGGCGTTGCTGACAACCCAGATAAAAGTGCCATGACGCGGGCTGCCTGGCGCGGTGAAACGGTTTGGTCGTTGCTGCCTACCACCAATGCCAGCTGCGTTTTGAGCTGCGGCAGGTCAAGCGCCAGCTGCGGCAAGTCCCAGTTGGCCATCATGCCCAGTGCGCCCGCTGCATGGCCGGGGTTGCTGACGAGTTGGCCATAAAGCGCGGTACCTTCAGCATCGAGGGTTGAGCCGGTGCTGGCAAGCAAGCGCTGCAGCACCGTCGGGTGCTTGGCCTGCCATGAGAACAGCGTCGGCACAAATGGCAGTGCCGACATCAACCTGGCGGCTGGTGCAAAGACTTGTCCGGCCAGCCCACCCAATGGCAGCAGCGCGCCATTGATGCTGACCAGCAACTGCGGTGCGATCAAGCGATCCAGGCACATGCGCGCACCGACCGCTGCCCCCGCTGAATGCCCGACAACGACCGAGGGCATCGCGCCCAAGGCATGCAGTAACTTGCCCATCGCGCCCGCCATGCCAGGCAGCGACAGTTGGGCAGATGCAGCACCGCCCGGCGGCAGGTCGGTAAACGCATGGCCGGGCAAATCCATTGCCAGCACCTTGAAATGCGGCGTTAACAGCGGGACAAGCCCGCGCCAAGAATGGGTGGAAGCGCCCGTGCCATGAATCAATACCGCCGTTGGCGCAGCGGTATCTGCGGCCTCAAATTGCTGTACGTGCCACCGCAAGCCGCCTGCCTGCACAAAACGGCTGAATTGCCGGTGCGGCCAATGACGACCATCGGTTTCCCAGTGTAGGCGCTGATTCATGACGAGTTGGGCGCGGGCGGCAGCTGATTTAGCGTTGCCTTGAGGCGGTCGCGGCGCTCACCACCTGCGACAACATTTGCGCGCCTGCATAGGGCAGAGGGACATAGGCGGCACCCATTTCGCGCGCCAGCAGCTGGGCCGTGGGCTGGGGCTGCGGGGAGGTGTCCATCAGCAGGCAGGTCAGGCCAGTGATGCGCAGTTGGCGCGCCGCCGCCAGCGCATCTTGGTTAGCCCGCACCCGTCCCGGAGAGCCGTCGCGTGCGACATTTCCTTGCCCATCGGTGAGCAGCACAATGATGGGGGTTTCGCCCCGGCGACTGATCTGCTCGGCCAGCGTGCGCGCGGCATCAATGGCGCTGGCCAGCGGTGTTCCACCGCCCCCCGGCAAACCAGCCAGGCTGCGTTTGGCACGGGCGAGCGAGCGGGTGGGCGGCAACAGCAGCTCGGCTGTTTTGCCCCTGAAACCCAGCACGCTGACCCGGTCACGACGCACATAGCAGTCGGCCAGCAGCAGTTCAACCGCGCCTTTGGCCTCAGCCAGCCGGTTCAGGGCCGACGAGCCCGATGCATCGACCACAAAAATCGTCGTGGTCTGGCTCACCTGCTTGAAGCGCGTGATGTGAAAGTCCTCGCGCCTGACGTATACCCGCTGGCGCGGCTCGGCACGCCCTGGCCTGTTTGGCTGAAGCGGCTGCGCCCGCATGGCCGCTTCGCGCTGGCGGTGCTTTTGCCAGGGTGCAGCCGCGCGCAAGGTTTCCATCACATTGAGCCGCGCACCAGCCCGAGGCTCGCCCCGGCGTGCGCCCAGCGGCCGGCCGCGCGTCTGGCTTTTTTGGGCGGCACCGGATCGCCCTGCGGCTTGCGCCCGCGACCTGGCCGCTTGACCCAGCTTGAGCGCGGCCAACAAGCCGGGCGGTATTGCGGCCTTGGCGGCGTCAAGTATTGTTTCGGCCAGTGTGGCCCCGGCATCGTTATCGGTGGGATCCAAATCGGGTAACGCGTCGCCTGTGATGTCTGAGCGGTCGGAATCAGGCGTTTCAGGCGACTTGGGTGGCGTGTCGTCAGGCGGTGGCGGTGGGGTTTTTTCGTCGTCGCCGGGATGGTGATCAGTTTCGTCAGATTCTTGTGTGGGATCTTCTGACGCGACAGGCAGGCGGGTTGCACGCGGGGCCAATACCAGCCGGGCTGCAATCGCGACATGCTCTTCAAGTACTTGAGTCTCACCGGTCAGGGCGGCGGCTGCACGGGCAACCCGTAGCGCCAGCAACGGAGCGCGTAACGAATCAATGCCCAGCGCCAACGCTGCGGCGCACAGCGCACCCAGCGTGTCGTCACTGGCCGTGACGCGTGGCAGCAGCGTCCTGGCCCGGCTGACTTCTTCAGCCTGCCAGGTCACGCCATCTTCTGGGTCAGCCGCATGGGTCTGACCCTCCAGAACCACATGAAAAGCTAGACGGTCCAGCAAGGCGGCGTGCAGCTTTTCATCGTCAGCGGCACCTTCATCCAGAGCCACCACGCCCAGGCGAGCGGGCTGCCGTACCGCGATGGCATCGCGCTCAATCGCGACTTCGTGGGTGTCCAGCACATGAGCCAGCCGGGCGGCAGTGCCGGCCGACAGACGCTCGGCCATCGCCAGCAGCACCACGCCGCCATCGGCTTGAGCCAGCACACCTTGCTGCGCAATGGGCCGACCCGCATGCAAAGTGGCGCCCAAGTCCAGGCCGCCCAGCAAGGCGGTGTCATTGATGTTCAGGGGAACCCGCCTGAACGGCGCATCAGGCGGTAAAAGCTGCTTGAAAAAGCCCAGCCACTCGTCGCGTTCACCGCCTGCAGCGGCACGCAAGGCAACGCCGCCCAGGCCTTGCGGGTCAACCGCCAGCAACGCTGCAACCGTTGCAGCATCGCCCATCATCACGCCCCCATCAACTCGGTGACAGCGCGGTCAACCCGCACGCTGGAGCCTGAATCATCCAGCGGGTTGCGGCGCAAGCGGTGGCGCAGCGCCGGTGCAGCCACGCGGCGTAAATGCGCATCGGTCACTTCGGCATCGCCGTCCAGTGCGGCCAGCGCACGGGCGGCGCGAATCAGCGTCAGGTCACCGCGCAGGCCGTCGGTGCCTAGCGCCATGCACAGCTGCGCAGCCCGCTGGCGTGCAGCATCCGGAATGTTGACCTGGCCTAGCCGGGTCCGGCCAGCGACAATGCTGCGGCGTGTCCGTTCATCCTGCTTTTTCCACTTTTCAGTAAAGCCCGACGGGTCTTGCTCAAACGCGTCGCGCCTGCGAACCACCTCAACCCGAGATGCCAGGTCTGACGGGGTTTTGACTTCAACCGACAGGCCAAAGCGGTCCAGCAGTTGGGGCCGCAGCTCACCTTCTTCAGGGTTGCCGCTGCCCACCAACACAAACCGTGCCGGGTGCCGCACGCTCAGGCCCTCGCGCTCGACAACGTTTTCGCCTGAAGCTGCCACATCAATCAGCAAGTCCACCAGGTGGTCTTCCAGCAGGTTGACTTCATCAATGTACAAAAACCCCCGGTTTGCCCGGGCCAGCAGGCCCGGCTCAAAAGCTTTGACGCCGTGGGACAACGCGCGTTCCAGATCAAGCGCACCTACCACGCGGTCTTCAGTAGCGCCGAGCGGCAAATCAACCACCGGCACGGGCACCAGATGGCTTTTGGGCGGCGTATTGGCGGGGCTGCGCAGGGTGCTGCAATCTTCACAACTGGCGCTGGTGTTGGCAGGATCGCAGCCATATCGGCAACCGATCACCGCACGCATTTTGGGCAGCAGCGCAGCTAATGCACGCACTGCGGTTGATTTGCCGGTGCCGCGGTCACCAAACACCAAAACACCCCCGATGCTGGGGTCAATCGCAGCGATAAGTATCGCCAGCTTCATCTCGTCCTGGCCCACAATTGCTGAAAAAGGAAATGGCACTGACATAAATTTGAGAGTATGACATATTGGGTGCAGTTGGCCTCTTGTTAACCTGTCCGCTTGAGCAGCAAACTTATCCGTACCCGCCATCGGCGCATCCCGATGCGATACTGATTCAACCCGGTTTTGGCTCCAGGGCACCTGCTGAAATAAATCACTCTATATTCCATACCCAATAAACAACACGGGAGTTAGTCATGCTGGCAATTAAATGGACAGTTATTGTTGTTTTGGCGCTTGTCATCAGCGCCATCGCGGCCGGGCAGGCTGGTCTGCTGCAAGGCAAGCCACCCACAGACCTGGGGGTACAACTGGGCAAGCTCAAAGGACCTTCACTGTCACCCAACAGCGTCAGTAGCCAGGCCAATTTGTACCCAGACCACCCGCAGCGCAGCTACGCCAGCATTGCGCCACTGGGCCTGCGAGGCGACGGCCCGGCCACGATTGCCAAACTCAAACAAATCGTACAAAACACCGGTGGCGCAAAACTCATCACCAGCGCGCCAAACGGCACCTCCGGCGACAACTATTTGTATGCCCAGTACACCTCACCGCTGATGAAGTATGTGGATGATGTCGAGTTTTGGTTCGATCCCAGCGCCAACGTTATTCAGGTTCGCTCAGCCTCCCGGTTGGGCCAAAGCGACTTGGGTGCGAACCGCAAACGCATTGAAGCCGTGCGCGCGGCTTTGGCCAGCGCTCAATGACGCCCAAAACACGTCTCACGGTTTTACCCCCGCCCTGAAGATTGCTGCCCTGGTCATAACAGCAGGTTATTGACGGCCCGTTAATGTGATGGCTGAGCGCGGTAGCGGCATATAGGATGGCTTTTTGCTTCCAATACCCGAGACCCTCACATGATTCACACCTACACCAAAGAGCAAATTGCCAGCGCCATCACGTGGCGCGATGTATTGAAGGATTTACCCGCCGCGTTTGAGTCGCTGAGAACTGGCGACGCCAGCATCGCACCGCGCCAGCGTGTGGACTGCGGCGTCACCAAACTCAGCAGCATGGGCGCGGTGTGGCAAAGCAGGCAAGTAGCGGCCTATAAAACCTACACCAGCGTGGCGGGGCAGTTTAATTTTTTGCTCAACCTGTTTGACTTGACCACAGGCGCCCACCACGTCATGCCGGGCAATGAAATCACCCGTGCCCGCACTGCTGCCATGACAGCCTGGGCAGCGCGCGAGATGGCCAAGCCCCAGCCGCAAAAGCTCGCTCTGTTTGGCCTGGGTATCCAAGGCCGTACGCACCTTGAGGCATTGCAGGAAACCCTGCAATTCAAGGAAATTGCGGTGGTTGATACGGCTGATGTGTCTGCCCAGTGCACGTTGCTGGCCAGCCAACTGGGCATTGCTGTTGACCAAACATCGCCCGAGCAGGCGGTGACAAATGCCGACGTGGTGGTCACCATCACGCGCTCCAAAACCCCGGTATTTGACGGCGCTTGGCTCAAGTCTGGTGCCAGCGTTTTGGCTGTAGGTACCAGCTTGCCCGGCGGTTCAGAAATTGATGCTCTCACGCGCCAGCGCAGCAGTCAAGTGATTGTGGAATGGAAATCACAAAGCCTAGCGGAAGCCGGCGAAATCGTGCAAGGGCTTCAAGACAAGAGCTTGAACATGGCACGCATCAAGGACTTGTCCGACATGCTGGCCGGTCAAACGCCCTGGCGAAAACACCCGGAGGAAATCATGATCTTCAAAGCGGTTGGGGTGGGTTTGAGTGACCTGGTAGCAGCAAGACTAGCCGTGATTGCCAACACGTCAATTTAAGCCACAGTTTCAGAAAATCGCACATTACTTTGATTCATGTGTGCAAACGATGGTCCCGGTCATCAGCGCAGACAGGCGGCTGACATTTTTTGGAGTTTCCAGAACCAGGCATGAGCCAGCGAATGAGCCTGCAACTGTGAAACGGGCAAGCCGGTCAGGTGGTCCACGCAACCCAAGAGTAAAGCCAGCTTGCCCCAAACCCCTGAAACATCACCTCTGCCGCGCCCTGAAAACGGCGAATTGTTTTAAACACTCAGGTAAAAATAAAAAGCTGGTCAGGAATTAAATTGGTTTATATACTGTGTAAATAAACAGTACTTTAAGCCGCAAGTGTCCTCAATTCAACTGCTCCATCCTTCCCAAAACTCGGCCGCTCCGCCCATGGTGGCGAGCACGGTGGATGTTTTGCGGCTTCCAGAGCTGGTGGGCAAAGCCATGTGGAGGGGCAGCGAACTGGGTTGTTCGGCAGTGCAAGAAACCGTAGCAACAGGCTTTGATGCCCTGGATCACGAACTGCCTGGAGGCGGTTGGCCCTGTCGGTCATTGACCGAGATTTTGTTGCCACAGCCTTCACTGTGTGAGTGGCGTTTATTGGGCAACAGCCTGAAAAGGGTGGTGAAAAACGGAGGACAAATAATCCTCGTCAGCCCGCCCAAGCACCCGCATTTGCCCGGCCTGATGCAGCATGGGCTGCATCAAAACCAAATTGTCTGGATAGACGCCAAGACACCGGCAGAACGCTTATGGACGACTGAACAACTCGTTAAGGCCAACCCTGCGGGTGCCATCTTGGCCTGGCTGCCCCAGGCGCGCCAAGAGCAGCTGCGCCGCTTACAGGTGCACGCCCAGACATGCGAGTCGCCCGTATTTTTGTTTCGGCCTGCGGCTGCCCAGTTTGATGCCTCCCCCGCACCGCTGCGGCTATTGGTAGAGTTGGCTGCTGACTGGCAAATTCAGGTCAAGGTATTCAAGCGCCGCGGCCCTGCACATGAACAGTCTTTGTTGCTGCATTCCATCCCGCAGAGCCTGGCTGACGTGTTGACAACGCGCCTGAGGCAGCCCAGCCAGCTTGCGCAAGTTTTGGAGAGTCCGCGTGTCACAACACTGGGCAGCTCTGTTAATACCGACAACAAACCATACGCCGTTCATTGATAACCATGGCATCGCGCTGTGGGCTTTACAGTTCACGCCGCGTGTGGCTTATCTGGACGAGGCGGTTGTCATGGATGTGGCGTCTTGCTTGCGCCTGTTTGGCGGGGAGGAGTTGCTCAAGGCCCGCGTCACACGGGAGTGCCGAGAACAAGGGGTTCAAACCGTGGCATGGGCACCCAACAGTCTTGCAGCGCTAGCGTTTGCGCGCAGTGGCGTAACAGATGGTTTTGCTGGCCCTTTGGCAAAGCTGCTGGACAGTATTGCGCTAGAAAATCTGACGGCTGTGGGTCTGCATCAGCCGGTGTTGGCCCGCTTGGGGTGCAAAACACTGGGCGATGTGCGCAAGCTGCCGCGTGGCGGCATCAGCAGGCGGTTTGACCACCAGGTGCTTGCGGCGCTAGACCAGGCCTATGGGGTACTTCCCTCAGCGCATAACTGGGTCAGCCTGCCTGAAGTCTTTTCCGTAAAACTGGAGCTGCCAGGGCGTGTTGATTCGTCTTCATCTTTGCTGTTTGGTGCGCACCGCCTGCTGCTTCAAATGTGTGGTTGGTTAGCCGCCCGAAATTCTGGCGTCACAGCGTTTGTACTGCGCTGGTATCACGACATGCTGCGCTCCAAAACCGCGGGTCAGAGCGGTGAACTGGTCATACGCACGGCAGAACCTAGCCGCGATATCCGCCACTTGGAGCGTCTGCTGGCCGAGCACCTGGCAAAAATTGAACTGTTGGCTCCAGTAGGCGACGTTGGCATTGAAGCACTCGAAGTGCATTTGTTGGCGGACGACAGCAAAACCCTTCTCCCGGACAGTATGCGGTCAGGCCAGGAGTTGGGATTGGTCCTGGAACGTGTTGCCGCAAGGCTGGGCCCTGAGCGTGTCATGCGGCCAGTGCTTAAAGAAGACTATCGCCTTGAATGGATGCAGACATGGTGGTCCGCATCAAGCCATGTCGCATCACGATTGGCCAGGTTACCAGCCATTGTTGACATTCCGCAGCCCAGTTGGGTATTGCCCAAACCCTTGAAGTTGGCCGTCGCCTGCGAACGCCCCATGTATCAAGGCTCACTGCAACTGGTGGTGGGGCCGCACCGGGTCGAAGGTGGCTGGTGGCATCGGATGGAGGACAGCGAAGGCGCGCAGTCGATCCAAAACGTGCAACGCGATTACTGGATTGCGCTGAGCAAACACGCGGGCATTTTGTGGCTGTTTCAAGAGCGACTGGCGTACGACCCCGTGGGTTGCTGGTATTTGCATGGCGTATTTGCGTAAGTTAAATGTCTGCACTGCCCGCTTATGCAGAGCTTCACTGCCTGTCCAACTTTTCTTTTCTTCGGGGTGCATCGCATGCTGGCGAGCTGGTTGACCGGGCTGTTGAGCTCGGTTACTCGGCACTGGCACTGACAGACGAATGCTCGCTGGCGGGAGTTGTTCGTGCACATGTTGCGGCCAAAGCGCATGCTGGCTTCAAATTCATTGTGGGCAGCGAATTCCAAGTGGCCAGCGCTGTGCCATTCAAGATGGTGGTGCTGGCCACAAACCGAGAAGGTTACGGAAACCTTTCGCAATTCATCACCCAACTTAGGCGTTCTTCAGAAAAGGGGCGCTACCAACTCACGCAAAAAGACATCAGCACACAACAATTGCGAGACTGCCTGATCTTGATTCTTCCGGGCAGATCCACATCCGCACACGAGCTGCTTCAGTTGGGGCAATGGACGCTTCGCCTGTTCAGCGGCCGCTGCTGGCTGGCTGCAGAAATGTTGCACCATATCGCTGATGCCGCATGGCTTGAAAAGCTCAACGAACTGTCGCAAGCCACGGCCATACCGCTGGTAGCCACAGGCGATGTACACATGCATCTGCGCTCACGCAAGCCGTTGCAAGATGTGCTGACGGCCATACGTGTCGGCAAGCCTTTGACCCAATGCGGCCTTGAACTGCAAGGCAGTGCAGAAAGGCATTTGCGGTCCAGGCTCAGGTTGAGCCGTATGTATTCCCAAGAGCTGCTGCAACAAACCATCGCCATTGCCAACAGATGCTGTTTCAGCCTTGACGAGCTTCGCTATGAATACCCGGACGAGGTGGTGCCGCCGGGCTCAACGCCAGCATCACATTTACGGCGACTCACTTACGAAGGGGCGGGGCGGCGCTGGCCGGAGGGCATTCAGGCAAAAATTCAGACGCAAATCGAGCATGAACTTGAACTCATCATCGAGCTTCGTTACGAACACTATTTTTTGACCGTCGCAGACATCGTTATTTTCGCCCGTAGCCAGCATATTCTTTGTCAGGGGCGCGGCAGCGCGGCGAACTCTGTCGTGTGCTATTGCCTTGGGGTGACTGAAGTCGACCCGGGTCGAATGTCGGTGCTTTTTGAGCGGTTCATTAGCCGGGAGCGCAATGAGCCGCCTGATATTGATGTGGACTTTGAACACGAGCGCCGCGAAGAGGTCATTCAGTACCTTTACCGCAAGTATGGCCGGGACCGCGCGGCGCTGACCGCCACTGTTATCTCGTATCGGCCGCGCAGTGCGTTAAGGGATGTCGGCAAGGCATTGGGCTTCGACCTGGATACTGTCGGGGCACTGGCCAAAGGTCATCATTGGTGGGATGGACGAAAAATTCAGCCAGAGCAGCTGGCTGAACTGGGACAGGCCGTGGATGAAGCGCTACGCTTGAAACAGCTGCTCCAGCTCACCAGCGATATCTTGGGCTTTCCGCGTCACTTATCTCAACACACAGGCGGCTTTGTTTTGACCAAAGGGCCGTTGTCGCGCATCGTCCCGATTGAGAACGCCAGTATGGTGGACAGAACAGTCATTGAGTGGGACAAGGATGACCTTGACGCCATGGGTCTGCTAAAGGTGGATGTACTGGCGCTGGGCATGCTGACAGCGCTGCGCAAGAGCATGGCATTTATCAGCCAGCGACGTAACTATGAGTTTGAAATGCAGGACATTCCTGCCGAAGACAGCGTGACCTACGACATGATTTGCAAGGCCGATACGCTTGGCGTATTTCAGATAGAAAGTCGGGCGCAGATGGGCATGCTGCCGCGCCTGAAGCCTCGCTGTTTTTATGACCTGGTGATTGAAGTGGCACTGGTACGGCCTGGCCCGATTCAAGGCGGCATGGTGCACCCGTATCTGCGCCGCAGACAGGGGCTTGAGCCGGTGGTGTATCCCAGTGCGGCGCTCGAAGTGGCTCTGGGTCGAACGCTCGGTATCCCCGTGTTTCAAGAACAGGTGATGCAAATATCAATTCTTGCCGCAGGCTTTACGGCAGGGGAAGCGGATGGCCTTCGCCGCGCGATGGCGGCATGGAAGCGCAAAGGCGGTTTGGAGATGTATTACGCCAAGATAGTTGATGGCATGGTTTCGCGCGGCTACGAAAAATCGTTTGCAGAAGCCATTTTTGAACAGATTAAAGGATTTTCGGAATATGGATTCCCGGAATCCCACGCCGCGTCGTTCGCCTTGCTGGTCTACGCCAGTTGCTGGATCAAGTGCCACGAGCCCGCCGCATTTTTGGCAGCCATGATCAACTCGCAGCCGTTGGGTTTTTATTCAACCAGCCAATTGATACAAGATGCGCAACGTCATGGCGTGGAAGTACGTCCAGTCGATGTGATGGCCAGTGACCTGGATTGCACACTGGAGGATATCCATCACCAGCCCGCGGTGCGCTTGGGGTTTCGGGTCGTATCTGGATTGCGTCAGGCATCAGCGATAAGAATTGTTCAAACCCGGATGTCATCTCCATTTACTGGCGCGGATGACCTGGCCAGAAGGGCCAAACTGGAACTGCATGACATGAAAATGCTGGCTGCGGCCGATGCTCTGGTTAGCTTGTCGGGCCATAGGCGGCAGCAGATTTGGGATGCGGCTGGCCTTCGCCCGGCGCCTGAGCTGCTTCGCGCTGCGCCAATCCATGAAGAAATCCATGAACTGCCTGAAGCACCCGAAGGAGAAGAAATTGTGTGGGACTATGCCTCTACCGGATTGACATTAAGGCGGCATCCGATGGCGCTGCTCAGGCAGCGCGTGGCAGACAAGGGATATTTGTCGTCCTCAGACTTGTCGGCAGTTGAAGATGGTGAAACGGTTTATGCATGTGGGATGGTAACGTTGCGGCAGCAACCAGAAACTGCAAAGGGAACCGTCTTTGTGTCACTTGAAGACGAATACGGCACCATCCAAGTGATTGTCTGGAAGAGCCTTCGGGTCAAGCAGCGGCGCGAATTGCTCGAATCACGTTTGATGGGTGTACGAGGTTACTGGCAGGTTGCAGATGGGGTTTGCAACCTGATTGCCGACACGTTGTTTGACCTGACGCGCCTGCTTGGCAAACTGGGCTCCCGGAGCCGGGATTTCCGGTAGCTGAATACTTGATACTTGGTTTATTCAACTCAGGTGCGCTAAACATAATTGGGAAGAATGCAAGACACCTGCTTTAGAAAATCGAATTCCTGATCAGACAAGGGTTGTTGTACCAGGTCAAAGTGACAAAAAGTACCGTATATCTCGTCTACGCCTTTCATCAAAGGTAAACCAACATACGCATTGATAACACCTGTGCGGGGATGACCAATCAGCCGTTCGTCGGGGTCTTCAGCCGTATTCTCAGATACGAACATTCCATCTTTTAAAGCGAAATGACAAAAACTGTCTACAAGTGGAAATGCAGACAGATTCCCTAACGCAACAGCGTTTTCTTTGTCCACAATTTGTATGCTGTGCAAGATGCCGCGATCCAGTTTGTAAACTGCCGTCCATCGGTGAGGTACACGTTGATTCAAGAGCTGCAAGCCTGCCTTAAGGCCTTCGCTGGAGAGCACGGTCACAAGGGTTTCGATAGAGCTGTCCATCGTTGAACTTTAACTTGATTTGAGAACTAATTTGCGCACTGCACGCGTTGCATGTCATTTCAAATGACAAAGCTGAGCCAAGCAGCATCCTAGTCTTGCCTAAGTGCGCAGCTAGCCATTTAAAAAGCTGGTGCGGCTGGCGGGGATCGAACCCACGACCCTTGGCTTCGGAGGCCAATACTCTATCCACTGAGCTACAGCCGCAATGCTGTGAAAATTTACAAACTAACCTTTGATTCTATCAGTCCACCCGAGACCGGGCGTGATGTTTGGCCGGAATTACAAGGTGCGCCGTTATAATCAAGTGTTGTGCGCTGAACCTATTTCAGCGTGCCAAAATACTTTCAGTCAGCTTGACCCTCCCCGTTTTTATTGAGGACGCCATGAGCGCAAACGATCACACTACCTCGCATGACGAAGACCATTCCGGTCCGATCAAAACTCCCAAGCAATTGCTGGCTGCAGTGTTTTTCTCTTTCGTTATTCCTATTTTTGCCATCATTGGGTTGGTGTATTACGTGTCGTCGGCTCCCAAAACAGCGCCGGGTGCAGTAGATACTGACAAAGCCATCACGATGCGGATTCAAAAAGTCGGCTCTGTTGAGATTCGTGACGCTGCCCGCGCACTCAAGTCCGGCGAAGAGGTTTATAAAGCGCAATGCACAACGTGTCATGCGGCGGGCCTGGCGGGCTCCCCAAAAACAGGTGATACAGCTGCCTGGGCTCCGCGCATCAAAACCGGTTACGACGCGTTATTGACATCAGCGCTAAAAGGCAAGGGCGCCATGGGTGCGCAGGGTGGTGGTGACTACGACGACATCGAAATTGGCCGTGCTGTGGTGTATCTGACCAACGCCGCAGGTGGCAAGTTTGCTGTGCCAGCAGCCCCAGCCCCAGCCGCAGCTGTTGCTGGTAATTCAGCTGTCACTCCCGCTTCCGCCGCGCCCGCGGTCGCGCCAGCTGCCGTGGTGGCTGCTGCACCCATGACGTCAACTGCACCCGCAGCAGCAGCGCCAGCCGCAGCCAGCAAAGTAGCTGTGGCAGCCAACAACGGCGAAGCGCTTTACAAGCAGGCGTGTGTTGCTTGCCACGCTGCAGGTGTTGCGGGTTCTCCAAAGTTTGGAGACAAAGCCGCTTGGGCACCCCGAATTAAAACCGGCATCGATGCAATGACCACCAGCGTTATCAAGGGTAAAGGCGCCATGCCGCCCAAGGGAGGTTCGGCTGCATCGGACGCCGATATTCGCGCATCAGTTGAATACATGGCGAACGCCGCCAAGTAAAGCTACAAGATTAAGCTGTAAATAAGGACTGCAATCCACAGCTTAATAATCACGCGTCGTGAAAAAACCGATTCAGGGGCAAGCTTTGAATCGGTTTTTTAGTTTTTGCAGTGCTTGAATCCTCGGTGCCAAGATGCGTGTAGCGCCATAAATACCAGTGCGTCCTTAAATCCACGCTCAAAGCGTGAACTCAATACCCGTTTGACTCAAGCCCACCAGGTTGATATTGGTGGTGTTAAGCCCGGTATCGGCCGCCAACACGCCCAGAGTGCCTTGGGTAAAACTGCCATCGTCCAACTGGCCTTTATAAAACGCCAAGTTGGCGGCGTCGGGCGCACTGCCCACGACGTTGGTGTAAAGCAAGCTGACAACATCGGTGTTGCTGCTGCGTCCGCCCAGGCGCGCATCGATGGCCAACTGCGTTAAGTTAGCGTAGCTCATGCCGCTGTCCATGTAGTTCAGGCCGATGCCGACATAGGTTTTGTTAGTGACGGCTGCTGCACCAAACACCGCCCCCAGGATTTTGGCCACCGTGCCCGCATTGCCGCTAATGTCTAGCGCCACGCGTGCGTCTGTAAACTGCAATCGTTCAATGTTGTTGAGCGTATCGGTGCCGTCTGCGCCCGTTTTATCTTTAACCATGAAGCCAATGGCCGTTTTGCTAAGCGCGTAATTGGCGAGGCTGCTGTTGTACAACGCTGTGTCCAGACCAAGGCCAGCATCAATTTCGTTGTCAGCGCTGTTGCCTGATACGCTGTCATTGCCCGAACCCGTCATCAATTTTTCGATACGGGTGCCAAAGTTGATACTGATTTGTCCTGGCGCTGAAATCAAAGGTGCTTTGGTACCTATAAAACTCCAATACCCAGGCTCAAGAGAAATGGTGGACCCCAGACTTTGTTGACTCGCGTCCAGTGCGTCGCTGCCGCCTCCGTCATAAATTAAATGGTTTGCGACTGTATTAACCGTGTACACATCATTTCCCGGTCTGTAACTGGAGTTGACACCGTATAGGTACTGCAGCGCTGCAATGTCAAAGGGTTGATAAGTGGCGTGATACTGCGCGGGTTGGGAACTGTAGGACATGACCGTCCATGCAGTGGTTTCTTCGCTCGTAGGCAAGAAGGGGCCTTCCGCAAAATTCCCGTCAGCATCTGCGCTGTTGAACGTGTGTTTCAGGCCCAGGGCGTGGCCCAATTCGTGAATCAGCGTTAACGCTGCGTAGTTTCCGTCTTTCGGATTCAAGTTTCCGGCTGACCTGTTCAAGAAAAGATCACTGCCAATCAAGCCCGAATTCGGGAAAAACGCATAACCTTCAGAGCCAAATTGCTGGTTATTGGAAAACGTGATGTTGTTAAGGCTGTCCGACGTGGCGCTTTCGACAAACTTCACATCAATGACCGAGGCGATGTAGTCCAAAGTTTGGCGCGCAAAAGTCTTCTGCGTCAGGTTAAACGGCTGCCACCCCCAAGCGTCTTCACTCGACCTGAGGTAGCTGGGCAGTGCAGATGGAAAGCTATAGGTAAAAATCTTGTTGGCACTCAATAAATTCTTGAAATAATCGCCGCTGCTGCTGGAGGGCGTTAGTGCATCAACCCAATAAGGCAATGCTTGAGCGCCCTTGGCGTAAGTAACGGTTTCAATAAAATCTGGAATTTTAAAAAAATTCGTGTTGACAATCGCCGTGTCGATGCCGCCCGTATCAACGATTCTGGTCGTTAAATTACTGACGATAAAGCTGTCGTTACCGCTTCCGCCCTGCAGCAAGTTGACGCCGCTGCCACCGTCCAGCGTGCTGCCGCCATTACCTCCGTAGATTTTGTCGTTGCCGTCGCCGCCAATCAACGTGTCCTTGCCGCTACCGCCGTAAATTTCATCATCCCCACTGCCGCCATCCAACATATTGTTGCCGGTGCCCGTGTAAGCGCTGAGATAGTCATTACCAGCACCACCGCGCAAGATCTTGTTGCCTGAAGACTGGCCAAAAATTCTGTCGTTGCCGTCCCCACCATCAAGGATGTCATTGCCGTCGCCGCCATAAATCGTGTCGTTTCCGCCCAGCCCGTTGATGGTGTTTGGGCCGTTTTTGTACGCATAAAGTGTGTCGATACCGGCAGTGCCGTTGTGTACGGCACGGCTTTTAATATCGGCCTCACCCCAGGTGACGCCGTCGCTGAACCTGAACTGCTCAACAACGTACGCGGCCGAGTTAAAGTAAAAATTAATCAGGAGTTGGTCGCTTGCACCATACTTAAGAATCAGGTCATCGCCGCTTCTCAGGACGGACGACACCTCGGTCGATTTGACGTCGGCAAAATTCACCACATCCGTGTTACCTGTCGTGGTGTCATAGTCCTGGATGAAATCGTCGCCATCGCCTTTGAAAAATGAATAAGTATCGGCACCGCTGTTGCCGTACAGCAAGTCATTGCCCTTGCCGCCTGCCAGCAAGTCAGACGCGGTGGTGCCGCGCAGGGTGTCGTTGCCAGATGTGCCGTTAAACGTTGCCAAAATGGTTTCCTGTTGTCCGCAAAATCAGGACCGCTTGGTCTTGCCAGATCCTGCTGCCGCTTGCCGCGTGTAAAAAGCTATAAAAAGCATACCAAAACATTTAAAGACATGATGTTGAGCGGCATCAAAGGATAAAAATTTTCCCCGGATTCATGATGTTTTGGGGGTCGAGTGCGCGCTTGATGGTGCGCATCATATTGACAGCGCCATCGCCAGCTTCAGTGACCAAAAAATCCATCTTGTGCAAACCCACACCATGCTCACCGGTGCAAGTGCCTTCAAGCGCCAGCGCACGGCTCACCAGCTTGTGGTTCAGCGCTTCAGCAATTCGGCGTTCTTCAGGGATGTTGGGGTCAATCAAATAGCCAAAGTGAAAATTACCGTCTCCGACGTGGCCGACCAGAAAGTACGGAATATGGGTGGCGTCTACCTCGGCAATCGAGTCCAGCAGGCAGTCGGCCAGGCGCGAGATAGGCACGCAGGTGTCAGTTGAAATGGCGCGGCAACCCGGGCGCGACTGGATCGCGGCAAAGTAGGCGTTGTGCCGCGCTGCCCACAGCCGCGTGCGTTCTTCAGGTGTGCTGGCCCATTCAAATGCATCACTACCGTGCCCACTGGCAATTTCCTGCACCAGCTCGGCTTGCTCTTTAACGCTGCGGGGCGAGCCGTGAAACTCCATCAGCAGCATGGGCGACTCGCGCAATGTGGTTTTCGAGTGCTTGTTGACCATGCGGATGGTGTTGCCGTCAATCAGCTCAACCCGCGCAATCGGTATGCCCATTTGGATCACTTCAATCGTGGTGCGTACTGCCGCTTCAATGCTCGGAAAAGAACACACCGCCGCGCTGATGGCTTCAGGCAGGGGGTAGAGCTTGACAGTGACTTGCACAATCACACCCAGCGTGCCTTCGCTGCCGACCATCAGGCGGGTCAGGTCGTAGCCTGCGGATGATTTTTTAGCGCGCGTGCCGGTGCGAATCACGTCGCCGCTGGCCGTGACCACCTCAAGCGCCAAAACGTTTTCGCGCATGGTGCCGTAGCGCACGGCGTTGGTGCCGCTGGCCCGGGTGGCGCTCATGCCGCCCAGGGTGGCGTCTGCGCCCGGGTCGATGGGGAAAAACAGACCCGTGCTTTTGACTTCTTCATTAAGTTGCTTGCGCGTCACGCCAGCTTGCACCGTCACTGTGAGGTCTTCAGCGTTGATACGCAACACCTTGTTCATGCGGCTTACATCAATGCTGATACCACCTTGTACCGCCAGCAAATGGCCTTCAAGTGAAGTGCCCACGCCAAACGGAATCACTGGCACGTTGTACTGCGCGGCCAGCGTGACGGCATCAGCTACGTCCTGCGTACTTTCTGCAAAAACGACAGCCGAAGGAGGTGGGGCAGCAAAAGACGACTCGTCGCGGCCATGCTGCTCGCGCACGATGAGGGCGGTTGAGCATTGGTCAGCAAAACGGCTTTTAAGCGCGTCAATCAAGGCCGTTGGCGTCTCGCGCTGGGCAATCTCGGGCAGCAGGTGGGTGGGGAGCGGTGCATTCATCAAAAGTCTCCAATGGGCTCGCGTTAATGCCGGTTTGCACTCGCATCAGTACGTTGACGCAAAAGCTTTAAGGCCAGTTAAACATTATGAAGTAAGCACCTGTTGCGCGCACAGTTGAGTATCAAGCGCATAAAATTGGGGCCAGGCCGATCCAGCGATAAATCTAAAAAATTTAGAGCCAATGGCTAAAGCGGCACCCTGTAAACAACCGACGACTGAATTCATGGCCAATCGACTGACACAAATCGCTACCCGCACGGGTGATAACGGCACCACAGGGTTGGGCGACAACACCCGCGTGTCGAAAAACAGCTTGCGGGTGCACGCCATGGGCGATGTTGATGAACTGAACTCCAGCATTGGTGTGCTGCTGTGCGAAGAAGTGCCAGACGGCGTACGCGCGCTGCTGGTAGAAGTGCAGCACCAGTTGTTCAACCTTGGCGGCGAGCTGTCGATTCCTGGTTTTGAGCTGCTCAAACCCGAAGCCTTGCTGGTGCTTGACGAGGCTTTGGCTGACCACAACGCAGCGCTGCCCCGGCTGGCTGAATTCATTTTGCCCGCCGGCAGCCGCGCGGCGGCGCTGGCGCACGTCAGCCGGACCGTAGCACGCCGGGCCGAGCGCGCCGTGGTGGCTTTGGGCCAGCAGGACGCATTGAAAGACACACCGCGCCAATACCTGAACCGGCTAAGCGATTTGTTATTTGTATTGTCTCGCGTGCTCAACCGGATGAACGGCGGGGACGACGTTTACTGGAAAAGCGAACGGATGGCCCGAGCCGATGGCACAGGCAGCTGAAAGTTGATGTCGTCGCTACTATGCTTTTAATAGCTACGGCCCTTTGTTTTTATTGGGCCCAGCTGAGTTGTAAGTAAAAATAGTACCGCCCGGGTCTGCATTGATTGTTTTTACAAGCCACCCGCCTACAGCCAGACAACCCCTTGCCCGGCTGTGGCATCGGTGTATTTGGGCCACCATCTCCATCATGCAAAGTCATGCTTTTCAAGACGGCAAGGTAAATTTGTCGTGACGCGTTCGCGCCGCTGGCTGGCTGCCTTGGGCATTGCAGGCGCGTTGCTGCTGATGTTTGCCCTGGTCGCAGCGTTGGCAGTCTGGCTTTGGCTGCCTGATGACCAACAATTGGCCCGCCATACCGAAACAAAACTGACCTCGGCTCTGGGCGTGAAAACCACGGTCGGCACTGTACATTGGCAATTGCTGCCGATGCCAGCCATCGTGCTGAGCAGCGTGACCACCGACCAATCACCCCCCATCAGCATTAAAAAACTGATCCTGCACCCCAAGCTTTCAGCGTTGGTGCAGCGCCATTTGTCGTTTGACTTGATAGAACTTGACGGTGCGTCCGTGCCGCAAACATCGCTGAGCCAATGGAGGCGCAGCCCTGAAGCGGCCAGCTTGCCTGGCGGCTTGTTGCTGGCAGCCACACCGCTGGCCCGTTTTGTTTTTAGCGATGTGTCGTGGACAGCGCGGCGCGGCATTGCGGTGGTGTACGCGGGCGCAATAGACTTTGACGAGCATTGGCGACCCCGCACGGCGCAGTTTCTCTTGCCAGATGACCCAGCCGGATCTGTTGCAAGTTTGACACGCACGTCACAGGACCAATGGCATGTCAACATTCGGCACGGTGGCGGTAAAGCCACTGGAAATATACAGGTCAAACCCATGCCCGATGGCCAACTGCGCCTTGAAGGCGGGCTCAAAGTTGAGGCGGTCGAGGTATCGAGCGCGTCGGTAGCCTTTAACCGGAAACCGGTGTTGTCAGGCAAGGCCAATGGCAACACGACGGTAAGTGCCAGCGGCGCCAGCTTGGCCGAGCTGGTCCAGTCGCTCAAAACCCAGACGACTTTTGTCATGGCACCGGCCAGCTTGCTGCGTTTTGATGTGAGTAAAGCGGTGCGCAGCGCGGGCAAAGACCACGCTGGCCGAACGCCGCTTGACAGCGTGACCGGTGCAATCACCACCCAAAACACGCCCAAGGGTACGGTGGTGAGTTTCAAAAACATCCAGGCGCGCTCAGGCGCTCTCAGCGCAACCGGTGAGGGCACACTGGCTGACCGCCGGGTCAAGGCTGAGTTTGCCATTGACCTGGTTGACGGCATTGTCGGTATACCGTTGACTGTTACCGGGCCGACTGACAAGGTGGTGGTCAGTTTGCCAACTGGCGCGGTGGCTGGCGCTGTGGTGGGTACCGCCGTGCTGCCCGTGATCGGCACCGCCATCGGGGCTCGGGTGGGTGCGGCGGTTGGCAAGCTGCTCGGTATGTCGCCTGCACCACCCGCCAGCGCCGCACGCAAAGCCAAGCCATGAGCTTCAGGGCCTAAACTTCAGGGTCTCGCCTTCAGGGTCGAAACACGAGACAGCGTTGCTTTTGCGGCAGTTCTACTAAAATGGCAGTTATGACCGATTCAACTGACGTTTCAAGCGCTCATTCGTTGCCCGCGACCTTAGGCCAGGCGCTTGAACAAAATGAAACCGCACACACGGCTGTGGCGCAATCGGCTGGAGAGTTGGCGATGATTCATGCGGTTTTGAAACAAGAAATCCCGGATCACATACAAATTGGTGATGTCGCGCAAGCGTTGCAAAGAACTGACGAAATTGAAGCCAGCATCAGCGATACCGCGCAAGAGTTGGCTGAGGTCAACGTAGCCTTGGCCCACGAGATCGACGAGCGGGCCGTTTTAGAGCGCGAACTGGAAGTGACAAAAGCCGCGCTGGTTGAGGCCAGGAATCAGCTGGCTTAATGTCAGGCGATGTCCTGACGACAGGATGCGACATTTTTACCTCTGCTTGACTCGCTCTGGTAGTACATTTTGCACAGGCAGGCTGTTTTCAATCTGCCTACACAACAATGCGACGTCATGAATAAAAATTCCCCTTCAACGCCTTCACAAACGCCTCATTCGCCTGACTCTCCTTCTTCGCCTGCAGCGCGTCCGCTGGTCAAGGCGCTCAACCAAAACGATTCAGTCAAACAAACCGTCAAGCAGTCTGCCGACGAACTGCTGGTGATCAATGCCGTTCTCAAGCAGGGCATTCCCGACCACGCGCAAACTGGCGATGTTGCCCAGGCGCTCGAAAAAACCGAGGTAATTGAAGACACGATTCAAACCTCTGCAGAAGATTTGGCCACCGTCAACAAGCTCCTAGAGCATGAGATAGATGAGCGCATTGACCTGGAACGCGAACTCTTGGCAACCAAAGCTGCGTTGGCTCGCGAAAAAACCAAACCCTAAGCCGCTCGGCGGTTCACCCGCCTAGGAGCCTGGGCGGCAGAAGGAGCGTCGGCTGCAAATTGGCCGCAGCGGTCTATTTTTCGCCGATTTCTTGCCAAATATCTAGATATTCGGCGGCGAAAACGTCAAAAACTAGCCTCGCTGGGGCCAATTTTCGCTTCGACGCCTTATGCCGCCCAGGCTCCTAGGGAAAAACCGCAGGCTGCGCGGCCACATTTGCCGCTGCCTCAGGTTAAGCTGGCAGTCATGAGCGCTCCCTACATTCCCCAAATTCGTCTTTACCAGCAATGGTTACAGTCCAACCGCGGCTTGATGTTTGATAGCTATGCCGCGCTTCACCAGTGGTCTGTCACTGACCTGGGGGCTTTTTGGCAAAGCATTTGGGATTACTTTGATTTGCAATCGCCCACGCCGCACCAGTTTGTGATCGACGGCAAAATGCCTGACGCCAGATGGTTTAAAGGCGCGCAAGTCAACTATGCAGCGCAGGTGTTTCGCCATGTTGAGGCGGCGCATGCTGCCGGGTTGCCCGCCATCCTCAGCCACACCGAAACCAGCTTGTCCAATGACGGTGCAGCCTATGAGCTGAGTTGGCCTGAGTTAAAAAAACAAGTCGCCGCACTTGCGCTGCACCTGAAAGCCCGCGGCGTTGCGCCTGGTGACCGTGTTGCCGCCTACTTGCCCAACATACCTGAAGCCATCGTTGCATTTTTGGCCACGGCCAGTCTAGGCGGCATCTGGAGCATTTGCGCCCCCGACATGGGGACAGCCGCGGTGCTGGACAGGTTCAAGCAAATAGAGCCGAAGGTACTGATCGCTTGTGCAAACGTGACCTATGGCGGCAAGCAGGTTGACCGCAGCGCCGTGATTGAAGCACTTTGTGCGGGCCTACCCAGTTTGGCGCATGTGATGGTTCATAGCCCCACCAAGACTGCAGCGGCTTCAAATTGTGCAGACGCTATCAATAAAAGAGCGTTGGGCTGTTGTATTACCTGGGCAGAGGCAATAAAAAGCTTCCAAAGTACAGGTCTGAACGAAGAATTGGCTAATTTTGAGCCTGTCTGGCTGCCGTTTGACCACCCACTGTGGATTGTCTATTCCAGCGGCACCACCGGCCTACCCAAGCCGATCGTGCATGGCCATGGCGGCACGGTGGTTGTGGCGCTGGCGCTCAAGGTGCTCCATAACGACATTGGTTGCAGCTACCACCCCAACAGTCTGGGCGAGCGTTACCACTGGTACAGCTCCACCGGGTGGGTGATGTGGAATGCACAGGTCAGCGGACTATTGAACGGCACGACCTGCGTGATTTTTGATGGCAACCCCGGTGGAACCAAAGAAAAACCAGACTGGACAACCCTGTGGCGCTTTGCCGCCAACGCTGGCGTGACATTTTTTGGCGCAGGGGCAGCCTTTTTTGCCAACTGCGCTAAAGCTGGCGTGGACTTGTCAACCTGTGGCGATCTGACGCAGGTGCGAGCGCTTGGGTCAACCGGCTCGCCGTTGTCGGCTCAAGCGCAGCAGTGGGGCACAGACCAATTTGCTGCCTTGGGTACACCCGACATCTGGTTTTGCAACATTTCGGGCGGGACTGATTTTGCCGGCGCTTTTATTGGCGGGAACCGCGATTTGCCGCAAACCCCTGGCGAGATGCAGTGCCGCTTGCTGGGCTGTGCCGTTGAAGCATGGAACGAATCGGGGGAGCCAGTGATTGGCGAAGTCGGTGAGCTGGTTTGCAGCCAGCCGATACCATCGATGCCGCTCTACTTTTGGGGTGACAAAGGCAACGCAAGGTACCTGTCCAGCTATTTCGACATGTACCCCAACGTCTGGCGACACGGTGACTGGTTAAAAATCACACCGTCAGGCAGCTGCATCATTTACGGCCGCAGCGACGCCACCATCAACCGCCACGGCCTGCGCATGGGCACCAGCGAGCTTTACAGCGCGATTGAAGCACTGCCAGAGGTGCTCGACTCGATGGTCGTTGACTTGGAATACTTGGGCAAAGACAGCTACATGCCGCTGTTTGTGGTGCTGCGCGACGGTGTGGTACTGGACGACGCGACGATAGCCAAATTGAACAACGCCATCAAAACTGCGCTGTCGCCACGCTTTTTACCCAACGCTATTTTTTCAGTCGCCGAAATTCCACGCACCCTGTCTGGCAAAAAGCAGGAGTTGCCAATTAAAAAACTGTTGCTTGGCCAACCGTTGGCCAAGGTGGTGAATAAAGACGCCATGGCCAACCCGGACAGTCTGGATTGGTATGTTGAATTTGCACATAACTACGCTGCCAACAAGTCGTAGGTGCTGTGGCGGTTCGCGTTACTTTGCGAAACTTTACGCCGCAAGCGCCTTGAATACTTGGATGATGGGGGTATTCTGAGTGGCGCATTTGCAGATAGGTTCAGCCCTGTCCCATTTGCTACAGACCCCCACCATAAAAACAGGACTCCGGCATGCCTAAAGTTATAAAAATACAAGCATCACCACGCTTTTCAAGTGCATCTCACGGAGTTTCGCCAACCGTCGTTTGCTTGCTGGCTGCTATGGGAGCCGTCTCTTGCGGTGGCGGAGGCAGCGATGCAAGCTCAAGCGCCCCGCCTGTTGCAGCTGTAGCCCCAACTGAAGCTAGCACTCCAGCACCAGCACCAGCACCAGCTCCAGCTCCAGCTCCAGCTCCAGCTCCTTCGCCAAGTACAGGTGTTGTCACTACCCCAACTTCCACCTGCGCTCAGGCGGCCAACTTCCCGAATGTGAGCCTGAGCACCAGCTACATCGACTACAACCTGGACGGCAAAACATCCTGGGATACTGCCCCTACACTCAAGCCGAATGTCAGCGTCAGTTGCGTGGGTAGTTTGGTCAATGTAGTCAGCAACGGCGTCCCCAATTTCGATGCCGTGGGTACGGGCAGAGGCGGGGCCACAGTGGCTTACACCGTTAATCAGGTTACTTGGAAGTTCCCCATATCTCCCGTAAAAGCCAGTGCAGTGACGTCGCTGGTCAATGTGTTGGGACCCATAGCGGTCATGGTTAACGGGGTGCAGATTTACGGCCCGGTTGAATCGCCAGCAGATAATTTTGCAGACCCGTACAAAGCAGGGCTGACCAACTACTGCGGCGGCCACGTCAGTCAATTTCATGTCCATGCTTTCCCCGAGTGTTTCTTTAACCAAAACACGCTAGGCACCAGCGCACCTTTTTTGCCTGCCAAAACACCCGACGTTATTGTTGGCTACGCGCTTGACGGCTTTCCCATCAAGGCACCGTACATCAGCTGCACAACACCCAGCACCGAATGCGTGAACGGCGCCCGGGAAATCAGCAGTGCCTATAAGTACAGTGGCACCGGTGCTTACACCATGGAGCCCGCTTTTACCAACAACGTATTCCAGGCGGGTTACAACGGTAGCCCGCTAGATGCCTGTAATGGCATGACCGACGCCAGCGGCAAGTACGCCTACTATGCAACGCGTACCTTTCCGTACTATTTGGCCGGCTACGTTGGCACAAAAACAGCGCAATAAGGCTTTGTTGATGTCGCCCTCTTTGTGGCTGGCGGCGCCCATCGGTCTTTTAATGACCGTGGGAAGCCATGCAGCGGATGCGTTTGCCAAAAAAACAAACCACACCCACCTGGCGGTTACCCTGAGCATCAAGCCAAGCCAGCCTGGCTTGGCAGGCGACATGATCGGCGTTTATTCTTTCGAGATCATGCCTTGCGAGGAGCCCAAGCTGTCTCAAGGCCTGGCAAAGCAGTTGCAAACCATGGTCAGCAGACTGGGCGACCTGTTGATTTCAACCGCTCACGCCAACCACCGCGACCACTTCGACCGTATCGGTGCAAGACAAGTGCTGGTCAGGGTGCCGTTGGTGCAAGCGGGCTTGTTCAGTCTGGGTGAGGTAGACATCACGCCGCAAAGTTATTGCCATGTGCGCCTGACGTTTGCGCGGTTGCCGGTAGTGACCGGGCCAAAACCGCTGCCGGTGCTCCAAACCAGCGTGTTCATGAACCGCCCCACAGGTTTAAAGCCACTTGCCTTGCCGTATGCCGTGCCTTTTGAACTCCCGCTGGCGCGGCCTTGGCGGCCTAGCCCAAAAGGCGACCACTTGCGAATCACGCTAGACCCTGCCGCGGCCGTCAACGTGCTGCGGGATCCGCAGTCTGAGGAGGGCACATTGGGGCAGCGTGTGGTGGCCATGTGGCGACAGACAGCACACGTTGGCTTCAGCGCCAGTCTGTCATCAACGCGCCCCGCCAGACTTGCGTACGATGGTTTCACGCGGCGCCCAGCAGCTCAGGCAGCTGACTTTCGGTTGACCAGCACAATGCCGACAGCCACCGCAGCCAGCGCACCCAACAAGCCCGGGGTGATGCTTTCCTTGAGCCAAAGCGCGCCGAACAGCAGCGCAAACAGGGGTGTTAAAAAAACAAACACTGAAATTTTGGTGGCTGGATATCGACCCAGCATCCACATCCACGCCAGATAACTGGCAAATGCACCGACGGCGGTTTGTAAAAACAGCGAGGTGACAGCAAACGGGCTAAAGCGCCAAACCCACACCTCGCCCAGCGCCATCGACAGCAGCGGGAAGGCCGCAGCGCTGACGGCCAGCTGGTAAAAAAGCAGCTTCTCAGCCGATATTTTCGCCAGCCCTGATGCGCGAATCACCACGGTGGTCAGCCCCCACAGCATGCCTGCCGCCAGCGCCAGCATATCGCCGCGTACCGTGGCCACGCCGCTGCCGCTAAAACCTTCACGCAAGGCAAATACCACGCCGACAAAGGCGCATACCAAACCCGCCCACTGCAGGCCGCGCAGTTTTTCAGACTTGACCCACAGCGGTACCAGCACGGCCACCCAAAACGGTGAGGTGTATAAAAATACCGTCAGGCGTGACGCCGTGGTGTGTTGCAAGCCCAGATAAATGCAGGCAAACTCTGCCGCAAACAAGCTGCCCGCCAGCAACCCAGCCTTGATGGAACCGTCTCGCGTGAACAGCGGCACACCGCGGGCCAGGCACCACAACCAAAGCAAGGCAGTCGCACCCCACAAGCGCAGCGAGGCCTGAAACATTGGCGGTATTTCAGCCAGCGTGGCTTTGATGAGTACCTGTTGCAAGCCCCAAAAAAGACAGCAGCCCAACAGCAGTGAAATGGCCAGAGTATCGAGCTGAGTTTTACGCACAATCATGCAGGCAATGTTAGCCTTGCCACAAGGATAAGAACTCATGGACCACAAATGGCTTGAAGATTTTGTAATGCTCGCGCGCGAGCGCAACTTTTCAAAGGCGGCTGTGTTGCGTCACGTGACCCAACCGCAGTTTTCTCGCCGCATTCGCGCACTCGAACTGTGGGCAGGCGCCGAGCTCATTAACCGCGCCAGCGTGCCCATAAGCCTCACGCCGGCTGGGGACATGCTGCTGACGTCAGCCAAGCTGGCAGTCAATGCGATGCTGGATGCGCGCACGCGCATTGCCAACTTGCAGGGTGTTGGTAACTGGACAACCTTGTTTACTGGCCGCACGTTGTCACGCACCGTAGTGCCGGTGCTGCTGGCCAAAGTACGCAAGCAGCTGGGCGATGTGCCGGTGCGGCTGATGACGGGTTCCATTCATGATGGGGCGATTGCGCTGGAGCAGGGCGGTGCCGATTTTCTGCTCAGCTTTGCGCATCCGCGTTTGGCGCTTAGTCTGGACGACCAACAGTTTGAAGGCATGACCCTGAGCCATGATGAGCTGGTGGCCGTCAGCCAGCCGCTGCCTAACGGCAAGCCTCGTCATGCGTTGCCTGGCACAGCGGCCAAACCCGTCAAAGCCTTGAGCTTTGCACCGCAACTGGCACTGGCGCAGATTCTTCAAGACAGCTTGAATCGCACCAGGCAGCAGCTCCACCTGCAAGTCATCACCGAGTCAGACTTTGCCGAATCGCTGCACGAGCAAGCCCTGCAAGGCGCGGGCATGGCCTGGTTGCCGCGCGCGCTGGTAGCGGCTGATTTAAAAGCCGGGGGGCTGGTGTTGGCGGGCACATATAGCGAGCCGATTCGCTATGAAATACGGCTATATCGCGCGCGAAACAGCCCTAAAACGCATTTGCAAAAAATTTGGACCGCATCTGCTTGATGTGATGTCGCATCACACCATGCGACTTGCGCATCGCCCCCTGTAGTCGCAGTTCCTACACTTTTCCTCATTCACTTCCACAGGAGTTTTTGATGATCAAGTTTTTTGCCAATCGCCGCACGCTGCTTTGCTTTGCAGTTGCTGCGGGCATCACCACAGCACATGCCCAAACCTGGCCAGCGGCCAAAGCCATCACCCTTGTCGTTGGCTACCCGGCAGGCGGCAGTGTCGACCTGGTGGCGCGTATTATTTCTGAGCCGCTGGGCAAGCGCCTGGGCGGGCAAATCATTGTTGAAAACGTCGGTGGTGCGGGCGGCGCGATTGGCGCGCAAAAGGTGGTCAACGCCGTGCCTGACGGCTACACACTGCTGCTGGGATCGGGCAGTGAGGTGTCGATAGCGCGCATCTACAACGCGGCCGTCAAGTACAACGGGGAAACGGATCTGACAGGCATTGGGTTGATTGGCGTCACGCCGATGGTGTTTGTGGCTGGGCCCAAGGCAGGCGTAAAAAACATGAACGAAGCCCTGGCTTTGGCTAAAAGCAATCCTGGCAAGCTCAATTTTGCGTCTTCTGGCATCGGCACGCCGCTGCATGTTGCGGGCGAGCTTATCAACCTTAAAGCGGGTACGTCCATCAAACACGTGCCGTACCGTGGTGCGGCGCAAATGGTGCAGGACGTGTTGGGTAACAACATCGAGTTTGGCGTTTTTGTGCTGTCGTCTGCATTGCCGCACATTGAGTCCGGCCGGATGATCCCGCTGGCCGTGACCACGCCTGAGCGCTCGCGGGTTGCACCCCAGATTCCCTCGATGTCCGAATTCGCAAAAATGAAGGACTACAACATGAATGTCTGGTTTGGTCTGTTTGGCCCGGCCAAATTACCTGCGCCGATGGCTGCCAAGTTAAACTAAGAGCTGGGCGAGGTGTTGCGCGACCCGGAAGTGTGGCAAAAACTGCAAAAAGCCGGCATTAGCAATGAAGGTGGAACGCCGCAGGCCCTGGCAAGTTTTATCAAAGCGGAAACATTGCGCGTACGCAGCGTAGTGAATCAGGCAGTTGCAGGCGGTGTCACCAATTGAGTCCCCACCCGGTTCAAACCCTGCCGCCCAATATCAGCCGCTGGGCGGCTTCTGGTAGCGGCGTACCTTATGTCCACGAACGCAGCGGCATTGACCCTGGGCCAGACGTTCTGGTGACGGCGCTGGTGCATGGCAACGAATATTCAGGCGCGATTGCCTTGCACGAACTACTTGCCAGCGGCTGGCAACCCGCAAGTGGGCGCGTGACATTTGCGTTTTGCAATGTGGCCGCGTTTGAGCGGTTTGATGCACAGGCACCCGATGCGTCGCGCTATGTTGACGAAGACTTCAACCGCGTATGGAGCGCGGCGCGGCTAGCGCGTAACGACAGCAGCACAGAGCTGATACGCGCAAGGCAGCTGATGTCTCTTGTAGCGCGCGCAACGCATTTGCTGGACTTGCATTCCATGCACGAACCCGCCAAGCCGCTGCTGGTCACGGGCACACTACAGCGCAACATCGATTTTGCGCAGGGTCTGCAAACATCCGCTCAAGTCATCATCGACACAGGCCATGCAGACGGCGTGCGCATGCGTGACCATGGCGAATTTTCAAATCCTGACGGTCAGTGCATTGCCCTGCTCCTTGAAGCGGGTCAGCACTGGCAGATGGCGTCAGTAAACCATGCCAGAGACACCCTGATGCGGTTTTTGGTACACGCCGGGTGCCTTGTCAAAGCAGACGTTCCGCTCGGCTGGTTGCTGCCTGACCGTACGCCACCGGCCCCAGTACAGGTGACGGATCGCGTGGTGGCGCAGTCGATGGACTTTGCTTTTACTGAAAACTTTACTGGCGGTGAAGTCATTGCCAGGGCTGGCACTGTCATTGCCGTCGATGCCGGCCAGCGCATCACCACGCCCTACGACAACTGCATGCTGGTGATGCCATCGGTACGGCAACTGCGGCCCGGAGTGACCACGGTACGACTAGGAAAAGTGCTTGTAGCCCAATGAATACGGTGGTAAGTAGCTATCAGTTTTATATCAATTTCAAACGATACATTAACAGGAGCAATTGATGACGCAATCCTTATCCAGTTCTTCGCGGCTTGTCTTTCATTGTTTTTTGGCGTTGCTGTGTGGCATATTGTTATCTGCTTGCGGCACAACTACTACAACGATTACCAAGCCCACCTTGAGTGAAGTCGGCATTTACTCTGCAGGTCAAGGCAGCGGTTTTTTACCTTATGCGCAGGGTATAGCCGCCTACCTTTCTGCCAACGGGCTGAAAGCGCAGGCACTGGAATCGCGCGGCTCGATTGAGAATCTGCAAAAACTGGAGACTGAAACCAATCGCCTGGGCACTGCGTTTTTGGGCACGGCGTTTGAAGCCGTCAACGGCTCGGCGGTCTGGACCGATGGCAAAAAACACACCAGCCTGCGCGCCTTGTTCCCGATGTATGAAACTTCATTTCAAATCGCCGCGCTGCGCTCTGCCAACATCACCACGTTAAGCCAGCTCGCGGGCAAGCGCGTAGGCGTTGGCCCGGCAGGTGGGCCAGCGGAAAGTTTTTTTAAGGGGCTGGCCGAAGCGACCGGCTTGCAGGTTCAAACCGTTGCTGGCACACCGGTGGCGCTGGCCGGTGACCTGCAAGCTGGCATGATTGACGCACTGTGGCAAGGGGCTTCGCTGCCTATCCCCGCCATCAAGCAGGTGGCCGATGCCACCGATGCTGTGGTGTTTGGCTTGACCGATGTCGAGGTGGCTGCCATGCTCAAGCGCTTTCCGTTTTTAAGCCCTGCCACCGTGGCGCCGAATATGTATCGCGGCCAAACCAGCCCGATTAAAAGCGTTGCCGCCTGGAATTTTGTAATGGCCCACAAAGACCTGCCAGACGCCGACGCTTACTTCATCACTAAAACAATTTTGTCAGCGACTAACCCGAATACCATGCACGCCAGCGCTGCACCGACCCGCACCGCCAATGCACCGTTTAATACAGTTGTGCCGTTTCACCCCGGTGCGCTTCGGTTTTACAAAGAGCGGGGGCTTCAAGGTTTGAACTAGCGCACCCTACAGCGGATGCTCGGTATAAAACCGGCCACCATGATACAGCAGCGGCGCAGCGCCTTCGCGATGACTGCAGCGCTCGACTTCGCCGACAAAAATCACGTGGTCGCCTTCTTCATAGCGGCTGCGGTTAAAGCACTCGAAGCTGGCGGCAGCCCCGGTAAGCAGCGGCGCGCCTGCTATGCCATCGGTAAATTGCACGCCATCCCAGCGGTCCACCCGTTTGCTGGCAAAGCGCTCGGCCAGCTCTTTTTGATCTGCCGCCAAAATATTGATCGCGTAATGAGACCCGGCGCTGAACGCTGCCATTGAGCTGGCCGCTTGCGACAAGCTCCACAACACCAGCGGCGGCACGAGTGACACCGAGTTAAACGAGTTGGCCGTCAGCCCGACCAGCTCGCCGCTGGCCGTGCGTGCGGTGACGATGGTGACACCCGTGGCAAACATGGCCAACGATGCACGAAATTCAAGCGGTGAGAAACCGGGGGGCTGGGCTTTGGGAGGAGTTAAGACGTTCGGCATAAAAATGTTCAAGACAGGTTGTATTTTGCCTGAGCACTCGTCAGGCCGTCTTGCGCCCCTGCGCCATCCGCTTGGCCTAAACTGGGGTGATGTGGCAGCATCGTTATTTATCAGCATTCAGTTTGTATTTTTGGTGGCTGGGCCATGCTTTGGCGGCCTCGCCGTGCGATGAGTTTGCAGCGCGGCTGCCTAACGTCAAGCGCGCCATGTGTGAGTCTGCTGGCCTACAGCCCAGCACGGCCCGGTCAGTCAGGGGACGCACCATCTGGACCCGCGACATCAAGGCTGAAAACGCCACCCTTCGTGTGCTGGTGATAGGCGCCATACATGGTGACGAGCTGTCGTCTGCATCGGTGGCACTGCATTGGCTCAAACTGGCAGAAGTCGCACCCGCTGACATGCCTCAAGCCGTCCACTGGCGGTTTGTCCCGGCGCTGAATCCTGACGGGCTGTTCAGCCAGCCGCCGCGCCGTATCAATGCCAACGGTGTTGATTTAAACCGTAATTTTCCCACCCCCAATTGGGACCGGGACGCCAAAATTTATTGGGAAAAGCGAACCCAAAAAGACCCACGTCGTTACCCTGGCATCAAACCCTTGTCAGAACCCGAGTCCACCTTTATTTTTGAGGAAATGCAGCGGTTCAAGCCGCAACTGATCGTCAGCATTCATGCCCCCTACGGCGTGCTGGACTTTGATGGTCCCAAAAACGGCGGTGTCGTGCCCCCGTCCAGACTTGGCCGTCTGTACCTTGACCAGGTGGGTATCTTCCCAGGCTCGTTGGGCAACTATGGCGGCATACACAAAGGCGTGCCGGTGGTCACCGTAGAGCTGCCCAACAGCACCCGCACCCCGCTAGATGCAGAGATGCGTCAAATGTGGCTGGACTTGCTCAGGTGGATGAGCGAGCGCGTGGGTGAAAAAACCCTTGAGCGGGTCGGGCCTGTAGGGGTTCCGCAGCGCACACCTTAACAAACGCTATGCTTTTAATAGCTCTAGAGCGAAGCAAATCAGGGGCTTAAGGCTAATTTGATGCTATAAAACAGTCAAAATTAGCTGTCACCGCTTACTTGTCCTTAATTGACCTTCAACGCCCGCCACTCAATCAAATTGTCGGCGCGGTGCGGCAGATCCACAGTTTTCTTCATCGCCCACGGGATCACCTGGTTGTGTAGCGGGATGTGGGAGATCAGCTCATGGTCGGCCAGCAGGGCTTTTTCTATCAGCATGTTGCGGGTCGGCAAATCGGTTTCTTTGCGGATTCGTTCTATCAGTGCGTCTTGCTGCGGGTTGCTGAAGCGGCCCAGATTGAAGTTGCCGTCGCCGCCTGCGCCCACGGTGCGCACCAGTGACTGCAGGCTGTAAAACGCATCAAAAGTGGGTACGCCCCAGCCCAGCAGGTAAATGCTGGCTTCGTTGCGCTGGATCATCGGGAAATAGGTGGCAAATGGCAGACTGCGGAATTTGGCCTTTACGCCAATTTTGGCCCACTGCACGGTGATGGCCTGGCACAGTTGTTCGTCGTTGATGTAGCGGCCAGCGCTGCAGGCAAAGTCCACCTCAAAGCCTTGCGGGTAGCCAGCGGCAGCCAGCAGCTTTTGCGCGGCGGCCAGGTCGTACGGGAAGCGTTGGTTGGCCTTCTTCGTCCAGCCGTTGATTTGCGGTGCAATCAGTGCGCCGCTGGGTTGGGCCAGGCCGCGCATCACGACTTTTTGAATCGCGTCAATGTCAATCGCCTGGTACAACGCCTTGCGCACCCGCACGTCTTTCAACGGGTTGACGCCTTTGACGCTCGAATTGGGCAACTCATCACGAAACTGGTCCATACCTAAAAAGATGGTGCGGTTTTCAGGCCCTTCGAGTACCTTCAGCGCGTCGGCCTGGCGCACGCGTGCCAGGTCTTGCAGGGCAGGGTCGAGCACAAAGTCAACCTCGCCTGACAGCAGCGCGGCCATGCGGGTGGCGTCTGACTTGATGGGGGTGTAGACAATTTCTGTGACATTGGTGGGGTATTTCGTCTTGCCCCACCACAGCGGATTGGGGATGAGTGTGGCGCGCTGGTCGGGCGTCCAGTTTTTCAGCATGAACGGGCCGGTGCCCATGGCGTTGCGGTGGGCAAAGGTTTCGTCCTTGGTGCGAATGTCTTTGGGCTCGGCCGAATTGTTCTTTTCAGCCCAGGCTTTGCTGAGCATGCGCAGCTCGGTCAACTGGTTCAGCAGCACCGGGTTGGGCACCGTTGAAAAAATGTCCAGCGTACTGGCGTTGACGACCTCAACCCTGTCCACGCCCAAGGCGTAGACCGTGAAGTTAGAGGTTTTGGCTTTGGCACGCTCCAGTGAAAATTTAGCGTCTGCAGCCGTGAAGTCACTGCCGTCGCTGAACTTCACGCCCGGGCGTAGGCTTAAGCGCAGCTGGGTCGGGCTGACCTGCTTCCACTCAGATGCAAGCGAGCCGCGAGGTTTGAAGGTTTTGCTGTCGTATTCAATCAGCGTGTCATACACGGCAGCGTGCATCAGGTTGTTGACCCCCACATTTTGGGCGTGTACGTCCCAGGTAGACATGTCCGCAGCGCGCGCAAATTTAAAGGTTTTGGCATGTACGCTCATCGGCGCTGCTGATGAAAGTATCACCGCAGCAAGCAAGATGGCATAACGTGGGACGGTCCGGTTTTGCATAAAAAGTCTTTAAAAAGGAATAAAAATCAGGTTCGGGTCAAGGCAAATGCAAAAATTTCAGCACTGCTTTTCAGTTGAAGTTTCTTTTTGATGTTGGCGCGGTGAATATCGACCGTTCGGGGGCTCAAGCCCAAGTCAAACGCGATTTCTTTGGTAGCCTTACCCGCACCAATTTTCTCCAGCACTTCCAGCTCACGTTGCGACAGGTGGCTGATCTGCTTGTCTTGCCGCAACGTGCCCTGTTTGTTTTGCCGCTTCATCATCCGGTTGAGCAGATAGGTGTTGACCTGTGGCGACACCCAAACGTTGCCGTTGAGCAATTCATCGATGGCGGGCAGCAACAATTCTTGTGCCCGCTCTTTCATCAGGTAGCCTTTGACGCCTAGCGCAAGGGCTTGCTCGGCGTAGATCATTTCGTCGTGCATGGACAGCATTAAAACCGGCCTTGAATCTTGGGCACTGACGACTGCACGCATGGTGTCCAAGCCTTTGGAGTCGCTAAGTGACATGTCGCAGACCACCAAATCGGGCCGCAGCCGTGTAATCGAGGCAAGCCCTGTCGCCAGGCTGGCTTCGGTATCGACGGTCAAACCCGCACGGCCAACTTGAATCAGAGACTTCAGTGCAAAGCGCACGATGTCGTGGTCGTCAATGATCAAGATTTTTATCATGGTGGGTGAGTCAAAGTGTTTGGTTTGATTTAACTACCAGTATCTAGGCAAGTGGTCTGCAACCGCACTATCCTGCATTTTCCTACAACTTCATCAGGTTGAACCAGCGCAGACCAGCTTGCCGACATGGGCAGGCAGCGAATAAGATACATTGACGCTTAACTTTTAACGTAGTTTTACGAGTGAACACCCCTACGCCATCAGACTTGGTCGACCTGTCTGGCCCACCGGCTTCAGTGCCGGGCAGCCTTGCCAGCTTACACACGCTGTGGGCGCAAAAAGAAACCGCTGCGCAATTTTTGCCCGTGTTTGACACGCTTTTGCGGGCGCTTAAATCGCGGTTTAGGGTGGCCACAGTCATGATTTTTATGGCGCGCAATGGCACGGCTGTCATTCATATGCGCGCGGGTGCAGACCCCGCCAAAATTGATGGCAAGGCAGCACTTGCAGCATGCAGTGGCCAGCCAAATCAGCTTTTTGTTGTTGAAGACACGGCGCAGCCTGATGCCGTGGTTTCAGGGTCCCCGTCTGTGCGGTTTTACGCGGGTGCGCCATTGGTGATCAGCCCCGGCGGCCCCGCAGCTGGCATGTTGTGTTTGCTGCACGGCGAACCCAGGGGGTTAACCAGCGCAGACCGCGCGCTGTTGATGGCTTTAGCCAACGGCATCAGCGCACTGTTGCTGATGCCGCACAACCCGGCTGTCGCACAAACCATAGCCATGGCAGCAGAAAAAAGCGTGTTGCTGCTCGACGCTGCGCAGATGGTAGAAGCCGTCAACCCACGTTTTACTGACCTGACCGGCTTCGAATTAAACGATTTGCTAAAAACCGGCGTTAACGATTTGCTCTGCCTGGACCGGCCCAGCAGCGGCGCAGTGGTCATCAGCCACGCATTGCTGTCTGAAATGCCTGCCCAAGGCATGACCCGCTGCCACACCAAAGCAGGCGGCACGCTACCCGTTGAGGTGTTCGTGTTCCCGCTGCCCGACCTGCGTGGGCGCGTGGTCAAAACGCTGCTGTTGCTGGCCCCGCTGTTCTCGGGCCCTTTAGAAGATTTTTTACTCTCGCTGCAGTCGTCTGAGCGCAACGAGTTGCTCTCGCTGCATATCGCTGGTTTGTGGTCGGTTGACACGGACGGACGAATCGGCAAGTTATCGGGCGCACCGGTTGAGCATCTGGACATGGCATGTCACGAAGGTTTAACGGGCAAGCGGCTGGATGAAGCAGGCGTTTTTGATGCCGGGCACACCGATTGGACGGCGTTTTACTTGAGCATCGCCGAGCAAGGCCTGCCCGATGAGCTGGAATGTTGCGTGACACACAACGGCCATTCGCAGTGGTTCAGCATGGTGGGCTTTAAGCAATACGACGCTCGCGGCATGATGATGGGTTACCACGGCAGCTTTCGCGATATCACCCTTCGCAAGCTGAAAGAAAACGCGCTGCTTAAATCGACCCAACGGCAGCAGCTGATCCTCAAAGGCACCAACGACGGGACTTGGGACTGGGATTTGCAAACCGGCGAATACTACCTGTCGCCGCGCTGGTGGGACATGATGGGGCGCGACCCCAACAGTTACACGCTGGCGCCAGAAATATGGGCGCAATTCATTCACCCAGACGACAGGCAAGCAGTTCGCGAAAAGTTTAATGCTGCTATCGCCAGCGGCAAGGACAGCTATGAATCAGAGTTTCGCATGCTGCACCAGCGCGGCCATTATTTTCCGGTGCTGGGGCGCGGCCATATTTTGCGTAACGAACAGGGCCAAGCGATTCGCACGTCGGGCGCCAACCAAGACCTGACCGCGCAGCGCCAAGCACAGGCACAAATACGGTTGCTCCAAAGCTGTGTTGAAAGCCTGAAAGATGTGGTGCTGATCACGCACGCGTCTCCGCGCCATAAACCAGGTCCCATCATTGCCTACGTCAACCCAGCGTTTGAGCGCTTTACCGGCTTTAGCAAAGACGAAGCGATAGGGCAAAGCCCGCGCATGCTGCAAGGCCCGCAAACCTGCCGAAAAACGCTCGACAAGCTGGCCCAAGCGCTCAGCAGTTGGCAAAGTTTTCGGGGTGAATTAATTAACTACAAAAAAAACGGCGAGCTGTTCTGGGTAGAGCTTGAAATCATTCCCGTCAGAGCCGATGGCGGCGACTTGTACACACACTGGATTGGCGTGCAGCGCGACATTACCGCCCGCAAATCCGCTGAGCAAGTTTTGCAGGCCACCACTGAGCGGCTGACGATGGCGCTGGATGCGTCAGACATAGGTTTATGGACGGCAGATTTTGTGCAGGCCAAAGGTTATCGGGACGGGGCCTGGAACAAGATGCTGGGCTACCCGCCCGAAGACACGACGTCTGACCTTCTTGATTGGCTAAAACTGGTACATCCAGATGATGTTGCCAGCGTGGCGAAAGAACAAAATGATGCAAGATACACCGGACGTTCGGCATTTGAACAAGAATTTCGAATGCGCCACGCTGATGGCCGCTGGGTGTGGATTCAGAGCCGAGGCAAAGTCATCGAGCAGGACGCCAGCTGCAAACCCTTGAGGATGGCTGGCACCCACCTGGACATCACCGACAAGGTAGAAGCACGGTTACTGTCAGAAAGAATGAACGGGCAGCTGCATCTCTGCCTGGAGCACTTGAACGTCGGCGTCGTTGTGCTGCGCCAAGGCGTTATCAAATTCACCAACTCAGCATTGCGCAATATGTTTGGGGCTGTACCTGGTAAGGACAGTATCGGTAAAAACTTTTCAAACTACATTTCGCCCGACGACATTGAGCTGGCTGGCTGGCGACAACAACAATTGATGGCAGGCGCAACACTGCCATCGGTCTGGATCAACTGCCTGCACCGTGATGGACGGGTGTTCAGGGCCTTGATCAGTTCGACCGTCATCGAATGGGAAGGTGAGCGTCATATTTTGACGTCCATCACGCCGCCTGGGGATGCAGCGCTGATGCAACAAGAGGCTGAAAAAACCCGTATGCACTTTGAGGGCTTACTGGCTAACCAGCTTGAAAAAGAACAAGAGCACATCGCCCACGAGCTGCACGACTCGCTGGGTTCACAGCTGGCCGGTATCTCGCTGCAAGCTGCAGGCTTAAAACTGCTGGGTGATGTCACTCCGCCCATGCAAGCGGCAATTGAGCAGCTGCTGGATAACATCAAAACAGCCGCAGAAATTACCCGTAATTTAGCGCGCGGCCTGGCGCCGGTGCACGCTTGGCCTGGCGCTTTGGGTTACGCGATGGAAAAGCTCTGCAATGATTTTTCGACAACCCAGGGCTTGCGCTGTGAATTTGAAATGGACGGCGATTTCGACGCGGTAAGCGGTCCGGTGGCCACGCACCTGTACCGCATCACGCAAGAAGCCATCGCCAATGCGCTCCGCCATGGTGCGGCGCAGCACATCAACGTCAGCTTGACGCGCTCAGGTGACGACATGTTGCTGACCATTTTTGACGACGGCATTGGCTTTGAGGTGCGCTCCGTGCTCAACCAACCGCGCCAAGGTTTGGGACTGAGCTCCATGTATGCCAGAGCCCATGCGATTGGCGCTCAAATTGCACTGGAAAAGCTCAGTCCCCGTGGGTTTTGCGTGTCAGTCAGCTGTGTTCAGCGCTAAGTGATGTGTTGAGCCTGTGCGTGTGCTATGCTAATAATAGCAACAACTCATGGCGAATCAAGGGCCTAACTGCTAACTCGTGTAAAACCAGAGCCAGCTTGCTGAAAAACCTCTTGACGGGCCAGCGCACTGACGTCGCCTGACCAACACGCGCTGCCATTGATGGCAATTTCAATCGCGCCACTGGCGTCCAACAAAAACTGGGCCATGCCTTGTGCGTTGGTTTGTAGCCCGTCAATGCCGCTGACCTTGACGGTTTGCCCCGCCAGGTCTGCGCCTGATGCATCGGTTACTTTGATTTTGAGTATTCCCATGGCATTACTTTCGTTGTCTCGGTTTATCGGTGCTATAGGGTATTAAAGAGTGCTAATCGTGCTTTTGGTGCTGGGTCTAGACGATCAGGTCTTTCTCGACTTCTTGTACCTTGCGCCGTGCCAGGGCCAGGTTTGACTTGGCCTTGTCGAGCACCAGATAAATGAAAAGACCTTCTTTGCGTGCCATCGGGCGGATGATGTGGTACTGCTTGCCCAGCGTGATCAAGATGTCTTCAATCACATCACTCAGGCCCAGCGCGCGCATGGTTTTGAGTTTGGCGCGTACCACTTCAGTATTACCGGCAGCGGCAACCTCCATGTCCACACCGGTGCCACTTTGGCCCAGAATCATGCCGCTTGATGAGTCGACCAACGCACCGCACACAGCGCCATCGCAGGTTAATAATTCTTGCATCGCTTGGTTAATGGTTGCCATTTCAAATTTCCTTGGGGTTAACGATCGGCGCCTGAAACTAAGTGCAACCGCCACGGCGTGATGAAAGCGGCTGCACTGGAAAAAACTTGCTTATTTGTTTGCTGGATATTCCTTAGGGATCGGCGCGACCAGCGACTGCACCAACACGCGGCGCAGTGCCTCTACCTTTGTGCTCCAGGCTTGCCAACTCACATCGCCTTTGGCCGCGACGCAAACCAGCACCAGGCCCGCGTCTTCATGGCAGGGGAACAAGGCCACCACCCGGTTTGAAAACGAATACGCGGCTGACTTCAGGGTGCCCAGCGTTGACAAATGGGCTGTCAGGCGGTTTTGAATACGCCAGAACTCAATGGCTGCCTCGCCAATGCGTTCTAGTTCGGGGTAATGGCCAGCAACGTGCCAAACCATACCGGTATCGGCTTCCACCAGGGCGCAGCCATCAATACCCGGGAAGTCAGCCAGCGCTTGCAAATGGGCAACAACTTGTGCGGTGTTAGGCATGGGGTGCTAACGGCTTGCCAAGCTTTAAGCAGCTTGCAGCAACTGGGCTGCTTTTTTGGAAAAATACAGCACTTGGCCGGTGACCGCGTCTTTTCCAGTCACCACACTGAGGATCAGCGTCACATCCGTCCGGCGCACTTGTATGACGGCGATAAAGCCCTCGGCGGCTTGCATCAGCAGGCTTTCGCACACGCCCAGCCGACTTTCTTCGCCTGCCATCGCTCCCAGCGCTGCAAGCGAGCTGGCCATGGCCGACAGCCTGGAAATTTGCGCGGTGTTTTCAACCCGCGCAGCGACTTCAAAGCCATCTTCAGTAGACAGTACCACCGCTTTGACGCCCTTAATCTCCAGCATCAGCTCATCAAGTGCACCGTCGCAGGCGCGTTGCAAGTTGGGGTGGATGGTCATAGGGTTTCGCTTTCGTTTTTCATTTCAAGTTGCAGCAACAGCAACTCCAGCAGCTGCACCACTTGGGGTGCGTCGCGCACGTCGGTGGCCAGCACAGGGCAAAGTACGCCGCGCGATGCCAGGTGTGTCGAGTATTGCTCCAAGTCCGGCGTAGGGTGGGTTTCGGTTCGGCCAACGGCTACAACGCACGCCGTGTCGTCAATGAGCTGCTTGAAACCCTTTAAATACATGTCCAGGTCGGCCAGCGGGTCGGGCTGTCGGTTGTCGATCAATATCACCAACCCCAGAGCGCCTTTGGACAAGATGCTCCACATAAAGCTGAAGCGCTGTTGCCCGGGCGTGCCGTACAGACGCAGTTTGTCGCCGCCGTCCAGCGTCAATTCGCCGTAGTCCATGCCTACCGTGGTCATTTCTTTTGACAGTCCGCTGTCGGTGTTGCGGACATCCGTAGACAGTGGCGGTATCTCGCTGACCGCGCCAATGGCAGTAGTTTTACCTGCACCAGTCGTGCCGCTAAAAAGTATTTTGTGTTCGCTCATGGGGGTAGGTGGGTGTGGGCTTGGTGCGGTGCTGTGTTTTAACTGCCAAAACTACCGATGCCCAGACGCATCCGAATGCGGGTGAGCAAGCTTGCGGACACAGGTCTTGACCTTGGCAGCAAGGCGGGCGCGCCAGAGGGGGGCGGCGGCATCACTGTGCTGTTTGTGTTTGGCGAGCTTGCAGGCCTCAAACTGTCCGCGCTGCTCAGCGCACCTGGCGTGTGCAGCTCATCGACCGAGCCAGGTGGTGGGGGCTTGGGATAAATCAGCAGGCCTACATGGTCCAGCTCATTGACAAAGGTCTGACACACCGGCCGCGGTAACTTGGACCGGTAGACCAGCTCGTCGATCGCCATGTTCTTGCCAGTCAACAACGTTGCCAAACGCATTCGGCCGGGGCTGGCCAGTAAGTAGCTGGGCGGCCACTGCACCAGGCGCATCAGCCGCAGCGGCGTGCCATCTGCCTTGACTTGGCTGCTGGCGGCGGCGGCCGGAGGCTGTGGCGCACCTGGTGTGGCGTGCGTCGGCTCGACCGCAACTTCGGCCTCAACTTTGGGGCGGCGGGGACCGGCCAAACCGCCCAGACGGTTGAGTTCCTTTTCCAGGGCATCGGGCCGCAGCGGCCAAGACAATTGGCCTTGGCCGTTTCCGCCCGTGCTGCCCAATTCCAGTAGCGCGCCAGGTAATTTGCCGTGACGTGCGGCAAAGGCTTCCGATGCGCCAGGGGCTGCCAGCAGCAGGTCAATATTGGCTTGGCTGTCGGGCGGCTGATAGCGCCACTGCTGGTGTGTCAAATGGTCAAGCAGGCGGATGAGCGCCTTGACCAGCAGCTCTTCACGCGCGGCAAGGCCTTCTATACAAAAAGTGAGCGTGGTGCGCTCAATAACCGTTGATCGATAGCTGTCCATAGCGGTTTAGGCCGCCTCGGACGGGTTGGCTGTATCGCTTGGGGCTGCCTCGGCCAAGTCGGTCAACACATGTTGAATGCCCACAAAATGTGTCACTGTTCCGCTGTCGTCTTTTACCGGCGACACAAACAGTTCATTGATAAACACCGTACCGTCTTTGCGGTAGTTGCGCAGCCGTGCATAACCATTGGACTGGTTCCGAATAGCGGCTCGAATCGTCTCCAAGCCGGATTGGAGCGGCTCATCGCCCTGCAAAAAACGGCAATTGCGGCCCAGCACTTCGCTGGCGGCGTAGCCACTCATTTGCTCAAACATCGGGTTCACGTACACGATGGGCATGTCGGGCGCACGGGCGTCAGATATCACCACGCCGGCATTTAAGGCTTGCCACTGGCGGCGATAGGTTTCAGAATGAACCTGACGCTGCGCCGCCAAAAGCGAGCTGATGTCGGTAATGGCAATCATCTTGAAATGTGCCGTGGCGGGTACATCGGGCCGTTGAAAAGCCGCACTCGGTAACGCCAGCGTCGTGATCTTGAACAACAAATCCACAGGTGTGCCTTGGCGCACCCAACTGGCATGACGTTCGCTCGAGTTGCCCGGGCTGTCCAGCCATTGCATGATGTCTGGCGCCAAGTTAATGCGGGTCAGCAGTTGTACAAAAGGCCTGCCGAGCACGTCCAAACCGCTTACCCCCAGCATGTTGCATGCCGCAGCGTTCAGCATGACCACTTGTTGATTTTCATCCACGGCGCACATGCCCACATCCGCTTGGACAGACCAGGCGGCCAGCAGCGCATGCTCGAGTTGGTCGTTGGCTCGGTGGTCAGGAGAGGTCGTTGGCATAGAAATTGGCATGGGCTTGGAATAGTCTGTTACTGATACTAAAGATGCCTATTGTGTAGGCTGAACCCTGCCTTGCTTGCTGCTCGAGCTTAATGAATTTTCATACGCTGTTGACATCACGGTAATTTGTCACGCGATGGTGCATTTGTGTCTTAAAAATGAGGAAAAAAAGTAGCGGGAAGTGTCATTTTTCGCTTTGATTTATGCGCGATTGACGCGGTTGGATGATTCGCCTAACGATATGCCCAGGCGCATGCGAATGCGCCCCAGCAAGCCTGGCAAAACAGGGCTTTTCTTCTCAGGCAGTATTTGTGCAGGCATTGATGGCGGTCCAGTGATGGCCCCCGCTACTGTGGATCGAACAATACTTTGGGCCGCAGCAGTGGCTGCAATTGCAGTGTTACCCGCCGCGTTCGGGACAGGAACCAGCAAATGGTGTCGCTTCAGGTCATCAAAAAATGCAGTGCACACGGCCAGGTTTTCCTTTGAGCGTTGCTGTAGCTCAAGGATCGTCAAGGGTTTGCCAGCCATTAAAGTGGCCAGACGCATGCGCGTTGCCGTGTTCACCACTGTTGCTGGCGGCCATCGCAGCATGCGCATGGGCGCGCTTTCACCCTGTGTATCGGCTGACAGTGTCGCGGTTGAAATAGCAGGCAAAATGAGCGCACCGAGGCGGTTGAGTTCTGCTTCCAGCTCATGGGCGTGCAAAGGCAATTGCAGGTATGCCGTGCGCCTGGTGTGCACTGTGCCTAATGTGAGTACTTGCTGGGCTGGCACCGTGTGGGTAGCTGCCGAGGGTGGACCTTCAGCGACCACCCGCAACTCGGTTGACAAAGGCGAGTAAATCCATATGTGCTTGGTACGGTGGCTTAAAAGCCGCACCATCGATTTAAAAACCAGCGCCTCACGGTCGTGGACGCCCGCAAGACAAAAGCTGCGCTCACTTCTTGCTGCGCCCGATGGCGTTGCCGAAAACATCTGCGTGTCCATATCTGTGGGGCTCACAGGCTTTGGTCCGTGGTGGTTTCCCCCAGCCGCAAGTGCTGTATGCCCACAAAATGCGTGACCTCGCCCTGATTGTCTTTGACGGGCGAAATAAACAGCTCGTTCAGAAACAAACTGCCATCTTTGCGGTAATTGCGCATCACCGCGTAGCCGTTGGTGCGGTTGGCGATGGCGCTTTTTATCGCGTTCATGCCGGGTTGATGCAGGTCTTCGCCCTGCAAAAACCGGCAGTTGCGCCCCAGGGTTTCAGCGCAGCTGTAGCCCGTCATGCGCTCAAACACCGAGTTAACGTAAACAATCGGCATGTCAGGGGCGCGCGCGTCGGTCAGCACCACGCCCGCATTCAGGGCTTCCCACTGGCGGCGGTGTTGCTCAGAATCACGCAGGGCATGGGTGAGTTTTGTCACGTCTGTGATGGCAATAACCTTGTATCGCTCACCACCAGCTGTGCGCAGCGAATGGGTTTTAAGCAGCAGGTATTTGGGGCCATCAACCGCCTGAAGCGTCACCTGCCTTTCACCGTCAAATCCCGGTGTAGACAGCCACTGAATCAGGCTCAAACTGCCATCAACGCCGCCCAGCAAAGCTTTCAATGGCCGGTTTAACACCTGTGTGCCGTCAACTTCCAATTTGACGTTTGCCGCCCGATTGAGCATGACAACACGTGCAGTGTCATCAATCACGCACAGCCCAACATGCGCAGCATCTACCCAGGTAGACAACAGTTGGTGCTCTAGCGCATCGTGGCCATAAATTTGGGCGGCTTGCGATGAGGAAGCGGTCGGGTCTTGCATTGTTTCATTATTCGGTCTTTCGACGTGCAGACCCTAAGTATTTTGCTTAGCGTGACTAGGTAGTTGCATCAGCTCGCAGATGCGGCAAACAACCCTATGCCGCAGGGCCGGCGCAAATTGCAGCGGCGGCGGGTTTGAACATCGCAAGGTGTTAGCCGATTGATAGGATTGCTATAGAAAAAATAGCAAACAATATAATAAAGACCGGGGCCAATGGCCTATTTATTAAGCAAACCAGCGCTGAGAGCGTTTCTGATCAGCTGCTTTTCATAATGCCGGTTGCGCCTGCCCCTTTTGGCGCCCGAGCGTTTGCCATTGCGCTTGTCCTGGACGATGTTGCCCAGTTGACTCAGGTCGTTCGCGTCCTGGATTGCATTGGGTGACGTGCGTTTGCCCATGAGGAGCGCCTGTTCAGCAAAGCGAATCGACCGCGAAAACCAAACTCAGGCAACCCAAGCAGCGTTTTGCATGATTTCGTCAAAAAAGGCTCGCAAAGTACCGGGGCTCATGGTGTAAGGGTCAAAGCTGGCTGAGCGCGAGTACTTGAGGTAAATCGCGCGATTCGATTCCAGCGCTGACAAAGAACCCATCGACCACTGGGTAAATTGACGCGACGGTATTTCAGCAAAATCCAAAATTGCCGGATCCCTGTGGCGCGGGTCGGCCAGGATGCGGTGGTACAGCTGGTTAACGGCAATGCGGTCGCCTTCGAGCTGCTGCAAAAAGATGCCGTTGGTCAGGCACAGTGCACCCGTCACGCCAACGCGTGCATTGTTTCGCTGCGAGGCCACCAAAATGGACTTTAAATCGTCAGGTCCCAATATTTTGGACGTGCGGCTAGCGTAGGTGAGTTGAATGAGCATAAATGGTTTGAGTAAGTGTTGTAATAATTATGCCTATCCCAGGTGTTTTGGCCGCGATTGAAGGTTAATCCCTTCAATGGCTTGAATTGCTGCAATGGCTTGAAGAAAAGCAGGGCGCATCACCTGTTAACTCAAATGCTTACCCACAATCCCCGCCAGCTCAAACATCGTGACCTGCGGTTTGCCGAAGACGGGCAGCAACTTGGCGTCGGCGTTGATGTTGCGTTTGTTGGCGCCGTCTTGCAGGTTTTCGGCTTTGATGTAGTCCCACAGCTTTTTGATGACCTGCGTGCGAGCTACCGCTTCAGCGCCAATAACTGCGGCCAAGGCGTCGCTGGGTTTTAGGCCAGAGCCTGGTTTTGCGACCCGTGCTACTTTTGGTTTTGCAACCTTGACAGCAGGCGCTTTTTTAGCGGCTACTTTTTTGGCTGTCGGTTTGACTGCAGATTTCACGGCCACGGTTTTGCCGAACGGGGTTTTGATCGTCGCCGGGCCGGCTTTGCCAGCTGCAGGTTTGCGCGGCGGGAACTTCGACGGTGCGAACTCAAAGTTCACTTTGCCCGCAGTGGCGTCCCAAGCCAGCATGGCCTTGAACGCCCGGCGGGTTCGCATCGATACGAACTTGTCGAGCAAATCGGTCTTGCCCGTCTCCAGCATTTTGACCATTTGCTCGCGCTCTATCGGCTGCTGCAAAATGACTTGCCCGCTTTTAAAGTCACAGCTGGGTGTGGGTTGCGCGTGGGTGGGCACTGACTTGTCGCAGACATAGTTTTTACCCAATTCAAATATTTGGCCGCCGTGATCGGTGCCGCATTTGGGGCACTTGCCCAGAGGCGTTTGCGCGCTCAGGTCTTGAATTTCGCCGGACTCGGCGTTTTTGTCGTCGCCAAAATCAAACTCAAGTTTGAAGTTTTTGGTCTCTTCGTCAAACTTGATGACCATCTCAGCCGTGAAGGGCCAACCCGCTTTGGACCTGAAGCCATCGAGCGGGCCGATTTTTTTGTCGCGTAGAAACTGCTCGACTTCAGCGGTTTCAAACGTGCGGCCAGCCGGTGTTTTGCCGAAGCTAAAGCCGCAACCTTCTGTTGCGCCAACCTTGCCGGTGCAGGTGTAGCGGCGGTAGTTTTCTTTGACGATGCCGCCGCAGTTGGGGCAGGGCGCGGACAGTGTGGCGTAGTCACCGGGGATGCTGTCTTTGTCGTAGCCCTTGGCTTTGGCGACCATGCGCTCTGTCATCGCGGCAATCTCGGCCATGAAGGTTTCACGGCTGAGTTTGCCCTGCTCCATTTGTGCGAGTTTAAATTCCCACTCGCCAGTCAGTTCAGCTTTGGACAGCTCCTGGACGTCGAGCCCCCGTAGCAGCGTCATCAACTGAAACGCTTTGGCGGTGGGGATCAGCTCGCGGCCTTCGCGCAGCATGTATTTTTCAGCGATCAAGCCTTCAATCGTGGCGGCGCGAGTGGCTGGCGTACCGAGTCCTTTTTCCTGCATGGCTTCGCGCAGCTCGTCGTCGTCAATGGTTTTGCCTGCGCCTTCCATCGCGCCCAAAAGTGTAGCTTCGCTGTAGCGGGCGGGTGGCCGAGTTTTCAGTCTCTTGGCTTCGACCACCTCAGCGCGCACCATTTCACCCGGCTTGACCGGGACCAGCGTTTTGCTGTCTTTGTCGTCGGTGTTTTCATTCTCGGCTTCCTTGCCGTAAATCGCCAGCCAACCCGGCTTGACGAGCACCTTGCCCTCGGTCTTGAAGCTGTGGCCTACCGACTGCGAGATGCGCGTGGTCACGAGGTATTCAGCCGGCGGGTAAAACACCGCCATGAAGCGCTTGACCACGAGGTCGTACAGCTTTTGTTCAGCCTCGCTCAAGCCGCTGGGCGCTTGCAGCGTGGGGATGATGGCAAAGTGGTCGCTGACTTTGGCGTTGTCAAAAATGCGCTTGTTTGGCTTGATGTAGTTGCCGTTCAACGCCACCAGTGCGTGCGGCGCCAGGTGCCGCATGCCGGAGTCGGCCAGCATTTCAAACGTCTTTTTAACGACGGGCAAGTAGTCTTCAGGCAGCGCGCGTGAATCGGTACGTGGGTAGGTAAGTGCTTTGTGGCGCTCGTACAGGCTTTGCGCAATTTGCAGCGTGGTTTTGGCCGAAAAGCCAAACTTGCCATTGGCCTCGCGCTGGAGTGATGTCAAGTCAAACAACTGGCCAGCCGCTGAGCTGGTGGGTTTGCTTTCTTCAGTCACCGTTGCGGGTTTACCGCGCACCGCCTCTGCAATGGCAAGGGCCTCGCGTTGTGACCAAACCCGGTCGGCTTTCAGCTCGGCATCAGGCTCGGCGTTGTCTGCATTGGCCGCGCTTTTCTTCCACTTCGGGTCAAACCACTTGGCCGGGTACTCACCTGCTTCAGCCAAGAAGGACGCATGAATTTCCCAGTAATCTCGGCTGACGAATTTGCGGATTTTTTCTTCACGTTCCACCACAACTGACAGCGTAGGCGTTTGCACCCTGCCGACCGTGGTCAAAAAGAAACCACCATCGCGCGAATTAAATGCCGTCATGGCGCGCGTACCGTTGATGCCCACCATCCAATCGGCCTCTGACCGTGACCGCGCCGCATCAGCCAGACCCTGCATTTGCTTTTCTGACCGCAGGGTGTCAAACCCATCGCGGATGGCAGCCGGTGTCATCGACTGCAGCCACAAGCGCTTGACCGGGTGCTTGCTTTTGGCGTACTGCTGGATGAGCCTGAAAATCAGCTCGCCCTCACGCCCCGCGTCGCAAGCGTTCACGATGTTGCCCACGTCTTTGCGTTTGGTCAGCTTGACGATGGCGTTCAGCCGCGTCTTGGTCTTGTCCATTGGTTTTAAGTCAAAGTACGGCGGCAGCACGGGCAGGTTGGCAAAGCTCCACTTGCCGCGTTTGACGTCAAACTCCTCGGGCGCCTGAATCTCAACCAAGTGGCCGACGGCTGACGTGACTACCCAGTCGTCCGCTTCAAAGTACTCGTCGTGCTTTTCAAACTTGCCCGCCGTAGGCGTGATGGCGCGCACGATGTCTTGTGCGACCGAGGGCTTTTCTGCAATGACCAGAGTTTTCATAAGTCAGTCTTCATATGTAACTTTTCAAACCTTCAATGTCTTCAGGGAACATTTCCCCGCTTTCGGCAAAAACGACTCTGCCTTCCCGCGGTTTTGCCTTGTCAATCTTCAGCACCACCACCACAGGCAAGCCTTTAGGTTTTGGCAGCATCTTAGCCACATCACCCACCAACATGGCCGCCGGGAAGCTGTAGCCTTTGCTTTTCAGGTAGTTGCTGGCCACGGTTTCTTGCAGGTCAATCGACAGTGCCAGCACCTGCAGGCCATTGGCTTTTTGCGCTTGCCACAAAGCTTGTATGTGGGGCGACTGCACGGCACAAAAAGGGCACCAGCTTGCCCACCAGTACACCACAAGCGCGCGTGGCGGGCTGATTTGGGGCGACCACACGCCGCCGCCCATGAGGTTGACGTCGGGCAAAACCAAGGCGCTGCCCAGCTTGTGCAGGCCGCCATTGAAGGGCAACGCCCAGCTTGGGGCGGCCAGCGCCAGGGCTAAGGTGCCGGTCTGTAATAAGGTTCGGCGATGACAACTGTTGGGGCGCATGGCTGGCTCTTTTAAAAAAATCCCATCACTACAATGCAACACATGCGCAGATGGTGTGCTGCAGGCGCAGGTGACCGCACCTGAACGCGCGCGAATTAACCATACCTCAAAAAATTCCAGGAGTGTTCTGCCGTGGTTAAAAGTCAAGTTTTAAGCGCTTCAGCGGTAGCCATCACGCTTGAGAAAACCCCTTCACCGGACGGGCGCCGGATCCAGACGCGGCGCTCCGGGGTGCATGGCAAAGGCGTGTTCGCCTTGACTGATTTGGCCGAAGGCGAAACCCTACTGGAATACACGGGCGAGGTGATCAGTTGGAAAGAAGCGCTGCGCCGCCACCCCCACAACCCCGATGATCCGAACCATACGTTTTACTTTCACATTGACGACAAACACGTCATTGATGGCAAGGTGGGCGGCAATTCGTCGCGCTGGATCAACCACGCATGCGTGCCGAACTGTGAAGCTGAGGAAGACGGCGGCCGGGTATTCATCAAAGCGCTGCGCAACATCAATGCGGGTGAAGAGCTGTTTTTTGACTACGGTTTGATCATTGACGCCAGGCATACCCAAAAGCTGCGGGCCGAGTACCCGTGCTGGTGCGGCGCGAAAACGTGCCGGGGTACGCTGTTGGCGCCTAAAGAAAAAACCAGAACCAAAACCAAAACCAAAACTAAAACCAAAACTAAAACCAGCACCAAACCCAAACCCAAAGCCAAAGCCAACGACGACAAACGCCGAGACAAGAAAATAGCCTGAGTGCCCCGCGTTGTTAAGCACCCACGTTATCCGCTGGCCCCTGGAGGCCATTTGGCAAGCCGTAGAGCCGCAACTGCCGGGTTTTACCTGTGAGGTGTTGCCGATGGTTGATTCCACCAATACCGAGCTGATGCGGCGATTTAAAGCCGGGCAGCGCGAGCCCACGCTGCTGGTGGCCGAACAGCAAAGCGCCGGGCGCGGCAGGTTGGGTCGCCACTGGCACAGCCAACGCGGCGACAGCTTGATGTTTTCACTGGGTCTGCATTTGGCCCCCGCCAATTGGTCGGGCCTGTCGCTAGCGGTGGGTGTCAGTTTGGCCGACAGTCTGGACCCCGCCAATTTGCCGCAGCACCGCATTCGTTTGAAATGGCCGAACGACCTGTGGATAGTCAATGCCAAAACAGAGTGCAAACTCGGCGGTACTTTGGTCGAAACCGCCGCCTTTGAAGGCCAGCGCTACGTGGTCATTGGGGTAGGGATCAACATACGTGCCTTTGACATGACATTGCAAGACCCGACTGCCGTTGCACCAAATTGCCTGCAAAGTCTGCAGCCCAACGCCGACGTGGCCAGCACCCTGCAACGGGTCGTGTTGCCGCTGGTGCAAACCGTGCAGGCGTTTGCAGCGTTTGGCTTTGCGCCCTACCATGCGCGTTTTGGCCAGCGCGATGTGCTGGCAAACCGGCAGGTTCAACTGACAGATGGCACGCACGGCCGGGCTCACGGCGTCACCCCAACGGGCGCGCTGCTGGTGCATACTGCGGCGGGTATGAAAGAAATCACCTCTTCAGAAGTCAGCGTGCGGCCCGTGACCGGCAGCCCGCCCACCGGGGACTTGCGGACATGTTAAGACTGCTCGTTTTAGCGTTGATTTTGGCCAACGCCAGTTACTACGCCTATTCGCAAGGGCTGCTTGCCGCCTACGGCTTTGCGCCTGCTACCCAGGCCGAGCCGCAGCGCCTGGCTCAGCAAATCAAACCCGAAGCGTTGCTGGTCGTGAGCCCGCAAGAATCTGCGCAAGTGGCAAGCAGCGCAACGCAGGCAACGCTCACCAGCACGGTAAGCCTGAAGGCCAGCGCCACAGAATGCTTGCAAGTGGGCCTGTTTAACGAAGAACAAACCCTGGTGCTGCGCGAGCAACTGCTCAGCACCTTGCCGCCGGGGAGCTGGGTCATAGAGAGTGCGCTGGTACCGGCGCGCTGGCTGGTTTACATGGGCAAGTACAACAGCGCGGATGGGTTGGTTAAAAAACGCGCCGAACTCCGCAGCTTGGGTGTGTCGTTTGAAGCCCTGAACAACGCTTCGCTTGAACCCGGCTTGTCTTTGGGCAGCTTTAAAACCCAGCCGGAGGCGCTGGCCGAGTTGGCGCGCATCTCCAAAAAAGGGGTAAAAACCGCCAAAGTGGTTCAGGAGCGTGCCGAGCAACGCGGGCAACAACTCAAACTTGCCGCCGTCGACGGCGCCTTGCGCAGTCAGCTTGACGCCATCAAGCCGCAACTGGCAGGCAAAACGCTACAAACTTGCTCGTGACTTATTTTGCTATGAAGTTAATAGCTGGAAATTTAATGAATGCAAGGGCCACGGGCCGATTTGGCATGATTTCTGGTCGGTCAGCACGACCAGCACGGTCAGCTCGGCAGTAAGCTTAGCGAACGACGCTTAAAAAAGCCCGTGCCGCGCCGCGCAAGTCTTCCGCTTCAGCAGGATTGCGACCGGCGTCGGCTTCGGCACGTTCCATCAGGTTTTGGGCAACGCCGGGCGCAGGCGTTGCCGGTGGGGTAGCTTCAGCGGTGAGATAGTCGGCAAATTGTTTGAGCAATTCAGTCATGGTGTCGCGCCGGAAGAGGCGCTAAAAGTTGAGGTGATTCAAATATAAGGGTTTTCCCTAGATTCACAAGGCGACGGATGGTCTTTTCTTATGCAAAAAGCACATGAGCACAGGCGTTGACCGGCATCGGCAACAATGGCACCGTGAACATCCAACTCCTTTCTGACTTGCATCTTGAGTCGAACCCACACTTTGTACCGCAAGCGGCCCCAAACGCCGACGTGCTGGTGCTGGCGGGCGACATTGGGTCGTACCAGAACGAATCCTCGCTGGCGCGGCTGGGCATTGCCGACTTTGGACTCGGGCGTTTTGCCAACTGGCCTTGTCCGGTGGTATTTGTGCCCGGAAACCACGAGTACGATGGTCAGGAGTTTGAGACGGCCCACGCCCGACTCCAGGACGTCTGCCAGAGGCTGGGCTTTGTCTGGCTGGAGCGTGAGGCGGTAGTGCTGCAAGGCGTTCGATTTATCGGTTGCACGCTGTGGACCGACTTTGATGCATTGACCAGCACCCAAGCCGCGACCAGCCCGGTAACGCTGGGTCAGCAACTGCTGGCGCGGGACAAAGCCTTGCGGGCCGCCAACTTTGCTTTGAGGAAAAACCACACCCTGACCGCCGGGCAACCCCTGTTAGCCGACGGTGTACGCACGCTCGGACTGCAAAGTCAGGCCTGGCTGCGGCAGGCACTGTCTGTACCTTTCGAGGGTAAAACGGTAGTAGTTACTCACTTTGCGCCCAGCCTTCGCAGTGCTGACCCGCGCTACGGCATCACGCCAGGTACGGCCGGCTTTTGCAATGCGCTGGATGACCTGCTGGCGCAAGCACAACTTTGGCTACACGGGCACCTGCATTGCCCTGTGGACTACACGGCCAGTGGCTGCCGGGTGGTGGCTAACCCGCTGGGCTATGCTCGCAAAAATGAGCAGCTGCATTTCAAGCCTCAAATTTGCATTGAGGTGTAGCGACCAACTTGCGGTGTTTATTCGAACGGCGTGAGGTTTTAATACCGAGTGCTTTAAATTGTTACCAATTGGTATTTTAAAAGACCTTATCGTTTACAAAGATACTTGTCAGCCTATATAGTCTGCACACACCAAAACCCGGTGTGACCTTAAAACTTTACCGAAACAGGATGGCATCATGAAAAAATCACTCATCGCATTGGCATTGACCGCTGGTTTTGCGCTTTCAGCCCAAGCTGCTGACATTGTGGACACTGCCGTCAAAGCGGGTAATTTCAAGACTTTGGTCGCCGCAGTTCAAGCTGCTGGCCTGGTCGATACCCTCAAGGGACCCGGACCGTTCACGGTGTTTGCACCCACCGACGAAGCTTTCGCCAAAATCCCGAAAGCAACGCTTGACGGCTTGCTCAAAGACAAAGCCGCATTGAGCAAAATCCTGACTTACCACGTGGTGGCCGGCAAAGTTATGGCCAAAGATGTCAAGCCAGGCATGGTTAAAACGGTACAAGGCCAAGACATCACCCTGGCAACGGCGGGCGGCGTCACGGTGAACGGTGCCAAAGTGGTGGCCGCTGACGTGGCGGCAGACAACGGCGTTATCCATGCCATTGACACGGTCATCATGCCTAAATAATTGCTTTCGGTAAACGTTGCTATGCTAGTCATAGCATAGTGACGAGCCTTTTCGAGGGCCCCAGTCTGGTTTGTGCATTAATGCATCAAGCCAGACTGGCCGGGCCAAGTTTTTGGCGACTTCACTGGTTTTACTGGCCTCAGTGGCTGTGCAGTCCATCAAAGCAGGTGTCAAGCACCAGCTCCACAATTTCCTCATCGCTGTGTTGGCCAGTGGCTTTTAAAATTCCCGGCACGGGATCACAAGCGCGGGCGTACAGCGTGTACAGCACGAGCATGGGAGGCATTTTGGAGCGCAATGACCCATCCGCTTGAGCGGCCTCAATCCATACCCCCATTTGGTCGCTGATTTGCATCAAGCCATCCAGATAGGCGCGGTTAGCCATGAGGCTGGCGCGAAGGGTGGAGTTTTGGCTGGGCAGTGAAGGCATTTCACCTTTGATTTGAACCTGCAGCATCCAGCGGGCCACAGATTTGAGTTGCGCCAAAGGCTTGGCATCGGCAGGCAAGCTGGCTAGAAACGTCTGGGCTAAACCGATCACCCGCACCATGGCGGCCGCTGCCAAGTCTTCTTTGCTGGAAAAATGTTTATAAAGGCTGGCTTTTGCGATGCCAACGTCCAGTGCCACTTCGTCAACCGTCATCAGGTCAAAACCTTTTTCGGCCAGCAGCCGGTTGACTGCTAGCACAATGGCTTCTTCTCGTGCCAACAACATTTGAGCTTTAAAACTGGTTTTGATGGGGGGAGATGAGGTGACTGCGTTCATCGCTAGATTGTAGTGTGCGAGCACAATTCAGACGCACTGCCTACCAAAAACATGGCTTTGATCATTTATAACCTTAAAGGCTGAATAAAAACTTGATGGTATTGATTTAAACCTGGGCACACGGCTCAGTAACAAGTTGTTTCAGAAGTTATCTTTGCCTTGATGGTATTTTTGATTGAACCGGGTAATCTGCATGATTCTTGCTAAGCTTTAAAGCGTGACAAGCAATGACGACAAGCATTGGTTGGCCGCATCAACCGTAAAAAACTGGAGAACACCATGAACCGCACCGTTGGAACCACCCTGGCATGGGTCGCTGCTGCAGGTGTGGGCATTGGTTTTGCCAAGTTGTACCCGACCGAATCGAGCGTGATGGGGCAATTGCCGGCGCACAGTACGCAGACGTTGACCCGCACGCCGGTGACGCTGCCAGAAGGCTTGCCGTCAGATCGTACGCTGGCCTTGGTGACTTTCAGCCGTGCTCAGCGCGGTCAGGCCGACAGTTGGGTGGACGGCTTGAACCTGAAAAATGACACCAGCATCAGTTGGGTACGGATACCGGTTCTGGGTGAGCCAGACGGCCCAAATGCCCGAAGCGATGCCCAAACCCGATTGTTGGGGCGTTATACGGCTGATATTGAGCGTGCCAAACTGATGCCAATGTTCATGGACAAAGCAGCCTTTGCGCGGGCGACTGGGCTAAAAAGCACCGACCAAGGCTATGCCATCGTGTTTAACCGGCAAGGCGAGGTGTTAGCGCGGGTAGAGGGTCCGTTTGAGGCCAACAAAGCGCAAAACCTGCGCGAAACCCTGCAAGCCAAAAACTGAACTGTGCAGAAGCCCGGGTTACCCTTGGGCTTGGCTGACAAGGGCTGACAGCCGCTCAATATGCGGCCCAGCGGACGGGCCATACCGCTGCACAAGTTGGGCATATTGTGGTAATTCTGACCGCAGCTGAGCCAGCGTTTTAATCTGCTCCAGCATCAGGCTGATGGGCAAGGCGTCCGTGCCCGCATACTGGTAGACAAACCGGTCCATTTCACGCAATAAATCAGCCAGCCCAGCGCTCTCAAGAGGGGGTTGAATTTGTGCCCCCAGGCCTGTGTCTGCTTTTACCGCTGGCCCAGGTGCTGGCTCGGTACCAGCCCCTGCGCGTAACCACCCCGGCATGCTGGCTGCAGGTTTGCCGCCCGGCGGTAGCGCAGGAGCAGCAGCATTGAGCGACATTTGGCTCGCCAACACTTGCAGCTCTCGTTCAAAGTCGTTGACGGCTACAGGCGTTTGAGCACTGCTGGACACGCCCGCCAGTGCTTGCAAATCGAATTCTTTCACTGGCATAAAACCCGGCTCCGGTAGCTTTAAATTCGGTGGTGTCAGGGTGGGCGGCGTTGAGCTGGGCAAGACAGAATCGGCTGCTTTGCCGCTGCTCCGCCTGATCAAACCCATGTTTTCCAACTCTGCAAATTTCTCAGACAGTGGCGCAAAGGCGCTCAGAAACAGCACATATTGCGCGACTGGCGAGCGGCCATCAATGGCGAGCAGCAAGGTACGCAGGCGGCGCGGTACCTCGTCGGTCGGCGATTTCATGGCAACCGCACCCTGGGGGGTGCGTTCAAATACAACGCTGGCTAAGGCTTCCATGCGGTCGATTGTCGGGCAGTCACTTCATTGGGCAGAGGCAGCGTGCAAATCACGTTTATTTTTTCAGGAAACGCGCAAAAATACCGCTGTCAACAACGGGCGAAGCCGCTGCTTCAGGGGCAGGTGCGGTCATGGCAATGGTGGTGCTGGCCAGCTCCATCAACATTTTTTCGGTCGCCTCAGCTTTCATGCCGTAGGGGTTAAAAATGCTTTGCTGCGAATACTTTAAAAACAAGGCGCGGTTGTCTGCGTTGGGCGCGGCAAAACCCATTGACCAGCTGGACCAGTGGCGCTCTTCAATTTCTTTGTAGCCCAACATGGTGACGCTGTGGTGGCGCGGATCACGGATCAGCTTAGCGTACAGCTCGTTGACCTGGTCACGCGCACCTTCGAGCGCTTGCAAAAATATTTTGCTGTTAAACGCCAGCATGCCGGTTAAGTCGCGGCGGTGGTTATTGGTTTGTGCGTGCAACAAAATACGTTTGAACTCGTTCAAGTCCACGCCATCCTGGGCGGTGCTGGCATATATCAGGCGGATCAACATTCAATAAGTCCTATCAATAAAAACAAAAAAAGTCAGCCTCTGGACAGCACAGCACGCAGCTCAAGCATGTGCCGCCGAGCTGTGTCGCCCAAATGTGAGATGAGCGACTCATAGCCTTGCAGGCTGGCCACCACCTGCTCGACCGAAGTCAAGCCTTCAAGGGTGAGCACCAACTCCAAAGACTCCATCGGCAGGTGTTGACTGACAAAGTCACTCATCAGCGAAACCGCATTGCGCAGCTGGTAATGGGCGGTGGTGACACTTTGGGCGCCGGGCACAATAAACGCTTGCGGCGAAGGCTGTTGTTGAAATTTGGACCAGGACGCCAGGTCGTCAACCGGCGTGCTGTACTGGCTACGGTGGGGCGGCGACGAACTCCGCCAGGCGGTGGTACCGACATCGGTGGCGCGCCATGCAGCCTTGGGGTCGGTTTGGGGGTCAAAGCTGCCCGAGTCGCTGGCCGCGATGTTTTGACCTTTTTCCGACCAGTCGTCACCTGCTGTCCTTTGCGGTTCAACAATCTCAATCAGGCCGGCTTGCAGCAATGAATCGATCAGCGACGCGACATCGCCAAACGACGACAGGCTCGACACATAAGTGCTGAGCCGGGTACGGCCATCGATCGATATCAAAAGTGTGCGCAGTTTGCGCGGTAAGGCCGAGTTAGGGTCGAGTGCCGCCGAGTTTCCGGAGGCAGTCCTTTTGTATACATGCATGAATTGTTGACCTTGCTGCCAGCCCAGGCTCGAATTTGACCTAGGTAGGTCAGTATATTGACGTAGAGCCGCCTAGGTAATTTAACTTAGCTATGACGCTTTTAGCATGACGAACGCGATGGTACGGTCGTCCAGGCAAAAGGTGTAGAGCCGGCGTGTGACGAATCACACGGTTATTGCGTCAACAACCACCGCGTCAGCCGGTTATTTTTAAAAAACGTGCACAACTGCACAGATATGCCCTGAGTGCGATTCTCGTTACAGCCGCTAAAGCTAAAGCTACTGCTTGCGCAGCACAAACAAGTTGCGCTTGGCATCTTCCGGGTAGGCAAAAGTTACGCCGCCGTTTTTGACCATTCCCATGACCAGCATGTTTTGTGACATGGCGTCTTTACTCTGCGAGCTGAAAGGCCGCTCATAGGTTGCCACCACGCCGTAGTAGGTGCGCCCTGTGTTTTCGAGCGCATTTTTGATGGCCGATCCCGTCAAGTTGCCGTCGCGTATGCCGAACAATGAATACACCAGCAGGTACACCGCGTCGTAGCCTTGCGCGGCAGCAACGGGTACCGGGATTTTGGTGACTTTGTATTTGCGTGCATAGCTGGTCAAAAACGAAGCTCGCCGCTCGTTGCTGGGCTCAGCAATAAAGGTTTGTGCCATCAAGGCACCTTCGGCGGCGTCTTTGCCGCCGTCAATGAAAAACGGAAACGACAAAGGCCAGGCACCGACTTGCGGTACCTTCCAGCCCAAGGCTTTGCGGCCGTTGGCGATGACGGCGTTTTCAGGGCCTACGGTCATGCTAAAAATGACATTTGCACCCGCTGCACGCGCTGCTTTCAGTTCTTCAGTCAGGTCTTTGACGCCTACCGGAAAGCGGGTCACCTGCACGGCTTGCAGATTTTTGACTTTCAGTGCGGCTTCGATGTCTTTCAAACCTGCCTCGCCATAGCCCGAGGTGTCGGCAAAAACAGCCACTTTGTCCCAGCCCCGTTTGGCAATGTCTTCCACCACAAACGGGACTTGAATCGCATCTTTCGCCGAGGTCCGAAAAATGTAACTTTCAGCCACGGGGTACTTGGCGGTCAGCGGGCTGCCGGTAGCGCAGGGGATGATCAACGGCAGCCGGGCTTTTTGGTAGGTGTCCAACGCTTTGGCCGCCACCCCGGTGTTGCAAAACCCGAGCGCGGCGGCAACCTTTTCAGCCACCAGCTCTTCCGACACTTTGAGCCCCACATCAGGGTTGCCCTGGTCGTCCTTGATCACCAGCTCCAGCTTGCGCCCCAAATAGCCGCCCACCGCATTAATTTCGTCAACTGCCAGCTGAATGCCATTGCGCATCGGCACCCCAAAATCGGCTGACCCGCCAGAAAAAGGGCCAATGACCCCGATTTTGAGCGTGTTAGAAGCAGGGACAGCGGCTGCAGGGGCTTGTGCATGCGCAGGTAACAGCATGCAAGAGGCGCTTGTCATCAGTGCCAAAACTGCTGTGGCGATGGTGAACTTCATCATGTTTATGTCTCCTGACGGCGATTGTTTTTTTCTAGCTCCCCAGAATAAAGCTTTCCGCCAGATCAGTACATCAAGACAATCCCGCATTCGAGGTTATTTTGGCCGTCGAGCGGCCTGTCGGGCAGTTGCTTGCGGGTGTGTAGGAGAGCAAAGGCGGATACATCTGCTGGCAGCAAACCCTGCAAAAAAGGCGAAAAAAGGCGAAAAAAGGCTTAAGCTATGTTGCAGTGCAGCATTTGCTGTGGTCCAAGTAACTAGGAGTCGCTGTGGCAAAGTCATTTATTCAAAAATCTTTAGACCGGAGCCTGCTCAAGGCCACCCGGCTAACCGGTATGGGCAAGCTGCTGGATGCAACGCGCCTGATTCAACGGGTGCTGGCGGTGGCCACACCAAAAACCTGGCCCCAAGCGGCTGCACACACTGCAGCGAACCGCACATCAAACCCTGAAAAACGTGCTGATGAAAATGTCGACAGTGAACACACGCCAGCAGCCAATGACCCCAAAGTCAACTGGCAAACGGCAAATGCGCCACCAGCCGTCATCATCTTGCCGAATCCGGCACATCGCGCACCAGATGCCGCAGAAAATTGCGTTGTGCCTGCTCGTCAAGCCAGCTTTACCCAGCATACGTTTATGTATGAGGGCGACAGCTATCCATACAGGCTTTACATCCCGTCAGCTTGCTCAACGCAGGCCCGCGATGCCGGCCCCATGCCGCTCGTGGTGCTGCTACACGGCTGCAAACAAGACGCGCTGGACTTTTCAAACGGTACCGCCATGAACGCGCTGGCTGACGAGCATCAGGCCATGGTGCTTTACCCCGAACAAATCACCAGCGCCAATGCCATGCGTTGCTGGAACTGGTTTGAACCTGGCCACCAAAAAGCTGGGCGGGGGGAGCCGGGCATGATTGCCGCCTTGACCCAAAAGATCGTACAAACGCACGACGCCGATGCCCATCGTGTGTACATCGCAGGTTTGTCTGCGGGTGGTGCCATGGCGGCGGTGGTATCTGGCTTGTACCCTGATATTTTTGCAGCGGTCGGCGTACATTCCGGCTTGGCGGCAGGCGCTGCGCGAGACGTGGTGTCGGCCTTTGGCGCCATGCGCTCGGGTGCCAAAGGCCACGCATCGCGGGTCATCCCCACCATCGTATTTCATGGCACAGCTGACAAAACGGTGCACCCCGACAACGGCGAGCACATCACCGACGCGGCGCTGGCAGCCCTCAAAGCCTCTGGCGTCAAGCTGGTTGAAACCAAATCCACGGCGGGCACGGACAGCAAGCACGGTGACGTGAAAACGGACAACGGTCGGGCCGAGCGCGTGGTCTACAGCACACAGGACGGCAAACCGGTGCTTGAAAATTGGCGAATCGATGACGGCGTTCATGCTTGGTCGGGGGGCGACGCGGCGGGCAGTTACACCGACCCTGACGGGCCGTCGGCGTCAAAGGCGATGCTGGCGTTTTTTCTGCAGCAGCGACGGCCCTCCTAAGACGATAGGGTCATAGTCGCTTCGGCTTCAACGCCAGACAAATCTTGCCGTGCAGACGCAACCAGCGCCTTTGACAGGGCATCCAGCACGTCTGACTGCAGATTCCAGCAGTGCCAGTACAGCGCAATCGGCAGGGTAAAACCCGGGCAAATATTGACCAGCGTTCCGGCGTCCAGGTCAGCTTGCACCAGCAGTTGCGGCAGCACTGCTGCGCCCCAGTCTGCACGCAGCGCGCGTACCTGGCCTTCAGACGACGGTACATACAGTTTGTCAAGTTGCACACCCTTCAAACCAAAAGCTTCGCTGATAAATTCACCCTGCATGTCGTCTTTGCGGTTAAAGGCAATAAACGGCAGGGCACGAAAGTTGTGCTTGCCCAATGCGTGACCGCCCAGCTTGCTGCGCACCATCTCTGGCGTGGCCACCGCGATGTAATGCATGAAGCCAAGCGGCGTGACGCGGCAGCCCCTAAGCGCCGCTTTGAGCGTGGTCACGCAGCCCAGCACCTGGCCTTCCCGAAGGCGCTCGTGGGTAAAGTCCTGGTCGTCGGCAATGATTTCAATCGGCAATCCCGCACGTGCCAGGTCGCCCAGCGCAGGCAAGGCCCAAGTGGCAATGCTGTCGGCGTTGATGGCAATCGAGATGCGCGATTCCTCTCGGGTGGCGCTCGCCGCATGAGGTGCCAGCTCTTTGAGGTCGCGGTCAAGGTCAGCGCGAATCAGCCGCAGCATTTTGGTGTGTTTGAGCAGCAATTGCCCCGCGCTGGTTAGCCGCAGCGGGCGGGTGCGCACCAGCAAAACCGTGCCCACTTGGGACTCGAGTGCGCGCAGGCGCTGCGATACCGCTGACTGCGTGATCGACAGCCGCGTGGCCGCCCGCTCAAAACCGTCTTCTTCAACAATGGCGGCCAGGCATTCCAGGGCGGCAGAATCAAAATTGTTCATAGGGCTTTAGAACGGTTAGGGCGTCAGGGCGCTTCAGTGACACATTAGCAAAACTGATGATTAGTCTATCCGTTTAATTCAACTATTCATAGGCCCGGTGCTGCGAGAAAATTCGACCGGTAGACATCAACATCAAAAGGATCGGGATGAAGGTCATCGTATTAGGCGCAGGGATCATTGGCATCAGTACCGCGTGGCATCTGCGGCAGCGGGGCCATGAGGTGACTGTCGTCGACCGCCAGCCACACGCCGCCATGGAGACCAGTTTTGCCAACGCGGCGCAGATATCTGTCAGCTACTGCGAGCCCTGGGCCAACCGTGACGCGCCGCTCAAAGCGCTGAAATGGATGTTCACCAACGACGCGCCGCTGCTGTTCAGGCCGCAATTTGACATCCAGCAGTGGCTGTGGGGCTTGCGGTTTTTAAGCCAGTGCAACGACAGCGCTTTTGAACGTAATGTGCAGCAACTGGTGGCGCTGGGCGCGTACAGCCACAGCGCGCTCAAAGACGTGGTGCGCGCCACTGGCATTGATTACAACCGCTTAGAGCGCGGCATTGCGCATTTTTACAGCGACCAACCCTCATTTGATACCGCAGGCGACGCGGCAGCATTGATGCGCAAATACGGCGTTGACCGCCAAGTTGTCAGCAAGGACGAGCTGCTGGTGATTGAGCCCGCGTTGAAGGCTTATGCGCACCACATCGTCGGCGGCACCTACACGGCAAGCGACGAAAGCGGTGATGCACGCGTATTTACCCAAGCGCTGGCGCAGCATTGCCTTGAGCGGGGCGTTGAGTTTTTATACAGCCACGATGTTGTACAACTGAACAAAGTGAACAATGCTATTGAATCAGTAGCTGTACGCCCATGTTATACGGGGGCCAAAGGTCAAAATAACGCTAAAGATGAGCTGCTGTTGAAAGCTGATGCGGTGGTGGTCGCCTGCGGCTCGTACAGCGAGCCGTTGCTGCGCCGCGTAGGCGTTAAGCTGCCGATTTACCCGGGCAAGGGCTACAGCGCGACCTTTAAGATTTTGCGGCCCGAGCTGGCGCCGCAGGTCAGCACGATTGACGACGAAGTCAAATGCGCCATGAGCCGCCTGGGCGGCTACCTGCGGGTGGCAGGCACGATAGAGCTGGGCGGTTTCGACTTGTCACTGACCAGCCCGCTGGCCCAAGCCCGCTGCGCCATGCTGGCCAGACGCGTTGAAACCGTCTTGCCCGGCGTTTGCGACACCCGGCTGGCCAGCGAAGGCGGCACACCTGGCTTTTGGACCGGCCTGCGTCCTGCCACGCCTACCAACATCCCTTACATTGGCCAAACGCCGGTTAAAAAACTGTGGGTCAACGCGGGCCATGGCACACTCGGCTGGACGCACGGCGCAGGCTCTGGCAAAGCGCTGGCCGAGCTGGTCAGCGGCCATCCGCCAGACATGGCTTTCAAATTTTACGGGGCTTGATTTACCCCCAAAAAAAGATCGGGTAGCGCTTGGGCTGGCTGCGCGGTGCAGCGCAGGCCTTTATCCAACCACCACTGGCACGCGCTGGGCCAGCGCACACATCAGCTCGTAACCAACCGTTCCACCGGCTTGCGCTACTTCGTCTATCGGCAACACAGCGCCACGGGCTGACTTGCCCCACAGCGTCACCTCGCTGCCCATGCCTGCGCTAGGCAGGGGTGTCAAATCCACCGTCACCATGTCCATGCTCACGCGGCCTACCATGCGGCAGCGCACACCGTTGACCAGCATTGGCGTACCCGTGCCGCAGTGCCTTGGGTAGCCGTCGGCATATCCACAGGCGACGATGCCAATGCTCATGGGTGCGTCGGCCATAAAACTGGACCCATAACCCACCGTGTCACCGGCCACCAGGTTTTGTACGCCGATGATTTGGCTGGTCAGTGTCATGGTGGGCTGCAAACCCCAATCGTCAAAGCTGTGGCTTGGAAAGTCTGGCGCGCTGCCGTACACCGCAATACCGGGGCGAATCCAGTCGGACTTAAGCGCCAGCACGTCCGTGTGCCGCAGGGTGCCGGCGCTGTTGCTAAGGGACCGCTCACCCGGCAAATCATGGGTTGCCGATTCAAACGCAGCCAGTTGGGCGCTGATGCCTTTGACGGTGTCAGCATCGGAGAAATGCGTCATCAACGAAATCTCGTCGACTTGCGGCAGTGCGCTCAGGCGGGTGAAGGCCGCGCGAAAGCGCTCGGGCTTAAAGCCCAGGCGGTTCATGCCGCTGTTCATTTTTAAAAAAACCCGGTGTCCCTGCTGAGTTTTGTGCGCTGCCAGCATGTCGATTTGCTCGTTGCAGTGCACCACATGCCATAGCCCCAAGCGAGAGCACAGCTCCAGGTCGCGCGCTTCAAAACACCCCTCCAGCAGCAAAATCGGGCCGCGCCAATCCAGCGCGCGCAGAGCTGACGCCTCGTTTAAATCCAGTAACGCGAAACCATCAGCGTTTTTCAAACCGCCAAAAGCGCGTTCAATCCCGTGGCCATAGGCGTTGGCTTTGACGATGGCCCAGACCTTGGCATCAGGTGCCGCTTGCCTCGCGCGCGCCAGGTTGTGGCTGAGGGCGGCGGTATGAATCGTGGCTTGTATGGGGCGGGGCATAATTTATGGGGATGTTGGCACATCTCAATTATTGCGCGCTCACCTCGCATGCTATAAACCGACATCATATGGAGATAAGAAAAGTTAAATGAAGCGCGGTTTTTACACCATCATGGCGGCTCAGTTTTTCAGTTCATTGGCTGATAACGCGCTGTTTGTAGCTGCCGTGGAGTTGCTCAAAACCAGTGGCGCGCCTAAATGGCAGCCCGCCGCTTTGGTGCCCATGTTTGCTTTGTTTTATGTGGTGCTGGCACCGTTTGTGGGCGCGTTTGCCGATGCGCAACCCAAAGGCAAGGTCATGTTTGTCAGTAACGCCATCAAAGTGGTGGGTTGCCTGATGATGCTGTTTGGCACGCACCCCTTGATGGCCTATGCCATTGTGGGGCTGGGTGCAGCGGCTTATTCGCCAGCCAAATACGGCATTCTGACCGAGCTGCTCCCTGCATCACAACTGGTCAAGGCCAATGGATGGATTGAAGGCTTGACGATCGCATCCATCATTTTGGGGGTGCTTTTGGGCGGGCAATTGGTGGGCTACGCCATTTCGAGCAAATTGCTGTCCTTTGACATGCCTTTTATTTCGACAAGCATCGACACGCCGCCTGAAGCGGCCATCAGCGTGCTGATATTTTTGTACCTGATTGCGGCCTGGTTCAACACCCGTATTCCCAGCACTGGCGTGGAAATGCGGCCCATGCCGCGTAACAAACTGGAATTGCTGCCGGACTTCTGGAACTGCAATGCTGCGCTGTGGCGTGACAAGCTTGGGCAGATTTCACTGGCCACCACCACTCTTTTTTGGGGTGTTTCGGGCAACCTGCGGTATATCGTGCTGGCCTGGAGCGCCGCCGCGCTGGGTTACAGCACCACTCAAGCGTCATCTTTGGTGGGTGTGGTGGCGATTGGTACGGCCGTTGGGGCGGTATTAGCATCGATGCGGATGAGGCTGGACCAGGCCGCCAGCGTGATGCCCATGGGCATTGGCATGGGGTTGTTGGTCATTTTGATGAACTTTATTGACAACGTTTGGGTAGCCGCACCGTTTTTGATTTTGCTGGGTGGGTTGGGGGGCTTTTTGGTGGTGCCCATGAATGCGTTGCTCCAGCACCGTGGCCACAACCTGATGGGTGCCGGGCGCTCGATTGCGGTGCAAAACTTCAATGAACAAGCCTGCATTTTGGCCCTTGGCGCAGGCTACACACTGTCGACCGCGATGGGGCTGTCGGCTTTTGGTGCCATCACGATTTTTGGTATTGTGGTGGCCGGATTCATGTATGTCATTCAGCGCTGGCACAAAAGCAACTGCATCAAATACAAGGAGCAGGTGGATCACTTGCTCAGCATCGCGCGCAGCGACAACTCGCATTAAGCATTGCTAATTTCTCGCACCGTTTCCTCGCACCGATCCCGTCTTTATGTCTTTTGCCAAAACCCATGGCGGTCTGCTGGCCGCTGGCGCTCTCGTCATCAACGCCTTTGTATGGGGTGTGTCGTGGTGGCCTTTCAGGGAGCTTCAAAGCGCCGGGCTGCACCCGCTGTGGGCGACGGCAGCTGTTTATGTGCTGGTGTGCATCGGCATGCTGGGGTTTTACGGCAGCGCATTGAAGGACTTGCGGGCCAACGCCGCGTTGTGGTCGTTGGCACTGGCTTCAGGCCTGACCAATGTAGGCTTTAACTGGGCTGTGACGGTTGGCGACGTGGTGCGCGTGGTGCTGCTTTTTTACCTGATGCCCGCCTGGTCCGTGCTGGTGGCTTGGGGATTGCTGGGCGAAAGACCGACGCGCGCCTCGCTGCTGCGGCTGGGCTTGGCCATGGTAGGCGTCCTGATTGTGCTGAAAACCCCCAACTCACCGTGGCCCGTGCCGCAAAGCGGCGCTGACTGGCTGGCGCTGATGGGCGGCCTGAGCTTTGCCATCACCAATGCGCTGCTCAAAAAGCAAAGCCATACCCCGAGTGGCGCGCGCATGCTGGCCATGTTTGCCGGTGGCGCACTGATGGCGACCTCTGTGGCCACGCTGGGGATGTCATTTGGCGCGCTGCCTATGCCTGCTTTGCAGCCATCCGCTGGGCTTGTCTTTGGTGCCCTGTGTCTGCTTTTTATCATCAGCAATGTGGCCTTGCAATATGGTGCAGCCCGGTTGTCTGCCAGCACCACATCGCTGGTGATGCTGACTGAAATTTTATTCGCCAGTGTGTCTGCTGCGCTGCTGGGGGCAGCGGTATTTAGCCCGCGTATTTTTTGGGGCGGTAGTCTGATTGTTCTGGCGGCTTTGCTGGCCGCGCTGGCACACAACAAAAACGAGCGCTAGTATGCAAGGCCATACTTAAAGGAACTCCCATGAGCAGCGCTAGCCCTTCCACGATTTACGACTTTGTAGCCAAAAGCATCAGCGGTAAAGACATCCCGCTCAGCAACTTCAAGGGTCAGGTCATGCTGATCGTTAACACCGCCAGCAAATGCGGTTTTACCCCGCAGTTTGGCGGGCTGGAGGCACTGCATAAAACTTACGCCGCTCAAGGTTTGGCAGTGGTTGGCTTCCCGTGCAACCAGTTCGGCTCGCAAGACCCTGGGCTAGAGGTTGAGATTGCCGAGTTTTGCCAGGTCAACTACGGCGTGAGCTTTCCCATGATGGGCAAAATTGAGGTTAACGGCCCCCAGGCGCACCCACTGTACAAATGGCTCAGCGCTGAGGCACCCGGCCTGCTCGGCAGCAAAGCCATCAAATGGAATTTCACCAAGTTTTTGGTTGGCAAAGACGGCCAGGTCATCAAGCGCTACGCACCCACTGATAAGCCCGCTGACTTGGCAAAAGATGTTGAGAAAGCGCTGGCAGGCTGAAAATCAGGTAACTTGTTATGGCGGCTGAGCAAAAAATTCGCAAATTAACAAATGTCAGCTGGTAAATTTATCAAGAAACAGTCTTAATAGATTGGCAAGCCGGTGTACTTACAGCCCCGTCCGAGCAATGTACCGCTTGCGCAAAAAAACCGTCAGCACCACCACCACCAGCAGCAGCATAAAACCGACGGTGACCCAGAATGCCGTAGGCGAATGCAGGCCGGGGATGTGCTCGAAGTTCATGCCAAAAAAGCCAGTGATTAAATTCAGCGGCAAGAAAATCGCGGTCACCGCTGTCAGGGTGCGCATGATGTCGTTGGTGCGGTTGCTTTGGGCGTTAAAGTGAATTTGCACCACGGTCTCAGCCGATTGCTCTAGCCTCCTGGCATGTTGGAGCACGCGGCTGATGTGCTCCATCACATCTCTTGCCCGTGCGACCAACTGGTCGCGCCGCAGCTGTGCGGTTTGCGTGGCCTGGTGGCTTTGGTCTTTGTCTTTCATGAACACAACCAGGGGCTGCTCGCGCAGTGAGTCTAGCCACTCTTGCATCGCGTCATGTTGTTCGTCGCACAAGTCCTCCAGCACGTGCAACTGGCTTCGCGCGGTCATCAAGGCGCCCCAATTGTCAAAACGTGAGTTGGCCCTTAACAAGTCAGCTTGCCAGTGTTCGAGTTGGCTGGACAAGACTTTGCGCAAGTCCAGATAACTGTCCACCATGGCGTTGATCATGCGCAGCGTCAGGTCTGCAGGGCTGATTGGCAGGCGGGTGCGGGCCGAAGCCGGGTCGGCATCTGGCGCGTCCAGGCTAAACTTGGCATCGGCTAAAAACCGCTGGATGAAACTCTTTGCGGCATAGCAGCCGCGGGGGTGCACACTGATCAAGCAGCGGTCAAACACTGCAAACCCCACGGCTTTGGAGCCGATTCTGTTGATGGTGGGCAGGCGGTCTCCGCGTTTTTTGGTTTTTGCGCCTTGGCCGTGGTAGTCGCTGACGGCCTTTTCTTGGGCATCTTCGTGCTGGGTTTCAAGCTGGGTCGCAAGACGCCTGAAAATAATCAGGTCGTAAACCGAGGTGGAATCGTAATTTGACGGATGCACGGTGCTGGCCAGATCCTGGCAGTGCAAATCGAGCAAAGCCGAGCCGCCGAGCTTTAACGCGGCTTGCTGGAGTTGGGCATGAACGGCCTCAAATTCGTGCTGCTCCAAAAACAGCCAGACAAAGCCATCTGGTGGCGGCTGGTCGGGCACCGTGTCCACAAAACGCAGGCTGGCATCGGTAAATTCAACAATTTGCATGGTTTTAATCGATATTCGCCGGTTTTTAGGATTTTTTCATTGACGGGCCCAATAAAATCGCGAGCTATCCGCTCCTGAATTAATAGCTACTTGACCTCAGTTTGCGAGCTGCATCGATCGCAAAATACGTCAGCACACCATCTGCACCAGCGCGTTTAAAGGCCAGCAGGCTTTCCATCATCACCGCGTCATGGTCCAGCCAACCGTTTTGCGCGGCGGCTTTGAGCATCGCGTATTCACCGCTGACCTGGTAGGCAAACGTCGGCACCTTGAACTCGTCTTTCACGCGGCGCACCACGTCAAGGTACGGCATGCCCGGCTTGACCATCACCATGTCTGCACCCTCGGCAATGTCCATGGCCACTTCCCGCAGGGCTTCGTCGGTATTGCCAGGGTCCATCTGGTAGACCTTTTTGTCGGCCTTGCCCAGGTTACCCGCAGAGCCAACGGCATCACGAAACGGGCCATAAAACGCCGATGCATATTTGGCGCTGTAGGCCATGATGCGGGTGTGGATGTGGCCCTTGGCTTCCAGCGCGTTGCGAATCGCCCCAATCCTGCCGTCCATCATGTCGCTGGGCGCCACAATGTCCACGCCCGCCTCGGCCTGGCACAGTGCCTGGCGCACCAGCATGGCGGTGGTTTCGTCGTTCATGATGTAACCCTGCTCGTCAGGCAGGCCGTCCTGGCCGTGGGTGGTGAAGGGGTCAAGCGCCACATCGGTCATCACGCCCAGCTCAGGAAACTGCTTTTTGAGTTCACGTATCACACGCGGCACCAGGCCATCGGGGTTGGTGGCCTCCATGCCATCAAAGGTTTTCAGCGTGCTATCAATCACCGGGAACAGCGCCATCACCGGTATGCCCAGCTTGACGCACTCTTCGGCAACCGGCAGCAACAAGTCCAGGCTCAAACGTTCTACGCCCGGCATGGACGAAATGGGTACGCGAAGGCCTTCGCCTTGCGTGACAAACACAGGGTAAATCAGGTCGTGCGGGCTCAAGCCGTGTTCACGTACCAAATTGCGGGTGAACGCATCGCGGCGCAAACGGCGTGGCCGACCGGCCGGGAAGGGGGCAAAATTTGTCATAAGTGATTGTGCCAAAGCTTGGCGCAGGCGATGGCGTTTAATGAAACGCGAGGCACATGTTTTGGCAGAAATAAGCGAAAACCCGAAGTAGCACCCCGGGGTTTTTCAGTCATCCGCGGTTAAAATTGCTACGTGTAGTTACTTTCAGTAGCTGCATCCCGCTTTTCCTCCCTGAGCGGGGCCTTAACGCGTAACAGCAACAAGGCTTATCGCCCGGACGGCTACGCCTCCGGGCCTTTTTTTTGTCCGGCACAAGGGACAGGCGGTTTTATTCAAGCAGGGGCCGCGGAGCTGGCTTCGCCAGGCCGCAGGCGCAGCGGCCCCCTCGGGGCTGGTGCCTGCGGCTCCAAATCTGCTTGAGCAGATTTGGACAGGCGACAGAAGCGAAGCCTCCGGCGAGCGGCGGCCTGCAAGGTGCAGGGCGCTACACGCAGTGAGCAACCGTGGGGGCTACACTTCATCGATGCTTTGGGTCAAATCATTCCACATCGTTTTTGTTGCCAGCTGGTTTGCGGGGCTGTTTTACTTGCCGCGCATATTTGTGAACCTGGCAATGGTGCCGCCTGAAAGCGTTGCTGAACGGGAGCGTTTGATGCTGATGGCGGGCAAGTTGCTGCGATTCACACGGGTTTTGTCGGCGCCTGCTGTGCTTTTAGGGTTGTGGCTGTGGCTTGGCTACGGTATCGGTCAAGGCAGTGGCTGGATGCATGCCAAGCTGGTTGTGGTGGCGTTGGCGCTGGCCTACCAGCATGTTTGTGGCCGCATTTACAAGCAATTCATTGCGCATCAAAATGCCAAAGGTCAGGTGTGGTTTCGCTGGTTTAACGAAGCGCCGGTGTTGATGTTAGTGGCGGCCGTGATTTTGGTGGTGGTCAAGCCCTTTTAATACCGTAAAACCTAGCATCGCAAGACTTCTACCGCGAGACGTTCCAGAGTGTCACACCCCAAGCCACACGCCGACGCGGTAGATTTGGCTTCTCCAAGCGTTTCAACCCGCTCACTGCAAAACCAATCGGTCTCCGACGCAGCTCAGTTTGACCCGCCGGACAGCCATGTACCCGGTCTGTCTTGGCCTTTGTCTTTGGCTTTTATCTGCCTGATCATTTACGCCAGCCTCTACCCATTTGCGGATTGGCGCAACCAAGGTATTTCACCGTTGGTTTTTTTAACCGCACCCTTGCCCCAGTACCTGACAGGGTTTGATGTGGCGACCAATGTGCTGGGCTACGCGCCGATGGGTTTTTTGTTTGCATTGGCTGGGCTGCGAAGTAGGCACATGAAGTGGGCGATGTTGCTGGCGGTAGGCGCTAGTTTTTTGCTGTCGCTGAGCATGGAAACGCTGCAAAGCTACCTGCCCTCACGTATTCCGTCCAACGTAGATCTGGCGCTTAACACGCTGGGTGCGGTGTGTGGCGCTTACAGCGCCTGGGCGCTTGAAAAGTTAGGAGCGCTGGGCCATTGGCGCCGTTTTAGAGCGCGCTGGCTGGCGCCTGACGCTCGCGGAGCGCTGACTTTGCTGACCCTTTGGCCTGCGGCCCTGCTGTTCCCGGCGGTGGTGCCGATGGGGTTGGGCCAAGTGTTTGAACGGCTCGAGACCAGTTTGTCCGACGCACTTGAAAGTACGCCTTTTCTGGTGTGGCTGCCCGTACGCGAGATTGAACTGCAGCCGCTGGTGCCGTTGGCTGAGCTCGTCTGCGTGGCCTTGGGTGCGTTGATCCCGTTGCTGCTGGGTTATGGCGTGGTGCGTACGCTTTGGCAGCGCGCAATGTTTGCTGTGTTGACCCTCGCTGTCGGTATCGGCGTTACCGGCTTGTCCGCAGCGCTCAGTTATGGTCCCCAGCATGCCTGGGCTTGGCTTGATTTGCCGGTGCGGGCCGGGCTGATGTTGGCCGCTACATTGGCCGTGGTGCTGCTGCCATTGGGCCGCCGGGGTGCGGCGGCATTTGCGCTGCTGGCCCTGGCTGTTCAACTGAGCTTGCTTAACCAAGCACCAGCCAGCGCGTATTTTGCACAGACCCTGCAAACCTGGGAGCAGGGGCGGTTTATTCGTTTTCATGGCCTGGCCCAATGGCTGGGCTGGTTATGGCCCTATGCCGCTTTGCTTTATTTGCTGGCCAGATTGTCTGGGCGCACCGACCACATTCAACCGTAGAATCCCGCCATGACCTTGTCAGATACCCCTTCAATCGCCACCACATCCGCCGCTGAAAATTACTACCAGCGCCACATCTTTTTTTGCCTTAACGAACGCGAATCAGGCAAAGATGCCTGTGCCAACCACCGCGCCCAGGAAGGCTTTGAACGCTGCAAGTCGCAAGTTAAGGCAGCAGGACTGTCAGCCCCAGGCAAAGTCCGCGTCAACAAAGCCGGTTGCCTGGACCGCTGCGCTGCTGGGCCGGTGGCCGTTGTTTACCCAGAAGCGGTGTGGTACACCTACGTTGATGCACACGACATTGACGAAATTGTCGAATCGCATTTAAAAAATGGCAGGGTGGTCGAGCGACTTCTGACGCCGATAGGTTTGGGCCGATAGAGGCAAAAATCGATAAAACCCCGCCTAAATCCGCCAAACCCTCCCGTAAACTGCAGTTAGGTGAATTTTAGGGGTGTGGCCCTTGTATTGCATAGCGAATATGCTATTAAATGCATAGCAAAAAGAATTTTTAACAAATTTTTAGAACACCGTCTGTGAATGCTCAAACCACAAGATCAACTCTGCCAGGCGTCGCCGGCTTGATTGAAGTTGCCGTTGATATGCCTACGATCGGCACATCAAAAGGCACGGCAGTCATTGCCCACCCGCACCCGTTATTTGGCGGCACGCTGGACAACAAAGTCGTACAAACGCTGGCCAGAGCCTTCACCCAATGCGGCTGGACGGCGGTGCGGTTTAACTTTCGAGGGGTAGGTAAAACTGAAGGTGAGCACGACGAAGGTCGTGGCGAGCTGGACGATATGCTGTCAGTGGTTACTCACTTTGCGGCTGAAGGTTCGCTTTGTCTGGCCGGTTTCTCATTTGGTGCGTTCGTCACGACCCATGCGTTTGACAGGCTGCACAGCACCAGGCAGATCGACAAATTAGTGCTGGTGGGTACCAGCGTCAGCCGCAGCGCTGCTGCACCCGTTGCTGCTGATGCGCACCCCAACACCATCGTCATTCATGGTGAGGCAGACGATACGGTCGAATTAAGTGCCGTCATGGATTGGGCCAGGCCGCAATCACTTCCGGTTACGGTTGTGCCCGGTGGCGGCCACTTCTTTCACGGACAATTGCCGCTCCTCAAAAGCCTGGTGGTGCGCCACCTGTCTGCTACTGCCTTTTAACGTTTTTGCCACCGGATTTAGTTCATGTTCAGTTTTCCCAAGGCCATCGCAGCAGCGTTGGCCGTGACAGTTTTTAACGTCTTAAGCGCTTTTAGTGCTTTTGCCCAAGCCCCGCAGCCCCCAGAACTGGCCGCACGCTCTTACTTGCTGGTGGATGTGACGGCCAATCAAATATTGGCCGCCAAAGACATTGATGCACCCCTTGAACCAGCGTCATTGACCAAGCTGATGACCGAGTACCTGGTGTTTGACGCACTCAAGGCTAAAAAAATCGATCTGAAGCAAACTTTGCCCGTCAGCGAGCGCGCCTGGAAGATGCCTGGCTCGCGCATGTTCATCGACCCGAAAATGCAGGTTCCGGTTGAAGATTTGATCAAAGGCATGGTGGTCCAGTCAGGCAACGACGCCACGATGGCGTTGGCAGAAGGTGTGGGCGGCACTGCTGAAAAGTTTGTACAAATGATGAATGCCCAAGCCAAAGCATTGGGCATGAACAACACCAGTTACAAAAACCCGGAAGGTTTAACCGAAGCCGGACACACCACCACCGCCCGCGATTTGAGCGTCTTGTCAACCCGCCTGATGAAAGATTTTCCCGAATATGTTGGGTTTTCTGCGATAAAAAAATACCGTTACGCCGGCACGCCCGCCACCAACGACACCAACCGCAACACCTTGCTGTTCAGAGATCCCAGCGTGGACGGACTTAAAACCGGCCACACCCAGGCCGCAGGCTACTGCATGATTGCCACCGCCAAACGCGACTTTCCTAATCTGGGCGCCGGCACCGAGCCTGGCCCGCGCCGCTTGCTGGCCATTGTGCTCGGCACCGCCAGCGACGCTGCCAGAGCCAACGAATCGCAAAAGCTTTTAAATTGGGGCTACACCGCGTTTGAGGCCGTCAAACTGTTCGATGCGGGCCAGGTGGTGGCCAGCCCGAATGTGTGGAAGGGTAAAGATGCCGTTGTCAAACTGGGTCAAACAAGTGCCATTGTTGTTGCCGTACCCGCAGGCACAGCAGCCAGGCTAAAAACGCAAGTCGCCCGCCCCGAGCCGCTGGTTGCCCCATTTACCAAAGGCCAGACCATCGGAAGCTTGAGAGTCACCTCTGGCGACAACCCCGCCGTGGTGGCAGAAGCGCCGCTGGTTGTGCTGGAGGCGGTAGAAGAGGCTGGCGTGCTGGGCCGGGCCTGGGATGCTGTCAGGTTGTGGATCAAATAACTGACTTGCCATCAAAATCCGGAACTGCTACACTCGTAGGCTTTTCTGAAATTTCAGAGAAAGATTCGTTTTCGCAACCCATCCGACAATTGGCTGCGATGCTATTGAGAAATCAAGCAAAGACAAACGAAGAATTTCACGTTAAACATGACGAAACATACGTTTTAGGGACGTTTTAAATGCCAACCATCAACCAGCTAGTGCGTCAAGGCCGTGAGGTCGAGACCATCAAGTCGAAGAGCCCTGCGATGCAGAACTCTCCGCAGCGCCGCGGTGTGTGCACACGTGTGTACACCACGACGCCTAAAAAGCCAAACTCCGCTCTGCGTAAAGTCGCCAAAGTGCGCTTGACCAACGGGTTTGAAATCATTTCCTACATCGGCGGCGAAGGCCATAACCTGCAGGAACACAGCGTGGTGCTGGTTCGTGGCGGTCGTGTCAAAGACTTGCCCGGTGTGCGTTACCACATCGTTCGTGGCTCGCTCGACTTGCAAGGCGTGAAAGACCGCAAGCAGTCGCGTTCCAAGTACGGTGCGAAGAAACCAAAAGCCAAATAAATCGGCTTGAGCCAAAAGCGAAATAAGCTTTCTAAAAAATACACAAGGTGCTGCTTTTCTGCATGGCGCAGGAATCAACAGCGTAGTGACCCGATTTTGGGTCGAGTAAGTGAGGGTTTAATAACTCTCGCGGTGTTGCTCAAAAGCAATGCCAACTGAAGCAAAGAGGTGAAAACATGCCACGTCGTCGCGAAGTCCCTAAACGTGAAATTCTTCCAGATCCGAAATTTGGTGATGTCGATCTCGCCAAATTCATGAACGTGATCATGCAGGGCGGCAAA
>JANPIK010000024.1:0-58965 GCA_031424935.1 Polaromonas sp.
AATAACCGGCCTCTGGGTTTCGCTCAAAGTCGGCCAAACGCGCTTCGAGCTCGGTCTTTAGCTCAGGTGAAACTTCGATGGCGTTAGGGAAGGCGGCGATGCTTTCCCAAATCACTTCAACGAGCTGAATGCGCTCCTGCACAGGCAGTTCCAAAATATCGGCAACAGAAATTTGGTTCATGCGCTGTAGATTACCACGGACGCTATTCTGCGCGTTAACGTTGGCGCTGTACGGCGCGCAGCCCGCGCCGCGAAGCGGCAACCTGTGGCTGCGTGTCCGCGACGAGCAACCTGTTATGCGGCTTTGTACTAGGGCACATAGACCATATAAATGACGAATTCGAAGCCGCCTTGAGCCTCTGATACCTGAAGGCTCAGCACAAGATCGCTTCTCCCCTCGGAAAGCGACCAAAGATCAATGAGTGCATCCCATTGATCGCCTTGCCAGATACATACCGATGAAGCCCACGTTTCCTCTGGCAGCCCAACCAACTCTGCTCCGTAGTCCTGGATGTAACTTTTGATGTGTTCCGCAGTTTTAGCAGAAACCGGAGTCACGCCAAGTACACCAGCATTGAGTTGATAGTCATGGCGCACAAATGCATCAACAACTCTACAAATGACTGGGCGCCAGGCTGTCGGAATAGGAAGCTCGGATTCCGCATCCTTGGTTGCCAAAACCACCGGTTCATTCTCACCAGAGTTCATTCACAACACTTTCTGAAGCGGCATAACGTCAAAGCTGCCCGGCACGCGGCAAGCGCCGCGAAGCGGCATTCTTTTGCTTCGTGTCCGCGCCGAGCGAAATGTTAGAACTCATTTGCAGCCCTTCTGAAACGTTGCAGTAAATATGACGCCAACTCATAAAGCAAGATTACCAGCACCAAGGGTGCTACCAAGCCAACAAGCACGAGCCAAGTTTGCGAACCAAGTGAAAACACCCCAACGGCAAATACGCAGAGTTGCAAAAGCACAGGGCCGATCAACCTTCCACGCGGCGTGCTCCTCAAGCGTGTGCGATATATTGAAGTCGTTCGATAAGTGACGAAAAGGGCAGCGCAAAAAAGCAATAGCTCGATTCCCCAGAAGCCCGCAAGTGACCATGCTTCCTTCAAAGAGCGACTGACCCATTGCTCACGAAGTTCATCCAAATTTGTATCCGGGGCTAGGTCTTGCACAGTCAAACGCGGCACACGAAACTCTTCGGCGCCAAATGACTTCAAAAGGTCGGATGCACTCACCGGCGGTTCGCCATAGAAACGATGAACAAGGGTGACTTCGTAGATCCCTGGGCGTTTGACTTCGCCTATTCGGCTCAGGATCACACCTTCTGTGTCCGTCGGCACAGGTTCGACAACAAATCGCCTCGCGCAAGCGCCGAGACTATGAATTTCTCTCGCCCGAAAAGATACTTCGCACTTCTGATCAGAACACTTCAAAAAGAACTTGTCGCTAACACCATAGCATGACAGCGCGTTTGCCGCGAACGACAAGAACACGAGCAGACCTAGAAGGGCTGCCCGCCTCAATCGAATGAAAACCTGCGCTGCACCAAACATGTGTTCTAACGTTGGAGCCGAGCGGGCGCGTAGCGATCCGACTCGGGCGACCAGTTAGATGGGTGCTTGACCAAGCTACTTTGCATGGCCGACCACCTTGTGCCTGAACGTGAATTCGCCGCCTCCTTGTTGGGGTGGCACGCTGCGATCAACACCGCGTTCAATCGAGTCGTACACCCATGAAGTCAAACAGCTTGGCAAATACTGGTAGGTCTTCTCAGACGTATAAATGGTCATCGTCGAATCTGAAAAAATGCCAGCATGCACCCTTAGGTGATATGTATCGACACACAGAACCGCGTTTTCTCGCACGGGCAAATCATTTCTCCGGCCATCTGCAGACAATGAGCTGCCAGTAAAGCCAATGGGCGTCCGGAGGGCCGACATGTTTTCGATGAAGTGCCGATAGTCTTTTCCCAACAACGTCCGTAGCTGCTTTTCGACGAATGGCTCCTTCAGCAAACCGTCATAGTTATAGGTGCCGACGTATTGATATATCAACGGGGCATTCTTGGGCTTGGTCTTGCTTAAGTCATCCGCATCAGCGTTGATCGTCAAGAATACAAGTGAAAGCAGCAATAACAGTCGCATAAGAATCTAACGTAATGTATACCGCAAAACCTGCGGTATAAAGTGGCGGTTTCCCTCAAAGAAAGCATGACTTTCACTGGACAGCCTTGAATAGTCTGCTGCAATAAAAAGAGCGCTAAACCACGCAAGCTTTGATGTTTGAATTCGGGTGATCATGTAGGCAATTTTGACTGCTTTCTGGCGTTTTGCACATCCACGCGTCGTGGAAACTGCCGTAAAAGTCGGTTTTCAGATCATTGTGATCATAAACCGCCATTTTTAACGATTTACAGATATTAATTAGGCCTGTAGCCCAATAAATCCGGATGCAAGCAGCTCTTAAAAATGTAGCACTCCGGTTTTCTTGAAACCCCACCAAAGCTTGCCAAGCTGCACAAACTAAAAGCCGACTTGGCTGCTAGCCGTTGCACACGTCACGCTTTCAAACTGCCAGTGTGTTGTTCTCAGTTGGTTTTCTTTCCCCGCACTGCCTTACTGCCCTTGGATTTATCTTCTGGCGTGATGAACCCGATAGAACGCTTGGGCGGCGCAGGTGGAGCTGCCAGCAGCTCTGCCATCGAATCCACCAGCTCGGCGATGTTGCCCTCGTGCCGCGACACCTTGCGCTCCAAGGTGTTCACCTTGCCAGCCAGTTCCCGACTGTTGGCCAAAATGCCGCGTAGTTCGACAAAAGCGCGCACCACATGAACGCTCAGCTTGGTAGCGCGTGGGCTATTGAGCAGCGTGGCCGCCATGATCGCCCCATGTTCGGTGAAGGCCATCGGGAGGTATTTGCTGTAGCGCCCACGCCCTGGCTTGTCGCCCACAGCCGGTGCGTCTAAGGTTGCAAATTGCAACCTTAGAGATTTCGCCTCCTCACCATCGAGCTGAAACATGAAATCTGAAGGAAACCGTGCCAGATTACGCCGCACCTGCTGGTTAAACCGCTTGGTAGTCTCGCCATAAAAGGCGGCTAAATCGGTATCGAGCACCACTCGCTGACCCCGGATAAGGTGGATGCGCTGCGCGATCTCGCCGATAGACAGCGGCGCAGCGTTTGGAAGTGTTTAAGCTGTAGCGTTCATGCTTTAGATGATAAGAGGACAAGCGCTGGCTTCAGTCTTTTTGGCTCTCAAAAGCCCAAAACAAGCTTTTTCAAGTGACTTATAAGCCTGTAGCCCAATAAATCCGGGCGCAAGCAGCTACCCAATAAATAGCATCAATCCTTCACCAGCGACGTAAACGTCTTGCGAAACTTCGCCACCTTCGGCCCTGCCACCGCCACGCAGTAACCCTGGTTCGGGTTGTTCTCAAAATAGTCCTGGTGGTAGGCCTCGGCGGGCCAGTAGTTGGCCAGGGGCACGACTTCGGTCACGACGGGACTGCCCAGCAGCTTGTCCTGGCTCATTTGGCGAATCATGTCGTTCGCGACTTGTTTGTCTTCATCGTTGGTGTAATAAATGCCGCTGCGGTACTGTGTGCCGCTGTCGTTGCCCTGGCGGTTGAGCGTGGTGGCGTCATGCACCACAAAAAATATTTCCAAAATCTGGGCCAGCTGTATTTGCGCCGGGTCGTAGTCAAGTTTGACGACTTCGTTGCAGCCCGTGCGGCCGGTGCATACGTCTTCGTAGCTGGGTCGATGGACCTGGCCGTTGCTGTAGCCGGATTCGACGTCAAGGATGCCGCGCACTTTGACGAACACCGCCTCAGTGCACCAAAAGCAGCCGCCGCCTAGGGTGATGGTTTTTACTTGACTCATAGAGTTTTTTCCTGATGTGTTGTATGGTGTAGCGTTGCGTTGCGTCAGAGCAGCGCCTGTCGGTACACTTTAAACCTAAAGCATTTACCCAAGCCACACTGAAGGATGTATTTTCATGAAAACCAACGTCAAACCTCGCTTCGTCTGGGAAGACCCTTTTATGCTGCAAGACCAGCTCAGCGACGACGAGCGCGCTATTGAAGTAGCCGCCCATCAGTTTTGCCAGGACAAGCTGCAAACCCGGGTGTTGATGGCGGCGCGGCATGAGAAGTTTGACCGGGAGATCATGAATGAAGCGGGCGCGATGGGGTTTTTAGGCTCCAGCATCGAAGGCTATGGCTGCGCGGGCTTGAGCTATGTGGCTTACGGGCTGATCGCGCGTGAAGTTGAGCGCGTAGACAGCGGCTACCGCAGCGCCATCAGCGTGCAATCGTCCCTCGTCATGCACCCGATCAACGCTTATGGCAGCGAAGCGCAAAAAGAAAAGTATCTGCCGAAATTGGCGACAGGTGAATGGGTTGGCTGCTTTGGTCTGACCGAGCCGAACCATGGCTCAGACCCGGCCAGCATGCTGAGCCGCGCCAAGCCCACGGTTCAAGACGGTGTGAGCGGCTTCGTCATGAACGGCGCCAAGATGTGGATCACCAATTCACCGATTGCCGATGTGTTTGTGGTCTGGGCCAAACTGACTGACCCGGACGGCAACACCGGTGGACAAGAGTCGATTCGCGGCTTTATTCTTGAAAAAGGCATGAAAGGCCTGACCGCCCCCAAAATCGAAGGCAAGATGAGCTTGCGCGCATCAATCACTGGCGAGATCGTGATGGACGGCGTGTTTGTACCTGAAGCCAACCTGCTCCCCAACGTGAGCGGCCTCAAAGGCCCGTTTGGCTGTCTGAACAAAGCCCGCTACGGCATTGCCTGGGGCGCTTTGGGCGCGGCTGAAGACTGCTGGCACCGTGCGCGCCAGTACACGATGGACCGGGTGCAATTTGGCCGCCCATTGGCGCAAAACCAATTGATACAAAAAAAGCTGGCCGACATGCAAACCGAAATCGCGCTGGGCTTGCAGGGCTGCCTGCGGGTAGGCCGACTGATGGATGAAGGCAAGGACGTGCCTGAAATGATCAGTTTGATCAAACGCAACAGCTGCGGCAAGGCGCTGGACGTGGCGCGCATGGCACGCGACATGCACGGCGGCAACGGCATTCACGACGAGTACCACGTGATTCGCCACATGATCAACTTAGAAACGGTGAACACCTACGAAGGCACACACGACGTGCATGCACTGATTTTGGGCCGGGCGCAGACCGGTTTGCAGGCTTTTTACTGATCGTTGCCGCTGGCGGGCATAAAGCTGACGGTCACGATTCAGCCTGACGGGTATTGCTTTGATGCACTGGCCCCCGATTTATCTACGCCGACAGCTATCAATAGTGTAGCAAACCGCTATTTTCATTGTTTTAAGCGGGTGCGAGCAGCCGCTCGACGCTGATCTGGTGCGCCACACACCTGCCCTGCGCTGGCGTTGCATTTAAACAGCGCCGGGTACCTTCACACCCGGCGCTTTTTGTGCTTGCCTGGCAATGCGCCAAATGACCCTTCTGGTTGACGACCCAGGTGGATGGCGTTACATTAATAACCAGTCAGTCAGTAACTATGCCTCTGCCCAAAATATTTTGCCCCGTCAATGCGGTGCTCACGGTTAAACGTGAACGCAGAAAAGACGCACGCCCTGGCGAGTTGCTGGACGCCGCACTGGACTTGTTCGTTGAAAAAGGCTTTGCCGCGACACGCGCAGAAGAAGTCGCCGCCCGGGCCGGGGTGTCCAAAGGCACGCTGTTTTTGTACTTTCAGAGCAAAGAAGAACTTTTTAAAGCCGTCGTGCGCGAGAACATTTCCGGTCACTTTAAAGAGTGGAACGAAACCTTTGACAACTTCAAAGGCAGCAGCGCGGCCATGATTTCGCTGTGCATGAACGAGTGGTGGCGACGCGTAGGCGCGACCAAAGCGTCTGGCATTGAAAAACTGATGCTGTCCGAGGCGGGTAACTTTCCTGACCTGGCGGATTTTTACCATCAAGAGGTGGTCGAGCCCGGCCAGTCGCTGATTCGGCGCATTTTGCAGCGCGGAACAGACCGCGGCGAATTTAAAAAAATGGACCTTGACTATGCAGTTTTCAGCATCATTGCGCCGATGATTTTCATGATGCTGGCCAAACATTCAGCGTCTACATGCGTCAGCAATCCGGCCTGCATGGAGCCAGAAAAATACATCGCATCGCAGCTGCAAATCATTCTTTTCGGAATGACAGAGCCGCTTTCACACACCCACAGCCCGTCACAGGAAACACACGCATGAGCTGGACTAAAAAGCGCGGGCTTAAATGGCTGCTGATATTGTTAGTATTCGGTCTTCTTGCAGGCACTGCCTGGCGGGTGTTGGCAGAGCGTAAAGCCCAGCAAAACGCTTTGACCAGCGCAGCGGCCAAAGCTCAAAAAGACAGCGGAGTTGAACTGGCGCCCACCGATGTGGTCAAGGCGGGGCAGTTAAACATCACCGAAGGTTTACCGGTGTCGGGCACGCTGAAGGCTGTGAACTCTGCCGTCGTCAAGGCCAAAGTCGCCGGGGAGCTGAAGGGCTTGACGGTTCGCGAAGGCGACTTTGTCAAAGCCGGGCAAGTGATTGCCCGCATTGATGCCAGTGAACTGCAGTCCCGGGTGCGCCAGGCGCAAGAGCAGGCGCAGTCCAGCAAGGCACAAACCGAAGCCGCCCAGCGCCAATATGACAACAACAAGGCGCTGGTAGACCAGGGATTTATCTCAAAAACCGCACTGGACACGTCCTTGGCCAACCTGAATGCCGCGCAATCCACTTACCAAGCGGCCTTGGCGGGCACCGACATCGCCAAAAAATCTGTTGACGACGCGGTGCTCAGAGCGCCGATTTCGGGGCAGGTGTCGCAGCGACTGGCACAGACGGGGGAACGGGTGGGCGTTGATGGCCGGATTGTTGAAATCGTCGACCTGAGCCGCCTTGAACTTGAAGCCACGCTCAGCGCTGCAGACTCCACCCAGATTCAGGTCGGCCAGGCGGCAGAGCTGCAAATTGAAGGCAACGCAAAGGCAGTCACCGCCAGGGTGGCGCGTATCAATCCGACCGCGCAGGCGGGTAGCCGCAGCGTTTTGGCGTATTTGAGCATTGACAACGCCAGCAACTTGACGCTGCGCCAAGGGCTGTTTGCTCAAGGCACGCTCGGTACCGCGCGCGCGTCCCGGCTGGCAGTGCCGCTGAGCAGCGTAAGGACCGACAAGCCGATGCCTTATGTCATGGCCATTGAAAACGCCCAGGTTGTGTACAAACAAGTGGCGCTGGGCGCACGTGGCTCAGCCGATGGGGTTGACGTGGTTGCCGTAACAGGGTTGAACGACAACGCGGTGGTGATACGCAGCAATGTGGGCCCTTTGCGCGAAGGCACACCCATTAAATTTACCGCCATGAACACCCCTGCCCTGGCGGCAAGCCCGGTACCCTTCAGCACAAAACCTGCTCCTTGATCTTCTTTTCGAAACAACGCCATGTGGTTTACCCAAGTCAGTCTTAAAAACCCGGTGTTCGCCACCATGATGATGCTGGCGATCGTCGTGTTGGGGCTTTTTTCATACCAGCGTATGCAGGTGGACCAGTTTCCAAACATCGATTTGCCGGTGGTGGTGGTCACCGCCGACTACCCCGGCGCATCGCCCGAAATTGTAGAAAGCGAAGTGACCAAAAAGCTGGAAGAAAGTGTCAATTCCATCGCCGGCGTCAGCGCGCTCACGTCTCGCAGCTACGAAGGCCAGTCGGTCGTCATCATTGAGTTTCAGTTGTATGTCAATGGCAGAAAAGCCGCTGAAGATGTGCGCGAAAAGATTGCCGCCATTCGCCCAAGCCTGCGCACCGAAGTCAAAGAACCGCGTGTGCTGCGCTTTGACCCATCAAGTCGGGCCATCTGGTCAGTAGCCGTGTTGCCAGAAAACGGCAACTCCAAAATGTCGGCGGTTGAGCTGACCAACTGGGCTGATCAAACGTTAAAAAAGCGGCTCGAAAACGTGCGAGGTGCAGGCGCGGTCAACATCGTGGGCGGCACCAAACGCGAAATCAATGTGTACCTGAACCCGCAGGCCATGGAGTCGCTGGGCATCACCGCAGACCAGGTCGTTAATGCGGTGCGAAACGAAAACCAGGACTTGCCGGTGGGTAGCATCCGTTCAATGGCGCAAGAACGGGTTGTCAAAATCGACGCCCGCATGCAGCGCCCTGAAGATTTTGGCAAGATTATTGTGGTCCGCAAAAACAATGTGGCGGTTACTGTCGATCAGGTAGCCCGCATCGCCGACGGCGCCCAAGAGGTTGATAGCCTGGCCTTGTATAACGGCCAGCGCACATTGCTGCTCAGCGTACAAAAATCCCAGGACGAAAACACCATTCAGGTCGTTGACGGGCTGAACAAGGCGGTGCTGGAGATGAAAGCCGCGCTGCCACCTGGGCTCAAACTTGAACTCGTCACCGACAGCTCACGGCCGATTCGGGTGGGGGTTGAAAACGTCCGCCGCACACTGATTGAAGGCGCGTTGCTCACGGTATTGATCGTATTTTTGTTCTTGAACTCGTGGCGTTCAACCGTCATCACCGGGCTGACGCTGCCGATTTCCATCATCGGTACTTTTTTGTTCATGAACCTGTTTGGTTTCACCATCAACATGATCACGCTGATGGCGCTGTCGCTGTGTGTCGGCCTCTTGATTGACGATGCCATTGTGGTGCGCGAAAACATTGTGCGGCATGTGCAAATGGGTAAAACGTCTTACCAGGCCTCGATGGACGGCACCAAAGAAATTGGTTTGGCGGTGCTGGCCACCACCCTGTCTATCGTCGCCGTGTTTTTACCGGTAGGTTTTATGGGCGGCATCATCGGCAAGTTTTTTCATGAGTTCGGCATCACGATTGTGGCGGCAGTGCTGATTTCGATGTTCGTGAGTTTTACGCTCGACCCTATGTTGTCGAGTATTTGGCACGACCCGGCGATCCTTCGGCAGGCTCAGGACGATCGGAAAAAGACCCTCTACGACAAAACGATTGGCCGCGTGACCGGCTGGTTTGACACGGCTACCGAGCGTTTGAGCGAAGGCTACCAAAGCATTTTGCGCTGGGCACTGGTGCACAAAATCAAAACGCTGCTGCTGGCGCTGGTGGTTTTTGTGGTGAGTATTTTCATGGTGCCGCTGTTGGGCACCGAATTTGTACCCAAAGCTGATTTTTCAGAAACCTCGCTCAATTTTTATACCCCAGTTGGATCGTCTCTAGAGGCCACCGAAGCCAAAGCCCAACAGGTCGAAGCCATCGTGCGTGAGTTTCCAGAGGTGCGCTACACCTTGTCGACCATCAATACCGGCAACGCACAGGGCAAAATTTACGCCAATGTTTATATCCGTCTGGTAGACCGCAAGGCACGCACCCGCAGCGTCGAGCAACTGTCTGGCGCGCTGCGCGAACGACTCAAACAGGTTGCAGGCATCACCGTAACCCACGTGGGCTTGCTGGACTCGGTGGGCGGCAGCAAGCAGGTGGAGTTTTCACTCAAAGGCCCAGACCTCAAGGAGCTGGACCGGTTGAGCCGCGTGGTGCAAGGCAATATCAGGGGCATTCCTGGCCTGGTGGATCTGGACTCAAGCGTCAAACAAGACAAGCCCGTCATACAGGTCGATGTTCGGCGCGATGTGGCCAGTGATTTAGGCTTGTCGGTCTCTGGCATCGCTGCATCGCTGCGCACGCTGGTGGCAGGCCAAACCGTTGGTAATTGGCGCGCGCCAGACGATCAAACCTATGACGTGAATGTTCGCCTGAACCCGGATGCTCGCAACGCGCCAGCAGACCTTGAACGCCTGCCCTTCATGACCAGCAGCACCGGCACGAACCCTGATGGCTCGGCGCGTATCGTGCGACTGAGCCAGGTGGCCAGCGTCAAGGAGACCACTGGGCCCAACCAGATCAACCGCCGCGATTTGGCGCGTGAAGTCGCTGTCAATGCCAACGTTTACGACCGGTCAGCAGGCGAGGTGTCTAACGACGTCAAGGCAGCGTTGGCAAAAACCCCCTTCCCGCCCGGCTACACCTATCAGTTCAGCGGCTCGACAAAAAATATGGCCGAGTCGTTTGGCTACGCGATTTCGGCACTTGTGATGGCAATTTTGTTCATTTACATGATTTTGGCCAGCCAGTTCAAAAGCTTTTTGCAACCGTTGGCATTGATGACCTCGCTGCCGCTGACGCTGATTGGTGTGGTGCTGGCGCTTTTGATGTTTCGCTCCACGCTGTCGATGTTTTCCATCATTGGTGTGGTCATGCTGATGGGATTGGTGACCAAAAACGCCATTTTGCTGGTGGACTTTGCGATACGCATGCGTGAGGAAGGGATGGAGCGCAGCGAAGCACTGCTGGTTGCCGCCAAGGTACGTTTGCGGCCGATTTTGATGACCACATTGGCGATGATTTTCGGCATGATTCCGCTGGCTTTTGCATTGACTGAAGGATCAGAGCAACGCGCACCGATGGGCCAGGCAGTCATTGGTGGCGTGATCACGTCATCGCTTCTTACACTGGTTGTCGTACCCGTCACCTATTGCTTTATGGACGATCTGGCTGAATGGTTCAAACGCAAGTTTCGCTTCCAAAGTCCGCATTCTGCCCAGAGCTCATCGCCTGCGGCTGACTAAAATTTGGCCCACGTTTTTAATCTAACCTTAGACACCACCATGAATTTCGAACAAGCCCGATTCAACATGATTGAGCAGCAAATCCGCCCGTGGGAGGTGCTGGACAGCCAGGTGCTGGCGCTGCTGGCTGTGATCAAGCGCGAAGACTTTGCGCCCACGGCTTACCGGTCGCTGGCATTTGCCGATATGGAAATTCCACTTTCAAGCACCCTCCACCAACACCCCAGCCAGTGCATGTTGTCGCCCAAAGTCGAGGCGCGTATTTTGCAAGACTTGGCGCTGCAAAAGCACGAAAAAGTGCTGGAAATCGGTACCGGGTCAGGCTACATGGCTGCGCTGATGGGGCACCGCGCCAGCCAAGTCATCAGTCTGGAGCTAGACGCGGCGCTGGCCCAAACCGCAATAAATAATTTGCAGCGCGCCGGCATTTACAACGCAGAGGTGCGTGTTGCCGATGGTGCAGACGCGCATGCCACCCAGGGGCCGTTTGATGCGATTGTGCTCAGTGGCTCAGTCGCCGAAGTGCCTGCGGCGCTGCTCGGCCAGCTGAAAGTCGGCGGCCGATTAAGCGCTGTCGTGGGCAACGAGCCGGTCATGCGCGCCACGCTGGTGACGAGGGTCGGCGAGGCCGCCTGGCACACGACACAGGCCTGGGACACCGTGGCACCCCGTTTGCTTGGCTTTATGGAACCTTCAAAGTTCAGTTTTTAAGCCCACTCGTTCAGAAATTTAAAACATCATGATTGCCCAAGTCAGCCCCGCCAATTTTGCCGCCTGGCGCAGCACCGCAATGACCACCCATGCCAGCACAGCGCCCGTCGTGCTGGATGTGCGCGAAGCGTGGGAACTGCAAACCGCGTCAGTTGCGCCCGATGGCTTTACGCTGCGCCATGTGCCGATGCAAAGCATCCCCGCACGGCTGGCTGAATTACAAGAAAACTACAGCGCGAACCAGCCAATTGCCTGCCTGTGCCACCACGGCGTGCGCAGCCAGCAAGTGGCGATGTATCTGGCACAGCACGGTTTTACCCAGGTAGTGAACCTGCAAGGCGGTATCGCCGCCTGGGCTGAACAAGTTGACACCAGCATTGCTCAGTATTGATTTGTATTGATATCGGCCTCGAATATTTAAGACCTTCAGGACATTTATGACACCCCACGCTGCACGAACCCACAAACGCCTGCCAACCTCCCAGCCGCTGGTGTTGGCGCTCTCCTCAGTGTTGCTGGCCATGCTGGCAACGGGCGCGCAGGCACAAAACCTGGTGGAGTTATACGACGCGGCGCGTGCGTTTGATGCCAATTACCAATCGGCCCGGCTGCAATATGACGCCAACTTGGCCAGAGCTGACCAGGCAAGAGCCAACATTTTGCCGGTTGCCGGGCTGTCAGCCGGGGCATCACGCACGGCTTTTGACAACGCCAACCCAACGGTTGAGCGCAGCTTCAGCACGCAAAATGCCACACTGACCGCGTCGCAACCGCTCTACCGCCCCGCCAATTGGGCCACCTACGAGCAAGGCTTGAAACAAATTGACCTGGCCAAAGCGGTGCTGGACGCCGCCGAGCAAGACCTGATTGTGCGTTCGAGCCAGGCTTACTTTGATGTGCTGGCAGCGCTGGACACGCTGGCTTTTGTCAAAGCGCAAAAAGCCGCTGTTGCAGAGCAATTGGCCTCGGCCAAACGCAACTTTGAAGTCGGCACATCGACCATTACCGACACGCGCGAGGCACAGGCCAGGTTTGACCTGGTCACGGCCCAGGAAATTGCAGCTGACAACGATTTACGGGTCAAAAAACTCACCCTGGACACGCTGGCCGGCAAAACCGACACCGAGCCCAAAGGCTTGGCATTGCCCGCAATTTTGCCGCCCGTGGTGCCGCAAAACGTGACGGCATGGGTTGACCAATCTGCGTTGGTACACCCGGCTGTGCGCCAAGCGCAGCAAGGCCTGGAGATCGCCGAGCTTGAAGTCATCAAAGCCGAGGCCGGCCACAAACCGACGGTTGATGTCAATGCCAGCTACAACGCCACGCGCAGCCCCGCCGGCTCAGCCCAATCTGCTTTCAATACCCGCAACAACACGGCCACCATAGGCTTGGCGCTTAACTTGCCGCTCTTTGCAGGCTTTGCGACGCAAAACCGCATCAAAGAAACGCTTTCTTTGAAAGACAAAGCCCGAAGCGACCTGGAAGGGGCCAAGCGCTCCGTTGCCTTGGCCACCCGCAGCGCTTACTTTGGCGTGCAGTCAGGCCAGGGCCAGGTCAAGGCGCTGGAGGCGGCCGAGCTGTCAAGCCAAAGCGCCCTGGATGCCAACAAACTGGGCTACCAAGTGGGTGTGCGCATCAACATTGATGTGCTGAATTCGCAAAGCCAGTTGTTCCAGACCAAACGCGACCTGGCACAGGCGCGCTACAACGTGCTGCTGGGCGGATTGCGCTTGCGCCAAGCCAATGGCACCTTGAGCCCCACGGATTTGCTGGCCATCAATTCATTGCTGGCCAAATAGCGAACGGTCAAATGCCGCGCCTGGGATGGATGCAGGTTTTCAGATCAAAAACTTGGCCAGTGCCTGAGTCGTTCGGCCGGTAGCACCTTGATGCGCTGCAGCAAAGGCAAGCGCTGCTTGTGATGCTCGGGTTTGGGCTTCGCGATCCTTCACGCATTCAACTGCCCAACCCAGTGCGCAGGTCATGTCCGGCACGCGATGCGCCGCGCCGGCTAATTCAGCCAGCTCAGCGGCTTCTAAAAAATTAAAGGTGTGGGGCCCCATGACCACCGGGCAACCGCAAGCAGCTGCTTCAATCAAATTCTGGCCGCCGAGTTTTTCAAAACTCCCGCCCAGCAGGCAGACATCACTCAGGGCGTAATACAACGGCATTTCGCTGAGCGTGTCGCCCAGCCAAACGTCTGCGCGCATGGCTTCTACATTTTCAAACGGGCTGCCTTGCCAGGTAGAGCGGCGCGACAAGCTCAAGCCATGCTGCACCACCAGCGCGGCAATTTCATCAAATCGCTGAGGGTGACGCGGTACGACAAGCCACTTTACGGATGGTCTAAATGCTATGGTATTTGTAGCTTCCAGCCCAGGTATTACAGGGGCCAACGCCTTTATTTCCTTCAAAAACAAGGTCTCTTCGCCCTCCCGGGAGCTGGCAAACATGACCACCGGCAGGGCCAGGGCTGTTCGCCATTCTTTACCCGTTGCCTGTAAGCTCAAACTGGGTGCGACATCAAACTTGAGGTTGCCCAAAACGCCAGCTGCCCCTTTATCGATTGCCACACCAAGCTGCCGGTAGCGGTCAGCATCGGCCACGGTTTGCGCAAACACTGCTGTCAACCCGCGATAAGCCGGATAAGCCAGCGGCGACAGCGTCAAGGCTTGTTGCAGCGTTTTTTCAGACATTCGACCGTTGACCAAAACCAGCGGCAGGCCATGCGCCTTGGCGCTGGCAACGGTACAGGGCCAGACCTCGGTTTCCATCAGCAAACCCAGGCGCGGTTTGAAATGCTTTAAAAACCGGGCCACCACCGAACGGGTGTCCCACGGCTGCCAGACTTGAACATCTCCTGGCTGGAGCAGCGCCCTCCCCTCGGCGCGCCCGGTTGCGGTGCCGTGGGTCAGCAATAGGCGCAAACCCGGGTATTGCGCGCGCAATGCCTTGATCAGCACCGCCGCCGTGCGCGTCTCGCCCAGCGACACGGCATGCAGCCAAACCAATTCGGAGGTAATCTCTGGCGGCTGGGTGTAACAGCCGAAACGCTCGTCAACCGCCACGCCATAGCCTGGCTCTTGCCTTGCCCGCCGCGCCATTTTGCGGCGCAGCAGCGGCTGGGCCAAACGCATCAGACTGGAGTACAACGCAAGAATCATGCGGCTCACCGGTCAGCAGTCTTCGCACGCTGCTCGGATGCCAGCCAGGCCCGCCAGACGGCATCCACGGCAGGCACAGGCTGCCCAAACACGCTGACCTGGTGTGCGCAACCCAGCGGCCCGGTGCGCCAGGCGGTGTCAAAATTATAAATTTGGACATGCGGCAAGCCCAGCGCCACCGCAATGTGGCTGACCCCGCTGTCAACGCCAATCGCGCCGCCGCACCCAGCAAGTTGCTGAGCCAGCTGGTCAATGCCCAGCAGCGGCCAAACCGTGCTGGCAGCGCCAAGCTGCGCAGCGATGGCTTGGCTGGTCTCGCGCTCTTTGGCGCTGCCGTGCAGCAAAACGACGTGGTGGCCATTTGCAATAAAAAGCTGACCCAACTGTTGCCAGCTTTGCAGTAGCCAAGTTTTGTCTTGCCGGGATGACCCGTGTATCAATGCTATTTTTTTAGGAGCTTCTTGCTCATGTTTTACATGGGCCAGAGGCACTTTTAGCCCATAATTTGGTGTTAATCCCAGCCCATCAAGGCCGTAGCCCAAGGCGTTCGCTGCCAGCAGTCTTGAGCGTGCCACAGCATGAACATGGGGCTCAAGCGGCAGGGAGACATCAGCCACCCAGCGGGTGGGTGCTTCGTAGGCAGAGCCTTCGGTCTGGTTAGCCATGGCATAACGTTTGCCGCCGGGGCTCAGTCGGGCCAAACGCGCTACCAGCGCTGATTTGGTCAAACCTTGCAGGTCAATCACCGCGTCATATGGGGTGGCCTGCAGGTCTTTTTTAAACGCCTGCCACTCGCGGCGCGTTTGCGCTGACCAGAACGACTTGCGCCAGCGACGCAGTTCACACGGGATGGCGCGGTTGAGCCCTTTGACTTGCGCAAGCAGCGGCGCAAATGATTTTTCGACCACCCAATCAATTTGCGCGTCAGACAAGGCCGCCAAAATGTCTTGTACCACCGGCAGCGTGTGCACCACATCGCCCAGAGAAGACAGTTTGACCAACAGAATCTGCATCAAATAAATACGCTCAATGACCAGCAGTCGCAAAACTTGCATCGGGCTTGATGCTGCGCAAAAGCGCCAGCATGTCGGCCTCAATGCGGTGCAGCGCGGTCTGGGTATGCCCTTCAAATCGCAATACCAGCACCGGCGTGGTGTTTGACGCGCGAATCAAGCCAAAGCCGTCCGGCCAGTCAACACGCACGCCATCGATCGTGTTGATCTCAGCTGGCGATTCAAAATTGACTGCTTTGACAAGCGCAGCAACGACGACATGTGGCTCACCCTCTTTGCACGGCACGTTAAGCTCTGGCGTGCTAAAACTGGTCGGCAGGGCATTGAGCACCGCACTTGCATCGTCAGAGCGGCTGACAATCTCAAGCAAACGTGCGCCCGCATAGGTGCCATCGTCAAAACCATACCAGCGCTCTTTAAAGAAGATATGGCCGCTCATTTCGCCGCCCAGAGGCGAGTCAATTTCTTTCATCTTCGCTTTGATCAGCGAATGCCCGGTTTTAAACATTAACGGCACACCGCCCGCAGCAGTGATCTCTGGGGCCAGGCGCTGCGAGCACTTCACGTCAAACAAAATGGTGCCGCCGGGCACACGCGAAAGCACGTCTCGTGCAAACAGCATCATTTGGCGGTCTGGGTAAATGTTTTGGCCATCTCGTGTCACGATGCCCAGGCGATCGCCGTCGCCGTCAAAAGCCAGGCCCAACTCGGCGCCTGAGGTGGCCAACGCGTTGATCAGGTCACGCAGGTTTTCAGGCTTGCTGGGGTCAGGGTGATGGTTAGGAAAGTTGCCATCCACCTCGCTGAAAAGCTCGGTGACTTCACAACCCAGCGCCCGGAAAATGCTTGGGGCCGACGCGCCCGCAATGCCGTTACCCGAGTCGATCACAATTTTCATGGGGCGCGCCAGTTTGACATCTTGAACAATGCGCTGCTGGTAGTCAGCCGACACGTCTACCTGCGAAACAGCGCCAGGTGCTATGGCAACCGCCGCGCTGTCAGCTTGCATCACGGCGTGCAGGCCCTGGATCTCGTCGCCGTAAATCGCCCTGCCCGCCAAGACCATTTTGAAACCGTTGTAATCCCTTGGGTTGTGGCTACCGGTGACCTGAATGCCCGACGTAGACAGGGTGCTGGCTGCAAAGTACAACATCGGTGTCGTCACCATGCCAACGTCGATGACACCAACCCCGCTGGCGGCCAGCCCGCGAATTAAGGCTGCGGCCAATACCGGGCCGCTTAAACGGCCATCACGGCCTACGGCGACTACCCTTTCATGGGCTACCAATGCTGCTGCACCAAAGGCTTTACCCAGCGCAAAAGCCACATCGGCGTTGATGTCGGTTGGCGTCACGCCGCGAATGTCGTAAGCCTTGAAAATCGATGCGTTCAGTTGCATAGCGTGTGCGCCTTCCGTTAGCGGGTCGAAAACCTGAATTGTAGGTGGCCCAACAGCGCGCGACATGTCCGGAAACGGCCAGTCAAAACCCCCAGCGCGGGTAAGATGAATGCCATGAAATCGCCTCAAGTCAGTGCTCCATATCAGGCGTACATGAGCCAGTCTGCAGATGCCTGTTACGCCGCGCTGCTGGCGCGCGATGCCCGCTTTGACGGCTGCTTTTTTACCGGGGTGACGTCAACCGGCATCTATTGCCGCCCGGTGTGCAAAGTCAAAGCGCCCAAGCGCGAAAATTGCCGCTTTTTTGGTTTGGCAGCCCATGCAGAAGGCGCAGGCTTTCGGCCCTGCCTGCGCTGCCGGCCTGAACTGGCACCGCACTCGGTGGTGTGGTCGGTTCAAGATGCGTCGTACCTATTGGCGCATCAGGCGGCAAAACTGCTCGATGAGCCTGAAAACGCGCCAGGCGATTCAACATCGGTAGAAAAGCTGGCCTCCAAAATTGGTATCAGCGACAGGCACCTGCGCCGCATATTTGAGGCGCAATTCGGTGTTTCACCGCTGCAATACCTGCAAACGCGCCGGCTGCTGACTGCAAAACAACTGCTGGCGGACACCCATCTGCCCGTCACACAAATCGCATGGATGAGCGGCTTCGCCAGCGTACGGCGCTTTAATGCGGCGTTTGTAGCGCATTACAAGCTCAATCCGACGCAAATGCGGCGCGTTGCACCTAGACCGAACAGCACGCCAGGCACCACCGTCAAGCTGGGCTACCGGCCCCCTTATGACGTGGCCGCCATGCTGGCATTTATGCAAACCCGGTCCATCAAGGGCGTCGAGTCCATAACTGATGAGATGACTGGTGGGATGACTGGTGAGATTACGCCTGAATCAATAGCAGCTAGCCCATATAAATCGGGGGCCAGACGCACATTTGGCATTGAATTAGCCGGCGTCAAGCATTCTGGTTGGCTCCAGGTTCGGTTTGATGAGTCGGCGCACCAATTGGTGTTGACTGTCAGCGATTCGCTCAGGGCCATCCTGCCGCTGGTGATACGCCGAGTGCGCGCCGCGTTTGACCTGGACGCCAACCCAGAGGCCATCAACGCGGTACTGCATGATGACTTTGCGGCGGCTGATGGCTTGCGTGTGCCAGGTAGCCTGGACGGCTTTGAGCTGGCAGTACGCGCAGTTCTGGGCCAGCAAATCACGGTGGCTGCCGCACGAACGCTGGCTCAGCGCCTGGTCAACCAATTTGGTGAGCCGTTTGAGACACCCTGGCCTGAGTTAACGCGGCTTTTCCCGTCGCCGTCGGTTCTGGCGAGTGCGGGCGGCGATGCCTTGGGGCAGTTGGGCATCGTCAAACAACGGCAGGCGGCCATTGTGGGGCTGGCCCGGGCGGTCGTGGCTGGCCTGCCATTGCAGGGCAACGTGGATGTGCAAGCTACTGTTCAGGCGCTAAAAGCCTTACCCGGTATTGGCGACTGGACCGCCCAATACATCGCCATGCGCGCGCTGCGTTGGCCTGATGCTTTTCCGGCAGGCGATGTGGCCCTGCACAAGGCGCTTGGCGTACAGGGTTTGACAAACCCGGCACGATTGGCCGAAGCCGCCTCACAGGCCTGGAAGCCCTGGCGCAGCTATGCCGTTATTCGTGTCTGGTCAGGCGCGTGGCGTGGGGCAGCAATTTAAATGCTCTTAATTCAGGATCACCCTTGAAGCCACCGTGAATTAACTTTGAAATCACCATGAAATTCGACCTTTCTATTGTTCAAGCCCCTTTTCAAAGCCCGCTGGGCCACATCACGCTGGCGGCGACACGCACCGGTTTGGCGGGACTGTGGTTTGCAGGGCAACGGCACCTGCCGCCCGAATGTGAGTCCACCACAAGCTGGCCGACTGATCTAAACCACCCCGTCCTGATTGAAACCGCAGGGCAACTTAGCCAATACTTCTCCGGTCAACGACGCGTTTTTGACGTGCCGCTTGACCTGTCGGGCGGCACTGCGTTTCAGCGCTCGGTGTGGCAAGCGCTGCTGGCGCTTGGCTATGGCGACACCACCAGCTATGGCCGCATCAGCCACAACATCGCAAACCCGGCCGCTGTCAGAGCCGTTGGCTCAGCTGTTGGGCGCAACCCCATCAGCATCATCGTGCCGTGCCACCGGGTGCTCGGCGCAGACGGCGCTTTAACGGGCTATGCTGGCGGCCTTGACCGTAAAACCGCGCTGCTCCGGCTGGAGGGCGTTGACAACCCAACTGTGACCGAGAAACTGCTTTGACGATGGCTAAAAAACCTTGGCTGGCTGACTACATGGCTTTGGGCGCTCTGTGGGGCTCCTCTTTTTTATTCATGCGTTTCAGCGCGTTGGAGTTTGGCGCCATGGCCACGGCTGCTGGACGTGTGGGCATCGCAGCGGCTTTTTTATTGCCCATCGTCATCCTCAAAGGCTTGTTGCCAGATTTAAAAAAACACTGGCGGCAAATTTTCTTCATGGGAATTTTCAACTCGGCCATTCCGTTTGCGTGTTTTGCGTTTTCATTGCTGACCATTACTACCGGCTTGTCGGCGATTTTGAACGCCACCGTGCCGATGTTCGGTGCCTTGGTCGCATGGGTCTGGCTTAAAGACAAACCGGCGCTGTCGCGTGTCGCTGGTATCGCGATAAGTTTTGGCGGCATTGCGCTGCTGGCCTGGGACAAGGCCAGCTTCACGCCGGATGCGTCTGGCGCCGCACCCGGCTGGGCGGTGCTGGCCTGTTTGCTGGCCTGCCTGTGCTACGGCATATCGGCCAGCTATGCCAAAAAATACATGGCAGGCATTAACCCCATGGTCACCGCAGCCGGCAGCCAGATGGGCGCGACGCTGGGCTTGTTGCTGCCGGCGTTCTGGTTTTGGCCTGCCAAAGCGCCTAGTACCACCGCATGGCTGGCGCTGCTGGTGTTGGGCGTGGCGTGTACCGGCGTTGCCTACATCCTGTACTTCAGGTTGATTGCCAAAGCGGGGCCGCAGCGCACCCTGACGGTCACGTTTTTAATCCCGGTGTTTGCGGTGTTTTACGGCGCGGTATTTTTGCGTGAGACTGTCACCCCGTGGATGCTGCTTTGCGCAGCCGTCATTGTGTGCGGCACGGCGCTGGCAACCGGGCTGGTCAGACCAAGAGCGTAATACTCAAAGCAAGCCCGCCACAACATTGATGCTGAGCGCCAGTATCAACATATTGAAGCCAAACGACAACACGCCATGAACCAGCGTCAAGCGGCGCATTTCGTGCGACGTGACCTGCACATCTGATACCTGTGACGTCATGCCCACCACATGGGCGTAGTACAAAAAGTCAAAATAATCCGGATCTAGCCCGCCCGGAAATTGCAGACCTGGGCCGTCCGGTTCATCCTGCTTTTCTTCAAAATAATAGCGGTGGGCATAGCGAAAGGTAAAAATCGTCTGGATGAACAGCCACGACGCAGCCAGTGCGAACACTGACAAACCAATGTGCAAGCCGCGTTGAAAGCCAGACAAATCACGACTTTGCTGCATCAGCACCGTAATAGCCGCCACGCAAGCGGCGGTCGCCAGCAGCAGCACCAAAAACAACACCACGCTTGGCTCGTCCTGTGCCTGGGCACGCTCGCGTGTGCGCTTGGCATCAAAGCCCGCACACAGCCACCAAGCCAGCGCCAGGTACACTGCCAGCGCAGCGCACCAAGCCAGCAAAGCCCGAAACTCCCATCCCATCGGTAATGGCACGCTAGCCACCGCCAAAGCAGCGCCCAAGCCATAGCGCAAGCGCTGCGGGCCGGTGGTTTCAGAAAAGTGTTTTTTCATGCTGGTGATTGTGGGGCACAAGCATCTATTGGGCAGCTCAGGCGTCCCAAGGATTCAAAAGCGTTAGCGCAGTGCTCTTAAAGTCGCGCAAGTTTCTGGTGGCGACAGAAAAGTTGTTGACTTGCGCGATGGCGGCAATTGCGCAATCGGCAAAACTGATCGAAGCACCTTGTGATTGAGCTTTGGCGTTGATTTGGGCAAACACGGCAGCGGCCTTGGCATCAAACTGCAAGACGCGCTCGTCAAACAGCGGCATGATTTGACCTTCAAGTGCAGACCTGAGTGCTGTGCGCTTGCGGCCAGCGGGCAGCAGTTCAATACCTGCCAATAACTCGGCCAGATTGATAGTTGTGATGTAAAGCGCTTGCGGATCTTGCGCATCCAGCCAGTTGAGAACCGCCGCATCAGGCTTGGCTTTTAAAGGCTCACAGACGACGTTGGTGTCGAGGATGATCATTTGAAAACCGCTGCCTTGACGGGTGTTGGATCTCGCTTGATTTTGATGTCCGCTCCACCCAGACTGCGACCTATGGCAGCTAGCGCGGTACCCATGCCTTGCTTGGGGCGAACAGCAGCTTCAAGGATGGAACGTATCTCAGCCTCAGTACTGCGGCCATGCTGAATCGCCCGCCGCTTGAGCGCACGGTGCGTTTCTTCGGGCAGGTTTCTGACGGTGACGGCTGACATGGGCGAACTCCTAGAGGTCATGTTTGCATGATATCAAATATTAAATTCGATATCAGCCACACTGCGCCACTGCAAAACAAAAAGCCCTGCCACTCAATGAGCAACAGGGCTTTTAAACTGGCGGAGCGGACGGGACTCGAACCCGCGACCCCCGGCGTGACAGGCCGGTATTCTAACCAACTGAACTACCACTCCTGGTAGTAGTAACTTTTGCTCTTTCGAGCCAAGTGGTTGGCTCTTGCGAGCCGCCAGTTACCAACTTGTGCCGTATCACGTTGCCGTGAAAACTTGGCGACCCCACGGGGATTCGAACCCCGGTACTCACCGTGAAAGGGTGATGTCCTAGGCCTCTAGACGATGGGGTCAAAGCCTTGGAACTTGCCAATCAAGCTGCCTTCTGCACACCTGACTGACAAAACCTCTAAAACCAATACAAATTCTTCTCAACAACTTGACCAACTTTTATTTCAACCATGTTGAAATAAACTTTGGTGGAGGTAAACGGGATCGAACCGATGACCTCTTGCATGCCATGCAAGCGCTCTCCCAGCTGAGCTATACCCCCTCTGGAATGAAGCATTTCTGCAAAATCCGTCGAGCTTTAGATTATAGCGCGAAAAACCATCCCGAATCAAATTTTTAATCTGCCAATCACGTCTTCTTTCGCCATCAAGGCCAAAATCGCGTCGATGGATGGCGTCTGCGACGTGCCCATGACTAGCACGCGCACGGGCATCGCAAGTTGCGGCATTTTTAAATCCGTTTGTGCCAACACTTGTTTGACGGCAGCAGAAATGCCGGATTTGTTCCATTCGCAAGTTGTCAAAGCTTCAGCCAGCAAAGCTATCGCAGGACGCACGGCGTCGGTGACGTGCAGGGCAACATCTTGGCTGCTGGCCTGCCCGCCTTTGACGAGCACTTGCAACCATTGGGCCAGTTCTACCAGGGTGCTGCACCGGTCTTTGAACAAACCACAACCATCCAGCAGGCGGACAGCATCTAGGCCAGCGGCAACATCAGGCGCAAGGAACGCACCAACCGCTTTTGCCAGCTCAGCATCGCTCATCGCTTTTAAATGCTGTGCGTTAACCCAGCGCAGTTTGGCCTCGTCAAACTGCGCTGCACTTCGGCCCAGATGATCCAAATTAAACCAGGTCACAAACTGTTCACGGCTAAAAATTTCATCGTCGCCGTGGCTCCAACCCAGGCGTGCCAAATAGTTGACCATGGCGTCTGGCAAGTAGCCCTCGGCCGCATATTGCGTCACGGCTTTGGCACCGCTGCGCTTAGACATCTTTTCACCCAGTTCATTGAGCACGGTGGGCAGGTGCGCGTAAACCGGTACGTCTTTGCCCAGGGCTTTGAAGATGTTGATCTGGCGCGGCGTATTGTTGACGTGATCGTCCCCGCGTATGACGTGGGTTATTGCCATGTCGATATCGTCTACCACCACGCAAAAGTTGTAGGTGGGTGTACCGTCGCCTCTAGCAATCACCAGATCATCAAGCTCGTCATTGCTGATCTCGATACGGCCTTTGACCTTGTCGTCCCACACCACGCTGCCACCTTGCGGATTTTTAAAGCGCAGCACGGGCTGCACGCCCGGTGGTACAGCAGGTAAGGTCTTACCGGGCGCAGGCCGCCAAGTGCCGTCGTAGCGCGGTTTTTCTTTGGCGGCGGTTTGGGCGTCACGCAGCGCGTCAAGCTCGGCGATGCTCATGTAGCAAGGGTAAACATGGCCTGCAGCTTGCAAGTCAGCCAGCACAGCCTTGTAGCGTTCCATGCGCTGCATCTGATAGAACGGGCCCTCGTCATGGCTTAAACCTAACCACTGCATGCCTTGAAGAATCACATCAACAGATGCTTGATTAGATCGCTCGACGTCCGTGTCTTCAATCCGCAAAATAAAGTCGCCGCCCGTTGAGCGCGCAAACGCCCACGGATACAAGGCAGAGCGGATGTTGCCCAAGTGAATAAAACCGGTAGGCGACGGCGCAAATCGGGTGCGTGTTTTCATGCCAAAGTGCCCAGTCCACGCTGCAGATCAGCTTTGATATCGTCAACATAATCCAGGCCGACCGCCAGTCTGACCAGTCCTTGACTGATGCCCGCTGCTTGCCGCTGTGGCTCTGACAAGCGGCCATGTGAGGTGGTGCCTGGGTGACAAATGATGGTTTTGGTGTCGCCCAAATTGGTTGCAATGCTGCAAACGCGGGTGCTATTGATGACGTGAAAAGCATTTGCTCTCGCAGCGTCAGCGGTACCACCGCGCAATTCAAACGACAGCACCGGCCCGCCTAAGCCTGACTGCTGATGCATGGCCAATTCGTGCTGCGCGTGCGATGCCAAACCTGGGTAATAAACACGCGCCACAGCGGGCTGCGCTTCAAGCCATTTGGCAACTGCCAGTGCATTGGCACTTTGTGCTTGCATGCGGATGTTCAGCGTCTCCAACCCCTTCAGCACGACCCAGGCGTTAAAAGGCGCCAACGTCATGCCCGCCGTGCGGACAATGGGGCCAAACACATCAACGACCAGTTTTGACGGCCCGCAGATTGCACCGGCCATGACGCGGCCTTGACCATCCAGGTATTTAGTGCCGGAATGAACAATCAAGTCTGCGCCGAACTCAATCGGGCGCTGCAAGGCTGGGGAGCAAAAGCAGTTGTCCACGGCCAACAGCGCACCCGCCCCATGTGCCAAGGCAGCCAACGCGGCAATGTCGCACACCTCGGTCAGCGGGTTAGTGGGCGTTTCTGCAAACAGCAGCTTAGTGGTGGGGCGCAGCGCGGCTTTCCATTCGGCAACATCGGTTTGCGAGACAAAACTTGTTTCGACCCCAAACTTGCCAAACTCCCGGCCAATCAGGTTGATGGTCGAGCCAAACATTGACCGCGAACAAACAACATGGTCGCCCGACTTTAAAAGGCCCATGCACATCATCAAGATTGCGCCCATACCGGTTGACGCGCCAATCGCGGCCTCAGTCCCCTCCATCGCGGCCAGCCGTTGCTCAAAACTGGTCACCGTGGGGTTAGATGTGCGGCCGTAGGTGTAGCCATCTTCAGTGCCTGCGAACCGTTTGGCAGAGGTTTCAGCGTCAGGTTGTAAAAACCCGCTGGTAAGGTACAAAGCTTCGGAGTTTTCGCCATACTGGCTGGCGTCTATGGCAACACGCACGGCAAGCGTGTCGCGGTGCAGGTTGTCGGGCAAGTTTTTCTTGTTCATCTTTAAACTTCTTGTGGATTAGGCAAGGCCAAGCGCGACACATCGACGCCGCCTTCTTCGCTGCCATCAATGCGCTGTGCGTTCATGCTGGCAATGGTTTCGGCGGTGATGTCGCCGGTGATGTAAACACCGTCAAAACACGAGGCATCAAAGCCGCTCAGCTTGGGGTTGAGAGAGCCAATCGCGCGCTTCATGCTGGCAACGTCTTGGTAAATCAGTGCGTCGCAACCTATCACTTGCCGGATCTCTTCAATGGTGCGGTCGTGTGCCACCAGTTCGTCCGGAGTGGGCATGTCGATGCCGTACACGTTGGGGAAACGCACCGGCGGCGCGGCACTGGCCAAGTACACCTTGCGTGCGCCAGCGTCCCGCGCCATCTGTACGATCTCGCGGCTGGTGGTGCCGCGCACGATGGAGTCGTCAACCAGCAGCACGTTGCGGTCTTTGAATTCGCTCGCAATCACATTGAGCTTTTGGCGTACAGACTTTTTGCGCACGCCCTGCCCCGGCATGATGAAGGTGCGGCCCACATAGCGGTTTTTGACAAAGCCTTCACGGTACGGAATTCCGAGCAAGTGCGCGAGTTGTGTGGCACTGGGGCGGCTGGATTCCGGGATGGGAATGATCACATCAATCTCACTCGGCGGCACGGTAGACACCACACGTTTAGCCAGTGTTTCACCCAAATTCAAACGCGCCTGATAGACCGAAATGCCGTCGAGCACCGAGTCCGGTCGGGCCAGATAAACAAACTCAAAAATGCATGGATTGAGCGAGGGTTTGTCTGCACATTGCTCCGCATGCAGGTTGCCTTCCAAGTCCACAAACACGGCCTCACCAGGGGCGATGTCGCGATCAAAAGCGTGGCCTGTACCCTCAAGCGCGACCGATTCGCTGGCCACCATGACCGTAAAGAATCCCTGGTCATTTGGCTCCAGGCTTTGGCCCATGCAAAGCGGGCGAATGCCAAACGGGTCTCTGAACGCCAGCAAGCCGTGGCCGGCAATCAGTGCCACCACTGCGTAGGAGCCCTTGACGCGTTTGTGCACGCCGCGCACGGCTGCAAATACATCGACAGGTTTGAGAGGCAAGCCGCGCGTGGTTTTTTCCAGCTCGTGGGCCAGCACATTGAGCAGCACTTCAGAGTCGCTGTCGGTGTTGATGTGGCGGTGGTCGGTGTTGAACAACTCGGCTTTCAGCTCCGCTGCATTCGTCAGATTGCCGTTGTGCGAGAGCACCAGGCCAAAAGGCGCGTTGACATAAAACGGTTGGGCTTCATCTTCACTGAAAGCATTGCCGGCTGTGGGGTAGCGTACCTGACCCAAGCCCACGTTGCCCGGCAGCGCGCGCATGTTGCGGGTCCGAAAAACATCCCGCACCATGCCTTTGGCCTTGTGCATAAAAAACTTGCGGTTTTGCTGGGTCACAATGCCCGCCGCGTCTTGCCCCCGATGCTGGAGCAGCAGTAAGCCGTCGTAGATCAACTGGTTGACGGGGGCTTGGCTGACAACGCCGACTATGCCGCACATGGTGTAGTTTTCATAATGATGGTTTCAGGTGTTTAGTTCAGGTATTTTGCGAATTGTTCGGGTAGCACGGGTTTTAGTCCGGTCAGCACAGCGCTTAACAGGGGGGCACCTTTGGATTCTTGCCACCACGGGCTGGCCTCAAAAGCGGTCATGTGGATGACCACGGCTACAGCCAGCAACAAAATCATGCCGCGAAGCAGGCCGAATGCTGCACCCAGGCTGCGGTCAACGGGCCTTAAGCCCATGGCGTCAATCAATTTTTTCAATAAAGATGCCAACAGCCCTGCTGTAAAAACCGCCGCCACAAACACCAACACAAACGCCGCTGCGTAACGTACCGTTTCACTGCTGGATTGAAACGGCAACCAAGTCGCCACGATGGGCGCGAAGTACTGCGCCGCATAAAACGACGCTGCCCATCCCAGCACCGACAACACCTCATACACCAACCCACGCCACGCACCGAGCAACATCGAAAAGCCTAAAACCGCCAATAAAACCCAGTCAACCGTAGTCACTACAAAGTCAGGATAGATGCAGAAAGGTCTAGCGCCCTGATTTTATTGGCTGCTTTGTCAGCCTCGGCTTTGGTGGAAAAAGGCCCCACACGCACCCGTATTCGCTTGCCGTCTTTGGTCTCGGCGACTTGCGTGTAAGTTTTTAAACCCGCTTTTTCAAGTTTTTGCCGCACGTCTTTGGCTTTGTCAGCATCGGCAAAAGCACCTACCTGCACGACCATCCGGCCTTCGTTGGCAGGTGATGCAACCGGCGGCGCGGCAGCTGGTTGGTCATTGAGCAAGGCTTTGGCCCGCGCGCCGTCGTCAACTTTGGGCGCGGGCTGGGCTACAGGCTTGATTTCGGGCTTGGCTTCAGGTCTGGCTTCGGGCTTGGTTTCAGGTTTTGGTGCCGACTTGGTCTCGGCCTTGACCGCTGCCTCGGCTTCTTTTTTAGGCACAGGAGTGGTCGGCACGGCAGAGGCCTTTTTATCTGGGACAACTTCCTCCCGGGCGTCCAGGCTTGATGCCGCAGCAACCTTGTCTTGCTTGGCGCCAGGCGATGCAGCTTTTTCTGCCGGCTCTGGCTTGGCGGGTACTGCTAATGGCTTGACGTTGTTTTTGCCAGGAATTTCAATCGGCATGTCCACCGCGATCGGGCGCGGCTGGGTGTCGAAAAGCAGCGGAAAACCAACAACGCCGAGCAGCACCAGAACCGCCGTACCGATTAACCGGTGTTTGGCGCGTTTGCGCACGACTTCCATGCTCTCGGGCTGGCTGGCACCACCAGCGCTGGGCGGGGCAGACGTTGACCGGCGAAAGTTGAAAAACGGCATGGTGCTGACTTTGGTCTTGGTAAAGCGCGTGGTCGGCTGAGAAATGGATGAGACGCCTGCTAGACAAAACGGGGTTTTCAAAACGGGGTTTTGTTCCTAGGCGTCCAGGTGTTTGGCGAACAAACGCGGCAGGCCAGCCTTCAAAACGCCGCCCACTGTGTAGAAGGAGCCGAACACCACGATTCTATCAGCGGGGTCTGCAGCCGCAATAGCCGCTTGGAGGGCGGATTCCGGGCTTGGGTAGGCGTTTGCCGTTGCATCCGTGCGTGCGTTGCTTGCTTGCCAGATCGCCTGCAACGCTTCGCCCGTGGCCGCTCGGGCCGTGGGCAAATCCGTAAAGTACCACTTGTCAACCAAGGGGCCGACGCGCGCCAACATCGGTGCGACGTCTTTATCGGCCATGGCACCACAGACGGCGTGCGTACAAGGGTAAAAACCCATGGCGTCCAGGTTTGCAGCCAGCGCAGCGACTGAATGCGGGTTATGCGCCACATCCAGAACCAGCGTAGGCTGACCAGGGACGATTTGGAAGCGCCCAGGCAGCTCGACCATGGATAACCCCACCCGCACGGCTTGGGCTGTCACGGGGAGCTTGTCCCGAAGCGCTGTCAGCGCCGCCAACACGCCAGAAGCGTTCATGAGCTGATTGGCCCCTCGCAATGCCGGGTAGGCGAGCCCCGCATAGCGACGCCCTCTACCCGCCCAGCCCCACTGCTGCTTGTCGCCCGAAAAGTTGTAGTCGGTGCCAAATTTCCACAAATCCGCACCCACTTTTGCCGCGTGGTCAATCACGCTTTGCGGCGGCATGGGGTCGCTCACCACCGCTGGCTTGCCCGCGCGCATGATGCCTGCTTTCTCAAAGCCAATCAGCTCGCGCGTGTTGCCCAGCAGTTCCATGTGGTCCATGTCGATGCTGGTGATGATGGCGCAGTCGGTGTCAAAGATATTGACCGCATCCAGCCTGCCGCCCAAGCCAACCTCCAGGATCACCACATCCAAATTGGCGTTCATCATCAGCTGCATGATGGCCAGCGTGGTGAATTCAAAATAAGTCAGCGAAATGGCATCGTCCTGCACGCCGCTTGACGAGTCTTTTTGGCCCCTGGCCTGCTCAACCATTACGCAGCCAGCTACTAAATCAGTAGCGTTAACAATATCGCCGCGAACCCGGCAGCGCTCTTCAAAGTCCACCAGATGCGGTGATGTGTAAACGCCAGTGCGGTAGCCTGCCTGTAACAAAATAGCTTCCAGCATGGCGCATGTCGACCCCTTGCCGTTGGTGCCCGCCACAGTGATGATGGGGCAGGCAAACTTCAGGCCCATGCGGCTAGAGACGGTTTTAACCCGCGCCAAACCCATGTCAATGGTTTTAGGGTGCAGCCGCTCGACATAAGCGAGCCAGTCGGCCAGGGTATCGTCAGGGGTGGGTGAATTTTGCATATAGCGCAGTATTGTCGCCCCAGGCGGATTGCCGATCAAAGCACTGGATAACCGGTACTCTCATTTTTATAGCTAAGATCGTAGGTAAAATAAGGGCCAGTGGCACATTTAATGAATATTGATCGAATATTGATCGAATATTTGACTTTTTAGACTTGAGGCAGAATCAAATGGTGATCATTGTTTACGGTATTCCCAACTGCGATGCAGTCAAAAAGGCCAGGTTATGGCTGGCAAATCAGGGTTTAGACCATGCTTTTCATGATTTTAAAAAGCAAGGTGTCCCTGGTGACAAGCTGGCCCACTGGGCCAGGGCGGCGGGTTGGGACAAACTGCTCAATCGCCAGGGTACGACCTGGCGCAAGCTTGATGCGGCAGCGCAGGCCACGGCTGACACCCCGCAAGGGGCTGAAAAACTGGTTTTGGATCACCCCAGCATCATCAAACGGCCCGTCGTGCAATGGGCTACCGGCGATGTAACAGTGGGTTTTGATGCTGTACGCTTGGCTGAAATCGCCGCAAAATGAACGCAATAGGTAAAGACGGGAACCACCAAGAACTCCTAGCATCCAACTTATCCTTTGTACAGGACGCCACATCATGAAAAAAATGCCATTTAAAAAGACGCTCGCTGAAAAGACGCTCGGTAACAAAACGCTGGCTAAAAAAGCTTTCGCTTTATCTGTCGTTTCAGTCTCCGGTTTGCTGGCATTCAACGCTGCTGCGGCAGACATCTTGGCACGCGTGATCACGAGCACGCCCGTGGTGCAGCAAATTGCCGTACCGCGGCAGGTCTGCAACAACCAACAAGTCATCTCGGAAGCCCCAAAATCAGGTGGTGGTGCATTGATGGGTGCAGTGGCGGGTGGTGCGGTCGGTAACTCGATCGGCAATGGAGGTGGACGCGCTTTGGCCACCATGATTGGACTGGTAGGCGGTGCGATTGTGGGCGACCGGATTGAAGGCACCAACAACCAAGTGCAAAACGTGCAGCAATGCAGCACCCAGACTTTTTATGAAAACCGCGCCAGCCATTACAACGTGGTCTATGAGTATCAAGGCACTCAGTACAACGTTCAAATGACGCAAGACCCTGGCCCGTACGTACGGTTACAGATCACGCCTGTTGGCGCGATAAACCCTTCACCCCAGCCGGGCTTCCCGCCGCAGCAAGCTCAGCCAGTGCAGCCTGCCCAGCCACAAACCTACTACCAGCAACTGCCGAGCCAGCCCGGCTATGTGGTGCAACAGCCCGTGTTTTTAGCGCCTGTGGTGGTCGAGTCCTACTCCACTTACTATCCCCGCCCTCACTATCGGCCAACTTACAACCCTTATTACGGCCCAGGGGGTACATCGATTAATTTGGGCTACAGCCGGGGTTACGGTCACTGGCGTTAGTCTCTGCCGTGCTCGACTGATTGAGGCTTTGGCGCAAGACCCAAATCCGTCTACAAAGCGGTCTGAATCAAGGTTCCTTTAAACAACACTGGCCCGCTTGGCCCGCTGCCCAACGGCGCGCCTCCTTTGGGCTCCAGACTGATCGCAAGCGTCGGCACGTTGACATCGCTGCCTGCTGCCGTCAACTTAACCACGGCATCGCCTCCCAACACACCCAGCGATCTCGGCCCCCCAGCTTGCGGCAGCGCCCAAAGCTGCAAAGATTTGTCGGCCTGCTCCTGAAAGCCCCCAACCCGTTTCAGGGTCAGTTTTTGGCTTTTGGGGTCAAACGTCACCAACATCGACGCAGCAGCTTTGTCGTCGGCCAAAACGGCCACATATTGAATCTCGGGCGTCGCGCTCAGTTTGGCCGTCAGGTCTTGCACCTCGCCGCCCAACCTGGCATTGATGTTGTTCAAGTTAATGCCGACCATCAAAGCGACCGCTGCCACGCCTACGCCCATGCTCGACAAGCCTCGCCATAAGTTCAGGCTGCTCCACCAACCTGTGTTTTGTTTTGCGCTGCTACGGGCGGCCCGCATGGCTTGGGCTTGTTTGTCGGCGTTGATGAGGTTTTCGATCCGCTTCCAGACCGCCGGGCTGGGTGCGGCTTGAGGCTGCAGCTCGGCAACCGATGACAGGCGGCCTTGCCAGATCAAGGCTTGGGCACGCACTTCAGCGTGGCCTCTGGCGAGCGCTTCAAAGCGGCGGCGCGCGCCGCCACGCAACGTACCGAGCGCGTAGCTGGCAGCCAATTGTTCAATCAAAGCAGGGTTTTGAATCAGGTTCATTGTTGTCTTTCCGGGCCCATAGCCATGATCGTTTAAGCCAATTTGGCCATGCAGCCACGCAATTGCTCAAGTCCGCGGCGTATCCAGGTTTTCACCGTGCCCAGCGGTAATTTGAGCTGCTCGGCCAGTTCGCCGTGACTCATGTCGCGCAAATACGCCAAGCTGACGACTTCGCGCTGTTTGTTGTCTAGCCTGTTCAGGCAGTTGTGCAGCGCAAGGGCTTGCTCGCTGGCTTGGGCCGTATCCATCGGGTTGGGTGAATTACCCGCAACGGTGTCAGAGATGATGTCGTCGAGCTCCTGCATTTTGTCAGCACGCTCAGACGCGCGGCGGCGCAAGAAGTCCAGACCGCGGCTGCGCACCACCAGCGCCATCCAGGCCATGGGCGGCGACAGCGTGGCCTTGTAATCGCCTGCGATGCGCCAGATATTGATGAACGCCTCTTGCAGCACGTCTTCAGCCCATTCGCGGTTGGTCACGACACGCACGGCCACACCATAAAGCTTGGATGACGTCAGCTCGTACAGCTCACGCAGGGCTTTTTCATCTGCCAGCGCAATGCGGTCAATCAAGGAGATCAAGGTGCTGTCCGGGTGAAGGGGACGAATCGGATGAATCGGGTCTGTGGGCGTCATGAACAGGATTGTCCATTAATCTGGAATACGCACACCGGCGGTCAACAGATTCAATAGCGCGCCGGAGCGTCATTTAAAATACGGGCATGACTACCCAACACATCTCCAACATCACCGTCACAACACAGGCCAATGTCTACTTTGACGGGAAATGCATCAGCCACGGCATCACGTACCTTGACGGCACCAAAAAATCAGTCGGCGTCGTTTTACCTAGCACCCTGACTTTCAACACCGGCGTGGCCGAAATCATGGAGTGTGTGGCAGGCAGCTGTGAATACAAATTGGCGGGGACTGATGCTTGGGTCAAGTCAAGCGCAGGCGAAAAGTTCAGCGTGCCAGGCAACTCCAAATTCGACATCAGAGTCACCGAGCCGTACCACTACATCTGCCACTTCGCTTAACCCCATCAGCACCAACTTCATGGCCACCATACTCCAAAACCTGCCCATCGGGCAAAAAGTCGGCATCGCATTTTCGGGCGGACTGGACACCAGCGCCGCCCTGCACTGGATGAAGCTCAAAGGCGCTGTACCCTACGCCTACACCGCCAACTTGGGCCAACCCGATGAGCCCGATTACGACGAGATTCCGCGCAAAGCGATGGAATATGGTGCGGAAAAGGCCAGACTCATCGACTGCCGCAAGCAGCTGGCCACGGAAGGCATTGCCGCACTGCAAGCGGGCGCATTTCACATCACGACTGCAGGCGTGACCTATTTCAACACCACGCCGCTGGGCCGAGCTGTGACGGGCACCATGCTGGTGGCGGCCATGCGCGAAGACGACGTCAACATCTGGGGCGACGGCAGCACCTTCAAAGGCAACGACATTGAGCGATTTTACCGCTACGGCCTGCTGACCAACCCGGATTTGAAAATCTACAAGCCGTGGCTGGACCAGTTGTTTATTGATGAACTCGGTGGCCGCGCCGAGATGTCGGCTTTTATGACGCAAGCCGGCTTTGGCTACAAGATGTCGGCTGAAAAAGCGTATTCCACCGACAGCAACATGCTGGGCGCCACACACGAGGCCAAAGACCTTGAGCTGCTGTCAAGCGGCATGAAAATCGTCAACCCTATCATGGGCGTAGCGTTCTGGAAAGACGAAGTTGAAGTCAAGCGTGAAGAAGTCACCGTGCGCTTTGAAGAAGGCCAACCGGTTGCGCTGAACGGCAAGCGTTTTGACAGCTTGGTTGATCTGATTCTGGCCGCAAACGCCATCGGCGGACGCCATGGTTTGGGCATGAGTGACCAAATCGAAAACCGCATCATTGAAGCCAAAAGTCGCGGTATCTACGAAGCACCCGGCCTGGCGCTGTTGTTCATCGCCTACGAACGTCTGGTGACCGGCATCCACAACGAAGACACGATTGAGCAATACCGCAACAACGGACGAATCCTGGGACGATTGTTGTATCAAGGTCGCTGGTTTGACCCGCAGTGCATCATGCTGCGCGAAACGGCTCAGCGCTGGGTTGCCAGCGCAATCACCGGTGAGGTCACGTTAGAGTTGCGCCGCGGTAACGACTATTCGATTCTGAACACCGAATCACACAACCTGACCTACAAACCCGAGCGCTTGAGCATGGAAAAAGTTGAAGACGCGCCATTCACCCCGCTCGACCGAATTGGCCAGTTGACGATGCGCAACTTGGATATTGTGGATACCCGCGACAAGCTGGCGGTGTATGCCAGAGCTGGTTTATTGAGTCTGGACAATACCCAAGCCATTCCCCGCCTGGAACCCGGCAAAAAAACGCCGCTGATTTAATAGCCTTTTGAGGCTGTGGCAAGTTTCGACGGCCTGGTGTCGTCGATAGCTGTACAGCGGTGCTCTTTCAGGGACGCCTTTCTAGCGAAGCGCTCCGGCAAAATGAAGGTTAAAAATTGTTTCATTGATTTTTAATCGTAACTGTATTAAATTTATCATATTTATTAAATTAAATAATTTTAGTATTTATCTTAAATTTGATCGGGTCAACGTCATGAGCCACCAGAGCACGCCTATTGAGGACGCGGTCAACCTGTCAATCAAACCGATCTTGAACCAGGCGCTTCAGCGTTTTCGGGCCTTGTTGCCTAGCACGGTGGAGCTGGCAGTTGAGATGACCCATGACAATCCGCGCATCAGAGCGTGCCCAGACGCCTTAGAAAAAGCGCTGCTCAGCGCCTGTATGGTGGCCTGGCAGTCGATGGGCGGGCTGGCGCTGCAGATCGTCGTGGACATGAAAGAAGTACTGCTTGACGATATCGTGCTGGACCCCGATGCCGAAAAACTAAACGGCGGGTTGCCGCCGCGTGCCTACGTTTGGCTGACCATCAGCAACAATTCGCGCGTTCAAGCGGGTCCTTTTCACACCCTGGTGCCTTTACCCCGAGAAATCGATGACCGTCCATCGAGCGCCCGCAGGCTCAAGTTGCATGAAATACGCAAAGTCATTGAGCTGCATCACGGTTGGATTACCGCTGAGCGCGCACCTGAAATGGGCACCGCTTTCGAGTTTTACCTGCCCACGGTGATTCCGCTCGAGGCACCGGTTATCAACGCATCGGGTTCAAACATCCATCACATCATGTATGTCGATGACTATGACGCCATGCGCGAACTGGTCAATGAAATGCTGTCTGACGCGGGTTTTAAGGTCACTTGCTATGCAACCAGTAAGGATGCGCTTTCTGCTTTTCTGGCAAATCCCTTCAAATACGACGCTTTGGTGAGCGACTACCGCTTACAGGGCGCCTCTGGCATTGAGCTGTTAAGCCAGATAAAACCGATGCGCCCTAGCCTGCCTGTCGTGATTATTTCGGGCTATGTAGACGACGCGCTCACGTCCAAGGCCATCGACAAGGGGGCTTCATCCGTTGTCAGCAAGAGCAGTGACCTGAGCGAGTTGTGCATCGAACTGCGCGCGCTGCTGTCGGCAGCGCCCGACCCGGCGCTGGTCACCTATTCTGAATGGGCCAAGCTCTGAGCTTTTAGCTCAAGCCTCACGAGTACGTTGGCGTTTTACCCGTCCATTTCGAGGGTGATTTGTTCTGCATAGTCCGACAGCGCATCCAACACGGCGCAACCCTTTTCGTCTGCAGTTTCGTACAAGACGTCTAGCCGGGCCAAATAGGCGTCGATGTTTCGGGCGCCGCCGTATCCTTCAAGCAGGCGGCTCGCCTTGTACTCATTCCACCTTTCCAATTCTTGCGGTGTCAACGTATTTGCAAAGTTACGCGCTCGGTATCTCCACACCATCTCGGCCAGGCGGTCATCGTCAAACCCTACCCGACTGACAGCCAGTTCAGCGGGCGAAAGCTCTCGCAATTGATTTAGGCGGCGGCGGTCAGCTTGGCCGACAAAGCCGCCATAAAGGTCCTCATCGACATCAGGTGCAGGCAACTTGGGCCGGCTAAACAACTCAGGCCAAATGGCACTCATGTCGGGCAGTGCCCGGGCTTTTTCGGCATGGGCGAGGGCTGCATTCATGTCAATGCCCCATTTTTCGGCCATCTCATCGGTCAGCGTTTTTAACTTTTTGACCACCATCGGTGATTTGTTCAAGTGAACCGATTTGATGGGCAGGCGCTGCACGCCCTCGGGCAAATCAGCCTGCTTGGTAAAAAGCCGTGCCCGCAGGGTCGTCATGTCTAAGTGCGGCAGTTCGCTGGGGTCGTAAGCCAAGTCCCAAGCCAGCAGTTCGTTTTTATTGCTGGGATGGGTAGCCAGCGGCCACATCACAGCCAGGCAGCCTCGCTCGGGCGCAAACATGCCCGACACATGCAGGAATGGCTGCGCCGTTTGCTGGCTGGCGGGTAAGCCCAGCTCTGCAGCGACACGGTCTTTTTTGTGTAGCCCCAAGCAAAATTCGAACAACTTGGGCTGCGCCTGACGAATTAAGCGCGCCAGCGCAATCGTGGCCTGCACATCGGATAACGCGTCGTGCGCGGCATCGTGCAGCAGGCCATTGGCTTTGGCCAGGTCTTCCAACTTGAAACTGGGGCGGGTGGCGGTGGGGCTATTTGATTGACGCTCATCGGGTTTGCGTGGCCAAGTTATGCCGTCAGGCCTGAGCGCATAGGCCATGCGCACCACATCCTGAATGTCCCAGCGGCCGCAATCGTTTTGCCATTCGCGGGCATACGGGTCAATCAAATTACGCCAAAACAAATGACGGGTCACTTCATCATCAAACCGGATGGTGTTGTAACCCACCCCAATCGTGCCAGGTTCGGCCAGCAAACTTTCAATTCTTGATGCGAACTCATGCTCAGGTACGCCGCGTTCAAGGCACATCTGGGGGGTGATGCCCGTCAGCAAGCAAGACTCTGCATCAGGCAAATAGTCATTTGCTGGCTGGCAATACAACATGACGGGCTCGCCGATCTGGTTCAGCTCGGCATCGGTTCGGATGCTGGCAAACTGTGCGGGCCGTTCACGCCTGGGGTTCAGGCCAAAGGTCTCGTAGTCATGCCATAAAAAGGTGTGGCTTGTGGTCTGATCGGCCATATTTGGGTCTATGAATGCTTTACAGTTATTAAATAGGGCCGTGGCCCAATAAACATTTGAGCGAGTCGCTCCTAAAAAAGTAGCGCCATAAAAAAAGCCGCTAGCGTATTGCCAGCGGCTTTTTAGCAGACCGATCTTAAATCAGCTTGCTTCAGCGGATTCCGCTTCAGGCTTGGCCTTACTTTCCTTTTTCGGCAGAGGCTGAATGTCTAGCAACACTTCGCCGTCTTCAACACCCTTGTCATTGGTCGTGATTTTCACGTCTACTGTCAATCGACCGCCGTCCATCAAACGGCCAAACAACAGCTCGTCGGCGAGCGCACGGCGGATGGTGTCCTGAATCAATCGCTGCATGGGTCGCGCGCCCATCAGTGGGTCAAAACCTTTTTTACCCAGGTACTTACGCAGACCATCCGTAAACGTTACCTCAACTTTTTTCTCCGCCAGCTGCGTTTCTAACTGCAACAAGAACTTGTCAACTACCCGCAAAATAACCGTTTCATCCAACGCCTTGAAGCTGACGGTTGCATCCAGACGGTTACGGAACTCTGGCGTAAACAATCGCTTGATGTCTGCCATCTCGTCACCCGCTTCGCGCGGATTGGTAAAGCCTATCGTCGCTTTGTTCATCGTCTCGGCACCCGCATTGGTGGTCATGACAATGATGACATTTCGGAAATCAGCCTTGCGGCCGTTGTTGTCCGTCAACGTGCCGTGGTCCATGACTTGAAGCAGCACGTTAAAGATATCTGGATGCGCCTTTTCAATCTCATCGAGCAACAGCACGCAATGCGGCTTTTTCGTCACTGCCTCGGTCAGCAAGCCGCCTTGGTCAAAACCGACATAGCCCGGCGGTGCACCAATCAGGCGGCTCACAGCGTGCCGCTCCATGTACTCGCTCATGTCAAAGCGAATCAGCTCAATGCCCATGATGTAGGCCAACTGCTTGGCGGCTTCTGTTTTGCCTACACCTGTGGGGCCGCTGAACAAGAAGCAGCCAATAGGCTTATCATCTTTGCCAAGACCAGAGCGTGCCATTTTGACGGCACCAGCCAACACATCGAGAGCTTTGTCCTGACCGAACACCACACTTTTCAGGTCGCGCTCAAGTGTTTTGAGTTTGCCGCGGTCGTCGTTTGACACGTTAGCGGGCGGTATGCGCGCTATTTTTGCAACGATCTCCTCGACCTCGGTTTTGGTAATAATTTTCTTGCGCTTGGACGGCGGCAAAATGCGTTGCGCCGCGCCTGCCTCATCGATCACGTCGATTGCTTTATCAGGCAAGTGACGGTCGTTGATGTATTTGGCGGACAACTCGGCTGCCGCCTGCAGCGCAGCCAAAGCGTACTTAACGCTGTGGTGCTCTTCAAATCTTGACTTGAGGCCTTTGAGAATGTCCACTGTTTCCTGAACAGTGGGCTCAACCACATCCACTTTCTGGAACCGGCGCGACAAGGCCGCGTCTTTCTCAAAAATGCCGCGGTACTCGGTAAATGTGGTGGCGCCAATGCACTTGAGCTGCCCAGAGCTGAGGGCGGGCTTGAGTAAATTAGAGGCATCAAGCGTGCCGCCAGAAGCCGCACCCGCGCCAATCAGCGTGTGAATTTCGTCGATGAACAAAATGCCGTTGGGCTTGTCTTTTAAAGACTTGAGCACGCCTTTCAGACGCTGCTCGAAGTCACCCCGGTATTTGGTTCCCGCCAATAAAGCGCCCATGTCCAGCGAATACACCTGGGCTTCGGCCAGGATCTCAGGCACATCCTTTTGCGTGATGCGCCAGGCCAGGCCCTCAGCAATCGCAGTTTTGCCGACGCCCGCCTCGCCCACCAACAGTGGATTATTTTTACGGCGGCGGCAAAGAATTTGAATCACCCGCTCTACTTCAAAATGTCTGCCAATCAACGGATCAATCTTGCCGTCCTTGGCCAGTTGATTCAGGTTTTGGGTGTACTGCTCAAGCGGCGACTGCTTTTCATTTTTCTCGGCACCGGCCTCTTCGTTTTCAGCCGCGCTTTCGCCTGCCTTGGTCGGCTCTGGCGGATCACTCTTTTTAATACCGTGAGCAATAAAGTTAACCACGTCCAGCCGAGTAACACCCTGCTGGTGCAAGTAATACACGGCGTGCGAGTCTTTTTCACCAAAGATGGCCACCAACACGTTGGCGCCAGTGACCTCTTTTTTTCCGCTACCTGTGGACTGCACATGCATGATGGCACGCTGAATCACGCGCTGAAAGCCCAGCGTTGGCTGGGTATCCACATCATCCGTGCCAGCGACTTGGGGCGTATTGTCTTTGATGAAATTAGAGAGCGATTTACGCAAATCATCCACATTTGCTGAACAAGCCCGCAGCACTTCGGCAGCGCTGGGGTTGTCTAGCAGCGCGAGCAACAAGTGCTCGACCGTGATGAACTCGTGGCGTTGCTGACGTGCTTCCACAAAGGCCATGTGCAAGCTGACTTCTAGTTCCTGGGCAATCATTGGGGTTCCTTTTAGCTTGCTACTTTAATTACTACGGGCAACTCTGTGGATATTGGCGGGTTTTTCCACAATTCAATAGGGGACACTGGCAGCAAAGCAATGGCGTGAGTCAGTTGCGTCGTCCTTTTTACTACTCTATCGGCTCGCTCAAGCACTGCAGCGGGTGGCCGTGTTTACGTGCAGCCTCTGACACTTGATCGACCTTGGTTGCTGCTACGTCTTTAGAAAAAACGCCACAAACACCCTTTCCGTCCAGATGAATTTTCAACATGATTTGGGTGGCAGTCTCACGGTCTTTATTAAAAAACTCTTGGATCACCATCACCACAAACTCCATTGGGGTGTAGTCGTCGTTCAGCACGACAACCTGGTGCATTTGAGGCGGTTTGGTTTTTTGTGGCCTGCGCTCAAGCACCACAGTGCCATCGTCGTTATTTCCCGGTTTGTAAGACGGTACGGCGGGGTTCGCAGGAGTTTTCGGAGATTTCGTTGCCATAAATTTCATTCTAGCCATCGTGCCAGCCTTTTGCGCTAGGGTATTCAATTTCCCATATAAAAAACCGCCACGAGATGACTCCCGGGCGGCCTTTGCATTGACCGGATCTGGTGCTAGATTACATATTTTCAATCATGACCTGGCCAAACCCGGAGCAGCTGACCTGCGTGGCGCCTTCCATCAGGCGGGCAAAATCATAGGTGACCTTCTTTGAAGCGATTGACTTTTCCATGGAGCTGATAATCAGATCAGCAGCTTCAAACCAGCCCATGTGGCGCAGCATCATTTCGGCGGACAAGATTTCAGACCCCGGGTTGACGTAATCTTTACCAGCATACTTTGGCGCGGTACCGTGAGTCGCTTCAAAACACGCCACCGTATCCGACAAATTGGCGCCCGGCGCAATGCCTATACCGCCGACCTGTGCCGCAAGTGCGTCAGAAATGTAGTCGCCGTTCAAATTGAGCGTGGCAACGACCGAATACTCAGCTGGGCGAAGCAGAATCTGCTGCAAGAAAGCATCAGCAATCACGTCTTTGATGACAATTTCGTTACATGTTTTTGGATTTTTGAACTTGCACCATGGGCCGCCGTCGACCAACTCCGCACCAAATTCTTTCTGTGCCAGTCCGTAAGCCCAGTCACGGAATCCACCTTCTGTGTATTTCATGATGTTGCCCTTGTGGACGATCGTCACATTGGGTTTGTCATTGTCAATCGCGTACTGAATCGCCTTGCGCATCAGTCGCTCGGTGCCTTCACTTGACACAGGTTTGATGCCAATCCCGGACGTGTTGGGGAAACGAATTTTTTTAACGCCCATCTCGTCTTGCAAAAACTTGATGAGCTTTTTGGCTTTATCACTGCCCGACTCGAATTCAATGCCTGCATAAATGTCTTCAGAGTTCTCTCTGAAAATCACCATGTGGGTTTTTTCGGGCTCTTTCACCGGCGATGGCACACCTTTAAAATATTGGATCGGCCGCAAGCAAACATATAAATCCAATTCCTGTCGCATGGCCACGTTCAAGCTGCGAATACCGCCGCCAACCGGGGTCGTCAGTGGTCCTTTGATCGACACCACGTAGTCTCGTACAGCGTGCAATGTTTCTTCAGGAAGCCACACATCGGGGCCGTACACTTTGGTCGATTTTTCACCCGCATACACTTCCATCCAGTGGATTTTTTTCTTGCCGCCATAAGCCTTGGCCACTGCGGCATCCACTACTTTCAGCATAACTGGCGTGATGTCCTGGCCAGTACCGTCACCTTCAATGAACGGAATGACGGGTTCGTCAGGCACATTCAGCGAGTTATCGGCATTAACGGTGATTTTTTGACCTTGGGCTGGGATTTGGATGTGCTTGTACATGTCTTGGGAGTCTCCTGTAGCGGTAGGTATGAAAGTAAAACGGCCTAACGGGCGCTTTAGGTGGATCACCTCAAATTCTAGCTGTAAACGTTTTTGTAAAAAAAAGTTGAGGCGGCCTGTCAACCGATTGCAAAGTGGCCTCGTTACGGATAGGCCTCCGAGAATATCGGGGTACTTTTCTACCAACAACGTTATTCCTAAGGTAAATCCAAATGAACAAAATTCTCGCTGCTTTGATCTCTAGCCTGTTCGCTGTCGGCGCTTTCGCCGCTTCCCACGCTGGTGCGCCTATGGCTGGCGCTTCTGCCGCCAAGCCTGCAATGGCTGCTCCAGCTGCTGCTGCCGCCCCGGCTGCCGCTCCAGCTGCAAAAGCTGACGTGAAGGCTGATGCCAAGCCAGCCAAAATGACGAAAGAAGAAAAAGCTGCAGCTGCTGCAGCCAAGAAAGAAAAAGCCGCTGCAGACAAGAAAGCAAAAGCTGAAGCCAAAGCCGCAAAAAAAGCTGAAGCCAAATCTGACACCAAGCCAGCTGCCAAGTAATTAGCATCTGCTCAAAAAAAAGCCCGCCCTGTGCGGGCTTTTTTTATGGCGGGCAACATACCGGTTCAAGTCTTAAAATCTGACCAAAGTCAAAGGATAGTTATGGCACTGCAATTCATTCGTTCCCTGCAATATTTTTTCTTCAGTGCGGTGTTAATAACTTCCCTGGCCGTCAAGGCTCAAGATATGCCGCAAACGAATCTAGAGCGCGTCACACTAACCGCCGGCATGCACCGCATGGACGTCCAGGTGGCAGCCAATCCCGAACAGCGTCAGATAGGCTTGATGTTTCGCAAGGACATGCCCCAGCATGAAGGCATGATTTTCGTGTTCGATCAGCCGGCGAAGCAGTGCTTCTGGATGAAGAATACGCTGATTCCCTTGAGCGCCGCCTTTGTCGCGGATGACGGCACGATCATCAATATCGAAGATATGAAGCCATTGGCGCTTGACGCGCATTGCTCTTTGCAACCGGTACGATTTGTGCTGGAAATGAACAAAGACTGGTTTGCTAAAAAGAACCTAAAAGCCGGTAGCAAATTGCAGGGCCCGTTGTTTCAAGCCCAGAAATAATGTCAAAAAACAGGGCGAGAAGACCGAGTAGCCAAATGTCGCGGCAATATTAAAAAAGCCGACATCAGTCGGCTTTTTTAGGCTGTTAAAAGGACCTCAGGCGAAGTTGGCTTCGGCAAAATTCCAATTCACCAGGCTGGCAAAAAAGGTTTCTAGAAACTTGGGACGTGCATTACGGTAGTCGATGTAATAGGCGTGCTCCCACACATCAACCGTCAACAGCGCCTTGTCGGCGGTCGTCAGCGGTGTGCCGGCAGGGCCCGTATTGACGATATCTACCGACCCATCGGCCTTTTTTACCAGCCAGGTCCAACCAGACCCAAAATTGCCAACGGCTGACTTGACGAATGCTTCCTTAAATGCCGCGTAAGACCCAAATTTCGCGGTAATGGCTGCGGCCAGCGCACCTGCAGGCTCGCCGCCACCGGCTGGCTTCATGCAGCTCCAGAAAAAGGTGTGGTTCCATATTTGTGCAGCGTTGTTGTACACACCACCGCTCGATTTTTTAACAATTTCTTCCAGCGTCATGGCCTCAAACTCCGTACCTTTTTGCAGGTTGTTGAGGTTCACAACATAGGCGTTGTGATGCTTGCCGTGGTGATATTCGAATGCCTCTTGGCTGTAGTTAGGCGCCAGCGCATCAATCGCGTAGGGCAGTGGGGGCAGTTGGTGTTCCATGAGATTTCCTTTTAAGGTGGTGGGAGTGGGAGAAAACAAGAGTGGAAACGGAAGTGGAGCCGAGTGAAGGAGCGTGTTTAAAACGTGTGCAAGTAGCAATAAGAAATGACTGATTATTCGCCCGATTGTAAAAACTAAATCATTCGCGTTGTCGAAACAGTCAGATCGACCTCTCCATCCATAAGGGTTGCGCGCAGTGCCTGTCCGGCGTGGGTCTGGGTGATGCGTGTCACGGCAAGACCCTCAGTCGTTGCCAGCCAAGCGTAACCTCTTTGCAATACCAACGCAGGATTAAGCAATTTCAGACGCATGCCAAGGTTACTTAATTTATCGCTACTTGGCGCAGTGCTGCGCTCGATTGATTGACGGTATCGGGTTTCAAGTCGCTCCAGCCGACGATGAGCGTTTGACAGTGCACTGCGTGGGGCATGCTGCACATTTTGCCGATGCAGCGAGAGCCGCGCCTGCTGACGCGTTATAAAGTGCGATGGCCGACTCAAAAGCGATGCAGCGCTGTCGAGTCGCTGACTGTTTTTTTGCAACTGTCGCTCAGCAGCGTTACTCATACGTATCGCCATGCCGTCAACCAAATTTTGCCAAACTTCTTGCGGCTGGGCGCACAACTCAGCTGCGGCCGTCGGTGTAGGCGCGCGCAGGTCGGCGCAAAAGTCAGCGATCGTAAAATCCGTTTCGTGCCCTATGCCAGTGATCACTGGCATAGGGGAAGACACGATCGTACGGGCCAAATTTTCATCGTTATAGGCCCATAAATCCTCCATCGCGCCGCCGCCACGCACCAACAGCAGGACATCTACCTCGCGGCGTTGATAAGCTCGAAGCAGTGCGCCGCGCAGCTCAGCCGCAGCATTTGCGCCCTGAACGCTGGCCGGATAAATGACGACCGGAATATGGGGGGTGCGCCGCTGCAATGCTGTGACAACATCATGCAGCGCAGCTGCGCCCAGCGACGTGACAATACCGATGGCCTTGGGCATCAGCGCAAGTGCCTTTTTGCGAGCACTGTCAAACAGCCCTTGAGCCTCTAATTGAGCTTTGAGCCTTAAAAACTCCTCGAAAAGTGCGCCCTGCCCCGCTTGGCGCATGGATTCGACCACAAGTTGCAACTCCCCACGGGCCTCGTAGACGCCCAGCTTGCCGCGCACCTCGACCCGTTGACCGTCACGAGGCGTGAAGTCAAGCAGATTTGACGCACGGCGAAACATGGCGCAGCGTATCTGGCCCCCGTCGACACCGCCGCCGTCTTTTAAAGTGAAATAGCAATGGCCACTAGACGCACGTGAAAAACCTGAAATCTCACCTTGCACAGCCACAGGGTTGAAACGCGCCTCAAGACTGTCGGCTATGGCTTTTAAAAGCGAGCCGACCGGCCACACTCGAACCCTGGATTCCCGAGAACCTGCAGCAGACATGGCATCAATCATGGCGACCCGCGCCGCAGGTAGGCCTCGCGTGCAAAAAACAAAATTATTTTATAAACCATTGATTTCAAATAACGAATGAGTGTCCAGGATTTCAGCGCGCTATAACCACCTACGGCCGACTTCTCTTCGCGTATCGCCCCGATGGACGCGCTCGCAAAATTGTCTATAACTTTGGTGAATGGCTAAACATTGAAATCGTAAAAACTTGTTTGCCGCATCGGACATAATTCAAGCAAATTATCTGTCCGGAGACGCGAATTGTTTTCCATCATACAAGCCGCAGGCTGGCCGATCTGGCCCCTGATTGCCTGCTCAGTGCTGGCGTTGGCGCTCATCATTGAGCGGTTCAGTAGCCTCAGAACGCAAAAAGTCGCGCCTCCAAAGTTGATCGATGAAGCCATCACGGTGTCGAAATCAGCAGTGCCCGCCCCCGACGTCGTGACGCAACTTGAGCAAAACTCCCTACTCGGTGAAGTCTTGGCCAGCGGGTTCAGAGCCTTGAACTCACAGCCAAAAATAAATGACGATGATCTGCGCGCCACGATAGAGGGGGCCGGCCGCCAGGCAGCACATAAACTCGAACGGTATTTGGCGGCCTTGGCAACGATTGCATCGGCAGCGCCATTGCTTGGTTTGCTGGGTACTGTTATTGGCATGATCGAAATTTTTGGTTCGCAATCAGGCTCTGGCGCAGCCAGTGGCGGCGGCGTAGGCAACCCCGCGCAATTGGCGCAGGGTATATCGATTGCCCTGTACAACACCGCTTTCGGGTTGATCGTGGCAATACCAGCGCTTATCTTCTGGCGGTACTTCCGAGCCCGTGTGGACGGGTATCTGCTGACAATGGAGCTAGCGTCCGAACGGTTTTTGAGGCATCTCAATTCTCTGCGTAAAACCTGACGCCACGCCATGAACTTTCGCAAGACCTCACGAGATGAGCCTGAAATTAACCTCATCCCTTTTATTGATGTGCTGCTGGTTGTGCTGATTTTTCTGATGCTTTCCACGACATACAGCAAATTCACAGAGTTACAAATAAAACTACCTTTAGCCGATGCAGAGCAGCAGCGCGATTACCCCAAAGAAGTGATCGTGGCCGTTAGCAGCGACGGCCGGTACATGATCAATAAAGCTCTGGTTGAAGGCCGCAGCATAGAAAGCCTGGGCGCGGCCTTGGTGCTGGCCGCCAAAGCGGGCAAAGACAGCGTGATCATCATCAGCGCCGATGCAAGCGCCAGCCACCAGTCGGTCATCACGGTGATGGAGGCAGCCCGCCGTAACAATTTCACGCAAATTACCTTTGCCACACAAAGCGCAGCCCAAACAGGGACTCGCTAGGCAGTGAACGACTGGCTGCCCTACAGCTGGCAAAAGCGCGGATGGGGAGCTTGTCTGCTGTGGCCTTTATCGCAGGCGTACCTGCTTTTGTCAGCTTTTCACCGATGGCTGTACCGCTCGGGCGTTTTAAAAATCAATCGATGCGCGGTGCCGGTCATTGTGGTGGGTAACGTGGTGGCCGGAGGCGCAGGTAAAACGCCGCTCGTGATCGCGTTGGGACAGTATTTGCAACGCCAAGGGTTGAAAGTCGGCGTCGTGGCGCGCGGCTACGGCAGGCGTAACAAAGCTTGCGTGGAAGTCCTTGAAGGCACCCGCATTTTAGACTCTGGTGATGAGCCGGCCCTTATCTTTCGGTCACTGATTGCTCCAGTTTTCGTAGCAAGCAAACGATTTGAGGCCGCCCAAGCCTTGCTGGCAAAGTACCCCGAAACACAGGTGATCCTCAGTGACGACGGACTGCAGCACCTTGCATTGGGCAGAGACATTGACATCATCGTATTTGACGATCGCGGCATCGGCAACGGCTGGCTGCTGCCTGCAGGGCCTTTGCGTCAGCCCTATGTTGTTGGGCAGTCAGAGGGTGAACTGGTACTGCACACGGGTCGGGCGCCTGCCTTTGGTGGCTACAGGTCAACAAGGCAACTTGCAAGCTACGCATTAAATGCGAAAGGGCAGCAGGTAGCGCTGAGCAGCCTGAAAGAACAAGAACTGACAGCTTTGGCCGGTATATCCAGTCCGCAAGCCTTTTTTGACATGCTCAGTGCCATTGGCCTGCAAAAAATTCGCACCATTAGCCTACCAGACCATTTTGATTTTTCAGGTTACGCATGGCCTGTGGCAGCCCAAGCCACTGTCTTATGTACCGAAAAAGATGCCGTCAAGCTGTTCAACAATCCAGCATTTGAGGGCGTCAACCTGCTCGCGGTTCCGCTTGTGTTTTCGCCAGAGCCGGCTTTTTTTACAGCGGTCAATGCGAAGTTAAGCCCCCTGCTTCAAAGAACGTTTTGAACTACCATCGACCGCCAAACTAACCCATTGACTGACCCATGGACACCAAATTACTTGAACTGCTGGTATGCCCAGTCACCAAAGGCCCGCTTGAATTCGACCGCGCCAGGCAAGAGCTGGTTTCGCGAAGTGCCCGTTTAGCGTACCCGGTACGGGATGGCATGCCTGTGATGCTGGAAGCCGAAGCCAGAGTGCTGACTGACGAAGAACTGGGCCTTTGACTGTTCATCATGCGATTTACGGTGCTAATACCTGCCCGGCTTGCATCTAGCCGCTTACCGAACAAACCACTGGCCGACCTGGGAGGCGCTCCCATGGTGGTACGGGTTGCCCAACGCGCCCAGTTGAGCCAAGCAGCCACCGTGGTGGTTGCTACCGACAGTCAGGAAGTTGCAGTCCAATGTGCGAAGTTTGGCATTCAGTCTGTGATGACTGCCAGTGCACACGCCAGCGGCAGTGACCGACTGGCCGAAGCCTGCTGCCTGCTGGGCTTGTCAGACGACGCTGTGGTGGTCAATGTGCAGGGCGATGAGCCGCTGATTGACGTGAAGTTAATTGACGATGTCGCGCAATTACTGGATAGCCGACCAGACTGCGCCATGAGCACAGCTGCACACGCCATTAACAATCTTGCCGATTATTTGAACCCGAACATCGTTAAAGTTGTGCTGGATGCGCGGCAAAACGCCCTTTATTTCAGCCGTGCTCCGCTGCCAGCCGCGCGCGGGCACCCAACTGGAGACTGGTGGACCGAAACCAGTCTGGGTGATTTGGTCAAACCAATGCGGCACATCGGCATTTACGGTTACCGCGCTGGATTTTTAAAGGCTTTTCCCGCCATGACCCCGGCACCCGTAGAACAACTTGAATGCCTGGAGCAACTCAGGGCAATATGGCACGGCCACAGGATTGCCGTACACATGTCCGAACGGCCACCGGGCATCGGTGTAGACACGCCAGAGGACCTGATCGCAGCCCGTAAGCATTTTTCGTAAACGCGCGGGCAGCCGCAGGCTGCAGCGTAAGGGTGCGTCAAGGGGTGCGTGCTATCCTCGACCGCAGGCTGTAGCTTTTTCAAAAAGCTGATTTTTAAGCGCTTGGACAAATAAAAAGACGAGGATAACCATGAGACTAATTTTGTTGGGCGCACCCGGTGCAGGCAAAGGAACCCAAGCCACATTTTTATGCCAAAAATACGGCATTCCTCAAATTTCAACTGGAGACATGCTGCGCGCTGCCGTCAAAGCTGGAACACCGCTGGGTCTTGAGGCGAAAAAGGTGATGGACACGGGCGGGCTGGTCAGCGACGACTTGATCATTAACCTGGTCAAGGAACGCCTTGCCCAGCCTGACTGTGCTCAAGGCTTTTTGTTCGATGGCTTTCCTCGCACCATCCCGCAGGCCGATGCCATGAAAACTGCTGGCGTAAAGCTTGACTATGTGCTGGAAATCGATGTTCCGTTTGACGCCATCATTGAGCGAATGAGTGGCCGACGCTCGCACACCGCATCAGGCAGAACCTACCATGTCAAATACAACCCACCCCAGGTTGAAGGCAAGGACGATTTGACCGGCGAAGCGCTGATTCAACGTGATGACGACAAAGAAGAAACGGTGCGCAAACGGCTGGAGGTGTACAGCGCACAGACCCGCCCGTTGGTCGCCTATTACTCTGACTGGGCAAAATCCGAGCCGGGTGCAGCACCCATTTATCGCGCCATCAGTGGCATGGGCCAGGTTGCCGACATTACCCAATTGGCTCTCAAAGCGCTGGAAAGCTGACGTTCCAGGACAAGGCAGTTTTCAGCGCTGCATGTCGCTACGTGACAGACTTGTTTAGACGTATGCAATCCAACGCCCACAAGTCACGACAGCCAGCCAAATAAAACCTGACAGCAGCATTTGCAGCCGGGCAGTCAAATCAAGCTTTTCCAGCGATGCACGTCCGTGAAACCAGGCGGCATTGCAGCCTGCCAGCATCAGCAAGATCATCTTCAGGGTAAAAATACGATTTGTCAAAAGCTCGGTGGCTTGCGTCGTGAACATCATCAAGCCGCTTACTGCTGCCAGGCCAAACCCAAAACTCGCGATCCCCAAACTCAAACTCGCCAATGCTTTGACATCCAGCGCCGCGCCACGCCCAAAAACGCGCAACTCCAAAATTGCTAAATTACCCAAAAGCAAGCCGACGCCGCAAATATGCGCAACTTCCAGCGCAGGGTAAGCCCAAGCGCTGGAGTTGACGACCGCAAAAAGACTCACGCCGCCAGACCCATCAAACCGAGCATCAAGCGAATTCGCGCTTTAACCGGACTTAGACCGTCTGAAGCAGGAAAACTGTCATCGCTGCGCGCCAAAACCCGGCCTTGCGTACATCGGGTTGAACGCACGATCTGCACACCCTTAGCCTGCGCATGGCGTAAAGCCGCGTGTAGAGATTGGTGCACGGTACCGTTGCCGGTTCCCGCGACAACCAGGCCTTGCACCCCTTGCGCCACCAGCGTGTCAACCAGCGCGCCGTCAACACCTGCGTAATTCATGACGATTTCAACTTTTGGCCAAGCTGTGACCTGGTTTAGCACTGCTATTTTTTCAGTAGCTATAACGTTATATTTATCGGGGGCCACAGGCCAATTTCTCACTATTTTTAGCTTTTGTTCCTCGATAAAGCCGATCGGACCTGCGTCACCTGATCCAAATGCATTGAGCTGGTAGGTGTGTATCTTTTGGACATCATGCGCGCTGTGCAGGTTTCCGGCACAGACCACCATGACGCCTTGCGCACCAACATGTCTGGCCACGCACACCGCATCGAGAATGTTTTGTGGCCCATCCGGCGCTAGTGCGCTTGCAGGCCGCATAGCGCAAGTCAGTACAACGGGCTTGACGGGGCTCAAAACGGCCTGCAAAAAAAAGGCTGTTTCCTCCAGCGTGTCAGTGCCGTGGGTGATGACGACGCCCTGCACATCTTGACGCGCCAGATGGTGGTGCACACGCATGGCAAGCGCCGTCCAGACTTCAAACGACATGTCTTTACTGTCAATTTGTGCGACTTGCTCGGTCTCAACGCCATTTTGCAGCCCAGGAATCGTCACGACCAGCTGCGAAACGCCGACCTCGGCAGCGGTGTATTCAATGTTGCTAGAAGCGTTGCTGGCAGTTCCAGCGATCGTGCCGCCTGTCCCCAAAATCACGATTTTGTTGTGGTGCATTTCAAAAGTACTTTAAAAAAAACTTGCAATTGCCAAAAGGCTGACTAAAAATACATCACTGGGTATTGATACAGCTTACTGTCTGCAGCCGCCGTCACCTACCCATCCAACGTCTTTTGTGAAGAAATGGTAACCATGAGCACTTTTGATCATTTTCCCAGCGTGTCGTCTGCCAAAGCTTTGAATATATCGCCTGTTGCTCCCAAACTGACCTCGCGCCAGCAGCAGATTTTCGAGCTGATCCAGCGCGCCATTGCCAGCACAGGCTCGCCACCGACAAGGGCTGAGATCGCTAACGAATTGGGCTTTAAATCAGCCAATGCAGCCGAAGAGCACCTTCAAGCTTTAGCCCGCAAGGGGGTCATTGAACTCATCAGCGGCACGTCTCGGGGTATCCGCTTGCGCGCTAATGACATGCGCAGTGTCAATGAGTCGCGTACTCATCAGTTTACTCTTCCACTGCAAAGCCTTGCCCAGCTTGTCTTGCCGCTCATAGGACGCGTCGCGGCGGGCAGCCCCATACTCGCGCAAGAACACATCGAGCAAAGTTACACCATTGAGGCGAGCATGTTTCAAAAGCAACCTGATTACCTGCTGAAGGTTCGCGGCATGAGCATGCGCAATATAGGCATCATGGACGGTGATTTATTGGCCGTCAAACAGGTTAAAGATGCCAAAAACGGCCAGATTGTGGTGGCACGTCTTGGCGATGAAGTCACGGTCAAACGCTTTCGGCGCACCCAAGACTTGATTGAGTTACTGCCCGAAAATCCAGACTTTCAAACCATTGTGGTGGAGCCTGGCTCATCCTTTGAAATCGAAGGACTGGCTGTAGGGCTGATAAGAAACACCCTGCTGATGTAAATCTTCACCACGCAACAGGTGGCGGGCGTTTGGTTTGATGTCAGTCAGCCAACACCCTGTTGCAACGGTTTTGCGGCTTTCCTGCCGTGCCCAAATCCTGCCTGTAAACATCGAGATGAAAGTCTCTTTTAATTCAGGAGTACTCCATGGCTATCGTTAGTTTTTCACCACTTTCAGACCGCGCCTCTGGCTTGTCGGTGCTCTTGGCTCCGGTTCAAGCGTTTGTGGCGCTGTTTATGCCAAGGCGACCTGCTCCAACTCGCGCCAAGACCGCTGCCAGTCCTTCATTGGGGTGCCGGGCACCTTCGCTTTTTTGGCACCCCGAGTCCAAGCCCGCCGCAAATGATCAGATTGCAAATGCCTATTCCGATGTACCGGTGCATCGATTGAAAATTGTGCGCCACTTTGAGCCGGGCGTAAGCCGCGCCTGTTCTGGTCGACTGGTCATCTCTGGGCGTTTATCAGACGTGTGTGCGGAACTCGACCGAATGGCAGACCCGCAGCTACCGGCAAGCATAAAAGGCCGTCGATAGACGCAATCGGTACTGTGCGCCAGGCGCTTGCCCAAACGCAGTGAGCGGCCAAGATTGCTTGCCGACAGCATATAAATCTTAAAAAGTTGCAGGCACAATATTAGGATGAATATTGTGATTCTCGACGACTACCAAGATGCTGTGCGAAAGCTGGCCTGCGCCACCAAACTTGACGCTTATCCGGCGAAGGTTTACACCAATACGGTCAAGGGTATTGGCCAGCTTTCCGTCAGACTCAAAGATGCGGATGTGATTGTTCTGATCCGTGAGCGAACCCACATGAATCGGCAGCTCATTGAGAAACTGCCAAAGCTCAAGATGATCGCCCAAACTGGCCGGATCGGCGCGCACATTGATGTCGGCGCTTGTACCGAACGAGGTGTGGTCGTGGCCGAAGGCGTAGGCTCACCTGTGGCACCGGCCGAACTGACTTGGGCACTGATCATGGCGGCAACCCGCCGTATTCCACATTATGTGGCCCATCTTAAACATGGCGCATGGCAACAGGCAGGGCTGAAATCGGCGTCTATGCCTGTTAATTTTGGGTTGGGTACCGTACTGAACGGAAAAACGTTAGGTATCTGGAGTTACGGCAAGATCGGCAAAATTTTGGCAGGTTACGGCCAGGCCTTCGGTATGCGAATTTTGGTTTGGGGCCGAGAGGAAACTCGGCGGCAAGCACTGCAAGACGGACATCAAACCGCTGCTAGCAAGGCAGAGCTTTTTGAACAAAGCGATGTCCTCAGCCTGCATCTCAGGTTGGTGGACGCAACCCGCGCCAGTGTGACGCTGGATGACCTTTCCAGCATGAAACCAACCGCACTGTTGGTCAACACTTCACGCGCTGAATTGATTGAACCCGAAGCCCTGATCTCAGCACTCAATCGGGGCAGACCCGGTATGGCAGCGGTGGATGTGTTTGAGTCAGAACCGATTTTGCAGGGCCATGCGCTGCTACGGCTTGAGAACTGCATTTGCACACCGCACATCGGTTATGTTGAGAAAGACAGCTACGAGATGTATTTCAGCGCGGCGTTTGACAACGTGCTGAACTTTATAAAAGGCACACCCACCAATATCGTCAACCCAGGTGCGCTGCAGGTACGACGGTGACGGGTCAAGCGTCTTTTACACGCCTCGATCCTTGTTCTTGTCTGGTGCAGGTTGCGGCACCTCAAACGTTTCAAAATCAATCAGGTTGTCTGAATCAGATGCGCCGGATGGTTGCACCACCGAGGGAGGCTCGGTATCTGGCATCAACGCAGGCGCAGCCAAGTCAAACTGCGCAAAAAACTGAGCATCTGCAGGGGTCTCAAAATCCACTGCCCGGCTAGGAGTCGACAGTTTGCTCAGATCAATGTCCAAGCCCAGACGCAGCGATGCTGGCGGAACCACCAACGCGGCCAAAGACTCAACCGTCTCGACTTGCTCTATGGGTTGAGTCACTTCCATGCTGGCCGACAAAGGCTGGATGGATGTGGACGAGAATTTCACTGGCAATGGATGCACACTGTCAAATGGTCGGTCTGGGAGGTCGAACTTTTTGGACAGCGCGCCAGCGCTGGGCGCTGAGCCGATGATGTCGTTGGCCACTGAGTACAGCAGCAACAGCTCTCGGTAGGCTTCTAGGTTAAAAGCTTCTGCCTTGGTGTCAGGCTGCCTGAAAAGTGACTCTTCAATAATCTCCAGCACTTTAGGCGTCGGCCACAATGCGACGATTCGAGACATCGCAAGGTTGTAGGACTCAAGCCCCAAGTATTTGTCTGTGTACAGCTCGAAAGTTGGGATTTGCGTGTTGAAGCGCTGGTTAAACATCACCCGCAAGTTGTCGTATTCTGCGGGCTTTTTGGACTGGTGATACAGGTTAAAAAGGTCCAAATAGACTAATGCGCTGGTTTCCTGATTTTCAGCAATGTGACTGCGCAGCACTTCGATGGCTTGATCGTGCTGGCCAATCGATACAAAAAAGTCAGCCTGCTGCTGGACATCAAACAACTCTTCCGCCTTGACTGCGCGGGATGGCAGCATCATGCTGGACCCAAAGTCAGACTTTTCTAAAGGTACAGAGTCAACGAAAGCCGGCGTGGCGACTGACTTGACGCTGTTTGGCTTGATGTCCTTGAGCGCGGCATCAGAATCATCGTCCGAATCTACCAGTGCGACTTTAGGCGTTGACCGACCCTTGTTGATACCCATTTGTCCGGCGTCATCTGACGGCGAGCTGTTGGACCAGGCTGCTTGCTGGTTTTCGTAAACTCCATCTTTTCGCCACCACGGTCTGTCACCCGAGACGCCGCGCCGACCAAAGAGTGACGGCCGCAACAAAAATAGCAGGCCCGCAACCGCTGCGATGAGCAAAGCTAGCAACGTATAAACAATCACGTTGGCGTAACGCTCTGACCGGGCCTCTTGAAGCTTGCCGTTCAGATCGTTGATTGACGCCATACTTTTTTGGCTTTGAGCTTGTAAGTTGCGTAAAGAGTTTTCCTGTGCTTGAGATTTTTCAGCATCCCGAAGAATGTCTTCAGGTTGCGCCGACAGGGCTCGCCACAATGCGATAGCCGTCGCGCGCGATTGGGGGTCAGTTGCTGGAACAGACAGAAGTTCTGTCGATGCTTTCAGCTGCGGTTCGCGCTCAATCGACAGGTCAAGAGGCTCTAGCTTCAAACGCGCCTTGTTGCGCAAGACAGTCCTGCTGTCTTCAGTACTGTCGGTCAAGCGCCGCGATTTAGCCTTTGAGACCCCAGCAGCAGGCGTGGTGGCATCAGGGTTGGATGGCGCTGCGGCTGCGGCTGATCGGCTGCGTCTAACGGCCCTTTCCGACTTGGCATTGTTGGCATTAGTCGAACGGCTAACTGGCTCCGTTGACGCGCCCTCAGGCACAGGCACGGTTGCAGGTCTTCCCAAGGCCAATGGCGGCATCGGTAGGGGTGAATTTCTGTCGGGCGCCGTTTCAGGCATCGGCTCGGCCAACAGGACGTAACGCCGTTCGGTTTTTAGCTGGCAACCTGCTCGCAAATAAAGCGTCACGACCGGCTCATCAACCGCAACCGAAGAACGGATACGCGCCACTGCCTGGTTCGGCGACGTCAACGACTTTTCGAGCGTGATCCGAACGCGAGATTTGTCGAGTTTGTTGTCGGCATAAAAAACATCGGCGTCAAGGCACAGGCTGCCTGCGTCGTCTTGAGCCTCCAGTACAACCTGAACCGTCGTGTCCAACGGTCGACCAATCAACGTAGCTCCACTTTGCCGTCCAAGGGACATCGCCATGCCGCTGACAGGTGTCAGCAGCAACAAAGCGGGTAAAACGAGCAAACTTTTTTTCACAAATCTTATAGGTACTAGGTAGGCATTTAGGTAGCGATTTTGGCACAGCCCGCCTACCGTCCGCGTACGTAATAATCTCACGGCATGAAACCAATATATCAAATCGTCGGAATTGTGGGCACTGGCGCTATGGGGCGCGGCATCGCGCAGATCGCCGCACAAGCAGGCAGCACCGTCAAACTGTTTGACAGTCAGCCAGATGCCAGCCATAAAGCCAGGGCTGAACTGCTTGCTCAATGGGACAAACTTGTAAGCAAAAACAGACTAGACCCTGGCAGCGCTGATGGCCACAAGGCCCGCGTCGTAACGGTCGATATGCTTACCGATCTGGCAGACTGTGACCTTGTTGTTGAGGCGATTGTCGAGCGTCTTGACATCAAACAAACCCTGTTTGCGGCGCTGGAAAGCGTTGTCTCATCACAAGCTGTGTTAGCCACCAACACGTCGTCGCTGTCAGTCACAGCCATTGCCGCCAAACTGAAAAATCCACATCGGTTTGCTGGCTACCACTTTTTTAATCCCGTGCCTTTGATGAAAGTCGTCGAAGTCATTGCAGGGTTAAAAACAGATCTAGCCGTGTGCGCACAACTGTCAAGTTATGCCAAACAAATGGGCTACACCGCCGTACAGGCACAAGACACACCAGGCTTTATTGTTAACCACGCGGGTCGCGGCTACGGCACCGAGGCGCTGCGCATCGTCAGTGAAGGCATTGCTGACTTTGCCACGATTGACCGCATTTTGCGTGACCAGGTCGGCTTCAAGCTTGGGCCTTTTGAGCTGATGGACCTGACCGCACTGGACGTCTCGCACCCGGTGATGGAATCGGTCTATCGCCAATACTACGACGAGGCCAGGTACCGCCCCAGTGTCATCACTGCCCAGCGCTTGGCTGGCGGTGTGCTGGGCCGAAAAACAGGCGAAGGTTTTTACAAATACGAAGGCGGTGTGATGCAGGTCGCGCCAGACGCTCCCGTGCCGGCAGTCGCCGTGATGCCTCCCATCTGGGTATCGCCCCGTGCGTCACGCCGCTCGGAATTGCTGCAGCTGCTTAAAAATCTGGGTGCCAGCATTGAAACTGGCGCGTCTGCCTCACCCCAGGCGCTGATGCTGGTGGCGCCACTTGGCTTTGACATCACCACCGTTGCCGTGGTCGAGCGGCTGGACCCGGCCCGCACAGTGGGTATAGACATGCTGATTGACGACGCAGCCACAAAGCGCCGGGTGCTGGCTACCAACCCAGCAACTCGCTCCGACATGCGGGACGCCGCCCATGCCCTGTTTGCGCGCGACGGCAAGGCGGTCAGCGTGATCCGTGACAGCGGCGGCTTTGTGACACAACGCGTCGTCGCCACGATTGTCAACATTGCCAGTGACATTTGCCAACAAGGCATTTGCAGCCCCAAAGACCTGGAAACTGCGGTTACCCTGGGCTTGGGCTACCCGCTAGGCCCCTTGGCGATGGGCGACCGTTATGGGCCAACCAATATTCTTGAGGTGCTGTTTAACATGCAAACCGTGTATGGTGATCAGCGATACCGCCCTTCGCCGTGGCTGCGCAGGCGCGGTGCTATAGGTTTAAGTTTGATGCACGAAGAAAGTTAGCATGACTGCCTCCCTAAAAAGCATCAGCGAAGGTCAAACGCTGGTTCTCACCATCAGCAACCCCGAATTTAAAAACGCCCTGAGCCCCGAGATTTACGCTGCTGGCGTTGAGGCGCTGAACGCTGCTGAAACCAATCTTGAGATACGCAGTGTCATCATCACCGGTGAAGGCAACGCATTTTGCGCAGGTGGCAATTTGCAGCGCCTGCTGGCCAATCGCCAGCAACTTAAACAGGTACAGGCCGACAGCATTGACGGCCTGCACAGCTGGATTGACTCCATCCGCACCTACCCCAAGCCCATCGTTGCAGCGGTTGAAGGCGCCGCCGCTGGCGCCGGGTTCTCGCTGGCACTGGCTTGTGACTTTTGTGTGGCTGCAGACAACGCCGTGTTTGTCATGTCTTACAGCACAGTCGGTTTGTCGCCAGATGGCGGCGGCAGCTGGGCGCTTGGCCGCGCCCTGCCCCGCCAGTTGGCCAATGAACTCCTGATGTCCGGGGAACGCATCAGTGCGCAGCGCCTGCATGATTTTGGGTTGGTGAACCGCGTTTGCAGCAGCGGTAGCGCACTGCGCGAAGCCCTGGTAATGGCAGAGCAGCTCAACGCCAGAGCGCCCAACACGTTGGCCAGCATCAAAGAGTTGCTCAACGATGCGTCCACCAACAGTTTGAGCCAGCAGTTACCACAAGAACGCGACCACTTTGTACGCAACCTGCACCATGCCAATGGTGGCGAAGGCATCGACGCCTTTTTGAGCAAACGCAAACCGCAATACCGCTAGCCGGTACCGAAAGGTTCAAGAGCTGTTATCTGATATGAAATTTATAGCTGTATACTTAATTAAATAGGGGGCTACAGCGCAGAATCAACAATAAAGTCGCCCGTTAAGTCACCCGCAATCAAACGAAACTGCTCCAGCGCAGCTTCCAGGTCGTCCACAATTTCTTGTGCAATCACGTCGGGCGGCGGCAGGTTGTCGCTGTCGGCCAGGCTGTCGTCTTTCAGCCAAAAAATGTCCAGGCTGGCTTTGTCCCGCGCCATCAGGTCGGCGTAGTCGTAGGCGCGCCAGCGGCCTTCAGTGCCACATCCGTCCCCCGTTCGGTCTGAGCCATCCCTCTTTCGGCCTGAGCCATCCCTCTTTCGGTCTGAGCCATCCCCCGTTCGGCCTGAGCCATCCCCCGTTCGGCCTGAGCCTGTCGAAGGCTCCGCGCTCCACGTCGCCTTGCGGTCATGCCGATTGGCCGGGTTGTAGAGCTTGACGAACTCGTCCAGGTGCTCGCGCCTCAGCGGGTTGGTCTTGAGCGTGAAATGCTGGTTGGTCCGCAGGTCGTAAATCCACAACTTTTTGGTCCACGGCGCTTCACTGGCGGGCTTGCGCTCGAAGAACACCACATTGGCCTTGACGCCCTGCGCATAAAACAGCCCCGTGGGCAAACGCAGAATTGTGTGCACATCGCACTCATGCAGCAGCTTTTTGCGAATGGTTTCACCTGCGCCGCCCTCAAACAAAACGTTGTCGGGCAGCACCACCGCCGCACGGCCATGCTGCTTAAGCAGCGTTTTGATGTGCTGCACAAAGTTAAGCTGCTTGTTGCTCGTGGTGGCCCAAAAGTCGTCCCGCTCAATCACATCTTTCTCGGTCGTTACCTTGCCTTCAGCCCCGGTAATCATGGTGCTGCTTTTCTTGCCAAACGGCGGGTTGGCAAGCACCACCTCAAAGCGGTCGCCAGGGTCCGCTGCCAGCGCATCGGCCACCACAATCGGCACTGACTTGTCGGTGCCAATGCCATGCAGCATCATGTTCATGGCGGCCAGGCGGGCGGTGCTTTGCACCAGCTCGTAGCCCACAAAAGCTTTTTCTTTCAGGTGCTTTTTCTGCTCACGCGTCAGGTTGGGGTTGTGTTCGGCCACATGGTTGTGCGCTGCAAACAAAAAACCGCCTGTGCCGCAGGCTGGGTCGCACACAGTTTCACCCGCCTTGGGTGCGATGCAATCCACCATGGCCTGGATGAGTGGGCGCGGGGTGAAGTACTGGCCCGCCCCGCTCTTGGTGTCTTGTGCGTTTTTCTCAAGCAGGCCCTCGTAGGCATCGCCCTTCACGTCTGCACCCATGGCTGACCAGTTTTCACCGTCAATCAAGTCCACCACCAGGCGGCGCAGCTTGGCCGGGTCTTGAAACTTGTTTAAAGCTTTGGCGAAAATCAGGCCAATCGTGCCTTTCTCGGCCCCCAGCTTTTCAAGCGTGTGGCGGTAGTGGTCAAACAGCTCGTCACCGTCTTTAGCCAGCAGCGACGGCCAGTCGTAGCCTTTCAAAATGGGGCTGGGTGATTCGCCGGCCAGGTTAAATGGCGGTTTGCTGCGCTCATCAGCCATTTTGAGGAACAGCAGATACGTGAGCTGCTCCACGTAGTCGCCATAGCTCATGCCATCGTCGCGCAGCACGTTGCAGTAGTTCCAGAGTTTCTGGACGATGGTGGCTGAATTCATGAGTCTTTCTCTATTGGTCTTTTATGGCTCAACGGGTAAAATAGCAGGTATGAAACTTTCACAGTCCAACCCGTTCCTGCTTGACAAAACTGCGGCTAAAGCAAGCCTGATTGTCTCTGCAAGAACGTCGTCTGGCATTGAAGGCATTCGCCAACCGTTTGAGCGAGCCATCAAGACTATTGGCATTACAGACACTCGCGCTTTCACCGCGCACTGGCAGCAGCGTGCCGCGCCCAAGTCTGCGAAATAACCTGTTCAAACATTCGAACCAACGGCTCGTAATTTCTGCCCATTGCGGCATGTATGCCTAGTATGTAGGCGTCTTTGTTGACACCATCAATTGGCGAAAAATCTAGCGGTGGCAAGCCAGCCTGCAGCCCCATCAGCAAAGCCAATAAACGGGCAACCCGGCCATTGCCGTCCCGAAATGGATGAATCAATATCAGCTCAGCATGCACCATCGCCAGCGACCTTGCTGTGCCAGCGTCGTTTGACGGGCGGCATGGCGTGCAGTCAGACAAGACACCGCGCTCCAGATCCGCCATCAAACCCTGAATTAAAGGCGCATGCGCAAACTGAAACCCTGCTTTGCCGATATTGACCGAACGATATTGACCGGCCCAGGTGTAGATGGGGGCCAACCACAAACGATGCAGATCGCAGATATCTTG
>JANPIK010000025.1:0-49815 GCA_031424935.1 Polaromonas sp.
CTTCGACCACAGCGCGGCGTGACAGCACGACGTTGTTGCGCTTGCGATCCAGCTTGATGACCTTGAATTCCATGGTCTTGTTCTCGTACGGAGACAAGTCCTTGATGGGGCGGGTGTCGATGAGCGAGCCAGGCAAGAAAGCGCGGATGCCGTTGACCAGAACGGTCAGGCCACCTTTGACTTTGCCGCTGGTCTGGCCAGTGACAAACTCGCCGGATTCCAGCGCTTTTTCCAGGCTCATCCAAGAGGCCAGGCGCTTGGCTTTGTCGCGCGACAGCAGGGTGTCGCCGTAGCCGTTTTCGACCGAGTCGATGGCAACGGACACAAAGTCGCCGACTTGAACTTCAAGTTCGCCCTGGTCGTTTTTGAATTCTTCGAGCGGCACATAGGCCTCGGACTTCAGTCCGGCGTTGACAACGACGTGGTTGTGGTCGATGCGAACGACTTCAGCGGTGATGACTTCACCGGTGCGCATTTCAGAGCGCTTGAGCGATTCGTTAAATAGGTCGGCAAACGATTCAGACATAGATTCAGACATTAGTTTCCTTGTCCACAACGCAGGGTTCAGTCAGCATGATTGCTGAAAGTTTTAAATCTGCTTGGGGCGTGTTGTTGCTGCCATCAATGGTAATTTTCAGGCTGCGGGTTAAGTTCAAGTTCCTTTTGACCGATACACCGCGGGGTGCATGCACGTGAATGCCGGGAGTCAAAAAGGGCGGGTGCCTTGCCACCAGTCAAGCACTTGGGTCACCGATTTTTCAATCGACAAATAAGAGTTGTCTAGCAGTTTGGCCTTTTCAGCAGGCTTTAAAGGCGCAGTTTGTCGTGATCCGTCACGCACATCGCGAGCCTCTAACGCTTGTTGAATGTCTACCAGTGTAGCTGGATTTCCCTTTGAAATCAACTGCTTATGACGGCGTTCGGCACGGTGTGCGCTGCTGGCCGTCAGGTAAACTTTAAGCAACGCATCAGGAAAAATCACACTGCCCATGTCTCTGCCGTCGGCCACCAGACCGGGCAAGGTACGAAAACTGCGCTGAAGCGCCAGCAGAGCAGTACGAACTTCAGGGTGAACCGATATTTCAGAGGCGGCCATACCCGCTTTTTCAGTGCGGATGGCGTGCGACACGTCTACATCGTTCAGAAACACCTGATCTCTTGAAAATCGAACTGGCAGCGACTGGGCGATTTTTGCAAGGCCCGCAGCATCACTTAGCGAAATACCTTCGCAACTGGCAGCAAAAGCGGTCAAGCGGTACAAGGCACCTGAGTCCAAATAGTGGTACCCCAACCGATGCGCCACCTCGGCTGCAAGTGTGCCCTTACCTGATGCGGTGGGGCCATCAATACAAATGACCGGAATATCGTTGAAGTTTGCCTCAGCCAGGGCGAACAGGTCTTCAAAGTAATCAGGATAAGTTTTGGCAACGCATTTCGGGTCAAGAATACGAACCGACCGGCGCGCCGGGTTGAATGCTACTAATGAAAAGCACATTGCCATGCGGTGGTCGTCATAGGTGTGGATAGACGCGTCTTTCCAGTCGGCCAGCGTGGTGGGAGGCGTGATTTTGATGAAATCACTGCCTTCGTCAACCGTGGCACCCAATTTACGAAGCTCGCAGGCCATGGCTGCAAGGCGGTCGGTTTCCTTGACCCGCCAGCTCGCAATATTACGCAGCGTGGTCGTGCCCTCTGCGTAAAGTGCCATGACAGCCAGCGTCATGGCGGCATCCGGGATGTGGTTACAGTCCAGGTCAATCGCGCGAAGGGGCCAGCCCATGCCGGGCTTGCCGCGCGAAATACGTAACGTGTTGGCGGTGCCGTCAATTTGCGCACCCATAGACCGGGCAGCATCTATAAACCGGATATCGCCCTGGATCGAATCGGCGCCAACACCGCTAACTTCGATGTGTTTTGACTCGTTGGCCCCCGCAGCTATTGCACCAAGCGCTATAAAATAGCTAGCAGACGAGGCGTCTCCTTCAACGTGAATATGGCCGGGTGACTGGTACTGGCTGCCCCTTGGGATGGTGAAGTGTTGCCAGCCGTCACGCTTGATGTGTATGCCAAATTTCGCCAGTAAGTTCAGCGTGATTTCTATGTACGGCTTAGAGATCAGCTCGCCGATGACTTCTATGCCGATGTCCTGGTCAGCAACCAGCGGCAGCGCCATCAGCAGGGCGGTTAAAAACTGGCTGGACACATCGCCGCGAATGCGAATCGGGTCTTTCAGCTTGAGGCTACCCGGTCGGTAGGAGCGCAGCCGAAGCGGCGGAAAGCCATCATTGCCCAAGTATTCAATCTGGCAGCCCAGTTGGCGCAGGGCATCGACTAAATCGCCGATGGGGCGCTCGTGCATGCGTGCAACACCGGACAATTCAAAGTCGCCACCCAGCATGGCCAGTACAGCAGTCAGCGGCCGCATGGCCGTGCCGGCATTGCCCATAAAAAGCTGTAACTCGGTATGGGCCAGGCGACCATTAAGGCCATCAATCGTCACTGTGGTGCCAGTTTGCTCGACACCACAGCCCAATTGCGTCAGCGCTTTCAGCATGACGCCTGTGTCGTCAGATGCCAGCACATCGTGAATCGTGGTTCTGCCTTGACTCAAAGCGGCCAGCAGCAAAACGCGGTTAGAAATACTTTTTGAGCCTGGTAGCCGAATCTTGCCACCCGCCTGATTCAGCGGCGGTATGTCCAAATACTCAATGTCGAACATGGCAACGTACTATTTGTTTGGTTTTTGTGTACTGACACGCCATCTGGCGCGTGTGTCGCTGGCTTTTTCAAGCTGCCGCTCTAATGCGTCACCGTCGCTGGCGGCAATCAGCTTTTCAAGCGAATGCAAAGTCTGCTGAAAGACTTTTGACTGCGCCAAAAGCTCCTCCCGGTTAGCCAGCAAGATGTCGCGCCACATTTTTGAATCGCTGGCCGCAATTCGTGAAAAATCTCTAAACCCCGGCCCTGCCAGGGACAAATAGTCGGCGCCTTGAGGTTGCCCTGAAATACTGTTCATCAAGGCAAAAGCAATCAGGTGCGGCAAATGACTGACGGCGGCGTAGGCTGCATCATGGGCTTGGGGCGACATTTGAACAACATGGCAGCCCAAGGCAGTCCACAAGCTAATGGCTTTGTTCAATTGTGCGGTGTAGGTGCGCTCAATGGGCGTCAGGATGACTTGCTTGCCCGTGTACAAATTGGCATCGGCATGTTCGACACCCGACAGTTCTTTGCCCGTGATGGGGTGTGCTGGTACAAAGCAGCCGACCTCGTCGCGCAAAACGCGTCGGGCAGCGTCCACCACATCGCGCTTGGTCGAACCGACATCCATCACCAACGTGTTGGCAGTTATCAGGTGCCGAATGGCCTTAAAACTGGCTTCTGTAGCCGATACCGGTACTGCCAGCAACACAATGTCTGCGCCTGAGACTGCCAGCAGCGCAGAAGGCGCTTCAACGTCAATCACACCCATGGCGCGCGCTCGCTCGGTTGTGGATGGCGATTTGCTATAGCCCACCACTCGCTTGACGAGGCCAGCGCGTTTAAGCGCGAGCGCAAATGAGCCACCCATCAACCCGCAGCCGATTAGGCCCAATTGTTCAAACATCAAATAAACCTGACTTTTTATTGGTCATGTGCCGTTGGGGGACTCACTATCTTTATGATAGCGGTCATTCATTAACAGGATAGCTGCCAAGCACCTTGTAAAAAGCGCAGAGCTGTTTCAGTTCGAGCAAAGCCTGCTCAACATGAGGCTCAGTGGGGTGACCTTGCAGGTCGATATAAAAATAGTATTCCCACTGCCCTGAACGCGCCGGACGGGACTCAAAACGCGTCATCGATACCCCGTTTTTCTTCAACGGCACCAGCAGGTCGTGAACAGCGCCCGGTCGGTTTGACACCGAAACGATCAAGCTGGTGCAATTTTTGTCTTGCGCTGGCGGTGAAGGAAGCGTTTGCGGCAAGCAAATGACGGCAAAGCGTGTACGGTTGAAAGCATCATCCTGAATGCCGTGAGCAGCGGTGTGTAGTCCGTATTGGCCAGCAGCGCGCTCGCTGGCAATGCCTGCCCATGCGGGCTGGGTAGACGCGATTCGTGCGCCTTCGGCGTTGCTTGAGGCGGCGTGCCTGACCGCGTTTGGCAAATGCGTGGTCAGCCAAGCTTGGCATTGGGCCAGGGCTTGGGGGTGGGCGTAGACGGCCTCGATGCCTTCCATGCTGTTTGTCAAACGAAGCAAGTTGTGGCGTACTAACAAACTGGTTTCACCCACAATGTGAAGAGGCGATTGCAGAAAAAGATCAAGCGAGCGCGACACCACGCCTTCGGTAGAGTTTTCAACTGGCACCACACCGTAATGCGCGGTGCCTGACGCCGTAGCGCGAAAAACCTCATCAATGCTGGGGCAGGAAATGTGTTCGATGCTGCTGCCAAAAAACTGCAAGGCAGCTTGTTCACTGAAAGTGCCTGCTGGCCCCAAATAAGCCACACGAACTGGCGTTTCAAGTGCCAGGCATGCCGACATGATTTCGCGCCAAACAAATGCGACGTGTTCGTTTTTCAGCGGCCCCCGATTGGCATGCTGAATTTGTTCAATGACTTTGGCAACCCGGTCAGGCCTAAAAAAGGGTGTGCCTTCATGCCTTTTGACCTCACCTACTTGTTCGGCTACTTTTGCGCGGCTGTTCAATAAAACTAAAAGTTGCTGGTCAATGGCGTCAATCTGGCCACGCAGCTGAGCAAGGTCCAAACTCATTTTTTAGCGGCGGGTTTGCTTTTTTCAGGCGCAATATCGGCGGGCGCTTTAGGCGTGGTACCGACGATTTTGGTGGCTGCCTCGTTAAATTGAACGGCGCGTGTGGTCACGTCATTACGGGTTTCCATGACCAGCTGGTTGACAAAAACATTGCCTAGAGCGGGTGCTGTAGCCTGATACTTTTTAACCGCAGGCGACTCAAAGAAGGCGACCAACTGCTTGAGTTCTTCCAACGAAAACCGCTCCATGTAAGCCGGTACCAGGCTGTCAGCGCTGGCTTTTGCAACTTTGGCTTTGATGATTTTCGATATGTCATCGTTGTATTTTTTGAGTTCCAGATTCAGGCTCTCGACTGCTTTTTCCAACTGCGTTTCGGGCACGTTGGCGCGCAACTTGACGCCCCAGCTTTGAACCACGTCCTGAGAAGACGATTCGGCCAGTTGGCCAATCAGCCGATCAAGCTCGGGGCCTTGCTGAAGCGTGACAACTTTTGTGGCCCATTCCAGTTTGCTGTCCGTGGTTTGTGCGTGGAGGGTCGACGAAATCGCCAGACTCGCGAAAGCGATGGTTATGAGTAGTTTTTTCATGGTTTGGTATCCGGGTTAGGCGGCGTTGGGTCTGTTGACACTTCGCCGGCAGGTAAATCATCGCTTGCCTCGCCGCTTAGGGCAGCATTGCCTGCGCTGTCGGTTAATGCCGCATCGTTTTCAACAATGCGCTGCAAACCACTTAATTGGGAGCCTTCGTCCAGGCCGATCAGTGTGACGCCTTGGGTAGCCCGGCCCATTTCACGGATCTCACTCACGCGTGTGCGTACCAACACGCCTTTGTCAGTAATCAGCATGATTTCATCGTCGCTGCGCACCAGAGTTGCGGCAACAACTTTGCCATTGCGCTCACTTTGCTGAATGGCAATCATGCCTTTCGTGCCGCGTCCGTGGCGGGTGTATTCGGTAATCGATGTGCGTTTGCCAAAGCCGTGTTGCGTTGCGGTCAACACGCTTTGCTGTTCGTCTTCAGCGACCAACATGGCGATCACGCTCTGGCCCACATCCAGCGCCATGCCGCGTACCCCACGCGCATTGCGGCCCAGTGGCCTGACATCATCCTCGTCAAAACGAACCGCTTTCCCGCCATCGCTGAACAACATGACGTCGTGTTTACCGTCGGTGAGCGCAGCACCGATAAGGTAGTCGCCGTCGTCAAGGTTGACGGCAATGATGCCGCCTTTGCGTGGGTTGTTGAATTCGTCGAGCGCGGTCTTTTTAACGGTGCCCATTGAAGTTGCCATAAACACGTACTGGTCTGCCGGAAACACGCGCTTGTCGCCCGTCAGTGCCAATACGACGTTTATCTTCTCGCCTTCTTGCAAAGGAAACATATTGACGATTGGCCTGCCGCGCGAGCCACGTGAGCCTGCAGGTACTTCCCACACTTTCAGCCAATACAGCCGTCCACGGTTTGAAAAGCACAAAATATAGTCATGCGTATTGGCAATAAAAAGCTGGTCTACCCAATCGTCTTCTTTGGTTGCTGTTGCCTGCTTGCCCCGGCCACCGCGTTTTTGTGCGCGGTATTCTGACAACGGCTGGCTTTTGATATACCCCGTATGCGACAGCGTGACAACCATATCTGTCGGCGTGATCAGGTCTTCCGTACTCAAATCAAACGAGCTGTGCTCAATCAGGCTGCGGCGTGCGCCGAGATTCGTTTGACCAAACTCTTGCTTAATGGTGGCCAGCTCTTCGCCAATGATCACCGACACCCTTTCTGGCCGCGACAAAATGTCCAGCAGGTCATCAATTTCTGCCATCACGTCTTTGTATTCAGCAACAATTTTGTCCTGCTCCAGGCCCGTCAATCGTTGCAATCGCATTTGCAGAATTTCTTGCGCCTGCGTTTCTGACAGGCGGTACAAACCGTCATGGCCCATGCCGTAAAACTTTTCAAGCCCATCGGGGCGGTAATCGTCTGCGTTAACGATACCGCCATCAGCCCGGGTTCGGGTCAACATCTCTCGTACCAGCTTGCTGTCCCACGGCCTGACCATCAGTTCCGCTTTTGCAACGGGTGGCGTGGGCGCATTGCGAATAATGGCGATAAATTCATCAATGTTGGCCAACGCAACTGCCAGACCTTCCAGCACATGGCCACGTTCTCGGGCCTTACGGAGTGTGAAAACAGTGCGGCGCGTGACCACTTCGCGCCGGTGTGACAAGAACACGGCGATCAGGTCTTTTAAATTGCAAAGCTTGGGTTGGCCGTTGATCAGGGCCACCATATTGATACCAAAAGTATCTTGAAGCTGGGTTTGTTTGTAGAGGTTGTTGAGTACAACTTCGGGTACTTCGCCACGCTTGAGTTCAATGACCAGGCGCATACCTGATTTATCGCTCTCGTCCTGAATGTGGCTGATACCTTCGATCTTCTTTTCATGGACCAATTCAGCCATGCGTTCTTGTAGCGTCTTTTTGTTGACCTGGTAAGGCAACTCATCAACGATGATGGATTGACGTTGGCCTTTGTCAATGTCTTCAAAATGGCACTTGGCACGCATGACAACTTTGCCGCGTCCCGTGCGGTACCCGTCTTTGACCCCATTGATGCCGTAAATAATGCCGGCTGTTGGAAAGTCTGGAGCCGGAATGATGTCCATCAGGTCATCGATTGAGGCCTCTGGGTTGTGGAGTAAGTGCAGGCACGCATCAACGACTTCGTTCAAGTTGTGCGGGGGGATATTGGTTGCCATGCCCACTGCAATACCGCCTGAGCCATTGACCAACAAGTTAGGCAAGCGAGTTGGCATGACCAGCGGCTCTTGCTCGCTGCCGTCATAGTTAGGCCCGAAGTCAACCGTTTCCTTGTCCAGATCAGCCAGCAATTCATGCGCAATTTTCGCCAGGCGAATCTCGGTGTAACGCATTGCGGCTGCATTGTCGCCATCTACGGAACCGAAGTTGCCCTGGCCATCCACCAGCAGGTGACGCATCGAAAAGTCTTGGGCCATACGCACAATGGTGTCGTATACCGATTGATCACCGTGCGGGTGATACTTGCCAATCACGTCACCAACAATACGGGCAGACTTCTTATAAGGCTTGTTCCAGTCGTTACTCAGCTCGTGCATAGCAAAAAGCACGCGTCTGTGGACTGGTTTGAGACCGTCACGCGCATCAGGCAGTGCGCGACCCACGATAACGCTCATCGCGTAGTCAAGGTAGCTGCGCCGCATTTCTTCTTCAAGACTGATGGGCAGTGTTTCTTTTGCAAACTGGGTCATGAGCGGCCTGGTTGAATATGTGTCGCAGAAGGCGATGTCGCGCACGCATTTTACGACTGCGTTGCGGCGGTTGTTTGTGGCTAGGCAGCAACAAACTTTGAAGATTCTGTTGCCTGTGTCAGACGAAAGCGATTGTAGGCTTGTACGCGCAAACGTCTGTGGCACAATAAACGCAACGCGCTTGGTGATGGTCACCCAGAACGTATAACTTATCAATCGCAGCCAGTCTGCGGCTTTTCTCTAGAGGAGAACCATGAAGAAACTCAACAAAGTGGCAATGTTGTTTGCTTCCGCAGCGCTTGTTACCGCCGCTGGTGCACAAACTAATGACAACTGGAAAAACGGTTCAAACGAACTGCAGTGGAAAAACGGTACCAACGAACTGTGCTGGCGTGATGCGTTCTGGACACCTGCTACCGCAGCGCCTGGTTGCGACGGTGCCATCGTTCCTGCGCCTGCAGCCGCGCCAGCCCCTGCGCCAGTAGCTCCGCGTGTTATTCCGCCAGCTGTAGCAGCGCCTGCACCAGCGCCCGTACCTGCACCTGCACCAGCAACTGTCGCCACCAAGGTTACTTACGCTGCAGACGCGTTTTTTGACTTCGACAAGGCTGTTATCAAGCCTGAAGGAAAAGCCAAGTTGGATGATTTGATCGGCAAGATCAAAGACATCAACCTTGAAGTGATCATTGCTGTAGGCCACACTGACTCCGTCGGTAGCGACAGCTACAACCAAAAATTGTCTGTGCGTCGTTCAGAAGCCGTCAAGGCATATTTGGTCACCAAAGGCATCGAGAAGAACCGCGTTTACACCGAAGGTAAAGGCGAAAAGCAACCAGTTGCTGACAACAAGACTGCTGAAGGCCGCGCGAAAAATCGCCGCGTTGAAATCGAAGTTGTGGGCACACGCGCCAACAAATAATCCTTACAGATTGCTCTAAAAAAACCGCGCTCAGGCGCGGTTTTTTTATGCCCGATAGATAATCGAGTGATGCAAATTCAAGACAACTTTGACCCCGCCGAACTGGCTAAATTCTCGGACCTTGCCCATCGTTGGTGGGATAAGGAAAGCGAATTTCGCCCGCTTCACCAAATCAACCCATTGCGACTGGAGTGGATTGACCAGATGGTTTCGCTCCGAGGCTTGCGGGTGCTTGACGTGGGTTGTGGCGGCGGTATCCTGGCAGACGCCATGGCTCGCAAGGGTGCCAACGTGTTGGGTATAGACCTTGCCAGCAAGGCGCTAAAAGTAGCCCAACTCCATGCTCTTGAGGCGCAGACTGAAGGTGTCAGTTACCAGGAAATCAGTGCCGAGGCGTTGGCAGCACAACAAGCTGGCCAATTCGACGTAGTGACCTGCATGGAAATGCTGGAGCATGTGCCCGATCCATCGCTTGTTGTGAAAGCCTGCGCTACCTTGGTCAAGCCTGGCGGGCGTGTGTTTTTTTCGACCATCAACAGAAACGCAAAGGCCTTTTTATTTGCAATTGTTGGGGCAGAATATGTGCTTAATTTGCTGCCCCGTGGCACGCATGAATATGCCAAGCTGATTAAGCCTAGCGAGTTGGCAGGCTATCTGCGCAGCGCAAATCTTGATCTTACGCACACCAAGGGACTTCAATACAACCCGCTTACCAAACGTTACTGGCTTGACTCTGACACCAGCGTGAACTACATGCTGGCTTCGGTCAGGTCTGCAAGTGTTTAAGGACATACAAGCCGTCTTGTTTGATCTGGACGGCACCTTGATCGACAGTGCGCCGGATCTTGGTGCAGCCGCAGACAAAATGCGAACGGATCGTGGCTTAGCGTCGTTACCTCTACTTGACTACAGGCCGATGGCCGGAGCCGGCGCACGAGGCATGCTCGGCGTGGCGTTCGGCATCGCCCCAGGGCATGCAGATTTTGAAGCTTTCAAAGAAGAATTTTTTGTAAATTACGAAAACTGCATGGCTGAACGCACCTGCGCGTTTGATGGCGTTGCCGAGTTGGTTGCCCAGATTGACCGGGCTGGTCTCAAGTGGGGAGTGGTAACCAATAAATCTGAGAGATTCGCCCTCCCTCTAACCCGTGCCATGCCCTTGTTTGCCACGGCGCAAACAATTGTCGGTGGCGACACCACACCTTATGCCAAACCGCACCCAGCGCCCTTACTTGAGGCTGCCCGCCAAATCGGCATGGCACCCGAACAGTGTGTTTATGTCGGCGACGACGAGCGTGACATCATCGCGGGCCGCGCAGCCCGAATGCCAACCGTAGCAGCGGCTTATGGTTATTTGGGCAAAATGGCTAACACGGCCGACTGGAACGCAGATGCAACCATATCAACACCATCGCAGCTGTTGGCGTTACTGCAAATAGTTTAAAATCAAAGCTTGGGGCTGCATTGGTTTCGACGTGGGTTCGGACGCGGTGTGGTGCATGTCGAGCTGAGTGTGCTCGTAAAACTGATTCAAACAAACTAACTGCAAACGACGAACGTTTCGCACTCGCAGCTTAATTGCCTGTGAGCTTTACAACAGCAGGCCGATGGGCTGGGCAAGGGTTTTTTAACGCAAGTTAGAAAGTCCAGGCTGTAAAGATAATTTTATCGGCTGGCTGCTGGTTGGGTACCTTAACTGGCAGCAAGAAAATAGGGTGCTGGCGTCCTGTAAAGCGTGCGACTGCGCGGTACAGGTGGCAAGACTTAAATCAGACCGCTAAACATGTAGATCTGCCCGAAGAAGGCTTGCGGACGGGGGTTCAAATCCCCCCAGCTCCACCATATATATAAAAAGCCCAACTGTTTTCAGTTGGGCTTTTTCGTTTTTGAAAATCTTTAATACCGGCGCGTAAATGCGCATATTGCGTGCCGAGTTTTTCGGTTCGTTCTAACTGGTGTATGAGGTTTGACCCAGTTTGCTGGGCAAGGATGCAGCTACGATCAGGCAATGTGCAGTCATTACCAAGCCATCAAGGAGCGTGAACGCTACGCCAAACACTTCGGCATTGATCCACCGATTGATATGGGCAAACAAGATGTTTGGCCTGGCTACCCGGCAACTTTTATTCGCAGACCCAAGGAGGCGGGTGCGGGTGATGAGGCGGTGCCTGATCGCGAAGCGGTGCTGGGGCTGTTTGGCCTGATTCCTCATTGGGCCACTGACGGCAACATTGGTCGTCAAACCTACAATGCGCGTACTGAAACGGTTGCCGCCAAGCCAAGTTTTCGGGATGCCTGGAAGAACGCTCAGCACTGCGTCATACCGGTGGCTGCCTTCTTCGAGCCCGATTGGCGCAGCGGAAAAGCCATTGCCACCCGCATTTCATGCGCCAGCGGTGAACCCTTGGGCATTGCCGGGCTTTGGTCATCATGGAAATCGCCCAAAGGCGTCGTTTATAGCTTCACGATGCTGACTGTTAACGCGGATGGTAATGACCTGATGTGTCAGTTTCACAAACCAATGGACGAAAAACGGATGGTGGTGATCTTGCAACCAGACAGTTATGACAATTGGCTTCAGGCCACACCGCAGCAAAGCATGGAATTCATGCGGCAGTACCCGGCAAAGCGGTTGCTTGCCGGCGCAGAGCCCCCCGCCCAACGCTCGCTGATGACTTGAACCGCCAAGCCCATCAAGCATGACTCAGCGAAAGCGTTATCACGTCTATGTGGTTGAATTGTCAAACGACGTGCTGCGCAATGCCCGGTTCATGCGATCGAACCCAGGTTACCAGTCAGGAAAACCATGCGTTTACGTTGGCATGACAGGACTGGACCCAGACGTGCGGTTTGACAAACACATGGCGGGTATTCAGTCCAACCGGTACGTGCAGGAGTTTGGCCAGCGCTTGTTGCCAAAACTTTACGAACTGTACAACCCGCTGACCTATGACGAGGCCCGTAGTCTGGAGGTTGAGTTGGGTATTGACCTGCGCGAAGGTGGGTTTGGAGTCTGGCAGGCGTAATTATTCTGGATCGTCCGCCGAATTTAGAGGAATAGCCTGTCCGTGCGCTTCAGGAGAAAGTAACTGTTCGCTAGCACCAGCTGCTATTTGTCATTCAGCATGTATTTTTGCCCCTGGAGCGTTGGTTTGCACTAAGCCAAGCGCCAATCGCTCCCAGGAGTCCCTATTTCAAACGCAAAAGTTGCTCACCCAACTTTTCCAGCGTCGCGGTAAAGTCTGCCAGTCGCTTGTGCTCCTGCGCCAGAACGGCTGGCGGCACTTTGCTGACAAAAGCCTCATTTGCCAACTTGGCATTGACCTTGACCAGCTCACTTTCAAGCCGCGCGATTTCTTTGCCTAGTCGCAGTTTCTCGGCGGCGACGTCGACTTCCATGTGCAGGCAAATTTTGGCCTCGCCGACAACTGCTACCGGCGCAGCCTGTGCGGCCGATGCCCATGCAGCTTCGTCGTCAAACACCTTGACTTCGCTTAATTTGGCCAATGCCTTGATGACAGCGCTCGATTGCGTCATGAATTGGGTGTCGCCCACCACAAACAATGGCAAGCGCGTGGCTGGCGACACATTCATCTCGCCGCGCAGTACGCGGGTGGCATCTACCAGCTTTTTCAGCTTGGCTACCTGGGCCTCGGCTGCTTCGTCAATCTTGTTTGGCTGGCTTTGTGGGTAGGCAGCCTGGCCGATGTAAGTGGTTTTTTTAATGCCTGCTACGACTGCAACTTGCTGCCACAATGACTCGGTTATGAACGGTATGACTGGATGTGCCAGCCGCAAAATAGCCTCTAACGTTCGAATCAGCGTGCGGCGTGTGGCTCGCTTTTGGGCGTCGTTGCCCGTCTGGATTTGCACTTTGGCAATTTCTAAATACCAATCGCAGAACTCGTCCCACACGAACTGGTAAATGCTGCTGGCTACGTTGTCCAGGCGGTAGTCCTCAAAGCCTTTGGCTACATCGGCTTCAACGCGCTGGAGCGTGGACGAAATCCACCTGTCGGCTTGCGAGAAGCTCATGTAGTTGTGAAACTCACCACCCGGCTGGCACTTCTCTTTGGTGTGGTCGGCCAGCCCGCAGTCCTGGCCTTCACAGTTCATCAATGTGAATCGTGTCGCGTTCCAGAGCTTGTTGCAAAAGTTGCGGTAGCCCTCGCAGCGCTTGCTGTCAAAGTTGATGCTGCGGCCCAAGCTGGCGAGTGACGCAAAGGTAAACCGCAGCGCATCCGCACCGTAGCCTGGTATGCCCGCCGGGAATTCTTTTTCAGTCAGCTTGCGCACCTGCGGTGCAGTCTCAGGTTTGCGCAGGCCTTGCGAGCGTTTGTCGAGCAAAGGCGCCAACTCAATACCGTCAATCAAGTCCACCGGGTCAAGCACATTGCCCTCAGACTTGCTCATCTTTTTGCCTTGAGCGTCTTTTACCAGGCCGTGGATATAGACGTGTTTGAAAGGCACTTGGCCAGTAAAGTGCGTCGTCATCATGATCATCCGGGCGACCCAGAAGAAGATGATGTCGTAGCCGGTCACTAGTACGCTTGATGGCAAAAACAGGTCAAGTTCTTTTGTTTTCTCAGGCCAACCCAAGGATGAGAAGGGGACAAGCGCTGATGAATACCACGTGTCCAAAACGTCTTCATCACGCGTGAGCTTTTTGCCGGGCGCTTGAAGTTGCGCAGCCGCTTCGTTCTCAGCCACATACACCTTGCCGTCTTCGTCATACCAAGCTGGAATCTGGTGGCCCCACCACAACTGGCGTGAAATGCACCAGTCCTGGATGTTGTTCATCCACTGGTTGTAGGTGTTGACCCATTGCTCCGGCACAAACGTCACGTCGCCGTTGGCCACGGCATCGCGTGCTTTTTGTGAGATGGATTTGCCCGTCGGGTCGATATCACTCACTTTGCTCAAAGCCACAAACCACTGGTCTGTGAGCATCGGCTCCACCACAGCGCCGGTGCGGGCGCATACCGGCACCATGTTTTTATGCGGCTCGGCTTTTTCTAAAAATCCCAGGCCTTCAAGGTCTTTGATCACCGCCTTGCGGCAGACATACCTGTCCATGCCCTGGTACGCCACCGGGCCGTTTTCATTGATCTTGGCGTCGAGTGTGAAGATGGTGATGAGCGGCAGGTTGTGCCGCTGCGCTACCTGATAGTCGTTAAAGTCATGCGCGCCGGTGATTTTCACGCAGCCGCTGCCAAACGCTGGGTCCACATAGCTGTCAGCAATCACGGGGATGGCCCGGTCGCACAGCGGCAAATCCACCATTTTGCCAATCAGGTGCTGGTAGCGCGGGTCGTCTGGGTGCACGGCGAGTGCGCCGTCGGCCAACATCGTCTCAGGCCGAGTGGTGGCAATGTGCATGCCGCGCAGTGGGTTGCCGTCTGCATCATTCTGCGGGCCGTCAGAAAACGGGTATTCAATGTGCCACATGAAGCTGTCGCGCTCTTCGCTTTCAACTTCAAGATCGCTTACCGCTGACTTGAGTACCGGGTCCCAATTAACGAGCCGCTTGCCGCGGTAAATCAGGCCCTGTTCATACAGCTTGACGAATGTCGATGTGACAACCGTAGACATTTTGGGGTCCATGGTGAAGTACTCGTGTTTCCACGCGACTGAGTCGCCCATGCGGCGCATCTGCTGGGTAATCGTCGCGCCGGACTCTTCCTTCCACTCCCACACTTTGGCCACAAAGTTCTTGCGCCCCAGGTCGTGGCGCGTTTGGCCAGATGCAGTTAGTTTGCGCTCCACCACAATTTGCGTGGCAATGCCCGCATGATCGGTGCCCGGTACCCACAGCGTGTTGTGGCCGCGCATGCGGTGGTAACGCGTCAAGCTGTCCATGATGGTCTGGTTGAACGCATGGCCCATGTGCAGCGTGCCCGTGACATTCGGCGGTGGCAGCTGAATGCTGAACGACGGCTTGCTAGAGTCCAGTGTCGGTTCGTACATGCCGCTTTGCTCCCACAGCGGCGCAAAGTGCGCTTCAATCGCCGCAGGCTCAAACGACTTTGCCAAGCTGTCGAGGCCGGGGGTCTGCGGCGCGGGTAGGGGTGTAGCAGTGGGTTGAGTAACAGTGGTCATAGTGAAATAGAAACGGCATCCATGGGATGCCGCGATGTAAATACATTTTTAAAAGTGATTGGCAGATTTTATTCGACGGCTGCAAGTCTACGGCGGCATACTCAATGCTAGGAAATTAATAGCTGTCAGGCTTTGTATTTATTGGGCTGATGGCCCGTAAGACATCTAAAACACCGCTGATCAAATCCCGGCAGGCTTTTTCAGGCTCAGCATGCGGTTTTGCGGTGTGATGGCGATGGTTTTGATCTCATCGCCTTCGCGGATGGTGAGTTTGACAGGCTGCTCAGGCGTGTCACGTGCCCAGAGCCGTTTATAAAAGGCCTCCAACGTCGTGACCTCTATCCCATCAACCGCTTGCACGACTGAGCCGGGCTTGAGGCCTGCGTCGTCAGCCGGGCTCCCTTCGCTGACGCGTACGACTTGCACGCGGCCGTTCTGGTCGCTAGACGTCACGCCCAGCCAGGCACGATTGCTTTGCTTGCTGGTGCCGAGTTGCTGCATCTCTGCCAGGATGGGTTTGAGCAGGTCAATGGGCACAAACATGTTGCCGGGGTTGCGCGTGTTTTCTCCAAGTGCATCGACCACAAACAGCGAGCCAATCCCCATCAGCTCGCCTTTTCGGTTGAACAGCGGTGCGCCGCTGTGGTTGCCGCGCCCACTGCTGACGGGTGGGCTGGTAAACAGGGCGCTGTCGAGGTGGTACTCCCAGGTGCCCGAAAACGCCCGCTGGCTGACCAGTTGGGTCATGCTGACGCCGCCTTCATCCCGGTCGCTGGCACCGGTGGCGGCCATCAACGGCTCGCCGGGTGTTAAGTCTTGTTGGCTGCCCAGTGTGACCGGGGCTACGCCGCGCAATGGCAGCAACGGGCGGATAAGTCCAAAGCCGGTGGCCAGGTCGTAGCCTACGGCCACAGCAGGCAGTGTTTTGCCTTCTTGGGTGATGATTTCGATTTGTTGGGCCTCCAGCATCAGGTAGCCGATGGTCAAAATCAAGCCGTCAGGGCCAATCACCACGCCTGAGCCGCTACGGCGAGCGCCCAGCGTTTGAGCCGATCGCGCGCCCTGAACAGCAGTGACTGCGACGCCAACCACTGCCGCGTTGGCTTTGGTCATGGCTTGCATGATGGTTTGCGCGCTGTTGGCGTCTAGCTGGCTGGATGCGGATGCCATGGGTGTGGCGGCGCGCACGCCAGGAATTACCGCCAGTGCCAGCGGTAAAACAACAGCCAGTTTGAACAGTTTGAACAAAGAAGAGCGCATGGTAAAACTCCTGATCGTGCCGGACGGGATAGACAGCACACAAACGTCACTGAAGAATGCGCTTTTTTCAAGCCGCTTGCAAGTGCAGGGCTTATTGGGCCGCGACCGCCGCTGCCAAACAAGCGGCCAGACGTTCGGTGCTGCCTACCTCGTTGGCTAAAATCAGCACCAGTCGTGCATTGAGCGCTTCTGACTGGTCGCGGCTTAAACCGGTGTGCGCGTCGAGCAGGCTTTCGTAAAACTGATCCGCATCTTCAAAGTTCAGCTGGGTTTTCACGCATTGCTCCCGGTAGCGGTTGCCAGCGCGGTGTCCAGCTCGGCATCAAGTTGCTGGCCTGTCGCGGCGATGTAGCTGTCTGGCCGCAGCAGTGCCCAAAATGGGCTGCCAAGGCTGATTGCCAGATGCCGTTCAGGGTCTAACACATGCTCTTTGGCAGGCCCTGGAAGAGGGTTAGCCAAAACCTGTACGCACCGCATGCCTTGCCGCGTGAGTTTGGCGATGCGCTGGGTTTGCGCTGCAGTCAGCGGGCCAAACACCAGCAACAGCAAGCGGCCATTGGCCCACACCAGCAGGTCAGCCACGTCGCCAGGCGTGCCGTCGGCCCAGCGCAGTGCCACGTTTTGTTGTGCCCGCCCACCCGACGGCAGGCAGGCGCTGGAGCCGCTGTACACGTTTGGCACCGACATGCGGCCGGTGTTGACCAGTTGCCGCGCAAACGCATGGCGCTTGGCCAGGCTAATGGCGGCGCTGCGAAAAACGCGTTCCATGCCGTCTGCTGGGCGCAAAAAGCGGGCTGTTCTGTTGGTTACCTGTACGTTTTGGGTCGCGGCCTCAAAACGTTCGTCGTGGTAGCTTTGCAGCAGCGCGGGGTGCGCTCGGTTTTGCATGACCGCGGCCAGCTTCCAGGCCAGGTTGTCGGCGTCTTGCACGCCAGAGTTGCCGCCGCGTGCGCCAAATGGGCTGACCACATGCGCTGCATCGCCAACAAAAAACACCCGGCCGTGGCGCAATTGGTTCAGGCATTCACTGCGGTAGGCGTAAGGGCCGACCCAGACGATTTCGTATTCGTCATGCGGCACCTCGCGCCCAAGCTGACCATTGATTCGTGTGCGCACCACTTCTTCACTGCTGACTTCTTGCAGGTCTGCATCAGGCCGCATCTGGTAGTCAATGCGCCACACGCCGTCAGCCATCAGGTGCTGCCATACGGCACGGCCTTCGTTAAACGGCGCTTCTATCCAGGTATGGCGCTCTACCGGCGGCGGGTTTTTAAAACGCACATCGGCAATGCACCAGCGGTCATCGCCCTTCTTGGCCGTCACACTGGCCGCAACCCAAACCCGAAACGGGCTGCGTGCGCCTGTGCAGTCTATGACGTGGGTGGCTTCAATTTTGTAGTCGCCTGCTGGGGTGGCAACGCTCAAAGTGGCAACGTCAGCATTTTGTTCAAAAGCGGTGATGCGGTTGTTCCAGCGCAGTTCGACATGCGCTGCCGTTTTATACAGCTGCTCCACCAAAAAGCCTTCCACGTAAAACTGCTGGATGTTGATAAACGGCGGCTGCTTACTGACGCTGTGGGTACTTGCAGCTGCCAAGTCAAACGAATACACCTCATCATGCCCAGCAAAGGTGCGGCCCACGCTCCACTGCACGCCCAGTGCGGCAATACGCTCGTAAATACCCAGTCGCTTAAAAATCTCGAGTGTTTTCTGGGCATAGCAAATACCCCGCGACGACGCGCCTTTTACGCCAACCGTGTTGTCCTCGTCCAGCAAGACAGCGGGTATGCCGTATTGCTGCAATGCGCAGGCCAGGCTCAGGCCCGCCAACCCGGCACCCACGATCACAATGGGGTGACGCCTGATTGAGTCAGCCTTCAGCTCTGGCGGCGGCGTAAACGGATAAACCGGTAGCGTATAGCCTGCACCTTGAGAAAACTCGTACCCGTTGGCAAGGGGTGCGTGGGTGTAAGTGGGCGGAGCCGGCTGCGTAAAATAACTGCTTTCTTGGCAGCAAACCGCTTCATTTGGACTTTTAACCATGTTTTAGGGCTCTGGCTCAGGTGAAATATACCTTACTTGCTACAAAATATATAGCATTAGGGTTTGGCTGCTTGCCCAGCCCGCTCAGCCCGCCAGGCTTGCTTGCGCACCGTCCACGCTGCCAGTCGATCGTGTACGGTGGTGCTGGCTTGGTGCATCTCGGCGGCGTCGGCCAGTTGGGCGGTCAGTTCCAGCCGCACGCCGTTGGGGTCGAAAAAGTAAATGCTTTTAAAGATGTGGTGATCGGTCACCCCCAGCACCTCAATGCCCTCAGATTCGAGCCGGGTTTTCATCGCTTCCAACTCGGGTACGGTGTTAACCCGAAAAGAAATATGGTTGACCCACAGCGGCGTGTTGGGCGACGGCAGCGCCGCGACGTCGTCGCCCAGGTCAAAAAACGCGATGAACGAGCCGTCTTGCAGCCGAAAAAAGAAGTGCGTGTACGGGCAATACTCACCGGTGCTGGGCACGATGTCGCTCTGAATGATGTGAAACAACGGCAACCCCAAAATATCTTCATAAAAATGCCGCGTCTCCTCGGCGTCTTTGGCCCGGTAAGCGTAATGGTGCAGTTGCTGAATGGGGGCAGGTGGTGGCAGGGCGGTCATGTTGGATTCACCTATTCGTAATTGATTTACTGTAGCGTAATTTTTTACGCCGCACAGCAGCCCGCAAAATTCACCAAAACTTTCCTGATTTGACTGAGCAAAACCCAAACTTCAACCCAAACCTCAATGCATACACGCCCCATGCGCTATCCTCGGCATGTCGCTTTATGCTGACTCAACTGTGCGGCATTTCCCCCTGAAAGATAAAACCCATGAGCACTCTTCTTCAAACCCACGGCGACGAGCCTGGTTCAGGTCATGCATTTGCACCGCTTTACAACATGGTTTATTGCAGCCGTGCAACTGCTGGCGTGGATACAACTGCGGTCGATAACATCATTGCAACTGCCAGGCGGTTAAACCCTGCGGCAGGCATCACTGGCCTGCTGGTATACGGTAACGGCATATTTTTCCAGTGGCTTGAGGGCCCGCGCCACAGCGTGCAGGAGTTGATGGCCAAGCTAAAACTTGATCCCAGACACGAAAATGTGGTGACACTGAGCGCTACCGAGGAGGTGCGTGAGCGGCTGTTTCCCGATTGGGACATGGAACTGGTCACCGCCGTGGACATTCGGGATGTGCTGGTGGACGCGATGGATCAAGCCAAAGACCCCCAAAACGCAGCGGCTTTAAACCTGTTGCTTGCCGAGCTGGATTCAGGCAGGTTGGGGTAACCCGTCAAGGGTTTTTAAGTACGCTAACGTACAAAACTACCGCGTCGGTCGCCGAGTCATTCATCAAACCCATCGCCCTTTTTTGTCATTTTTTGCATGCTTTTCTTACTTTCTCCTGCCAAATCGCTGGACTATGACACGCCCCCGCAGGTCAGGACCTTCACCGAGCCGCTGTTTGTGCGCCAGTCAGCAGCGTTGATAAAGGTTCTTAAAACCAAGTCGCCTCAAGAGATTGGCGGCTTGATGAAGTTGTCTGATACGTTGTCGGGTTTGAACGTCGCGCGTTACCAAGCGTGGTCTAAGAAGTTCACGCTTGAGAATTCAAAGCAAAGCGTGCTGGCCTTCAACGGCGATGTTTACGAAGGCCTTGACGCCAAGCGCATGAGCGCGGCGCAGCTCGATTGGGCGCAAGACCATGTTTGTATTTTGAGCGGTTTGTATGGTGTGCTGCGCCCGCTGGACCTGATGCAGCCTTATCGGCTAGAGATGGGCACCTCACTCAGCACAGACAAGGGTCGCAATTTGTACCAGTTTTGGGGCTCGCAAATTGCCAGTTATTTGAATGAACGCGCGGCGGCTGACACATCGCCGGTCATCGTGAACCTGGCCAGTGAAGAGTATTTCAAATCAGTGGATTTAAAAACACTCAAAGCGCGCGTCGTGAATTGCGTGTTTGAGGACTTTAAAAACAGCCCAACGGGTGGGGGATACAAAATTATCAGTTTTTACGCCAAGCGGGCTCGCGGGCTAATGGCACGCTACGCGATTGAAAAAAAAGCCGCCAGCGTTAAAAAACTCGAAGGTTTCAACACCGATGGCTATGCCTTTGCGGCGTCTGAATCACAACCCGACCGGCTGGTTTTCAGGCGCAGGATGGGTTGATCAGCTGGCCACCATGCTTTCTTTGCCCTACATCCTGCGGCTCGTCACACTGACGCCATGTTAGGCACGTTCAAGCCCGTTGAATCAGTTCAATCTTGTAGCCGTCCGGGTCGGTCACAAAAGCAATCACGGTGGTGCCGCCTTTGACGGGTCCGGCATCTCGCGTCACGTTGCCACCAGCCGCTTTGATTTTTTCAACCGCCGCATAAACATCGGGCACACCAAGAGCGATATGGCCGTAGGCAGTGCCCATGTCATAGCTGTCGGTGCCGTGGTTGTATGTCAATTCAATTTCGGCTTGCGCCGGGTTGCCCTCAAATCCCACAAAAGCCAGTGAATATTTGTATGCGGCATTTTCAGACCGGCGCAGCAACTGCATGCCCAGTACGTTGGTGTAAAAGTCTATTGAGCGTTGAAGGTCGCCAACGCGGAGCATGGTGTGGAGAAATCGCATGTTGATGTTTCCGGGTGAAGTTTGTGGAGTATTACTGCCTACCTGGCCATGTCAAACACCAGGCAAGTGGTGGTGGCATGCGCATACAGCTTGCCGTCTGGCCCGACAATGCGGCCCTCAGCTGTGGCCAGTTGTTTGCCGCAATGCAGCACGGTGCCAATTGCCCGCAGCGGCCCGCTTTCGTGTGAGGCGGCCCTGACAATATTGATGCTCAGCTCTGCGGTGGTGTAGGCCTTGCCCACAGGCATCATGGTGTGCACGGCGCAGCCAACCGCTGAGTCAAGCAATGTGGCGTACCAACCGCCATGCACTGAACCCAACGGGTTGTAGTGTTTCAGTTGCGGGGTACCCTGGAAAATCGCTTTGCCGAGTTCTATCTCGACCAGTGCAAAGTCGAGTGTTTCCGCGATGTGCGGGTAGGGCATCGCGCCGCTGAGCATCGCCTGCATCTGTTCCAGCCCGGTTTTGCCTGCAAAGTCTTCAGGTCGGGCCACACCAGCCTTGCCACCGCCCTCGATCATGCGGGCGCTGACAGCGGTGCTTTGGGCTAGCCATTGCGTCAAGGTGTCTTGCGGTTGGGTCATTGGGTTAGATTGGGTTAGGAGGGCAGGATTGCCCAGTGATGCAGCTGGTTGCAAGTTCAGGTGGCTCACGGGGATATGCTCCAGATTTTGCATTAACTTTGCATTAACTTCGCCTGATCAGCAGGGTTGCATGTCACCCGACAGCAGCACATGCGTACCACTGCTGGCTGTTTGTAGCGTGCTCACCATGGCCCGAGCGACGCTGCTGGCGTCGATAGCGCGGTAGTTGGCGGGCAGCAAGGGCCTTAGCCATTGAACGGCCAACAGCGACAGGTTTTCGGCCAGGCGGTGGGGCTGATGCAGTGCACCTCGGTCGCCCGCCAACAAAGACGGCCTGGCAATCACCAGGGTGTCAAAGCCCAGCTGCCCGACAGCCGCTTCCATTTCGCCCTTCACCTGGTTGTAAAAAACGCCTGACTGCGCGCTGGCTGCCATCGCGCTGACCACAGCCAGACGGCTTGCACCTGCTGCTTTAGCGGCGCTGGCAACAGACACCACCGCCTCAAAGTCAATCGCCTTGAAAGCAGCCTTGCTCCCCGCAATTTTGAGTGTTGTGCCGAGAGCGACATACACGTCATCGACTGGGGGACACGTCCAGTTGCTAAGCGAGGACGTGATGTGAACCTTCAGCTTGGGATGCTGAACAGCTGGCGCGCGACGCCCCACCACGTGAACGGCAACATAACGGGCATCGGCCAGCAAAAGTGCCAGGATGGCTTGGCCCACCAGCCCTGTTGCGCCGGTTACCAGCGCAACACGCGGCTCGGTTGCTGCATGAGGGTGTGTAGAAAGCATGATGAACCTAAATGAATTACCCGTTGATAGCTTCGAATTGCTATCTATTAAATAGCGACTTACGCAGAGATATAAAGGGCTAAGGGCAAAAAAGGCAATATAAAAACAAAAAGCAGCCGGTGGCTGCTTTTTGTACTGACAAACAGGTCGTCATGGTATGGGGGTAGGTCTGGTGCCTAAGCTGTCAAGCGCTTAGCGTCTGAACCCACCACCAGAATTTCCTCGGCCGCCACCGCCGCCCCCGCCGCCACCTGTGCGTGTGCCGCCCCCGCCAAAGCCGCCGCCCCCGCCGCTGCGATTACCACCGCGGCCGCCGCCGCTGCCGCGGGTGGGCAAGCCTGACGAGGGGAAGCCAGCGGAGACATGGCTGGTGGGTTGGCGTTCGTCAAAGTCATTGCGCTGCTCGCCGATGTCCACACGAGGCCCACGAGGGTCTTGGCGCTGAACTTCGTCTCTTGGCATGCGTGGTTGACTGTCGCGTGGTGGCCGTGGCGCTTGGGGGCGACGCTGCTCGCCGCGTGGTTGTCCACCGCCATTACTGTAGTCAGAGCTTTTTCGGGGTTGGCCCGGGTTGGGCGTTCGTGGGCCGCGGCCAAAGTTACCGCCACCACTACCCCCACCAGCGCCCCCACCAGTTCCATTTCCTGCGCTACTACCGGCGTTACCGAAGTTACCGCCACTGTTCATACCGCCTTGCGGGGCCCGGCCCCGGCCAGCGCCAGCTCTGCCAGCTGATCCATCACCACGGCCGCCCCCGCTGCCTGAATTACCCCGAGCAGGCTGGCCAGCGCGCGTTTCGCGAATCCGCGTCATCATTTCGCTGCGCGCCGCCTTGGCCGCAGCCTGCATCACGTCGCGGCTAGGCGGTTTGCCGAGTCCGCCCCAAATCGTTTGTCGGCCCATCGCCAATGGCTCGGCGCGCTCGTCTGGGTCAGCTTCAAAGCCAGGCACTTTGACGACTTCAATGTTTTGCTTGGTAAAGCGTTCAATGTCTTGCATGAAGCCCTCTTCATCCAGGCATACCAGGCTAACCGCTTCGCCGGTATTGCCCGCGCGGCCAGTACGGCCGATGCGGTGCACGTAATCTTCGCTGACGTTCGGAATCTCGTAGTTCACCACGTGCGGCAGCTCGTCAATGTCAATACCGCGTGCTGCAATATCAGTAGCAACCAGCGCACGTATGGTGCCGTCTTTAAAGCCTTGTAGCGCCTGGGTACGGGCGGTCTGGCTCTTGTTACCGTGCAGCGCCAGGGCTTCAATCCCGTTCTTGGTCAGGTGTTCGGCCACATTGTTGGCACCAAACTTGGTGCGCGTAAACACCAGCACCTGGCTCCAGTTGTGCTCGTTAATGATGTGCGTCAGCAACGCCTTCTTTTTGCCACGGCCCACCGGGTGAATGGTTTGCGTGATGCGCTGCACGGTGGTGTTGCGCGGCGTGACCTGGATGTGCAGTGGGTCGCGAAGCAGGCCGTTGGCCAGGTCGCGAATCTCGTCGCTGAAGGTAGCGCTGAACAGCAGCGTCTGTTTTTGTTTGGGCACCAGGGCCAGCACTTTTTTAATGTCGTGGATAAAACCCATATCCAGCATGCGGTCGGCTTCGTCCAGTATTAGCATTTGTACTTGCCCCAGGTCCAGTGTGCCCTGGCCTGCATGGTCCAGCAGGCGGCCTGGGGTAGCCACCAAGATGTCGACACCACGGCGTAATTTTTCAATTTGCGCGCCCATGCCCACACCACCGAACATCACCATCGACGTCAGCTCAAGGTATTTGCCGTAAAGCCGCACGCTTTCTTCAACCTGGGCAGCCAGCTCGCGCGTGGGCGTCATGATCAAGCAGCGCACCGCGTTCACGCCGCGGCGGTTGGTCAGCCGTGGCTCGTTAGACAAGCGCTGAAGCATGGGCAGCACAAAAGCTGCAGTTTTACCCGTGCCGGTTTGCGCGCCACCTAACAAATCGCCCCCGGCTAGAACTGCGGGAATAGCTTGCGCCTGGATGGGCGTGGGGGTGTCGTAGCCCTGCTCAAGCACGGCTTTCAGGATGGCCGGGGCCAGGTTCAATTCTTCAAAAGTCATTGTAGTAAGTGGTGCGCCACGCGGACGCTTTCGCTTTTTTGATCGGCCTGTTGGGTACCCTGGTTCAAGAGCAACCCGCCAGTGATAGGCAGATGGGGTCAAAAAGTAGGGCCAGATAACTTGTGCGGGATGGCTGGAATGACAAACCCGAAAAGTGCCCAAATGTTGCGAGTAACTGGAACCCACAACCCTTTAATTGTCTCACGGAACGATAATAGTCAGTTACCAAGAGCGCCGGACACTGAAACTCAGCCGTTCCGCGCCCGTATTTTTTACCTCTAAACACGATTGCAAAATGGCTCAGTACGTATTTACCATGAACAAGGTCGGCAAAATCGTGCCGCCCAAACGCCACATCCTGAAAGACGTGTCGCTCAGCTTTTTCCCGGGGGCCAAGATTGGCATGCTGGGCGTTAACGGCTCGGGCAAGTCCACCTTGCTGAAAATCATGGCGGGGCTTGACAAAGAAATTGAAGGCGAAGCCACCCCGATGCCGGGCTTAAACATCGGCTACCTGCCGCAAGAACCAAAACTCAACGACGCGCACACTGTGCGCGAAAGCGTAGAAGACGGCATGGGCGCAGTGTTTGCCGCCAAAGGCTTGTTAGAAGCCGTGTACACCGCTTATGGGGAGCCCGATGCCGACTTTGACGCGCTGGCCGCCGAACAGGCAAGGTTAGAGGCCATCATTGCGACGTCAGGCACCGACTCTGAGCACCAACTGGAAATAGCTGCCGATGCACTGCGCCTGCCGCCATGGGACGCCAAAATTGGCGTGCTCTCAGGGGGCGAGAAACGCCGCGTAGCGCTTTGCCGTCTGCTGCTCAGCAAGCCCGACATGCTTCTGCTAGACGAGCCGACCAACCACCTGGATGCTGAATCGGTCGATTGGCTGGAGCAGTTTTTGCAGCGCTATTCAGGCACCGTGGTGGCCATTACCCACGATCGCTACTTTTTGGACAATGCTGCAGAGTGGATTTTGGAGCTGGACCGGGGCCACGGCATCCCGTGGAAAGGCAACTACAGCACCTGGCTGGAGCAAAAAGGCGAGCGTCTGGCGACCGAGCAAAAAGGTGAAGAAGCACGCGCCAAGGCACTGAAAAAAGAACTCGAATGGTCACGCCAAAACCCGAAAGCGCGCCAGGCCAAAAGTAAATCACGCTTGGCACGGTTTGAAGAACTCAGCGATTTTGAATACCAAAAGCGCGTAGAGACTAATGAGATTTTTATCCCCGTGGCCGAGCGCTTGGGCGCACAGGTCATAGAGTTTAAAAACGTGACCAAATCGTTTGGCGACCGCGTACTGATTGACGACTTGAGCTTTACTGTGCCAGCAGGCGCGATCGTCGGCATCATCGGCCCGAACGGCGCTGGCAAGTCAACGCTGTTTAAATTGATAGCAGGCAAAGAGCAACCCGATAGCGGCGAGGTCGTCAAAGGCTCGACGGTACGCATGGCGTTTGTTGACCAGAATCGTGACGACTTGGCGAACGAAAAAACCGTGTGGGAAGACATTTCGGGCGGACTGGATATTTTGAACGTTGGCAAATTTCAAATGCCGAGCCGCGCTTATGCAGGCCGCTTTAACTTTAACGGAGGCGACCAGCAAAAGCGCGTCGGCACGCTGTCAGGGGGCGAGCGCGGACGCTTGCACTTGGCCAAAACGCTGATTGCTGGCGGCAACGTGTTGATGCTCGACGAGCCATCAAACGACCTGGACGTTGAAACCCTTCGCGCGCTGGAAGACGCACTGCTGGAGTTTGCAGGCTCGGTGATGGTCATCAGCCACGACCGCTGGTTTTTGGACCGGATTGCCACGCACATTTTGGCGGCCGAGGGCGACAGCCAGTGGACGTTCTTTGACGGCAACTACCAAGAGTACGAAGCTGACAAGAAGAAACGCCTCGGAGAAGAGGGCGCAAAACCCAAGCGCATGCGCTACAAAGCCTTGAAATAGTTTGGCGCTCAATGGAAGAAAAAGACATTCTGACCAAAACGAAGCGCTGGCTGGAGACCGCCGTGATCGGCCTGAACCTGTGCCCGTTCGCCAAAGCCGTCTACGTTAAAAACCAGGTGCGCCTGGTCATCAGCAAAGCGCGACATGCCGATGACCTGCTGGAAGAGCTGGACAGTGAACTTGACTTGCTGGTCGCTACGCCAGCAAGCGAGATTGACACCACGCTGCTGATCCACCCCACGCTGTTTGAAGACTTTCTTGACTTCAATGATTTCCTCGAAGTGGCAGAGGGTGTGGTCGATGAGCATGGACTGGAAGGTGTAATCCAGCTGGCCAGCTTTCACCCCCAGTTTCAGTTTGGCGGCACTGAGCCGGACGACATCAGCAACTACACCAACCGGGCGCCGTTTGCCATATTGCATTTGCTGCGTGAGGACAGTGTGGAGCGGGCAGTGGAGGCATTTCCGCAGGCCGATGCGATTTTTGACGCAAATATTGCCACGCTTGAAAAGCTGGGGCATGCGGGCTGGAAGTCACTTGGCCTTTAAGCTGCTCCCAGCACCTCAGCCTCAGACCTTCTGAGCAGTGTTTTGAGCAGCGGTGGCTCAAAGTGCCGCTGCACCGTGATGGCGTAAAAGTTTTCATACAACTGAGGCACGACGCAATACTCTTGCAGCTTGCCGCTCTTTAACTCGTCTTGCACCACTACCGTCGGCAGCAACGCCACATTGCCAGAGTCACGCGCCAGCAGCCGCAGCATGGCCATGTCGTCTACCTCGGCCAGCACTTGCAAGCGAAGGCCGAGTTGCTCGCACAGCACGTCAAACCCCGCACGAATGTCGCTGTCTCGTCCGGGGAGCAGCATTGGCTTGCCTGCCAACTCATCGGGGAAGCGAAACGTTTTGCCCTTGCCGAGTGGTTTACCTACCAAGCTAACAGGCTGACGCGCGATACGCCTGCAACGCCACGGGTGCTGGCTGTCCGCGTGGACCTTACGGTTGCTCAACACGACGTCAAGATGGTGTACTGCCAATCGGGTCAGCAGCTCATCTAGTCCGCCTGATTGCAACACCAGTTCAACATCTGCGCGCTGTAGCAGCGGTTTGACAAAGTTTTCCTGAAAATTCCTCGACAGCGTCGCCACGCCGCCGATGCGCAGCACTTGCCGCGCCAGCCGTTGGCCATCACGCAGCAGCGCGGTCAGCTCGTTGCCGGTTTCAAAAATGGTGTCGGCATACGTCAACGCCACGCGTCCCGCTTCCGTCAATTGCAGCACTCGACCCTCACGCGTGAAAAGTGCTTGGCCAAGCTGGTCTTCAAGCTGTTTGATTTGGGTAGACAGTGCTGACTGCGAAACATGCAATTGCAGTGCAGCACGGGTCAGGTTGCCTTCTTTGGCAACGGCCCAAAAATAATGTAAATGGTGATAGTTGAGCCGTGACATGATAAAAACCTACTGACCTTATTGATCTATTTATAAGAACGTTTTGTCGTGTAATTTGTATTTTACAGAATTAATGCATCTTGGCATAGTCACGTTATTGAACAAATAAGGGGTGTATTTTGCTAGTTTCTATTGACGTCATACAGACACTGAGGCCGCTGCAAGGCTCGTTGTTGCTGGCTGTGCCGGTGCTTTATGCATTCGCGGCGTTTTTAGCTAGCTGGCGTGCCGTGCGAGCATGCGCGGCGCTGGCGTTGGTACTCGCGGCGGCGTCTGTGGTTTTGTTGGTGTTTGCCGGGCCTTTGATCATCTTGAGCTTGCGCGCTGACGCACTAGGGTGCATTGTTTTAATGCTGGTTTGCTTCATTGGCTGGGTCATTACCCGGTATTCACAAAGCTATTTGGCCGGTGATGCAGGCCAAATGCGTTACGCCCGCTGGCTCATGGCAACCCTTGCTGCCGTGGCGGTGGTGGTCGTCACCAACAACCTGGCCGTGCTGGCGGTTGCATGGGTTGCTTGCAGCCTGGCGTTGCACCAATTACTGACGTTTTTCGACCAGCGCCCAGCAGCGCTGATTGCTGCGCACAAAAAGTTTTTAGCCAGCAGACTGGGTGACATGTGTTTGTTTGCAGGTGTGGCGCTGATTGCCACTTCTGTAGGTAGCCTGGAGATAGACCAAGTCGTTGCCAAAGCGCAAGCGCTGACCGCCTACCCGCTGGCACTCAAAGCCGCGGTGTTTTTAATCGTTATCAGCGCGCTGCTCAAGTGCGCGCAACTGCCCGTGCATGGCTGGTTGATTCAGGTCATGGAGGCGCCGACGCCCGTGTCCGCTTTGCTGCATGCGGGCGTTGTCAATTTGGGTGGGTTTTTAATGATTCGCCTCAGCCCCCTGGTGGCGGATGTCGGTGGAGCGCAAACGCTGCTGGTGGTGGTCGGCAGCTTGACTGCCGTGCTGGCTGCGCTGGTGATGATGACCCGCATCAGCGTCAAGGTGATGCTGGCGTGGTCAACCTGCGCGCAAATGGGTTTTATGTTGATGCAGTGCGGGCTTGGGGCCTATGACCTGGCGCTGCTGCACCTGGTTGCGCATTCGCTCTACAAGGCGCACGCTTTTTTAGCCGCAGGGGGTGCGGTTGAACAAGCGCGGCTTAAAGCCATGCATGCAGCAGCCGCCAACACAAGCCTGAGCATGCTGTTTATTGGTGCTGCCAGTGGTCTGGTCATGGTGGCGGCGGCAGGCACGGTGTGGGGCTTGGCAATCACCGAGCTCACCACTTTATGGGTTTTGGCAGTCATTTTTTCACTTGCGTTGACGCCGCTGCTTACTGCGCAGGCTTTAAAGCTTGGCGGGTGGTGGCCGCTGGGCATGATGCTGGGCGCATTCGGTGTGGCGCTGGTCTATTTTGGTTTGCACCAGGTGTTTGGCCTGCTGGTAGACACGCCAAATGCAGGCAACACCGCTGGTTTTAACCTGTTTTGGGTATTGGCCTGCTTTGTGCTGCTTTTCGTGATGCAGTGTTTGATCAAAGCGCGGCCGCGCGGCGCGGTTGCCAGGCGTTTGTACCCCTGGTTTTACGCCGGGCTGTATCTTGATGAATGGTTCACCCGCATGACCTTTCGCATCTGGCCTGCCAAGCTGCTTGATGCGCCCATCAACAACCCCGCAGGAGCGATGAAATGAACAGCACCCAAGAACAACCCATGACAGCGACTTTTGATTTCTCGCAGTTAGAAACCGGTGTCAACCAAGCTTGCCAACGCATCGCGCCCACCTGGCCGCTGGACCAATTTATCGCCGTTAATCCGTACTGGGGGTTTGTAGATAAACCGATGTCGGTTGCCGCCAGGAAGTTGGGACAACTGTCCGGCACGCCGCTGGTGATGCCGCGCTCCTTTTACAAAGCTGAGTGGCAAGCGGGCCGCTTGACGCAGGCACACCTGCAAGCGGCGATTGACAAAGCACAGGCTGACTGCAAGATTGACGAGTTGATCAGCGGGTTGACGCTGCAAAGCAAAGCCAGCGACCGGACCAACGACGGGAATGGGCGGGTCATCCCCCGGATCACCAGCTTAGCCGACAGCCAGCGCGACCTGACGCACGCCATGCCCTGGGCTGACTTTGTCACCCATCAGGTCAGCCAGCACTGTGCGGCTTATTTTGACGTCAGCCAAGCCGCCTGGAACCCAGAGCGTACCGGCCTGTACGCAAGCTGGGTGCAGCAACTGGCCCATGACCACAGTACATCGCTGCTGATGGGCTATACCGGATTCAGCCAAAAAGCAGCCAGCTTGCCGCCGGAGCCTCGTGCATTGATCGTGGCGGCAACTCAGGCGTTGGGCTTGAAAACCGAACAATGTACTGACTACTACACCGCGCTGTTAATGAGCATTAACGGCTGGGCTTCATGGTGTGCTTACGAGCGCTGGCAGGCGCGTCTTGGCACGGTACCGGGCCGTACTGACGACGACGCGATCGTTGAGCTGCTGGCGATTCGCCTGGCATGGGAATGGCTGCTGCTGCAAGAGCCGAGCTGCCCGCAAACTGCTATGAAATGGAGAGCGTCTTGCACAGAAATCGTTTGGGCTGAAGGCTCTTTTGATCATAATAATGACGCTCTAGATACCGCTGAAAATCGTGTCGATTGGTTGCTGCAAGATGCGCTGGAAATTGCTTACCAACAGCTACTTTGTCAAGGCTTGATGAATGCGCCAACATCGCAAAAGCAAAAGCAAATGCAGAAGTCGGATCAACCGCCGGCGGTGCAAGCCATTTTTTGTATTGACGTGCGTTCTGAAGTCTACCGGCGCGCGTTAGAAGCCAGCAGCGCCAGCGTTCAAACGCGCGGTTTTGCGGGGTTTTTTGGCTTGTTTATCTCGTATTCGCCCACAGGCACCGCCATGACGCGGCCACAGCTGCCAGGCTTGCTGGCGCCCGGTCGGTGCGTGACGGACGAATGTGACTCGCTGTCGCTGGGGCAAGCCCTGGCCAAGCGGCGTAAGCAAAACCTCGACTGGCGCAGTACGTGGCAAAGCTTTCGCAGCACTGCCAGCAGCGGCTTTAGTTTTGTAGAGACTTGCGGCATGCTGTACGCTGGCAAGCTGCTCAAAAATACCCTGCCCAACTTGAGCACACCCCCCACGGTAGAGCAAACCGGGCTTTCTCTTGATGAAATCAAAGCCACCCGGCCGCGGCTGCAAAACCTACCAGGTGCAGATGAACATGCAGAACTGCAATCACGCGCGGACATGGCCGCTGGCATTTTGGGTGCGATTGGGCTGACCAAAAATTTCGCCCGTATTGTGCTGCTGGCAGGCCATGGCAGCCAGACTGCCAACAACCCGCACGCCGCTGGGCTTGACTGCGGTGCATGTGGTGGACAAACGGGTGAGGTCAACGCGCGGGCGCTGGCGGCGTTGCTCAATGATGTGGCGGTACGCCGAGCGCTGCAGGCAAAAAACATCCAGATTCCAGACACGACCTGGGTTTTAGGCGGTATGCACAACACCACAACTGACGAGCTGACGTTGTACGACACCGACTTGATGCCCGCCAGCCACCGGGCAGATTTGCAGCAACTCAACGCCGACTTAAGCGCGGCAGGCCAGCGCGCGCGGGCCGAGCGCGCGCCCACACTGGGTTTGGCACACCTGTCGGGCCAAGCCGATCAGCTCGACAAAGCCATCAAGGCACGTGCCAACGACTGGGCGCAGGTACGGCCCGAATGGGGCTTGGCCAATAACGCAGCGTTCATCGTTGCGCCGCGCACGCGCAGTCAGCACCTGAATCTCGAAGGCCGCGCCTTCTTGCATGACTACGACCATAACGATCACCTTCAGGACCCTGAGCTGGGTGTGCTGACCCTTATCATGACCGCGCCGATGGTGGTCACGAACTGGATCAACATGCAGTACTACGCCAGCGTGGTTGATAACGCCCGCTACGGCAGCGGCAACAAGGTGCTGCACAACGTGGTCGGTGGCAGGCTGGGGGTGTTTGAAGGCAATGGCGGCGACTTGCGCATTGGCCTGCCGATGCAGTCGCTGCACAATGGCAATGCCTGGCAGCACACGCCGCTTCGTTTAAGCGTTTTTATTGAAGCGCCACAGGCCGCGATTGACCGCATCATTGCCAAGCACGCGGTGGTCAAACAACTGGTTGACAACCAGTGGCTGCATTTGTTTCAGATTGACTCGGCCGCTGCGTCCCAAACCCTTCAACTTTTTCGCTACGTTAAGAATAATTGGTTATCCGTGACATCGGGCTGACAGATCAGTCTGACAAATCGGGCTGACAGATGGTGCAGATTACTCTAGACTTATGCAATGGATGAAACAAACCAAGCCGACACGCAGCAGCGGCAAACAGCTCGCGCTGGGGGTACGAACGACGTCTACCAGGCTTGCATTAACCTTGCGCACAGCCAATCACTGGTCATGGCCAAGCGCTGGTTTACCCAACTGGCGGCCAACTTGCTGGACAAGTCCACCACATCCTTGAATATTCCGGAAAAGCGCCAGGTGCATGTTGCGTGGGAAGCGCTGACCGCCCAGCAAGCGGCGATTGAGCAAGGATTTCCGCTGGCGCTCAGCCAGGCCATCACGCAATACGCAAGCAGCGTTGCTGGCGGCCAGGCGCGTCAGCCGGCCCGGTCGATGTCTGCCCTGAGGTTCGATGATTTGGAATTAATGGGTGATGCGCAGGTGCAAGATACGCTGGACGAAGCACGGTTGCAGCAGCTGTTTTTGCTTGCGTCGGACGCGGGTTTTACGGGATTTTCGGCACGTTTTAGCACGGCGCAAGGTTTTCAAACCGTCAAAACTGACAAAAATCCTTTAAGGCCTGAAGTGTTTGCCAGCGCTTTGGTCACCACCTTGCAAGGCTTGAACCTTGAGCCTGAAATCAAAGCCAGATGGTTGGTGTATGGCGGTCAAATCATGGGTGACCAGCTGCAGCTTTTGTACACCCAACTCCAGGACATGCTGGAAAAGCACGGTGTGAGGCCTGCGGCATACACGGTAAAAACAGCGCCCGACGATTCGGGTCGCAGCCCGACACCGCAGCCGGGTACACCCGATAACGCTGGCCGCGATCGCCAGCGGTTACCGGCTGATGGGCAGCAAACAACCCCAGGGGCAAACGTTTATTTGAGCCGTGAAAAGTTATTGACGCTGGACCATCTTCATCGCTTGATGTCCGGTGAGTATGACGAGTCGTTCAGCAGCCCTGCGAACATACGGGGTGATCAAACAAAAGCCAGTGACGGTAAAGACGTGACTGCTCAAGCCAAGGTCACCCGGAACAGTGCAACCCCACGCAGCTTGGGCCAGTCGCTGGCCATGGAGGTGGTTGGGCTGATGATTGAACAGCTTGCCACCGACACCCGACTGCTGCCCCCAGTCAGGCAAATGATTGCCAACGCAGAGCCCGCTTTTTTGAAGCTTGGCTTGAGCGAGCCGCGATTTTTCAGCGACAAAAATCATCCAGCCCGACGTCTGCTGGAGGCCATCACGGCCAAAAGTCTGGCCTACAACAGCGAGGATGCCGCGGGTTTTGCGGATTACATGGGCGATTTGCAAAACGTGGCGGCTTTGCTAATCGATGGCCAAGCAGGCAGCGAGCAAGATTTCGAAGCCGTGCTGCAAGATTTTGAAGCGCGTTATGCCAAGCGTAACGAAGCAGCTGCTGCGGCGCAAAAACTGGCGGTTCAGGCGCTGCTGCAAGCTGAACAACGTAACTTGCTGGCGGAGAAAATCGCCCTTGAGATTCGCCAACGAAGTGACTTTGTGCCGGGCAACAACATCATTACCGCGTTCGTGACGGGACCGTGGGCGCAAGTGATGGCTAAAGAGCGGATGGTTGGCGAACACGGTGGCCTGAGCTCGCGCAAAGCGGTCTACAGCTTGGCGCTAGGCGACATGCTGTGGAGCATTGACTTTGCCCAAGCGTCGCGCTACCGCAAGCGGCTGGTAAAAATCATTCCCGACCTGCTCAATGTCTTGCGTGAAGGACTGCTGTCGATTGATTTCCCTTTGGCACAGTCTAAAAATTTCTTCAACGAACTCATGCGCTTGCACGAACAGGTACTTACAGCTGTATCAGCGCCTGTCACCGCACAAAATAACAAACTGGCAGACCTTGAAAACGTATTTACAGACGGCGATGCAGCAACCCGAGATCGAGCCTGGCTTGCACCCACTGAAGCGCAGCAATCTGGATTCATGGAATTTGCGGACGATGATCCTAAATCGTCATTTAAGGCAACGGTCCCCCAAGACGGGGATACGGGGCACGGTGATAACGGCGGCGGCGTAGAGCCTGCTTTTGAAGCCGGTGAAACCATGCAGTCCGGTGCCTGGGTTGAATGGGCAGTGAGCGATTTATGGGTTCGCGCACAACTGACTTGGATAAGTCCGCACAACACGCTGTTTATGTTTACCAGTGCCGGTGGCCACAGCCATTCCATGACCGCGCGCATGGTCGATGATTTGATTGCCCAAGGTCGATTCAAAGTAATTAGCCGCCAGGGTGTGCTGGACGGCGCTTTTGATAACGTCGCTCAAACGGCCATTCGTAACAGCGTGCAAGCTTAGGCACTTGTTTCATTTCATGGTTTGACTTCACTCCCTATAATCTGAAAATCAGGCGTGTTCGTTTTTGACCGAACGCCAAAATTTGGTGCACAAAAGCGGTAGCTAGACCGCTTACCGGATCGCTTTGCCAGAGAGCTTGCCAGACTGCTTAGATGTGCAGTCTGTCAGACGTTGCTTACATACCAGAGCTGCCTTTACTGTCTTGACGCGGCCTCACACTGTTTGTTACGCTTGAGATAAATCCTGACCAAAAGACATGAGCTGATACTTTTAAACTAACGCGACGAAAACAACACACCGCCTTCAATCGGAACTATCGCCCGCCATGTACCCAGTTCACATCACCGGTTTTTGTATATGAGCCTATCGCCTCAAGATCTAGGTGCCGCGCATGTGGCATGCCTCCAAGAAGCTTTAAGGCAAGCGCCGGTCATGATCGAGCAATGGCGCAGTGGCGTCAGGGGTGTGCTCAATGAGCGGCATATTTCCAGCTTGCAAAACATTGAGAAGCGGCATCTGCACGCGGCCATGTTGGCCCTGGACAGTCACCGGCTGTCGATGGTCCAAAGCTTTACCGCCACGTTGGCCGACGAACTGGCTGATTCACTGGCTGGCGCCTCATCACTGGCTGGCGACATTCAAGCCAAGACAGACGTGAAAGCCTCAAAACCTACCAAATCTGCGCAACCTGTAGACCCCTATAAAGCCAGTAAAACCAACAAGGGCAATCCGGTAAGTGAGTCCCGGGGTTTTACCACCGCTACGAGTTTTGATGAGCTGGAGCTGATGGGGTTTAGCGAGGTGCAAGACACCGTAGACCGTGCGCGCGTGCTGCAAACCGTGGCCATGGTGTGTGAGTCAGATCTGATGGTGTTTTCGGCTCGGCTGTCTACCGCCCAAGGCTTTGCAAAAGTGCAAGTGGACAGCAATCCGCTTCGCCCTGAAGTTTTTGTCCAAGCCTTGCTCGACGCCGCGCACCAAGCACCTGTTGACAACGCCGTCCGTTCACTGTGGTTCACACACGGCAGCGAGTTGATGGGTAAGCAGGTACAAACTTTGTATTTGACACTCAACGACTTATTGCTTCAGCGAGGTGTCGCCCCTGCTGCTTATCGCGTGAAAAGCAGCCCGGCGTCCAAGAGCAGTGCGCCAAGCTATGTGCCTGGCCTTGTCAGCATGGCAGACCCTGCAGTGGTTGCTGAGTTGGCCAGTGCTGGCGCGTCTTTACGGAACCCAAGCGCTTTTGCGCCACTTGTTGGTGAATCAGTTGCGCTCCCGACGATTGCTTATCCGCCACAAGCGTCTGGAGACAAAAGCCAGAAGGCTAAAACTGCTTCTCAATTGGCACAGCGTGACGCTTTGGCTAAAAAGATATCGGCCGAGATTTTGCAGCGCCCCGATTTTGTTTTAGACAACCACGCCGTCATTGCATTTTTAACCGGTCCGTGGTCGCTGGTGTTGGCCAATGAAAGACTGGTTGTCGATGCCGATAAAACCGGAAAATACAAGGCCATCTTCAGCTTGACGCTAGGAGAATTGTTGTGGAGTCTCAATCGAGAACAAACGGCGAGTTATACGTCTCGGTTAGCCAAACTCAGCCCCAGCATTCTCGAACGAGTTCGCGGCGGCCTGTTGTCGGTGGGTGCTTTGCCTGCCGACTACTCGGCTTTTTTTGACGAAGTGCTGGCTATCCATCAACGCTATATCGCGGCGGGCACCACACCAGGGTCAACGAATTCAGCATTGGTCAATTCAGTATTGGTCAATGGCTCGCAGGCACCGTCTGAACCTAAAGATCAAGCCAAGATCAAGCTCAATGCCCTGTTTGATGCTGGCGACGCGGCACACGGCATCAGCTCATGGCTGACCCCGCACGCACGCCAGATTGCGCCAGAGCACGAAAAACTGCGGTTTCAAAAAACCCAGCCATTTCTTGACACGGCCCCCGAAGAAAAACCAGCTTCTGCGCTGTCGCCTAATTTGACGGGCAGCATTGAATTCAAGTTAGGCGCATGGGTTGACCTGTTTGCGGACGACCAATGGTTACGTGCCCAGCTTACCTGGATCAGCCTTTACAACACGCTGTTCATCTTCACCAGTTTGGACGGTCGAACGCACTCCATGACAGAGCCGCTGCTCCAGTATTTACTGTTGCAAAACTTGGTTAAAGTCGTCAGCCTGGATGGTGTGTTGCACAACCATCAGCCAGTCGTACCGCGCAAAAACGGCCAGCAAAAGCGGGCTTGAGGCAGGCACGGTAACGCTTAGACTTTGGGGCGCAGCAACTTCTTGCGCACCAGGGCAATGTTGCTGCGCAGCGCGTAAAGTTCGTCGGTATAAGACAGCGGCACCGTTACGGCTTCAGCCCGGTTTTCAAGAGCCTGCAGCTCTTGCAGCAGCACTTGACTGGCTTCGCTGTCAATCCGTTGTTCAATGCTGCGCAGCTGTGCATACCACCTGAAGATGCGCGATCGAACCCGAAACGTGTAGAGCGGCGGCAAGATACGCGACAGTGGCAGCAAAAAGGCGATGATGATACCCATCGCCAGTCCCATGCGCTCTACCAAATTGGCCATCCAAAAGCCGATGTAACGCTGCAGCAGCGGTGCCCCGTTTTTGATGGCGCGGTCGGCTTCTTTGGCGATCGGCAACTCGTTGTTTTCAATATTGGGGTAGCTTCTGGCCCGCTTAAACCAGCCTGCACTCCCGTGAATGGTGTTACCTGCCAAGGCAAACAACTGCAACAGGGCCGGGTGGGTGCTGCTGCGGCTTATCAGCGCCGTGGTGGGGCCGACCAGTCTCACATCATCAGGTGGGATGTTGGCTGCCAAATCGACCACACCGCGCGGCAAGCCGGTGGCGCTTAAAAATTCAAAGCGGCGCGAGTATGCATCGCTTTGCGGGAAGTTCATCAGCTTGACGCCAGGTGTTTGCAGCAGCATTTGAACCATCAGTGACTCAGGCGCCGAGGCGAACACAATCGCATCCACTTCGCCACCCAAAAACGCGATCGTGGCGGGCGTTTGCTCCAGGCTGTAGAGCTTTAAGCTCGCTGGGTCAACGCGGTTACTGTCAAATAACTTGTTCATCAAACTGGGCACACCACTGCCCAAGGTGCCGGTGTTGATTTTCATGCCTTTGAGCTGTGTCAGGCTTGTCAAAGTGGCCGTGGCGGTGATTTTTCGCGCCGCCTCTTCTTGATAAAACAGCCAAAGAGGCTCTAAAAACAAGCTACCCAGTGAAGTTAGATTTTCTTTGTCGACGTCTAGGTAGTCACTGGTGCCGCCTTGCACAAATCCAAGGTCAACTTTGCCTTCACGCAGCAGCTGCAAATTTTCCGCCGAGCCCTGGGTCGCGATCAGTTCAACCGTGATGCCGTCAAGCTTTAATGCTTTAGCATAGCGTTTGCCAAATTCGTCATAGGCGCTTTGCGCGGGGCCAGTGGCGAGCTTGACGTGCCGGGGTGGGTTGGGGTCAAGCCACCCGTACGCTAGCGCCAACAGCGCTACTGCTAAAAAAACAAACGGACCAAACGAAATGGCTAAGTCGCGCAGTGACAGCAGGGTGTAGCGAACGGTTTTGGTCATGGTTTGACCTTATCACAATGTACTGCTGGTAAGGCGGGGCAAAACCCGTTCAAGTAGTTTGGATTTTATGGCTAAATACCACCCTTAGCCCGCGTCAATGATGGCGTCGCAGCTACTTTATAGATAGCAATGACATCTGCGTCCCTGCAAGCGACGGCAGTACGTCAGTACCGATCACAAAAGTGGTTGAACAAAGGCAAACCAGGCCCCCACGGCATACAAAGCCAAGCTAAACCCGTAAACCCTGGCGGACGTTTTGCGTGCGCTCATGCACGCCTGTCGCTGGGCCAGGTCAACCGGGCAGGGTGCAAAGCGGCTGCGCCACTGCAACGCGCCGCTGGTGGCCAGCATGGCGCCTGCCACAACAAAAACGACTTCTTTGTATTCGCTGACCCATACCAGCCCGGGCACGGTAGCGATCAGCGTAGAAAGTGCAGCCCCGGCCCCAAGCGCCACCAACAAGGCGGGCAGGGCGCAGCACAGCAGCGTGCCGGTGCTGGTAAATAAACTAAGGTAAGGCAACCATGCGCCCGACGCGTCGTCAACCAATCTGGCTGGCGATCTGGTTGGCGGTGGTGGACTCGGCAATTGGGCGGGCAGTTGACTCACTTTTTTGCCTTGGTCGCTGCCTTGATGGCCTCGGCCGACAGTGCCACCGTCTCTAGCTTGACCACGTCATAGCCCGCATCTTTGATCTCAGCGCTGATTTTTTTACCATCCAGCGTTTGGCCTTCTTTAGCCTCAACCGCTACGATTTTGTTTTTTAAATCAACAAAAACTGCTTTGGTTTGCGGCATCTTCAGCAAGGTTTTCTCAATGCCTTGGGCGCAGAACGAGCAAACCATGCCGTTGACAGTGGCTTTGATACTTTCAGTTGCCGATGCCAAGTTAAAACTGGCTGTGGCCCATAAGATTAGACCGCTTGCAGCTATTGATTTCATCGCTACTAATTTGTTCATGATGGTTCCTTTGAGGTTCGCAAAAAATTAAAAAATTGTCATCAAGTTAAATCGCCCCTGCTTCATGTTGTTCACGCCAAACTCCACAAAGTAGCGGTTGTGAATCAGTCGCAGCATGGGCGTGATCTCGATCTTTTCAGACAGGCCGCGCATCCGACGCGCCTCTACCACCAGCCAGGGCTGGGTCTCGTCGTAGTCCACTTCGTAAAACGAAAACCCGGCACGCATCGATGCAAAGTCGTGGTTGATGCCGGGTGCTCGGTATAACCGCGCTGAGGCTGAAACGTAGAGTCGGGTCGTCTCAAAGTCCGCAGAAACACCCGGCGCCAGCATGGTTTTGCTGTCCGCAAACCTGTTGCCCGTGACTCTGCCCGCACCGCCCACAAACCAAAAGTTAGCCTGCGAATGCTCACCATTGATGCGGTGAACCAGCCGGGTGTAGGTCAGTTCGGTGAAGTTGCGAGTCAGCTGTGTTGCAGGGCGCGTGTCATCAGACCGCATCACCACCGCACCCACGCCAAAAGCATCGCGGGGCGTAACGGCATGGTTGACCCAGGCTTCCTGCCAGTTGGGCGAAAAGTCACCCATCGCCATCGTGCTGCCATTAAAACCCATCGGGCCTGCTTGCGCACCAGCACTGGTTACCAAAGCCAAAGCTATTAAAAACTGTCTCATTAAGCTTCTCCAAACGGCGGGTGACGCTGCGGCCACCCATTTCAAAGCGCCTGCTGCCTCACAGCGGACGCACTTTGGGCGTTGGCGTCAAATAATCGGAGGTTTGAAGTTCGAAGCGCTTGCAGCGCTGGTAAAGCCACTGCTGAAAGCTGGCGGCGATGGGTGCGGTACCAATCGGTTGAATTGCAACAGCGCAGGTGACAAGTTGGCGACGGCCAAGCACAGTTCGCAAGTGTCGCAGTTGCTACAACTAGAGACTGTTTCAGCGTCAGGCGTTTGCATATGCATGCTGCAGTCGGCAGACATGGGTGCCTGGCTGGACGTGTTGGCCATGCTGGCTTTAACAACGGCTGTGGCTGCCATATCAACCGCCATGACGTTACCAGCCCAACCGCGCAATGGCAGCAAGACCAACATCAGGGCAATCAACAGGTAGCGATTCAAAAGCGGCATGCATGAATGATACAGAGGCATTTAAAAAGTTCAATGTATCCCGCAAGGGTTCAGGTTGTTCCCTGACACAGGCCTGCCCCAAAAAAGTGCAGATTGGTGGTTCTTGTAGTTTTCACTCTTTTCAGACATCCAACCAGGACTCTTCATCATGACCACACCCCAACTTTTAACCGCATCACGTATCGCATGTATGACCATCGCTTTAGGCCTCATTGTGCCGGTGGCTGATGCCCAGCCAGCTAGCCCGATGCCCGCTGATGTCGTCAAGCCCATGCCTGCAGATATCGTTAAACCCATGCCTACTGACATCGTTAAACCCATGCCGAAAACGGGGATGGATATGAAGCAGGGCATGGATATGAAACCCATGATGATGGACATGCACGACAAGATGTCGGATATGAAGCCCACTGGCAATACCGATGTGGATTTCGCCATGATGATGCGCGTCCATCATCAATCAGCGATCACCATGGCTGAAGCAGAACTGCAAAACGGCAAAGACCCACAGATGCGCGCGATGGCTAAAGACATCATTCGTGCGCAGAGAAAAGAGATTGCGGCTTTTGACAAGTTTTTAGCCAAAAGAGGTGAGCCCAGCATGAAGATGGGCGAGCCTGGCATGCAGATGAAAAAATAACATTGTGTTGCATGCTTGAAAAAGGCTTGGCCTGTACTGCATCCATGCAGATGATGCCTATTTTTAATTAACTGCAAAGGCATGTCATGAGCACCATCTTTCTTGAAGTGAGCGGCATGAACTGCGGCGGCTGCGTGAAAAGTGTTACCGCTGCACTCAAGCCTCTTTCGGGCGTTCGCAGCGTTGAGGTAGATTTGCCGACAGGTCATGTCACAGTCGACGGCGAACTGGTGCAAGGCGGCGAGTCGTTGGCACAGGCATTGACGGCTGCAGGTTATCCGGCAAAAGTCATCACGTCATCAACAGTGCCAACGAGTATCAAAAAATCTGGCGGATGCTGTGGATAAGCAAGTGACGCCAGGTACGGATGCGGTATCCCAACCGTTGAAAGACCCAGTGTGCGGCATGACAGTGACCGAGCAGTCTGCGCACCAGCAAGATCACGTCGGCAAACGCTACTATTTTTGCAGTGCAAGTTGCAAAACCAAGTTCAATGCCGATCCAGAAAAGTACGCCGCTGCTAAATCTGGTGGCGCAGAAAGAATGACGGCAGCAGCGCCGACACCTGCATCAATGTCGGCAAGTGCTTTGACCAAAACAGGTCAAACCGGTACAATTTATACCTGCCCGATGCATCCAGAAATCAGGCAAGACAAGCCTGGCAACTGCCCAATTTGTGGCATGACACTGGAACCTTTGATACCTGAACTGGAAGAAGGGGAGAACAAGGAGCTGATTGACTTTCAGCGCCGCTTTTGGTGGACGTTGCCACTGACCGTGGTTGTCGCTACGTTGGCGATGGCGGGGCACAAGCTGAATTTGTTCAGCATGGGGACACAAAGCTTGGTTGAATTTGTGCTGTCATTACCTGTGGTTTTGTGGGCCGGCTGGCCGTTCTTCCATCGTGGCTGGCAGTCGGTTGTCAACCGTAGCCCCAACATGTGGACGCTGATCAGCCTGGGAACGGGTTCGGCATTTGTCTACAGCGTGGTGGCGCTGCTTTTCCCACAGGTGTTTCCTGATTCATTCATTTCAATGGGCCGGGTGGCGGTTTACTTTGAGGCGGCAGTGGTCATCATTTCGTTGACGCTGCTCGGGCAGTTGCTTGAACTGAAAGCCCGCTCACAAACTTCCGCCGCCATCAAGTCTTTACTGGGTTTGTCGCCCAAGACCGCCAGGCGTATAGGCGCTGATGGAAAGGAAGAAGACATCCCCTTGAGCAACGTCCACGTTGGCGACATGCTGCGCGTGCGGCCGGGTGAAAAAGTGCCTGTCGATGGTGTGGTGCTTGAGGGCAGCAGCGCACTGGATGAGTCGATGCTTACCGGCGAACCATTGCCAGTCAGCAAGCGGGTGGGTGACAAACTGATTGGCGCGACTTTGAACACGAGCGGTGCGCTGGTGATGCGTTCAGAGCTGGTCGGAAGCGCCACCATGTTGTCGCAAATCGTACAAATGGTCGCGCAGGCGCAGCGCTCCAAAGCGCCCATGCAGCGTATGGCTGATGTGGTGGCAGGCTATTTTGTGTATGGGGTTGTGGCGGCGGCAGTGCTGACGTTTTTTGCCTGGGGGCTTTTCGGGCCGCAGCCGAGCTGGGTCTTTGGTTTAATCAACGCCGTGTCGGTGCTGATCATCGCTTGCCCGTGTGCGTTGGGCCTGGCCACGCCGATGTCCATCATGGTGGCAACCGGGCGCGGCGCGACCCAGGGCGTGCTGTTTCGTGATGCGGCCGCGATTGAAAACCTGCGCAAGGTAGACACGCTGGTGATCGACAAAACCGGTACATTGACCGAAGGCCGTCCCGCGTTTGACCGGGCTGTCGCGGCGACTGGTTTTGAAGTTGATGAAGTGCTGCGCCTGGCGGCCAGCCTGGACCAGGGCAGCGAACACCCGCTGGCTGAAACCATCGTACGGGCGGCCAGAGAAAAAAACATGGGCTTAAGTAAACCTGAAAAATTTGATTCAGGCTCTGGCATCGGCGTGAAAGGTCAAGTTGACGGCAAGCAGCTTGCGTTGGGCAACACCACGCTGATGCAGCAAAGCGGCGTTCCCGTGGATGCCATGTTGACGCAGGCCGAAGCCTTGCGCGGCGAAGGCGCTAGCGTCATGTACCTGGCGGTTGACGGCAAGCTGGCAGGCCTACTGGCAGTGTCTGATCCAGTCAAAGCCAGCACGCCTGAAGCATTGGCAACGCTCAAAGCCTCTGGCCTGCGCATCGTCATGGCCACAGGTGACGGCTTGACCACCGCCAAGGCCATCGGCAAACGGCTGGGCATTGACGAGGTGCATGGCGAAGTCAAGCCCGGTGACAAGCTTACGCTGATCGAACAACTACAGTCCGAAGGCCATGTGGTGGCGATGGCCGGTGACGGCATCAACGATGCACCCGCGCTGGCCAAAGCCGACGTCGGCATTGCGATGGGCACCGGCACTGATGTGGCCATGAACAGCGCGCAAGTCACGCTGGTCAAAGGCGACTTGCGCGGCATTTCAATTGCGCTCGGCTTATCAAACGCAACCGTTGCCAATATGAAGCAAAACTTGGGTTTCGCTTTTATTTACAACGCGCTGGGCATACCGATTGCTGCTGGTGTGTTGTACCCGCTGACTGGCTGGCTGCTTTCGCCCATGATCGCCGCGCTGGCCATGAGTTTGAGTTCAGCGTCGGTGATTTTTAATGCGCTGCGGTTGCGGGGCGCGAAGGTTAAGTAAGTTGTGTAAGAACGGTTCCCGACTCTTCGGGGTAACTTTTATTGGAGAAATGAAATGACGAATCAAGTTCAAAAAGCATGCATTGAAGCTTGCAATGTGTGCGCAGTGTCATGCCTGCAATGCGCCTCCGCGTGCCTTAAAGAAACCGATGTAAAGGCAATGGCCCACTGCATTGCGCTGGATCTGGAGTGTGCCGAAATATGCCGCCTGTGCGCGTCGTCGATGGCTCGCAATGGCGAATGCATGAAGGAAATCTGCGCGCTTTGTGCCGACGCTTGCGACCTGTGTGCAGCCGAATGCGTAAAACATGCGCACACGCATTGCAAAGACTGTGCTGCGGCCTGCAAGCGCTGCGCCGAAGCCTGTCGTGCGATGGCGTGAGCCACCTCTGCAAGTTAGCTGATGGGTGGGGTGCTGCCTTTGCGCCTGTGGTCAGCACCCCCTGATTTGATGGAAATAAGTTGGTCTACTTTGCCGTTTGTATGTCTGTGACGACGATGGCGCTGCCAGCTTGCTCGGCCTTGAACCTGACCTTGTCACCCGCTTTGAGGTTGTCCAGCATGGCAGCATTTTTGACCTGAAACACCATGGTCATGCCCGGCATATCGAGGCTTTTGATCACGCCATGCTTGAGTGTGATTTTTTTGTTCTCTTTGTCTACCTTGCGCACCTCGCCGTCGGCCATGTCGGCTGATGCAGATGCCGGCATGGGTGCTGCGGCCTCTTTTTTTGCGGCATCTTTTGCCATGGGTGCGCCGGCATGTGAAGCGGCAAATACCGAGGTTGTACCCATTAGCAGCGTAGAAATAATGATGAGAGATTTAAAGGCGTTCATGAGGCATCTTTCAGATTGATGAAATGTTGAAGGGTCGATATCAGGACTTGACGCGAGGTTTGGTTGCAGCCTTTGCTGCGTATGACTCATAAACGCGCGAATTACCGTCTGTGGTGACAAGCAGAACGTCATAGGCGTCACGCACGCCGAGCATCTCGCCTTTCATTTCCATACCAGGCGAGCCGACTGGCATCCCCGGCACTGCCAACCCGATGGCGGCAGGCTTTTCACGCAGCAACCGCTTGACTTCTTGCGCAGGTACATGGCCCTCAAGCACATACCCACCGACTTGCGCGGTGTGGCAAGAGCCAAACTTGGCAGGCAGTCCGAGTTTCTGGCGAACAGGTGCGGTGTCGTTCACGTCGTTGGTTACAACGTTCAATCCTTCTTTACGCAAATGGACAACCCAGTCTTTACAGCAGCCGCAGGTGGGAGTTTTCCAGACGGTGACGGTCTCTTGCTGTATGGCTGCGTCGCTGATGTGGGGGTAGCCCAAGGCAGTGATGGCAAGAAGACTCAACGATGTTTGCACAAACCTGCGGCGGCTGGCGCTTTTTTGGGGGTTGGTGGATGTTTGCATATTTATGTTCCTTGGTGAGTATTGATAAGGCAATAAAACAACGGGGCCATGCTCACTTTGCTGCCAGCACGGAAATTTTTCCGACCATGCCAGCCTGGTAGTGGCCCGCGATCAAGCAGGCAAAGTCAAATTCGCCTGAGCGGTTGAATGTCCAGATCAACTCTTGCGTTTTGCCGCTTGAGACGTGCGCCATATAAGGCTCGTCATGCTCCATGTTTGGAAACTTCACCATCAAGGCTGCATGCGCGTCTAGCTCTTTTTTGGTGCCAATCACCATTTCGTGCAGCTGCTTGCCCTGGTTTTTAACAACGAAGCGAACGGTGTCACCTTGCTTGAACTCAAGTTTGTCCGGACTAAAGCGCATGCTGTCGCCCATGGTCAAAGTGATGGTTTGTTTCACCGCTTTGGCATCGCCTGCAATACCCCAATCTTTCTGCTCCTTCACAACGGCACTGCTTTTGGCCTTGTGCGGCGTGTTTTCATGTGAAAAAGAGACTGTAGCCCAATTAATCAAGGCGCAAGCAGCTATTAATTTAAGAGTAAAAGATGATTTCATATAAATTATTTCTCGGCAATTGTTAAAAAATAATCAATGCTTCATGCCGCTGTGGCCGTCTTTACCGCCCATCACGGGTTTTCTGATTTGCACTTCAACTTCTTTGGCGGGCATGTTTTGGGCTTTCATGGACTGGCCGCCTTCTGACGCAAAACGCGCCGGGTTGGGCAATGAACCTGTCCATTCATATGCCACCGTACCCGGCGGGTGTTTGTACCAACCGGGGTCTTTGTAGTCGCCGGGCTTTTGGTCTTTGCGCACTTTGACCATGCTGAACATGCCGCCCATCTCGACACTGCCAAACGGGCCTTCGCCGGTCATCATCTTGGCGGTGTTGTCGGGCAGGGGCATGTCCATCTCGGCCATGTCGGCCATGCCGCGCTCGCCCATGACCATGTAGTCGGGGATGACGCTGGTGATTTTTTTGACGATGTCGCGGTGGTCAACCCCAATCAGCGTTGGCACGTCATGGCCCATCGCGTTCATGGTGTGGTGGCTCTTGTGGCAATGAAAAGCCCAGTCGCCTTCCTCGTCGGCCAGAAAATCAATCTGCCGCATTTGGCCCACGGCGACGTCGGTCGTGACTTCATATTGACGCGCGGTTTTTGGTGTGGGCCCACCGTCTGTACCCGTGACCAGAAACTCATGACCGTGCAAATGAATCGGGTGATTGGTCATCGTCAGGTTGCCAAAGCGGATGCGCACCTTGTCGTTTTTGCGCACCACCAGAGGGTCAATACCTGGGAAGACGCGGCTGTTCCAGCTCCAGATGTTGAAGTCCAGCATGGTCATGATTTTGGGCGTGTAGGCACCCGGGTCAATGTCGTAGGCGTTGAGCAAGAAGACAAAGTCACGGTCTACCTCGTCAATGAGGGGATGCTTTGCTTTGGGGTGCGTGATCCAAAAACCCATCATGCCCATCGCCATTTGCGTCATCTCGTCGGCATGCGGGTGGTACATGAACGTACCGGGGCGGCGCGCGACAAACTCGTAAACAAAGGTTTTCCCAACCGGAATCGCGGGCTGGTTTAAACCCGCCACGCCGTCCATGCCATTGGGCAAGCGCTGGCCGTGCCAGTGCACGCTGGTGTGCTCGGGCAAGTTGTTGGTGACAAATATCCGCACACGGTCGCCTTCGACCACCTCAATCGTTGGGCCGGGTGACTGGCCGTTATAACCCCACAAGTGGCCTTTAAAGCCGGGTGCAAACTCACGTACCACAGGTTCGGCCACCAAATGGAATTCTTTGACGCCGTTGTTCATGCGCCAGGGCAGCGTCCAGCCGTTCAAAGTGACCACCGGGTTGTAGGGGCGGCCCGTGTTGGGCACCAAAGGCGCCATCGTATCGGGCTTGGTTTGCATCACTGGCTCGGGCAGGGCGGCCATTGCGACGCGGCTAACTGCTGCTGCGCTAACGGCAGCGGTAATCACGCCAGCACCAGCTAAAAAGTTTCGTCTGTTGTTCATGGTGAATCTCTACTATGTAGGTTGATCAATGTCCGGGCTTTTCAGCGCCGCCTGCGGCAGGCGCAGTCATCAGCACACTGGTGGGCTTACCGATCATCGATGCGCTGAGCGCTGCATCAGCCAGCCAGAACTGCTGGTAGGCATTGATGGCGGTGACCACGCTGCTGATCTGGTCACGGGTATCGGCCAGCAGCTCGAACACGCCAATCAGCATGCCGTTGTAGCGCAGCAGGTTTTCTTCTGCCATGGTTTTACGCAGCGGCACGACTTCATCGCGGTAGTGGCGGGCCACGTCGTACGCGGTGCGGTAGGCTGAATAGCTTTCACGCAATTGCGACGTAGCGCTGCGCACCGTGGCATCAAAGCGGTTCGCAGCTGCAATTGACTGCGCGTTCATCGCCTCGCGCTTGGCATTGCCCCAGTCAAAAATCGGCAACCGTATGCCCAGCTCGTACCCGCGTTTGGCAAAGGCTTGACCTGTACCGCCGCCATTGTCAAAGGTGGTGCTGCGGATGATGTCCAGCTCCACGTCGAGCAGACTGGTTAGCAGGTTCAAACCCTGGCTTTTGCCCGCCGCATCAAGCTGACCACGCGCCAGCTGCACGTCAAGCCGTTGTTCAGTGGCCGTGCTGCTGACCACTGCTGGTGCGCGAGCATCCTTGGGCAGGTCTGGCAAGCGATCGGGCAGCTTGAGTTGCGCGGCTTGCCCATCCGTCAAGCCAAGCTGGCGTACCAGTTCCTCTCGCGCAGCCAATGCAGCGTGTTGTGCCGATGCAAGCTGGGCAGTGCTGTCAGCATAAAAAACTTGCTGGCGCGCGCGTTGCAGTTTGTTGAAGTTGCCGACCTGCTGCATGCGCTTGGCCAGCTCAGCGCTGGCCTCGGCAGTGGTATTGATCTGCTGTGCATATTGCAGCACCTGGCTGCTGGCGACTGCCCGAACCCAAGCCTGGCGGACTTGGGTGACTTGCTCGACGACACCGGCAGACAACTGAACTTTGACCTGCGCTATCTGGCTCTGTGCAATGGCTTGCCTGCGTGGCAGCGTGAGTAAGTCGAGCAGGCCGAACGACAAAATGCGTCCTAACTCCAGTTCGTCTTTGAAGGTGACACGTTCGAACTTGAAGATCGGGTTGGCAATGCGCCCCGCCTGGTTGGCCGCCGACATATCTGCCCAGCTCTGCGCCAGCAAAGTTTGTACCGCTGGGCTGTTGGCCAATGCCAGTTGTACGGCGTCGTCTGACATCAAGGGTTTTGACAGCAGATCGGATGCGAGCTCGCTTCTGGCGGCGCTTTGTTCAGCAGTTTGACTCAAAGCCAGCTTGCCAGCGGTAAATGCACTTGTGGCTTGGTTTGTCTCGCCAACAGCTTGGTCAAATTTAACTGAGGCGCAACCTGCCAGGACCAAAGCCGTGGCGGCAATTGCCGTCAGCTTAAAAAGTTTGGGTTTCATGGCGTGGCCTTCTTGAGGGGTTCAGGCATGGTTTCCCCCGCCTTGGTGACGGGGGCGGGCATGTTTTCGGGCTTGCTTCCTAGCCCTTGTGCCTGCCTGGCGTATTCACGCCAACCACCTATACGAGCCGTGGTGTCGTTGGCCGTTTTCCAGTTGCCGACAGGCTCGTCGGTGTAGGGCTTGTAGCTTTCAAAGGCCGATGTGGGCGGTGCTGCGGACGGCACTACAGGTTGGGCATGCGCTGAACCGACCAGCAACAAGCTCGATACCCATGCAGTTAGCAAATGACGCGTTTTTGAGTTGAACAAAACCATGAAAAATCTCCTGAAACTGTTGCTAGCGATGTTCAAAATCGCGGTGTTTTGGCGAACGCCTGTGCAGGCGTCTGCCAAATGGCAAAGTACAGGCCCAGTTTGGGCCTGGTGATCAGGAGATCGGTGGTTTTTGACCCAGCGCTGCTGCTGCGCTGGTGAACGCTGCGGCACGAGTGGGGCGCAGCTGGGGAGAGCTGAAGGACGCGCTTACTTCGATCAGCGAAGGCGATAACGCGACCGTATGGCAGGCCTGACAGGCTTGGCAAGTGCCGCAGTGGTCGTTATTTGCTGCCTTGTCCTGCGCTGCATGGCCTGCAAGCTGCTCGTGGCAATCAGGCATGGCCTGACTCGCCCCAAAAGCCTCATTTTTATGGTCAAAAGAGGCTGTAGCCGAGGTTTCATGGGCGCTAGCAGCTCCTGACTTGATAGCTACAGCCGTGCTGGCCATCTCAACAGCCATCACATCACCGGCCCAGCCGCGTAAGGGCAGCAAGACAATCATGAGGGCAAGGAAAAAATGGCGCATTGGTTGATGATAGTTGGCAGTTGAAAAAGTTCAATCTTTAGATCGCTAAAACCAGCATCACCGCCGCCATCGCCACCATGCCCACATCCTCAACAATCGTTACCGTGCTCATGGGTAGCTTAAACACCGTACCCAGGCAGGCGCATTGAATTTGCGTTTTGCTGGCCACGGCTTTAATCACGCCAATGGCTGAAAAGCCCATCACGATGATGGTGACCCAATGCGTGAACAGCGGGTTGAAGTTGGCCAGGTAAGCAATGCCCAGTGCCAGTTCCACAAACGGGTAAATCAGTCCCCAGTCGCGCCAGCGTTTTGCCAGCAGGTCATAACCCGCATAAGCGTTTGCAAAGGCGTTGATGTCTAGCAGCTTGAAAAACGAAAACACCAAAAAGAACCCCGCCATGAAGTAGCGCATGGTTTCCATCGCGGTCACGCTGCCCAAGCCATTCATGCCTATTTGCACCAGCACGCTACCGCCCAGGATGTAGGCAACGATGATTAGCAGTGGACTGTAGGTGGCCAGCCAGCTTGGCGCGATGACTTTATTTGCTATTATTTCAGGAGCTGCTTGCGCCGGTATTGCTTGGTCTGGAGGCGTATTTGATGCCTGATTTGGCACCAAAACGTACTTTCCAGCGCTTTC
>JANPIK010000026.1:0-2468 GCA_031424935.1 Polaromonas sp.
GGGCGAAGTTTCATGGTTTCTCCAGTTTAAAAAAAGGGGTTATCGATCAAAAAGCTACCGCGGCAATGCGCTGCAGCCAACGATCTGTGGTGTTGATGCGCCGTGTTAGCACTCCAAACATCCGAGTGCTAATAATACGGCCAAACTGTGTCAATATCAAGTCGGACCGCCGAATTCATGCTGCCTCATGGCTTGCCCGAATACCCAAACGCCTGCGGGTGCACTAAAAACAGGGTCTTTAGTTTTTTCCAACTCCACAGGATTTTGAATGTACTTTCACTCCAGCAACAAGCTGTCCCGTCGTCAAGCCCTGGCCGCCGCCGCCTTGTTGGCAGCCCCTTGGGCCCGCGCGCAAACCTTTCCAGAACGCCAGTTGACCATCGTTGTGCCTGCCCCACCGGGCGGCACTGCCGACATTTCCGCCCGCGCTATTTCTGACCCGTTAAGCAAAGCGCTCGGCCAGGCCGTAGCAGTAGACAACCGCGGCGGTGGCAATGGCGCAGTCGGTGCGCAAGCCGTGCTGGCGGCCCGGCCAGACGGCCACACGCTGCTGATGGCGTATTCGGGTTTTCATTGCATGAGCCCACATCTGGTCAAGCTGCCGTATGACCCGATTAAAGATTTACAGGCCATTGGCAATGTTTATTCAGCGCCGCAAGTGATGGTGGTGCGCTCCAGTATGGGCATTAAAACAGCGGCTGAACTGATTGCTTATGCCAAAAAGAACCCAGGCAAATTGAACTATGGCAGCTCGGGCAACGGCAGCGTGCAGCACATTGCCACAGAGCTGTTCAAGCAACTTTCTGGCACCTTCATGACGCACATTCCCTACCGCGGCTCCGGCCCAACAATTGTTGACTTGCTGGCCAACCAGATCGACCTGACAGTGACTACCGCACCTTCATTGATGCCGCATATTCAAAGCGGCCGCTTTATTCCGCTGGTGGTGGCTGGCCCACGCCGCCTGGCCAGCTTGCCCAACGTTCCTACCGGCGCTGAGATTGGATTGAAGGGTTACGAAGTGGACGCATGGTTTGCGCTGTACACCCACGCGCAGGCACCCAAAGCAGCAGTAGACCGCATCGCCACCGAGCTGCAAAAAATCATGCAGGTGCCAGCCTTCAAAGAGCGTGCCAGCAGCCTGGGTGCGGAGGCCAACTACATGGGCCCGCAGGCCATGATGGCCTATGCCCAGTCTGAATATGACAAATGGGGCAAAGTGATCAAAACGGCCAACATCAAGGCAGATTAAGAATAAGTATCAAATGATGCCGAAGACCAACAAATACGGGCGCAAGCAGCTATTAAAAAAATAGCAGCAGACATTTTCAAGGATAAGTCTTTTGCTTACAAGCGGGCAGGCTGCTTCAGGTAACAATTCGCTGCTGTTCATTTCAACGGCAACAAAAATCATGATGCAGTATCTAAGCCTTTATCTCGCGGTTTTTTTAACGATGCTGGTTATAGACGGTATCTGGCTGGGCGTCATCGCCAAATCCATGTATGCCGAAGCCATGGGCAGTTTGATGAGCCCCAACCCCAACTTGTGGGCAGCTGCTGCGTTTTACCTGCTCTTCCCGGTCGGCCTGGTGATATTTGCCGTGCTGCCCCAAGCAGACAGCCCGGTGTGGAAGGCGGCTTTGATGGGCGCGCTGTTTGGCTTTTTCGCGTATTCAACTTACGACCTGACCAATCTGGCAGTTATCAAAGACTGGCCGGTGGGTTTAACGTTCATTGACATGGCTTGGGGCACGATGGTCAGCGGCATTGCAGCTGCGGCAGGGCGGCTGGCGCTGGATTATTTGAACAAGTAGTTGCGCGTTAAACAGATGCACGTCAAATGAAGGCGTGACGCAAAAAAATCCGGCAGTTCGCAAGAGCTGCCGGATTTTTGCGTTGCAGACAGCCTGATGCGCGTCAGGTGCCCCTGCTATCAAATGGAGCCATTTAAAGGCGGCATCAAATCGGGCTCGGTTCTGCCAACTCCTCGGTGGCAAAAGTGATGGCCTCGGTAGGTTTAGGCTCGCTCAAGTCTGATGTTTCATTGGCGATCAGCGCCAGCAAAAAATCTACAACGCCCTGCGCGCTGGTGGCTGGGCTGGATGGCTGCGGCACTTGCCCACCGCCACCTGCATAGCCACCGCCACTGTCGCTGCCACCGCCGCCGCAACCTGCTATCAGCGCGGTGGCCAGCGCTGCTGTGGCCCATAGTTTTGAATTGAGTTTAAACATGGTGTTTCCTTAAAGTGGCCAGTAGATTTAATACGTCGCAGACCCGGCATTGGGCGTGTTCAGGTACGGAAAGCCTGGCAAAAACGGTACCGTTGCCTGGTCAACCGCGTCATGAATATTGGCCGCCGTTGCGCCCAGCGGCACACTTGATGGCTTGCAGGCAGACGTCAGCCCAGGCACTCCAGGCACGCTATTGAGCTTGAGCGCATCGTTGTCACCGTTGATCACGCACAGGC
>JANPIK010000027.1:0-89095 GCA_031424935.1 Polaromonas sp.
CATCGCGCAGGCGTCCAAGCACCAAGCCACTCAATACTTCTGAATCCTTCTCCATCACATGTGTCCACCTTGTTTGCGTGGACACCAGCATTCCAGATTTCTCGTCTCAGAGATAGGGTGTGGTTTATGGAGCGCTTACGTATCAATGCAATAGCTACTGATTGAGAATGTCGCCTTGCTTGAGCTTCGCAACACCGGCCTTCACCAGTTCCAAACAAAGCTGTTCAATCCAGCTCCTTAAATCCGATTCGCGAAAAAATTGGCGTTGGTACTGAACAAGACATGGCGTTTTGGCAGCCCAATCGACAAAGTCTGACAATCGAAGTTTTTGTCGTTCAAGCAATTTGAATTTAAGCAGCACCTTTGCCCCGTGCCTGGCTAACTTGACAGGGTCCCTGGCGAAACCATCCAGTTTTCGACGCGCCGTTGCCAAAATCTCAGGCGTGTAGTTAAAAAGTGACCCATGCCCGGGCACCACAAGCAATGGATTCAGGCGCTCGATTAAATCAAGTGTCGTTGCCACATCAGCAAACGCTTCAACACCCTCAAGCTCAGGGAATATCACACCAAAACCACTTTGCCAGAGTGCATCAGCTGATATCAAAACCCTGCTTGATGGGTCAAACAAAATGATCGCATGCGGATCGTGCCCGCCCGCTGGGTAAACTTCCCAAGACTGGAAACCAAGCCGCAGGCTTGAGCCAATCTGCAGTGTTTTATCCATCCTGAATGGGGGACAAAGCTGTCCTGTCGGCGTATAAAAAAGCCCATCCGGGTCCCAGGCTTTCACCAACTCAGACTGACCTGGAGGAATAACGGTCAACAGAACGGGATATTGCTCCTGCAAAGCAGCGTTGCCGCCGCAGTGGTCGCTGTGAAGGTGGGTGTTGACTAATAAGTCGAGAGGTCGTCGGCCAAATTTTGATAAGACCAGATCAAGTGTTTGCTTCGAATGCGTGCAATAACCGCTATCCACCATGCAGCTTGTAACGCCGTCGTCAAACAAAATACAGTTGGATGAGAGCCAGCCGCGTTCTAAAACCGTCATGCCGTCAGGCAATTTCGAATTGTTCACAACCACAACGCCTGGGGCTGTAAATTAACTGGCACTGCGCAACTCTCGCCTCAGGATTTTTCCGACGTTTGTTTTAGGCAAATCATCTCTAAACTCAATATATTTCGGGCGCTTATAGCCCGTTAAGTGTAATTTGCAGTGCGCGGCGACATCTTCTTCCGTCAAAGTTGGGTCGTTTTTGACGACAAACACTTTAATGGCCTCACCTTGTGAAGGGTCGGAGATTCCCACAGCGGCACATTCAACGACACCGGCGCACATCGAGATAACGTTTTCAAGCTCATTCGGAAACACATTGAACCCAGACACAATAATCATGTCCTTCTTGCGGTCGATGATCTTTGTATAGCCCTGCTGGTCCATGATGCCAATGTCGCCCGTACGCATAAATCCATCTGCCGTAAAAGCCTTGACGTTCTCGGCAGGTTGGTTGTAATAACCGACCATTACCTGTGGACCTTTGATACATATTTCACCGGCCTCACCTATTCCCAACGATTTGCCTTCGTCATCTTTGATGGCAATGTCGATGCTTGGCAGGGGCAAGCCAATGGTTCCGGAAAACTCTTTGTTGGTGACGGGGTTGTTTGTGCCAATGGCGCATGTCTCGCTCATGCCCCAGCCCTCTACCATTGCGCAACCAGTCACCTCTTGCCAATGGCGCGCTGTTCCAACAGACGCGGCCATGCCGCCGGCCTGCGACACACACAGATTTGAAAAATCTAAGCCTTTGAATTGCGGGTGTTGAAGCAAAGCATTAAACAACGTATTGACCGCTGGCAACATATGAAAAGGTCGCTTTTTCAGCACTTCAATAAACTTGCCAAAGTCTCTCGGGTTCGGAATCAACGTTAAATGTGCGCCCCAACGTATCGTCAGCAAACTCAATGTGAGCGCAAAGATATGGTACAACGGCAACGCAGCAATGTTGTTGATTTTGCTCACATCACCCACGCGTTGGAGTGCGGGTGTAAACCATTGTTCGCCCTGCAAAACCGCTGCAATGATGTTTCGATGCGTGAGCACCGCGCCTTTCGATAACCCGGTTGTGCCGCCCGTATATTGCAAGAATGCAACAGAATCAAGCGTGCAATGCGCTGCCTTGAAAGTCATACCTGAGCCATCAGCCACGGCCTGGGTAAACGATGTCACTGCACGGGCATCAGCTAGCGGCAATTTGTAAGCTGGCACCATTTTGGCCAGGTGACGAACGGCAAACGTTAACCACTTACCGTACCAAAAACCCAGCAAATCGCCCATTGACGCCATCACGACGTGCTTGATGGGCGTGCTCTCGACAACTTCAGCCAGCGTTACAGCGAAATTTTCAAGAATCACAATCGCTGTGGCACCCGAGTCTTTGAGCTGATGCTCCAACTCACGAGCTGTGTAAAGCGGATTGACATTTACGCAGGTGTAGCCAGCGCGCAGTACAGCAGACATCGTCACAGCAAACTGCGGAATGTTCGGCAGCATGATCGCTACACGTGCATTTGACTCGAGCCCTAAACTCTGCAGCCATGCTCCCAAATGGACCGACAGCGCGCCGAGTTCTCCGTACGACATCCATTGATCCATACATACCGAAAAAGGCTTGGCGGCATGCTTTTTGAACGAATCTTCAAGCAGCTGATTGAGTGACGAAAATTGCTCGGTGTCAATCTCGTGGGCCACGCCTTCGGGGTAGCTGGCAAGCCAGTGTTTATTCATTTCGATCTCCTCTTCCAATTGTGAAAGACTCGGCGTAAAAATCGTATGGGGCTTGTCCTAATAGCCCTCTACAGCGGGCCGTTACTGGATAGCAAAGCGCTTAATCTGGTCTCGCAAGCGACAGCGTCTTCCTCAAACAGTCGCTGAATCCATTCGGTCTCGCGGGCGTTAATCAGCTGTAAAAACTCGTCAGAGCCGCGCATGGTCTGGAATGCATCAAAACCAGCCTCAAGAAACTTTTGAAGTGACAGCAGCCCAGCGGCCGAAGCCGGTCCACGCATCATCTTTAAAAGTGTTCGCAGGCCTGGTTTGCGCGTTAAAGTGTCTAGCGAGCGCCCTAATCCCAGCACAACCTCCAGTTGAAAACGCCGCGAGGCTGGGTCTGCCACCTTACGCCAGCAAGCGATGTATTGCGCAGGGTCGATTCGATCGACGTCGTTTGGTTGTAGCGCCAAGTAGGCATGAGCCATGGCATCGTCCAGCCGGTCTGTCAGCGCATGCACCTCGACAAGGGATGCCGCCGTATTGACCACTGACTGAGGAAACAGCTTGGCAATCGTGTTGGCAATCCGGGCAAATTGCTGGTCACGCTCGGCGTAATCTTTATCGCTGTAAAGCTCATGCAAAAAGAAACGTGCCGCGGTTTGGTAGCGCGGGCTTTGAAGAAGGTCGCCATAGGTGAACTGAAATCTTTGAGCCTGAAAACGCTTGATGGCTGCACAAGCAGCAGACAAGGGCGCATTGCCCAACCGCAACGCTCGGTACCGCGCAACCTCTTCAAGCGCTGTGTGAATATCTTCTGCAGATGGATTCATGTCAATGACGAGTTCATGTTTACCCCAAGTTTATCTAGTAACCCCGCTCTATTGAAACACCATGCAGCATGCGAAACTGCAAGTCATGCAAAGAAGAACCCTGCTCAAACTCGGCGCAACGTCCGCCATTTTGGTAGCCGTGGTTGGCGGCGCAGCGGCGTTGATCCAGCCCGGTTTAGCGAGCGGCACATTGACACCCGCAGGCCGTGAAGTGTTCCGGGCAATTGCCCTGGGCGTGCTGGACAAAACCTTACCAGAGCAAAACGTTGCCAAGGACGCGGCATTAACAGCGCTGCTTGGCAGGATTGACGTGCTTATCAATGGGCTACCTCCTCACGCACAAGTAGAACTGTCCCAATTGTTATCAATCCTGGCATCAGGGGCTGGTCGCCGGGCATTGGCAGGGTTGAGTACGCCATGGGGCAGCGCCAGCGCAGCTGAAGTGCAATCGGCCTTGCAAGACATGCGCTTTTCTAGTCTGGCTGTGCGTCAACAGGCTTACGCCGCGCTGCACGACATCACAGCGGGCGCTTACTTTTCTGAACCCATCAGTTGGTTGATGCTCGGCTATCCAGGGCCACTGGTGCTTTAAGCCAAGTACTTCAAACACGTCAAAACATGAGCAAACTTCAAGATCCAATCAAAGACGGCCTGAACCGTGGCTGGCAAGTCATGGGGGGGCCGTTTATGCTGCCGCCCGAGCGCATCACTTGCGATGTGGCCATTATTGGCAGCGGCGCGGGCGCGGGCATTACCGCCGAGTTACTCACCAAGGCGGGCTTGAAGGTCGTCATCGTCGAGGAAGGTCCGCTAAAAAGCAGCAGCGACTTCAATCAAAAAGAATCTGAAGCCTACCCTCAGCTTTACCAAGAAAGCGCTGCGCGCAAGACCGAGGACAAAGCCATTAACATTTTGCAGGGGCGCTGCGTGGGCGGCTCGACCACGGTGAACTGGACGTCATCGTTTCGTACGCCAACTGACACGCTGGCTTTTTGGCAAGACAAGTTCGGCTTGAAAGACTACCGCGTGGACACGTTATCGCCGTACTTTGAGCAAGCCGAAAGCCGATTAAACATTGGGCCCTGGCTAACTGCGCCAAATGAGAACAACGATTTGCTCAGGCGCGGCGCCCTAAAACTGGGCATTCCTGCCCAGGCGATTTCGCGCAACGTCAAAGGCTGTTGGAACCTAGGCTCATGCGGCATGGGTTGCCCAACGAATGCCAAGCAATCGATGTTGGTCACCACGATTCCCGCTGCTCTTGATAAGGGCGCGCAAATGCTGGTGGAGACCCGGGCCGAACGATTTGAATTGGCAAATGGCCGAGTCACCGCGCTCTTATGCTCGTCTCAAGCATCAAACAGAGACTTGGCCCAGCAAGATAAATGGACGACAGCTATTAAAATAGTAGCAAAACACTATGTGGTCGCTGGTGGGGCTATCAATTCCCCGGCGCTTTTATTGCGATCAGGCGTACCCGACCCGCATGGCAACTTGGGTCGCCGTACCTTCTTGCACCCGGTGGTCATGTCGTCTGGGGTGTTTACCCAGCGGGTCGAGGCTTGGCAGGGCGCACCGCAAACCATCTACACCGATCATTTCTTAGGCACCCAACCGATAGACGGGCCCATAGGATACAAACTGGAAGCGCCCCCGCTTCACCCGGTGATTTTTGCATCTACGGTACCCGGCATGGGTCAAAGTCAGCATGACCTGCTCAAGGCTTTCCCACACATGCACACGCTGCTGGCGCTGATGCGTGATGGTTTCCATGACCAGTCCCAAGGCGGCAAGGTCAAGCTGCGTGGCGACGGCTCGCCCGTACTGGATTACCCATTGACAAACTATGTCATGGACGGCGCCCGACGCGCCTTGTTGTCGATGATGGAAATTCAGTTTGCTGCGGGCGCTTCCCAAGTGCTGCCGCTGCACGAAATGGCCAAGCCTTACACCACCTGGCCAGAGGCACGTGACGCTCTTGGCGATTTACCCATCAAGCCGATGTTGACCAAAATCGTCAGCGCCCACGTGATGGGGGGCTGCGGCTTAGCGGGGACTGAAAAGCTGGGCGTCACCCGGCCTGACGGCGTGCATTGGCAAATTGAAAACCTGTCGGTCCATGACGGATCGCTTTTTCCGACCAGCATTGGCGCTAACCCACAATTGTCGGTTTATGGTGTCGTCAATCGACTGGCGCAAGACTTGGTGAAAAGACTGACCAGGACCGTTGTCACGCTGGCGTAAATCTTTTCAGGGTATTGCATGCTGGCACGACTTCAAAAAATCATCACCTTCACTTTGCTAGCAGTAGCCATTGGCTGGTGGTTTTATTTCAGGCAAAGCTCCCCCCTTTTGGCAGTTGCTGGTGTTTTGATCATTCTGCTCGGCTACACAGCCCTTTTGGCGCTGGAGTTTGTATTTCTTCGGTCGGTAAACCGGAGCGACCCGGCACCGCAAGCCACGCCCGGCGAGTTGCTCAGTGCCTGGATTGGTGAGTGTCTGGTTGCCCCCTGGGTGTTTTGCTGGCAGCAGCCTTTTCGTTCGAAAGCCAAGCCAGATAACCTGTCGCCAGACAACATCATGCACGGCAAACGTGGCGTGGTTTTTATTCACGGGTTTTTTTGTAACCGTGGATTTTGGAACCCCTGGCTCCAACATTTGCAGGGCACAGGGCATGCGTATGTGGCGGTCAATCTGGAACCACTGTTTGCTTCGATTGATGACTACACGCCAACCATTGACACTGCCATCGCTAAAGTGACTGAGGCGACGGGCTTGGTGCCACTGGTGGTGTGCCACTCGATGGGTGGGCTTGCATTGCGTGCGTGGCTGAAAAATATGAAAGCTGAGGCAAGGGTGCACCACATCGTCACCATCGGCACGCCGCACAGCGGCACCTGGCTTGCGCGCTTTGGGCACGGTCTGAACGGCTTGCAAATGCAGTTGGCATCTGACTGGCAAACGGGACTTAACCACGACATGCCAGTGGACCGACACAACCTGTTTACGTGCTGGTACGGCACTGCAGACAACATTGTTTTTCCTTCATCGACAGCCACACTGCCAGGGGCTGACAACCGCTTGGTCAAAGGCGCAGCGCACGTGCAAATGGCTTTTTTGCCAGAAGTCATGACGCCAACCTTGGCGCTTTTGGACCCCAAATATCAATGCACATGAGCACGTAAGTTGTGTAAGCTCTAGGTATATTGGTACTGGGAAAAATATGCCGCTGATCGTGTTGATCGAAGATGATGCCGCAAATCGGCTGTTGGTAGGGTCTGTATTGAAAAAGGAGGGCCATCAAGTCCTTTCAGCTGACAACGGGCTGGACGGAATTGACTTGATTCGTCTCCACCGGCCTGACCTGGTGATCAGTGATGTACAAATGCCCCAAATGGATGGGCTTACTGTGCTGGCGTTGCTTCGCAAAGAACCCGGCATATCTGCTACGCCAGTGATTTTGTTGACTTTTCTCGACGAGCGCTCAGACATGCGACTGGCGATGGTTGCCGGCGCCGATGATTACATTACCAAACCGTTCAGACCACGAGAACTTGTGGAGGCGGTGGATGCGCAACTCAACCGCCGAAAAATGCAGCACAGCTTGCAAAGAATCGCGCTGGACACCGCGGTACAAAACGCGCTGGACGAAAAAACCGACCACCTCATGGGGCTTTATGAGCGGCGTCTTGCCAATGAGCTGAGCGAGCGCTGGCCCACGGCGGTTGCGGGCGACGGTGATGTTGTGCTGACCAATGCCACGGTATTTTTTGTGGACATCCACAACTACGCCGCCATGGCTGAAAAGCTGTCGAGCGAAGAACTCGCCAGCATGATCAAAAGCTTCTACACCAATGCCAGTGACACGGTGCACCTTTTTGGCGCCCACCATATCCAGTTTGTAGGTGACGGTCTGCTGGTGATCTTTGCTGACAACGCCGACACTCTGTCGGTGAGTCATGGCCTGCGTGCCTGCCGCGCCGCGGTCGGCATGATTGATGCTGCTCGTAGGGTGCGAAGTTTCATGCTGGGCCACTGTCCTGATCGGTCTTTACCACCCTTTAATGTAGGCGTGGCGCTGCACACGGGTACAGTTTCACTGGTTCGTTTGCAGGACCCCCTGCATGGCATCGATCTGGCGCCGTTGCCTGTCGGTGATGCAGTCAATGCAACCTTGCTGCTGCAAAAGCAGGCCAAAACACTGGGCTGGAAGATTGCTGCCAGCTTGACCATGGTTCGCGGTGTCACTGGGGCCGTCAAGACCGGTGCACGTGCCGTGGTGCAGTTGCCCGGCCGCAGTGCGCCCATGGATGCCGTTGAAGTGATTGGCCTGGAGCTTTAACGCGCCGGATTGATTCACGCGTCGAGCGCGACGGCCCTGCAAGCAAATTTTTAACCCTACTTCCCCACACAAAAATAGCCATGCGACGATTTTCCCTACGCAGCCTGCTGGGCTTTAGTGTCTTGTTGCTGGTGATCTTGCCCTGCTTGATTGCCGCGTGGTTGCTGGTTCAGCGTGCCCCCATGGCGGTTGAAGAACTTGCAAGCCGAGCCCTGCAAGAGGCTGCCCGGCGCGGACAAGCGGGCAGTCAGGCGCACTTGGTCAGTGCCTATAAGGCCCTAGATGGGTTGATGCCAGAAAACAGCACAAAAGTACGCAGCGATCAGGCGTTGGCCTGGGTCAGCGATCCCGCTCTGTTTGCACCCATGGCGTTTGCTTTGACGCGGTCCTCCAGCGATCTGCGGTTTGTGTACTACGGCAGTCAAGCCGGTGCAATTCATGGCGTTGAAAACGCAGTCGATGGCTTTCGTTTCAGTGGTGGGGGCGCAGTGGATAACGGGACCCGATCATTCACCCAGCAACTTTTAAACGATCCGGCAAAGCCGAGGCTTGCAGAAGGCGAAAGCACCGACCCTCGCGGCCAGCCTTGGTACCAGGCTGCTGTACAGGCTAAAGGCCGAGTTTTTTCGCCCGTTAGGCTGGACCCGGCGAGCAAACACCTGATGGTGACGTTGTCGCAGCCGGTGTACGACATCTCTCAGGCCATGGTGGGTGTGCTGGGCGCTGACTTGAGCTTGCAGGCATTGACAAGCATGCTTCGCGCAATTGCCGTGAGTCCACGCGGCGTCGCCTTTCTGGTCGATGACAAAGGGAAATTGCTTGCCAGCAGTGGCGATGCGCCGGTAGCAGCGGCTGCTGCCGGGCCAGCCGAACTGACCTCGCCCAGTACGAGTGGCAACCCATTGATTCGTGCCAGCTATGACGGCCTGAAAGACCTTTGGGTCCAGGCGAGCGGCGGCAAGGTCATGCGTGTGAAGTCAGTCGATACCCCGATCTTTGCAGCCTACGCCAATGTGGGCGAGTCCCTGGGACTGAAATGGCGTCTGGTGGTTGCTGCTCCAGAAAGTGATTTCTCGGCTGCCACAGACCTGCCCCTTCATTTTTCGCTGATGGCTCTGGGTTGTTTGATGCTGGCGGCGCTGCTCATCACGGCATTTGGCGTGCGGCACTTGGAGCATCAACTGGAGTCTCTTAGGGGGGCGATCAACCAGATCGCCAATAGCGACGCGCCTACTTCTGGGGCGCCAACGCGCGTCCTTGAATTCAGCCAACTTTCCGCCAGTCTGCAATCGCTTGGCCAGCAGCTGAACGACAGCCGTATCGATGCGCTGTCAGAAAGCTTTAGCAACAGCGAAGGTTCTGTTGACAGTGAGCGATCCGAGCAGCTCGAAGCCTCAAGCCTGGCCAGCAATTTGTCGCCCCCCGCAGAAGCACAAGCCGGCCAGGCGATGGAGACGCTCAAAGCCCAACTCGTCGACAGCGTCCTTGAGTTAGCGGCAATGCGGGATCGTGCGATGGCTGCAACCCGAAGCAAAGCCGCGTTTTTGGCTGTGATCAGCCATGAGCTGCGCACGCCCTTAAACGGCGTGGTGGGCATGACTAACTTGTTGTGCCACACCACGCTGTCCAGTGAGCAACAAGACTACTTGCAGAGCCTGACGTTGGCCAGCCAACAGCTGCAGGAAGTTGTCGAAGAAGTGCTGGAGTTTTCGCGAACCGAATCTGCAGAACTGACATTGGCGTGCGCACCGTTTGAGGTTTGCCAGGTGGTGGAGTCTGCCTGCGACCGCGCGATCAAGGCCGCACATGCCAAGGATCTGAAGTTTGTCATTGACATACCCGACCAAGTCAAAAAGGGTGAGGCACTTGTGCCTTGGGTCATCAACGGTGACGCCACCAGATTTGCCCAAATCCTTGCGCATCTTGCTTGGAATGCCGTCAAATTTACCGCCACTGGTTCTGTGACTGTCCGTGTTCGGCCATCAGGCAAAGACAGTTCTTGCGAACTGCCCATGCTGGAGGTCGGGGTGATTGACAGTGGCCCTGGCATAGCGACGCCCCAATTGCGTAACGTGTTTCTCGCATTCACGCAACTCGACTCGTCGATCAACCGCAAATATGGTGGTACTGGACTGGGACTTGCAACCTGCAAGCGCCTGGTGGAGCTGATGGGCGGCCATATTGGCGTGGAGAGCGAGCTGGGCGTCGGTTCGACCTTTTGGTTTACTGCACTTGCACCCTGGGCGGATACCGGAGCGTCATGGGCATCGCTGCCCGTGATGAATCACAGCGACGCTGTGTCACCTTTAAACAGTGTCAATCGCCAGCCTCAAAAGCCAAAGATCATGGTGGTTGATGACAACCCGATCAACCTCAAAGTTGCCTGTGCGATGCTGCTCAAACTTGGCTACCCCATCTTGACGGCAGAAGGTGGCCGCGAGGCCATCGACAGCGTTGCGGACGCGATTGCCACCGGCGAAAAAATCGGCGCGATTTTTATGGACGTGCACATGCCAGACGTCGACGGCATCCTGGCCACCAGCAGCATCCGTGCCGCGCACGGTGACCTCGCGCCCCCAATCATTGCTTTGACGACGGGTTCAGCCGTTGATTACGAGCAGCGCTGCCTGGATGTTGGTATGGTCGAGTACTTGTCTAAACCGCTGAAGCTGACTGCGCTGGCTAAATCCTTGGAAAAGTGGGTAACGCTCGAGCCAGTCATGCTTGACCAGATGCTAGAGGAAGACCAAGCGCCCGAGGACTGGATACCCGACATAGCGCCAGATGCATTGCCAGATGCATTGCCAGATGCAGCACCAGACGCGGCACCAGACACAGCACCAGAGCCGATTAAACCCGCAAATTTTGTACGTTTCAGTGATGCCGACGACGCGATGCCGGCAGGACTGGTGGACTTTGACCGTCTCAATGACTTTAAGGAGTTTGATGATTCGCAGCTCAGCATGAGCCGTGAAGTTATCAGCCTGGTTTTCAGTGAGATACCTATTTTGTTGTCTGATATCAAGCTTGCCATCCTTAAAGACGACAGTGCAGGCTTGATCAGAGCCGCACACTCTTTGCGTGGAACCGCAAGCAATGTCGGGGCTGTGACGGTCCAGCATTTATGCAGTGTGCTTGAGCGCGACACACTCGAACTCCAGGCGGTGCCCCCGGACGCCAATGGTTGCCTGGTTGCGTTGCGGATTGCATGGAACCGAACGCGGCCGCTCATTGAAAAATGGCGTTGAAGCAACAGGTGTCACTTGGCACGAGCCGTAGTCACGCACTTGACGTGCAAAAGCGCACGATTAAATGGCTTTAGCACCACAGTCAATGCACACCGCACCCGGTATGCTCAAAAATGTACTTATATCTCGCGGTCACTAGGTAGTTGCACGGTAGGAAATTAGCATAATCCTACTTATTTACTCTAGGTATAAATGAAGCCGCTATGTCTTTGATAGTTGTGATGGAAGATGATGCGGGCACCCGCATGCTGGTGACCCAAGTTTTGAAAAAAGGGGGGCACGAGGTGCTGGCCGCTGAAGACGGTGCCAAGGGTCTGGCATTGATCCGTGCACACAAGCCGGCCCTGGTTGTCAGTGACATACAAATGCCAGGGCTCAATGGTTACCAAGTCCTGGAGCAAGTGCGTATGGACGCCGCCATAGCCGCCACACCGATCATTTTGTTGACATCGCTGGCAGAGCGTGCCCACATGCGCATCGGCATGACGACCGGTGCAGACGACAACCTGACCAAACCCTTTACGCCGCTGGAATTGCGTGAGGCGGTCGATGCCCAGCTGAATAAATTGGTCCGCGCCGACGCTGTCTTGAGCTTGGCGGTTGACGCAGCGGTCACTGCCGCGTTAGGTCAGCAAGAAAGCGAAATCGTACGGCTCTATGAAAAGCGATTGGCCAGTGGCTTGAGTAAGCAGTGGCCAGATGGCGGGCTGGTGCAAGATGGTGATAAGTTTGCCAACGCCACCGTGTTGGTGGCGGAAATTCATCAGTACGCCAAGTGGGCGCAGCATTTGTCTAGCGTGGAGCTGGGCGACCTGATTCGCCAGTTTTATGGCTCAACGGGCGATACCGTACATTTGTTTGGCGCGCATTACATGCAGTTTGTGGGCGACGGCATGCTGTGCGTTTTTGTTGATGCGGGCGATACCCTTTCTGTCAACCATGGCCTGCGTGCGGTTCGAGCGGCGTTGGGGCTTAAAGACGCATCTCGGCGCGTCAGCGGGTTTGCAAGGCAAAAATTTGCAGATCGCGGCTTGCCTCAGTTTGCCTTAAACGTGGCGCTGCACAGCGGGCCGGTAGCCTTTGCTCAGTTGGAGGGAATGTCTGGCGGTAACGTACAGACGGCACCTGTTGGCGACACGGTGGCGGCTGCTCAAAAAATGTTTCAGGGCGAGCCCTTGCTCGACTGGCCATTGGCCGTCAGCGTGCAAACCATGCGCCAGGTGACGGGTGCGGTGCGCACTGACCGCAGAGCCATGGTCAAGGTGGCGGGCCGTACGCATCCGCTGGACCTGATTGAAATTACCGGCTTGGTGTAAACAGCCGTGACAAAGCCTGCTGGACCCGCGCAGACACAGGGCAATGCACGCGCTTGGCCGCTGCGCGGCGTGCTGACGGTCAGTTTATTGGTGTTTGCGGTGTTGCCTGCCGTCATTGTGGGTGCCACCATGCACCAGAGCAATTTGCACACGGTAGAGGTGCTGGCGCATCAAGTGATTGCTGATGTGGCGCTGCGCGTGCAGGCAGATACGCAGGAGCACATGCAGCAGGCGCACACCTTGTTCAACGGCATGTTGCCCGAGGTGCCCAACCCGCAGCAAGCCCGCAGGGCACAAGAGCTGCTGCAAAACCCGCTCCTGTTTGAGGACCTGGCTTTTACCTTGACGCACATGTCCCCCAACGTGACGTATCTTTATTTGGGCGGCAGCCAAGGCAACTATATAGCGGTCAAGGCAGCTGCAGACATGCTGCAAACTCAGTCGCAAGTCAGCGTCCAGGCCTCGCCTGGCGACAGGCGACGGCATTTTTCAGCCAGCCGCCCCGGCGACCGCAGCAAGCCGCTGCCCGATGATGGCAAGGCCCTGGATGTACGCCGGCAGCAGTGGTACCAGTCGGCGCTGCAGGCACGCGGCCGCACCTACACACCCATACAGCCAGACCGCAGTGCCCGGCAACTCGTCATTACACTGGCACAGCCTGTGTTTGGCCAGGACGCAGAGCCCGCAGGTGTGTTGGCCATTGATGTGTACCTTCAACGCTTGTCTGCGCTGCTCCGAAGTCAAAAAATCAGTGCCAACGGCGTTGTGTTTATTGTTGATGAGTCCGGCTTTCTTGTGGCCAGTTCGACGGGTGACGACTTGTACAGCGAGCGTGGCGCGAACCTGGTGCGCCACAAACCTGACCAAAGTCGGCAGCCGGTGGTCCGTGAGGCCTACCAGCAAGTACTGCCTTTTCTGGGCAAAACCAAAGAATCGTCGGTACAGCGCGAAAGCTTTGAAAGCCCGTATGGCGGTGGACCCAATGTGCTGATTGCCGTCATGCGCCCGTTCGGTGAGGCCCAGGGTTTGCGCTGGAGCCTTGTCGCGGCAGCACCCGCCAACGACTTCACCGGTGATGTGCTTGAGGCGGTCAAGTCAGCGCTGGCGGTTTTTATTTTGGTACTGCTTTTAGGAGCACTTTTAGCCACGCTTTTTGCCCGCCGTTTTAGCCAGCGTTTTGTCGCTTTAAGCCAAGCTGCCGCCCAGTTGGGCCGGGGAGAAGTGCCCAATATTCAAGCTAACGCCAAAATTACCGAGGTTCGTGCGCTGTCCGGTGTGCTGCACGCCAGCGGCCAAGAAATCGTTCGCAACCGGGCCGAGATTGTTCAGCAAACCCATGCCCTGCGTGACGCCAACGAGCACCTAGAAGAGCGGGTGGCTGAGCGCACCATGCAACTCGAGGCCTCGCGCGAAGAAGCCCTGGCTGCAGCCCGAGCCAAAGCTTCGTTTTTGGCCACCATGAGCCATGAAATCCGTACCCCACTCAACGGCGTTGTGGGTATGACCACCTTACTGGCCGACACCCAACTGGACTCGGAGCAGCGCGACTATTTGCACACCATGCGGGTGTCGAGTGACCAGCTGCTCGGCGTCATCAATGACATTTTGGACTTTTCAAAAATCGAGTCGGGCAAGCTGGAGCTAGAAAACGAGCCGCTAAGCCTGCGCGCCACCCTTGAAGAAGCCTGCGATATTGCCGCGGCACGTGCCCGTGAAAAGGGTTTGGAGTTGTTGGCAGACATGGGCGATCACGTCCCCGAGTGGGTGCTGGGCGACGTGACGCGCCTGCGCCAGGTCCTGCTTAACTTCATCAACAACGCTGTGAAGTTTACCGACAGTGGTCAGGTCGTTGTGAGTGCACACTTGCGCGATTCACCTATGGGCACTAAAGCCGAGTCGTCTGCGTTGGTGGAGTTTCGCATCACTGACTCGGGTATCGGTATTCCGCTGGAGCGGCAATCTGCATTGTTTCAATCTTTCAGTCAGGTCGATGCGTCGACGACCCGCAAGTACGGCGGCACCGGCTTGGGCTTGGCCATTTGTAAGCGCTTGGCCACCATCATGGGCGGTGATGTTGGGGTGACATCCACACCCGGGCAGGGCTCAACGTTTTGGTTTACGGCGCGTCTTGAATCCACTGATGCCCCAAGCGTAGTTCAGATGCCTGAGCTTGAGACCGCCAGTCTGGCGGGCAAACTGGCACTCGTTGTGGACGACACCGTGCTGAACCTGCGGATTCTGGACAAGCAGCTCAAGCGCTGGGGTATGCAAACCGTGCTGTTTGAGCGGGCCCGGCTTGCGCTGGATTGGTTGGCCCAACATCCGGCCGACCTCATTCTGACCGACATGCACATGCCCGACATGGATGGTCAGGCGTTCGCGCAGCTCATCAGGAGCCGCCTGCCCACGTCGCATATCGTGTTGTTGACATCGGGCGTGATGCCGACTGGTGAGGCCGCACGAGTGTTTGATGCCCGGCTGCTCAAACCTTACCGCCAGTCGCAGCTGTTCAATGCACTGAGCCGGGTGACGCTATCGCCAGCCGCAGCCCAAGGCCCGCAGAATGCGGTGGTTTCCAAACAGAAACGGATTTTGGTGGCCGATGACAATGCCATCAACATCAAAGTTGCGCTGGCGATGCTGGCCAAATTGGGTTATGACGCCGCAGTTGCCGTCAATGGGCGCGAGGCGGCTGACGCGGTCAGCCAGTCGTTGTCGCGCCAAGACGCGCAAGCGCCTTTTGCGGCGGTGTTGATGGACGCCAATATGCCAGTCATGGACGGGCTGGAGGCAACCCGGCTGATTTTGGCGACCCATGGGTCGGCTGCGCCGCCCATGATTGCGCTGACGGCCTCCGTGCTGGAAGAAGACCGCCAAAAGTGCCAGGACGCAGGCATGTTGGGCTTTTTGGCCAAGCCGCTGCGCTTGGAGGAGCTGGCCGAGGTGCTAGAGCGGTATACCGCTGAAATGACCGTTGCTATTGATTCAATAGCTGATAGCGTAGTAAATACAGGGGCCAATGGCATAAATGACCGAAAAGCATCGCTCATTTTGATGGATTGGGGTCGTTTGGAGCAGTTTCGCGCGTTTGACGACGACACCTTGACCATGACGCGAGAGATCGTGACACTGTTTGTGCACGATGCGCCAGGGCACTGCAGCACCCTGCTTGCCGCATTGCAAGCGCGCGACCATCAAGCGTTGGCGCAAGCAGCCCATGCGCTCAAGGGCGCAGCGCTCAATGTAGGCGCCACCGCCTTGAGCGAGGCCTGCGCGGCGCTCGAGGCCGCTTGTTTGCTGGGGTTGATGCCGCCAGATGCAGAGGTGCAAGTCAGCACCGTCAGCCGTTTGAGCGAGCAGACCCTGGTTGAGCTGACGGATCAACTGCAGCGCTGGGCTGCGGACGCTCAGGCTCCTAAAGCTTAGTCAAGCGCTGGTAAATCTTTAAGCTGCGAATATAGCGGCGTAAAGTCGGGCGCGGTCAAATCAAACAGCTGTTGAAAGCTGTCAATCACGAAGTAGGTTTGCTGGTAGCTGTCGATGTTGTAGCGGGTACGCATGCAGCGCAGCAGGTCAAGTGCGATGCGCTTCGGCTCGGTGCTTTTAACAGCGTGCACCAGCTCGCCTGATGAGCTCAAAATGCCCGCGCCGTAGGCCTTCAATCCATCTGGTTGTTGCATCAAGCCAAACTCAATCGTGTACCAGTACAGCCGCGCCAACTGCTCGCACGCGCCCAAGCCGTGCGCCTTCAGCCCACCCGCGCCATAGGCCTGCATGTGGTCGGCAAACACCGGGTTAAACAGCAGCGGCACATGACCAAACAGGTCGTGAAAGACATCCGGTTCAACAATGTAGTCAAACTCATCAGGCGTCCTGATCCAGTCCGTCACAGGAAACTGGCGATTTGCCAAGAGTGTGAAAAAAGGCGCTTCAGGTATCAGGCCCGGCACCGCCACAACTTGCCAGCCGGTGGCTTTGATCAAACGTTCATTGATCTCGTCAAAGCGGGGGATGTGGGTGGATGCGCCCAAAGACGGTAGGGCGGCAATGAATTCATCACACGCCAGGCCAGGCAGCAGTTTGGACTGTCGCTCGTACAGCGCGCGATAGGTGGCATGGTCGGCCGCAGTGTAAGCGGCGTAGTTTTGTGGGCAGGTGAAATCAAGCGCTACCTGACCGTTGCGCGAATAGTCACCGCGCGGTGGACGTGTGCTGCCACCGAAGACTGTGACCCCCACGCTTGTCGCTTCGCGCGCCTGCGGCATTACGCTGCCCCTGTCCTGAGCCAATGGGGCTGGCTGCGCTTGGGGTGGCCCGGCGCTTGCGTCTGGCCGATCCATATTTAAGCTCACGCTTTCTCCAAAACGCCGCGCCGCATCTGGTCCAGCTCAATCGACTCAAACAACGCTTTGAAGTTACCTTCACCAAAACCATCGTCGCCTTTTCGCTGAATAAACTCAAAAAAGATTGGGCCCAGCTGGTTTTCGCTGAAGATTTGCAGCAACAGCGCGCCTTTTTTACCGTCTACCAGCACCTTGCGTTGCTGCAGCTCCGCCACGTTTTCACCGTGGCCCGGGATGCGTTTGTCGATCAACTCGTAATAGGTGTCAATCGTGTCCAGCAGCTTGACGCCTTTGGCGCGCATCATGTCCACCGTGGCCATCAAATCACCGCTGCCCATGGCGATGTGCTGAATGCCCTCGCCGTGGTATTTGTCCAGATATTCTTGAATCTGGCCGGCTTTTTCATTGCCCTCTTCGTTGATCGGGATGCGGATTTTGCCGCACGGGCTGGTCATGGCTTTGCTTTTGACGCCGGTGACCTGGCCTTCAATGTCAAAGTAACGGATTTCGCGAAAGTTAAACAGCCGTTCGTAAAACCCAGCCCACTCGTCCATTCGTCCTCGGTGCACGTTGTGGGTCAAGTGGTCAATGTAGGTCAAGCCGTGACCCGTGGGATTCAAAGCTTGCTCAGTGATGCCGTCTAAGGGCTCGAAGTCCACGTCGTAAAAACCGATATTGCCAATATCCCCCGGCTTTGGGTCAATATTGCCGCGCCTCTTACCTCTCCATTTATCGATAAAGTAAATGATCGAGTCGCCAATGCCCTTGATCGCCGGAATATTTAATTGGCCCGGCCCTGCCGTGTCGGCATAGCCCCAAGCGCCAAGTGAAATGGCGCGCTCGTACGCGGCCTTGGCGTCTTGCACCCTGAAAGCAATCGCGCACACACTCGGGCCGTGCTGGCGCGCAAAGCGTTGGGCGAACGAATCAGGCTCGGCGTTGATGATAAAGTTGACGCCGCCCTGGCGGTAAAGCGTCACGTTTTTGTGACGGTGCCTGGCAATCGCTGTAAAGCCCATACGTTCAAAAACCGCTGCCATCGCTGCGGGGTCAGGTGCGGCGTACTCAATAAATTCAAACCCATCGGTGCCCATGGGGTTTGGCCAAGCTGATGTCGCCCCCACGCTTGTCGCTTCGCGTACTGCGCTGCCGCCCGAGGGGGCTGGACTTGCTAGGGGCGGCCCGTTGCTGTGGCCATCTTTAAAAGTCGAAGGTGTGTTCATGCAGGTCTCCTGGTCAGTCACCTTACTGTACTTGCGCAGTCCGTCAATATTCATGCAAATCGATGCGTGACGAGTTGGGTTGGCGCAGTAAACCTGCAAGGCTCAAGCAAGTAAACACTGACCCATGCCTTTGGGCGGCATGGCCTGTGTCGTGCGTGAGCACGTCAACGCAAGAAGATGCTGCGAGAAGCATCTGCAGGTCGGCCGCCCAGGCTCCTAGATAAACGGCGGTGACATCATTCAGGCGACGTCGACCCTGCGACGCGGTGCTTGGGCGCTACGCAGAGCGTCGCTGGCAAGCCTCTGAAGCTGCAAGTTGCGCCGCGACGGCCGGTTTAGGGCTGGCAAAACCTGAAACAATCGTCCAACACAGCCCCCATCGCTGCCAGAGGCCTCGCGGTACAGACAGGTAGGCATCAGCCACCGCGAGTGACTCCAACTGGGCGAAGGTGTCTGACTCGTTATCAGCGTCGCATTGGGACCCGCTTTTAGGGTCGCTTTTGGAATCAGTCCAGGCAGGGGCATGAAACAGCCCAATCGACGAACCGGTGAAAATCCGTTGCCAGTCGGTGCTAAGCGCATTGAACTGTGCTGCACTCCGTGGCCGGATACCAAACCAGCAGCGTTTGCCCTGGAGCACATCCAGCACCCCCCCAAAGTACCATGCAAGACGACCGTAGGCGGTGTGCACGGCCGGTGCCACCCGTAACTCGACCGATTGCAACTGCCCTGGGTGATGGTGTGGGGCAACAGCGGCCGCGAAGTGCGCCCAGCGCTTGGGCGTGCCCGTCAAGCCGCGAAAGACAAGGTCCAGTAAGTACCACGGCAGCAACACCGTTAAAACCATTGCCGCCAATGCGCGGCTGGCTGCAGCCACACCCAGGGGCTGTATTTCGGTATGCAGCAGCATGGTGCCTTCGCTTTCAGCGACGCTGATGCGTTCACCTGAACCTACTTTTTGAATCAGGTTTCCGCGTGCCACAGCGCCATGCAGCCCCACTGAGTTGCCCAGAAAAGTGCCCGACATGACAACGCTGTTGCTGATGTGGGCCCCAGAGGCAACAATGACATCACCTGACAACACCACATTGGGCCCAACTTGCGCGCCCGCATGAACAAAACTGCCCGGCCCTGCAAGCACGGGCCCGGTAAGCACCGCATCAAAGCTGACGCTGGCGTCAGGGCTCATTGCCCCCCACGGGGTTCTGATCCAGGCGGCGGGAATGCTGCTGGCGTCCAAGCTCAATGCGGGCTGCTGAACGGCCAGTAACTGCGCGGCATTGGCACCAAAGGCATGGTCTTGCGGCGCGGCTTGCAGGCGGTGCACGTCCTGTGAGGCGCAGATCAAACCATACAAGCGCACCATGTCGGTTTCGTGCGTGACATCGGCAAGTGCTTGTGCCGAAAGGCTGGCCCAGCCGCACCACTGGGTGCCAGCCCCGTCAACCGCGACTGTGTTGCGCGTTTGCATGTGCTGCAGCACGGCAGAAGACACCCAATGATCCGCATGACCAATCAATACCCGCTGCGTCCCGCATGCGATGCGTCTGAGCAGCGCGTAGGGTGTGTCTGCTGCCTTCACCAAATGCCAGCGCAGCGTCATGCCCCAACGCTCACCCTGGCCAAGTACTTGGCGCAAGGCTTCCGGCTGGTCGCTGACCACCACATCAATGTCGCGCAGCCCCAGGTCTGAAAGCTCTTCAAAAACCCGCTCGATAAATATCTCGGGCCCCAGAGGCAGCAACGACGCCGGGAAGTCCCTGGGGACGGGGATGTCAAGCGCAGCCGTGCGCGTTGCAAAAATAACGGTGCGATGTAGGGGCTCGCTGCCTGGCGCGAACCCGTCAGGACTGGCGGTGGCGCGGACGCTGCCAGCCCAGATGTCGGTGCTGCCCTGCAGTGCAGATTTGCGCGCGGGCATGTGCCACGTTGAGGTCGTCATCATGATGGGTGGGCCTAGGGTGGGGATAAGTTTGCAATGCGTTCAGTACGCGCCGCGCCCTTTAAGAACCGCCGGAAAAGTCTCGCCGATCAGGCGCAAGTCGCGGCCGATAGAGCGTGTGCGTATGTATTCGATGTCCATACGAACTTGCTGCGGAAACGGCACTTCAGAACGGCCGTTGACTTGCCAGATACAGGTCAGCCCTGGTTTGACCGTCAACCGTTGACGGTCAGCCGTGGTGTAGCGCGCCACCTCTGAAGGCAAGGCGGGCCGAGGGCCGACCAAACTCATTTCACCTGTCAGTACGCACCACAGTTGGGGCAATTCATCGATACTGCTGCGGCGCAGAAAACGCCCCACCGGGGTGATTCGTGGGTCCTTTTTGAGCTTGAACGTGACGCCCGTCGCACCATGCTGGTTTTGCTGCTGCAGGGACGCGTGCAACGCGTCGGCTTGTACTCGCATCGACCGAAACTTGGGGAACCGAAAAGTCTTGCCGTGCTGCCCCACCCGTGTTTGCCAATACAGGGCAGGGCCACCGTCATTGATTTTGATGGCCAATGCGACTGCTGCAAAAAGGGGTGTCAGCATCACCATGGCGGGCAGCGTGAGGCACAAATCCAACATGCGTTTGAAAAAAATCAGCGCATGTGTGTGCAGCCACCAATCTGCCCGTATGCAGCGCAGATACAGTTGTTGGATGATGGGGCTGGTACTGGCAGAGCGGTGTGTGGTGAACATGTTTAACCTTTGTAGTTAAACGTATTGAAGTGCAACAACACCGCGGATTTGTTACAGCTTTGTCAAAACTTCTCATGGCCATTCGGTGTGGCTTTTTATGCACTGGTTTTGTGACAAACGTACCCCGCTGCGCCTACTATGGGGGCTTATGTTGTTGACTTCTAGCCAAGCGATGTCTACCCAATCTCCCTTATCTCCCCAATTTCAAGAGCGTCTTGACGCGCTGCGAAAAACATTTATCACAGGCATTCCGCGGCGCCTCGACATCATCTCTGCCGCATCGTCTGCCGAAGCCCGCATACAAGCTTTGCACCAGTTGGCGGGTGCAGCGCTGAGCTATCGGGCGCGCGGGTTGGGCGAACTTGCCCGGTCCGCAGAGCTTGCGCTGGAGACAAACACCCCGCTAGATTGGCCTGCCTGTATGGCTGCATTGCAGGCCGAGTTTTGCAAGCTTAACCGCGAGCTCAAGGGCGAGCTCAAGGGCAAGCTTTAAAAAAGGTTCACGATGCTGTGACATTTCATTTGCTTACAGCTGCTTCAATGGTTTCACCGGTTCATGGTTGTCAACGGAGAAACAAATGGAATTCACCACTGAAAAGCTGCAAGGCGACATTTTGATTGTTCATGTGCAGGCGGACCACATCAACGCCTGCAATGCCCAAGACTTTGAACATTCAGTCATGTCCTTGATGGACGCGCGTTACCACGTTGTGCTTGACATCGAGCCGGTTCGCTCCGTGGACGGATGCGGCTTTGGTGCCTTGATGGCTTGCCTGCGCAACATCAACAATCTGTGTGGTGAGCTGGCGCTGTGCAGCCTGTCAGGGTCGCTGGGGTCGCTGTTCACCCTGATGCGCATGCACCACGTGTTCAATATTTATTCAAGCTGTGACGAGGCTGTCAATGCTTACTCCTGACCGAGTCAAGCGCGGCCCGGTGGCCTTTAGCCATCCCGGCAACGCCGCTTCACGCGCTGCGGTCGGCGGCTTTGATGCTCCGTTAAGCAAAAGCGTTGGCCAAGCTCGGCTGCCCTTGCATCCGGTCATTGCCCGTCACACCGACAACCTGGTGCATGTGTGGATCAACGGACGCTACCTGACTCGGCCCACAACCGGCGTGGAACGGGTAGCACACGGGCTGGTAACCGCACTAGCCGAGCACTTTTTACGGGACGACGCATCGGTCATTTTTGGCGAAACAACGCTGCGCTTTTGCATTGCCGTGCCCAAAGGTTTTGAGGCTCAAGTTCCGGCCCACGTGGGTTGTATTCCGGTCGTGGCCGTGGGCATGCATCAGGGCCATTTGTGGGAGCAGCTGGACCTGGCGCGGCTACCCGCCGCTGATTGGCTGGTCAGTTTGTGCAACACCGGCCCGATACTTCGCCGCCACCATGGGCTGATGTTGCATGACGCCCAAATCTACGCCATGCCCGAAAACTTCAACTGGAAGTTCCGGCTCTGGTATCGGCTGCTCTTTAACTTGGCAGGTCGACGCGCTGCTTTTTTGCTGACCAATTCGAGCTTTTCGCAGGCGGAAATTGCACGCTACACCGGCCTGCGCCGCGCCAGGATGACCGTGGTGTACCCCGGCTCAGACCACATGGTGCCTAGCCCGGCAAGCCCGGCAGACGGGGGTATCACCGACGCGGTAATTAACAAGCTCCCGCATCGCCCCTTTGTGCTGGCGGTCTCCAGCGTTAATCCGAACAAAAACTTTGGTGCCGTGGTGCGCGCGCTGGAATTGATGGGGCTAGGGGCGCCTGAATGCGTGGTGGTGGGACCGTTTAACAGCAAAGTGTTTGAAAAAGCCAAGCTTGACATGACCAAAATAACCTATTTGGGCTATGTGAGCGATCAGGATCTGATGCGGCTTTATCAGCGCGCCCTGTGCCTGGTGTTTCCGTCGTTTTACGAAGGCTTTGGGCTGGTGCCTGTCGAGGCCATGCGCATGGGCTGCCCGGTGATTGTGAGCCGAACATCCTGCCTGCCCGAGGTCTGCGGTGATGCGGCACTTTACTGCGACCCCAGCAAGCCGCAGACGCTGGCAAACGCGATTGCCAGCCTGATCGCCAGCCCCGCCAGAACAGCCATTTTGCGTCAGCGTGGCCTGCAGCACACAGCGCAATACACCTGGCGTGAGGCGGCTGCGCGCCTGCTGGGGCAGCTTGAATTGGCGGTGGAGTCAGCCCAAAGCCGGAGCACAGCATGAACTCGTCTCTCAAGATTGCCATCGTGCACGACTGGCTGGTCATACATGGCGGTGCGGAGCGGGTGCTGGCGCAACTGCTGGACATGTACCCACAGGCCGACCTGTACTCGTTGATTGATTTTGTGCCAGTGGAGCAGCGTCATTTTTTAAGGGGAAAGCTGCCTCAAACCAGCTTTCTTCAGCGCTTTCCCGGCGCTGCCCGCCACTACCGCAAGCTGCTGCCTTTGATGCCGTTTGCGATTGAGCAATTTAACCTCTCAAGCTATGACCTGGTGATCTCCAGCAGCTATTGCGTGGCCAAAGGCGTGCTGACTGGTCCCAACCAGGTGCATGTGAGTTACTGCCATTCGCCGATGCGCTACGCCTGGGACCATTACCACGAATACCTGCACGAAATGGGGCTCACGTCCAGCTTGACCGGGCTGTTTGCGCGCTGGCAGCTCCACCGTATTCGTACCTGGGATGTGCGCTCCAGCAACAGTGTGGATGAGTTTGTCGCCAACTCCAGCTTTGTGGCGCGCCGCATCGCAAAGTTTTATGGACGCAGCAGTCAGGTGGTGTTCCCGCCGGTAGACACCGAGCTGTTTGCGCTGCAGGCAGAAAAGCAGGACTACTTTGTTGCGGCGGGTCGGTTTGTGCCCTTCAAGCGCTTGGACCTGGTGGCCGAGGCCTTTGCAGCCATGCCCGACCAAAAGCTGGTGATCTTGGGTGATGGCCCCGAGATGGCAAAGATCCGCCGCAAAGCGGGGCCCAATGTGAGCTTTACCGGTTACCAGCCTGCCGCGGTGGTACGCCAGCATTTGGCCCATGCCAAGGCCTTTATTTTTCCGTCTGAAGAGGACTTTGGCATTGTCCCCGTCGAGGCGCAAGCGTGCGGTACGCCTGTGATTGCCTACGGGCGCGGCGGCGTGCTGGAGACCGTGGTGCCGCCCGGTCAAGCTGCGCCGCCAACAGGCCTGTTTTTTAGCGAACAATCGGCCGCTGCAATTTGCGCCGCTGTTAAACAATTTAACCAAACGCAGCACCTTTTTGACCCTGAAACGATTTCCCGTCATGCGCAAGCGTTTTCTGCCGGGCGTTTCAGGATCGAATTTGCGGCTCAAGTAGAGGCTGCGTTGCGGCGGTTTTGCCCGCCTCAGTTTGAGTTGCCGCCAGCAGGTGCGCCTGCAGTGCCTGCATTACGGCGTGCTCCCGTACTTAACCTGGGTTGATGCCATATGCCTAGCCATCGTTTGCTTTTTATTAAACGCAGCTGCTGCATGTTGCTGGTCTGTGCCCTGGTGCTGGCCGCACCGGCAACTTTTGCGCAAACTGAAATGTCACCGTCCCAAACCGCCAATCGGCTGTTAGACACGCCCTCGGGTGGCGACCTGTCCAAAGAAAGCCGCGTTTTCTCACCAAACCGGATTTTTGGGAAACAGTCGGGAGACGCCGTAGGGCTGGACCTGCGTGATCGGCCCGCCGCGCCTGCACCCCAACTCAGGCTTTCCACCACGATTGAAACCCGGGTTGAGAACAAAACCACCAACGTTCTGGGCCAGTCTGCCAATGCGCCGGGTACCGCTGCAAACCCAGCGCCCGCCGCCACGCCCACGGGTCAACGCATTGCCGCACCCCCATTTGCCTACGAATTTACCGATTTCATACGACAGTCGATCGGCAGTGCTTTGCCCGTGTTTGGGGCTGACCTGTTTGCCGACTCGGCCCGCACCGCGTCAGTAGACCCACTGACCGTGCCCAGCGACTACCGGGTGGGGCCGGGCGACGAGCTGGTGATTCGCGCCTGGGGCCAAATTGACATTGACATTCAAGCCCAAATTGACCGGTCGGGCCATATTTTCATTCCCAAAATTGGGCAGATCATGGTGTCTGGCATGCTCTTAAAAGATGTGACGCAGCATGTGCGCACGAGCATGCAAAAAATCTTCAAAAATTTTGAGCTGACCGTCACCCTTGGCGGCTTGCGGCAAATTCAGTACTACGTGATGGGCGTTGTCAAACAGCCTGGCGTGTATGTCACGGCGTCCACGTCGAGTGCGTTGCATGGGCTCATGACGTCTGGCGGCGTGCTGCCCTACGCGGATTTGCGCCACATCGAATTGCGCAGAAACGGCGTTGCGGTGGCAACCGTTGATGCCTACCGGTTTTTGATGGATGGTGACAAGTCCAACGATCCGCAGCTGTTACCGGGCGATGTGTTGTACGTGCCCGCAGGTATTGCCTTTGCAGCCATGGCCGGCAGTGTGCGGCGGCCCGCCATTTATCACCTGACAAATACCACCACGGTCGATGATCTGGTCAAGGCTTCTGGAGGTCTGGGGTTTTCGGGCAGCCAGCCCAGCGTACGAATCGAGCGTCTTGAGGCGGGCCGCCGCATCATGGAGCAAGCCGTCTACACCCCGGCCTTTGGCAAACGTTTGGTGCGCGACGGCGAGCTTTACATCTTTTTGCCAGTGTCGCCCCGCATTGACAACGCGGTCACGCTGCGTGGCCATGTGGCAACGCCCATGCGCCAAGCCTGGCGTCCAGGCATGCGGGTGTCAGACCTGGTGGGCTCCCGCGACAACCTGGTGCGGCTGGCGACCTGGGCACAGCGAAACGAGCGCGACACGCTGGCCAAAATGGGCGATGCGGCCCGCGATAACGACTTAAAGCACGATTTCCCGGAAGTGGAATGGGACTATGCCGCCATAGAGCGCATCGATGCTGTGGGATTGAGCAATTCTGTCAAGACCTTCAGCCTGATCAAGGCGATGGCAAAAGACCCGGTTGAGGATGTTGAGCTGCAACCCGGCGATGCGGTGGTGATTTATGCGCGGTCCGATTTTCGCCAGCCGCAATCGAAAAAGCTCAGGTTGGTGAAGGTGGAGGGCGAGGTCAATGCGCCTGGCGTCTACCCCGTCGAGCCCGGGGAAACCTTGTCTGCGGCTTTGGCACGAGCGGGTGGACTGACACCCCAAGCCTATGTTTTTGGCACCGTCTTGACCCGGTCAAGCGCCCGCCGCAGTGAGGAAGAGCGCCTGCGCCAAGCTGCTGACCGGATAGAGCAGGACTATTTGCGCTACCTTGCGGGCCGTGCTCGCAACTCGGTCAGCCAGGAAGAAGCCTCGGTTGGCGCATCCGAGATGGACGCCGTGCGTACGCTGGTGTCGCGGCTGCGTGCCGCGCCCGCGTTGGGCCGTATTCCCTTGACGATGGGTATGAACAACAGCGCCGATGCCAGCTATCCCGCCATGTCACTCGAAGACGAGGACGTCGTTTACATACCGCACCGCCCCGCAACGGTGACTGTGGTCGGGGCGGTGTTTCAAGAGGGTTCTCTGCTGTGGCGTTCTGGCGGGTCGGTCTCGTCCTATGTGGACGGCGCGGGCGGCGTGCGCCCTCATGCGAACAAGTCAGGCATGGTGGTGATTCGGGCTGACGGCACGGTCAGCCGAGTGGGGCAGTGGGTGGGCGGCAGCTCGCAGGTGAACCCTGGCGACACCATTGTTGTGCCTGAAGATGTCAGTTCGCCGGGCTTGACGCGCATTTTCAGGGACTGGAGTCAGATTTTTTACCAGTTGGGCTTGGGCACGGCTGCGCTCAAAATACTCAAAGTGGGCTTATGACGCGCACACTTGCCGTTCGCCCTGTTCGGCCTGGCCTGTCAGGCATCGTGCTGCGCCTCATACCGTACCGGTGGGTTTTGTTCGTCTTGCCGCTGGCGTGCGGGCTGCTGTGCATGGTCTATTTTTGGCTTCAGCCGCCGGTTTTTACCGCCTATGCCCGGTTGCTGCCGCCGCAAACCAACGCGTCCAGTGCGACGGCGCTGCTCAATCAGGTGGGTGGCGGTGCGCCAGTGGGCGCTGCTGCGCTGACGCTTAAAAACCCGTCAGATCTTTATGCCAGCATACTGCTCAGCCGCACCGTTCAGGACGACGTCATCGGGTATTTCAAACTGGCAGAGCGCTACCGTTTGTCCAACCTGGACAAACTGCGTGTCGAGGTCGGAAAACGCACCAAAGTCGAGGTCGGCAAGGACGGCATCATCACGCTGTCTTACGCTGACCATGACCCCGGCAAGGCCGCTGATATTGCGACAGGTTTGATCAATGCCATGTACCACGTGGCCAGGCGTCTGGGCCGTGAAGAAGACGCCCGCCGGATGGTTTTTTATGACAGCCTCATTGAAGAGGCGCGGCAAAAACAGCGTGTCGCTGATTCGCGCCTGCTAGAGCTGGAGCTTAAAACCGGCTTGACGCGGCTCAAAGGCCAGGAAGAAATCAGTACCGCCGCCATGGCTGAGCTACGCGGCACGATTGCCACACGCGAGGTCGAAATATCGCGCGCCAGTGCCACGGCTACTGCGCGGCATCCTGAGCTGATTCGGCTGCAGTCTGAGCTTGCCGGGCTAAGGCGTCAGCTGGGCCAGATGGAATCGCGTGTCTTTGGCAAGCCTGGCGACAACGCCCCCGTGCAGCTGGACTCCAGCCACCGCGATGAGAAAAATCTGTTTGTACCGTTTACCGAATACGCCCAGCGTCGGGCACTGGTGGAGCCGGCCCGCCGCGATGTTGAAAATGCACAAAACGTGGTGGCCCAGCTGGTTCGCGCCCGCGAATTCTCGCGCGGCGATGACACCCGCGATTTGTCGGTGATGCAAGTGCTTGATGCAGCGGTGCCGCCGACCATGAAGTCCGGGCCACGCATTGTTTTTAATTCGCTGGCGGCTTGGGTACTGGCCTCCTTGCTGACCTTGATGGCGGTGCTGACATGGGATTTGGTGGCAAGTCACCCGGAGCGCCGCCAGCGTTGGCTGGAAATCAAAGATGAACTGAAAGGCCGTGCTGCACCTGCCTGCCTGCCGGTTGAGGAGAAACCCACATGCTAGCGGTGGCGACATCCGCCCGCCGTACCGCGATATCGGCCGTATCGCTGACGGCTTTCCAAATTGTTGGTATGGCGCTGCCGCTGCTCACGCTGCCCGTGCTGGCTCGCGCGCTCGGGGTGGTGGGTTTTGGCCAAGTGATGCTGGCGCAATTTGTGGTGCTGTTTGGCGTGGTGTTCATTGATTCGAGCCTTAATTTGGAGTCTCAGCGTCGCGTCGCCGCCGCCCAAGACGAGCTGGCCCGCACACAGGCCCTGCTAGACAACTTGATGGCGCGTGCGTTGCTGGCGGTGCCCATCGCTTCGGTGGTGCTGTTGGCTGGGTTTCTTATACCGGGCCTGCCGTTCTGGATGGTGTTGACCTCCTTACTCCATATGGCGGGCACGTTGGTATTTGTGCAGTGGTGGTTTGTTGCGCGCGACGAAGGCCTGCGCATGGGCGTGGCAATGACGGTGGGCCGGGTCGTCAGTGCAGCGGTGGTATTGGTCTGGGTGCGCAGTCCGGCCGATGCTGGTATTGCGCTGGTGGCGGCTGCCTCGGCCAGTTTGCTGTCTGGACTGCTGCTTTTGCCGACCTTTAAGGGGCGGGTTGTGGCGCATGCCTTGATGCTGGACTGGCGCGGCTACCGCCGTTACCTGGCTGACGTGCGGCCCGCTTTGGTCTCGGGTTTTGTGGCCAGTAGCGCGCAAAGCGTGCCGGCTGTGGTGCTGGGTGCGATTGGTGGAACGCAACAAGTGGGTATTTTCAGCGCGGCAGACCGCCTGACCCGGGCCAGCGCTTATGTCGCTGGCGTGGCGGGCTTGTCGTTGCTGAACGTAGCCACCCGGGCGCACGCTGCGGGCGGGGCCGCGGACAGCCCCAAGATTCGGGCCATTTTGCGCGGCGCGGCGCTGGCCTGTGGCTTGGCCAGCATGGGTCTGGTGGTGACTGCCGCACCCGTCATACATCTGCTTTATGGCGAGCACTTTAACGCCAGCGTGCCCATCCTTCAGTGGCTGGCCGTTTGGCTGGGTATGCATGCGTTCAGGGTGCTGAAGTTCACTTTGCAATGGAAGGCGCTGGGTTGCCAGTCTCAGATTGCCCGCCTGCAATGGCAAGAGGGCTTGGTGGTGATGTTGCTGTCGGGTGCGGGCGCCTGGCTGGGCGGCGCGGCCGGCGTCGCGGTGGGGCTTGTGGTCAGCGAAGCGTGCTTGCTGCTGGGTTTGCAGTGGGCAGGCCTGCGCCAGAGCGGGGTAACTCAGTGAAAATCTCGATGCTGATGAGCGTATTCGGCGAGCACGCGGTGGGCGGTGCAGAGCGCTCGGCTGAAAAATCGGCATTGGCCTTGGTCGGCGAGGGCCACGAAGTCAGTATGGTGTCGTTGGCAAGCGCCGGGCAGTCTGGCAGCGCGCGCACGCTTCCCAGCGGCTTGCGCCACATCACCGTGCCGCTGGCTCAGGTTTACGATCCGTATGGGTTGTCCGGAAAAAAGGACGCCTTCAACAGGCAGCGTCCGAGTTTGCACAAGGCCGTTTGGCACCTGGCCGATATTTACAACCCGGTGATGGGCAGCAGGTTGCTGGATGTATGGCGCACGGAGCGCCCCGACCTGGTCATGACGCATACCTTGCAGGGGTTTTCGGTGGCAGCCTGGCAGGCCGCCCGGCAGAGTGGAGCGGCGCTGGTCCACGTCATCCACGACCATGCACTGATTTGCCCCGGCACCGCCATGACCCGCGGGTCACAGGTGTGCCAAAAAACCTGCTCGTCGTGCGCGACTTTCAGCCGCGCCCGGCAGACGGTCAGCCGCAGGCCCGATGCACTGGTGGCACCGTCCTGCGCGGTACTGGCACGGCACCGCCAAGCGGGCTGGTTTCACGATGTGGCCGATCAGCGGGTGATTGCCAATTGTCTGGCGCCGGGCTGGCCCACGGCTCGGCGTGCCGCGCCAGCGCTTGGCACCCGCTGGTGTTTTGGTTTTTTGGGGCGGCTTGACGCTTCCAAAGGGCTGGACACCTTGCTGGAAGCCGTGCGCTTGCTGCCAGACCCTGATTGCCACTTTCACATCGCTGGGCCCGGAGACCCAAGCATGGCGCGGGCGTTTATCGCGCAGCACGGCTTGGCAACGCGCGTCACGCTGGACGGCCCTGTCGATGCAGCGCAATTTATGGCGGGTATCGATGTCTTGGTGGCCCCGTCGCGCGCCTTGGAAACCTTTTGCAACGTCGTCATGGAGGCGGCTTGCCTGGGTATTGCGTCCATCGTGTCGGATCGGGGTGCTTTGCCCGAACGGGTGGCCTACGGCTCGGGCGGCTGGATTGTTCCGGCGGGCGATGCGGTGGCGCTGGCGCATGCGCTGCGGTTGTGCCTGAACGACCGGCCCCAAGTCGCCGCCCGTGGCGAGGCCGCCTATCAAACCCGACCCGACTATGAACCGGCACGGCAGGGCCAAGCCTGGTCCAGCGTTTGTGAGGATGCGTTAGTCAGGTACAGGTCTGCATGAGCCCCTACCCCTTGTTGGCTAAATAATCAGTCAAATACGACCAGGGCCCCTGTATTTACTATCAACATTGCTATTTTAAACAGAGCATTTAATGCGATTTGCAGTTGTTTCCTGCTATTTGTTTTTGGCCTTTCAGGTGCTGGGTGGGGTGGTTCGCTGGGTTTTAGACATGTTTGGCGCGTCGCCAGTCACGTACCTGCCCAACGCGCTGATGCTTAGCTGCATTCTGCTGGCCAGCGTGTCTGACGTTTTGCGGCAGCAAACCCGCCCAGCCCTGGTGTTGTTTGTGTTGCTGTTGCTGCTCTGTGCGGCAACCGGCTACATCAACACGGGCAGTGGCGCGCAGGTGGCTTTTGGTGTCTGGGTACTCGTGCCCTTTTTCTTTGGGCTGGCTTGCGCACCGGTGCTGCTGAACCCGGGCCGGGTTGGCCTGGCCGCACTGAGCCTGCTGTTTTGCCTGGCCGTTGGCGGTGTAGCGCTGCACGCGTTGGCCGAATTGCCTTGGGTCGGCGTGAATTACTCGATTCGCGGCGTGGAGGTAGAAGGCGCGCGTGACTGGCAAACTTCGGCTGGGGCGCAGCGGCTGTCAGGCTTTGCACGGTCTTCGTTTGATGTGGCGGGGCAGCTGTTGCTGTTTGGCGGGCTGCTGGCGCTGCATGTTCGCCGCGCGGTGTGGCGCGCTGGGTTTTGGTTGCTGGTTGTTGCGGCCATATCACTGACCACCTCAAAGGGCAGTCTTCTGGCTTTGCTGATGACGGCTGTGGCCGTAGAGGCTGTCATTCGTCAGTCAAGACCGTTGTTGACCGTAATCGTGGCGCTGGGCGCGCTGTGGATGCTGCTGCCGCCGGTGCTGGGCTGGACGATGGACTGGGCTGTGGCGGCGCGTACTGACCTTAACCATCCGGTGTATGGCTCTTTTCTGGACCGCATGAACGACATGTGGCCACGGGCCTGGCAATTGGCGTTTGACCAAGGCTTGCCACTGCTGGGGCGTGGCCTGGGCGGCATCGGTGCCCCGGTTTTGGTGTTTGAGCCGCGGCTGGAAAATGCGGGCGACAACTTGTTTGTGTACTGCGGCGTACTTATGGGCGCGCTGGTGGTGCCTGTTTTTGCCATTGGTCTGGCCGCCATGTTTCGCCTGTGCGCGCACTTGGGTGTCGGCATCGTGCGCCATGCGATGGTGATGGGGGTGGCTTTGCTGTGGTATGGCGGGGTCAGCAACATCCTGGAGCATGCCGTGTTGAGCCTCGGCTTTGGCATGGTTTGCCGGGTGCTATCGGCCGGGGTCGTGTCGAATGCGACTGGTCACTTGACTGCTCACTCAACGGCTCATACAGGCCCCGGCTAGGCGTCCGTCACCGCCATGCCACATCGTCGCGGCGTTCTGCTATCTGGGCTGGCCATGCTGCCCGTAGCGCACGGCCGCGCGGCGCTGAGCCAACAGCAGCGCCAAGGCCCCGTCACACCGCCTGTCGCAAACCGAATGCAAATAGGCGTCGCCACCCACTACGGCATGCACGGAGAGTCGCTCGATACATTGGCCCAGCTTGGCAATATGGGCTTGAGCAGCCTGCGCGACGAGGCGTATTGGAGCCATGTTGAAAGCCAAACAGGCCAAACAGGTCATAAAAGTCATCGGGCTCAGGCGGGTGTATTGGCGATACCCGATCATGTGGCGCGTTGGGTGGCCGCGGCCTTGCGTGTCGGCGTTGACCCTTTGCTGGTGCTCAGCTACGGCCATCCGTCCTACCAAAATGGGCAAAGGCCCAGCACCGTCCAGGCTGTGGCGGGCTTTGCGCGATACGCCGATTTTGTGGCGCAAAGCCTTTCAGGACTCCGCCAGTTTCAGGTCTGGAACGAATGGGAACTGGCCGACCGCACCGGCCAAGTGGGCAACGCCAACGATTACTTGAGCTTGTTAAGGGTGGTTGCGCCACGCTTACGCACCGCCAGTCCAGGCGCGCTGGTGTTGCCCGCGGGCGTGCAGCGGGCGGGTTGCTTTAACGGTTATCTGGAGGCATTGGTCAAGGGCGGCCTGCTGCGGCATGCTGATGGCCTGGCGCTGCACACGTACCGGTTTGAGTTGCCAGACCCGTCGCCAGAGGCGTGGTACCGCGAATTGCTTGAACTCGTGCGGCTGGTTGAACATTGGGACCCGGTGCGTGGGTTAGGCGCGGCCATCTACATCACTGAAATGGGCTTTCCGTCACATGCGGGCCGGCATGGGCTGTCGCTGCAAATGCAGGCCAACTACCTGGAGCGCTGCCTGTTACTGGCGGCAACTGTGCGGACTGTGCGTGGCTTCTGGTGGTACGGTCTGCGCGACAAGGGCAGGGTAGTAACCGAGAGCGAACACCATTACGGTTTGCTGACCCCAGACGGCCAGCTCAAGCCATCAGGCGAGCGCATGCAGCTGTTGTTGGCACGGCTGCGGGGTGCCAGCCGAGTGACGGTTGTCACGCAACAAAATTGCTGCTGGGCTGTGGTGTTGGAGGGGTGGGACGGCAGCACCTGGCAAGCGGCCTGGTCGCCATCCGATGCAGGTGACTCACCACCCGTTTGGTCTCAGTTAAAGCCGCCAGACGGTAAACCCCACCGCCTCTAGGGCGTCGCGCGGCTGTACTGACTTCACATCAATCAGCACTGGCGATTCGCCCCGCGTCATGGCCTTGAGATCAGGCGGCGACAACAGCCGGTATTCGCTGTGCGAAACCGCAATCACCAGCGCATCGACCGGGTGCGCTGCGTCCAGCGCCTCAAGCTCAATGCGGTAGTGGCTGCGCAGCTCGGCAACATCGGCATGCGGGTCAGACACCACGACTTTGACGCCGTAGTCCTCAAATTCGCGAATCATGTCAACGACTTTTGAGTTACGGGTGTCTGGGCAGTTTTCCTTGAAAGTCACGCCCATGACGCCAATTCTGGAGCGCGCCACGTCAATACCCTGGGCCAGCATCAGCTTGATGGTGTTGCGCGCGACATAGCGCCCCATGTTGTCGTTGATACGCCGCCCGGCCAGAATGACCTGGGGTATGTAACCCAGCTTTTCAGCCTTGTAGGTCAGGTAGTAAGGGTCCACGCCAATGCAGTGGCCGCCCACCAAACCCGGCCTGAAGGGAAGAAAATTCCATTTGCTGCCAGCGGCATCCAGTACCTCGTGGGTATCGATGTCCATGCGCTTGAACAGCACCGAAAACTCGTTCATGAGGGCAATATTCAGGTCGCGCTGGGTGTTTTCAATGACCTTGGCGGCTTCGGCCACACGTATGGAACTGGTCCGGTGTACGCCCGCCGTTACAACAGCGCCATACACGTCTGCTACGGTCTCAAGTGTGGCGGCGTCCGAGCCGGAGACGATTTTTTTGACCTTGGCAAATGTGTGCTCGCGGTCGCCGGGGTTGATGCGCTCCGGGCTGTAACCGACCGTGAAGTCCACGCCAAATTTCAAGCCTGAGCAGGCCTGCAGCACGGGCACGCAGTCTTCTTCGGTGGCGCCTGGGTAAACGGTTGACTCATACACCACCACACCCCCCGGTTTAAGCGCGCTTGCCACCGTCCGCGACGCCGCCAGCAGCGGCCCCAGATCAGGCTTGTTACCGGCGCTGACGGGGGTGGGCACCGCCACGATAAAAAAGTCGCAGCCTTGCAGGTCAGCGACCTGGTCGGTAAACAAAATATCGGCTGCCGCCAAGTCTTGTGGGTTGACCTCGCGGGTGCTGTCATGCCCGGCTTTCAGCTCGGCAATCCGCTGCGCCTTGATGTCAAAACCCACCACCTGAAACAGCTTGCCAAATGCCACCGCGACAGGAAGCCCGACATAGCCCAGGCCAATCATTGCAATTTTCCGGTTCATAAGCTCTCCTGGGGTAGGTGGTAAAAAAGTGGGGAAGGGGTGCTATCGGTGCCTAATGGGATGCGACATCCATCCGGTCAAAACGGTAGCCATAGCCGTATATCGGCACTAACTTCCAGCCCTTGCTGCCGTCTAGCATGAGCTTTTTGCGAAGGCGACTGATATGGGTGTCCACCGTGCGCGTATCAACATCGGCGTTGATACCCCAGACTTTGTTGAGCAGATGGTCGCGCGACAACAGTTTGCCGGGGTTCTGCAAAATGTAGACCGACAGGTCGAACTCTTTTTGCGTCATCACCACGGGCTGGTTGTCCATCGACAGCGTGTGGCGCTGCATGTCGGCCTCATATACCCCTACCCGCAAAACCGACAGGCCGCTGGGCTTGGCGCGGCGGGTCACGGCTATCAGTCGTGCCAGCAGTTCGGGTGGGTTAGGGGGTTTGGTCACGTAGTCATCGGCGCCCGCACGCAGGGCGGTGATGACATTTTTTTCGTCCTCGTGCGCCGTGACCACCACAATCGGCATGTCCCAGCCCAGGTTCTCGCGCACCCAATGCAGCACGTCGGCCCCATCGCCGTCGGGCAGCATCCAGTCCAGCAAAAGCAGGTCGAAGCGCTCATTTTTAAGGCCTTCAATACAGCTGGCACGGGTGCCAAATCCGCGTGTCGAATAGGGCACACCCTCCAGCCAAAGTGCCATCAGTTCGCGCTGGTCTTCGTCGTCTTCGAGTATCGCTATGTGCATGGTTTGACGCCTGTTGGATACACGGTGGTACAAATCAGTTTAACTTTCAGCCGCCAGGTTTCATGGTTAAAAAAAGAGAGGATACGTAGGTAGCAAAGCGCAATAATCCTGCAAAATGAAAGCGATGGAAACACTCGACAAAACAGACCGGCTGCTTTTGCGCAGTTTGCAAGCCGATGGCCGCGCCACCTTTGACCAATTGGCCGAACAGGTCAGTTTGTCGCCTAGTGCAGTCTTGCGGCGCGTCAAGCGACTGGAAGAATCGGGCGTGATTGACCGCTACGTGGCACTCGTCAAACCGACCCGCGTTGGCCTTAGCCTGACAGCGCACCTGAACGTTCGCCTTGAAAAATGCACCGAGAGCCATAAGCGCAACCCCATGGACGTTTTTCGCGCGAGCGTACAAACCTGGCCCGAAGTCGTTGAATGCGCCGCGTTGACGGGCGAAATGGACTATTTTTTGCGTGTGCTGGTAGAGGACATGGCGCACTACAGCCGGTTTGTGATGAACACGCTGCTCAAGCACCCCAGCGTGCAGGACTGCAAGACCAGCTTTGTACTGGAAAGCGTCAAGGCGACCACGGCCGTGCCGGTTTAAGAGCAGCTTTAAATTGCGCACGCTACACTTTTAATAGCAAAAAACATAGTTATTACGTGGGCCAGGATCATTTTTTGATGATTTAAAGACATTTACACAGCTTTTAAAGGCGGCAACCAGGCTTCAAGATCCTGCATCAGGGCAGAAAGCGGCGCTTCAAGCGCGTTAATGGCCAGCGCCAACTCCTGTGGCGAAAGCTCCTCACGAATGGCGTGTTCGATAGCGCCGGCAAAACCGGCTACCGTCTTTGCGCCTACAGTTGCCGACACGCCCTTCAGGGTGTGCGCCAGCCGCTGCGCTGTTGTCAGGTCCTGGGCAAGCAGCGCAACTTGCAAGGCTTGAACACATTCTTTTTGACCCTTGACATACTTTTGCAGCATGGCCAGGTAAAGCGTTTTTTTTCCCATCATGTGCCCCAGGCCGGCCTGCACGTCCAGCCCGTTGATGTGGTCAGGTAATTCGCTGCCACCGGCTGGCGCTGCACCGGGTGCTGCCGTAGCCGCACTGCCAACCTTTGCAGTGCCTGGTGCTGCGGGCGGACGAATCCACTTCAGCAGCATGCGCCACATTTCTTCGGGATCTATCGGTTTGGTCAAAAAGTCGTTCATGCCCGCTTGCAGGCAACTCTGGCGGTCTTTTTCCATGGCATTGGCGGTCATTGCGACAATGGGCAGCTTGTCCAGCCGCGCGATATGCCGGATCGCAGCGGTTGCACTCAGGCCGTCCATCACAGGCATTTGCATGTCCATCAAGACCAAGGCGTAGGCCTTGGCCTGCGCCATCTGCAGCGCGAGCATGCCGTTTTCAGCCAGCTCGACCACAAAGCCAGCGTCGGTCAGCAATTCTGAGGCAATTTGCTGGTTGATTTCGTTGTCTTCAGCCAGCAAAATGCGCGAGCCTTTCAAGGGTGCCAACTGGTCGGTGTTGTCTGTTGCCATCAGGTGGCTGACCCGAACCTCGCGCGTGGTAGAGCCCAGCGCTTCAATGGTGGTGTCAAACAGCATGGATGGGCTAAGCGGTTTGACCAGCAGGTTGACAATGCCCAGTGACTCGGCCTCTTTGATCATTTCTTCGCGCCCGTGAGCGCTGACCATCACCAGCGTGGGCGCGGGCAGCAACTGCAGCGCGCTGATTTGCCGCGCTGCCTCCATGCCGTCCATCAGGGGCATGCGCCAGTCAAGGTAAACAATGTCAAACGGCATGCCCTGCGCATGGGCCAGGCGCACGGCCTGCAGCGCGGCGCGGCCTGAATCAACATCTACCACGTCAAAGGTCATGGTCTCCAGCATGCCCCGCATGACGCTGCGGGCATGCCCGTTGTCGTCCACCACCAGCGCGCGGCGACCGCGCAAGTCAGGCTCGGGCAGCAAGACGCGTCGGGGTTTTTGGCTGATGCCCAAGCGCGCCGTGAACCAAAAATCACTGCCCGACCCAAACACGCTGGTGACCCCCACATCGCCCTGCATCAGTTCGGCCAGTTTTTTAGAAATTGCCAGGCCCAAACCGGTGCCGCCGTACTTGCGGGTGGTCGAGCTGTCAGCCTGTGAAAAACTCTGAAACAAGCGGCTGATTTGCTCGTCCGTCAGGCCCAGTCCGGTGTCGCGGACTGAAAAGCGCAGCAGCACGTCTTCAAGCGTGACATCGGCCACGCTGACGCTGATCATGACTTCGCCTGACTCGGTAAATTTAACCGCGTTGTTGGCGTAATTGATCAAAATTTGCCCCAGCCGGAGCGAGTCACCCACCAGCGAGGGCGGCACGTTGGGCGCAATGTTAAACACCAGCTCCAGGCCTTTGGCGCTGCATTTTTCGGTGATCAGGTTGGCCACGTTGTCGAGCATCTTGTCCAGCTCGAAGTCGATGTTTTCGATGCTGAGCTTGCCCGCCTCAACCTTCGAGAAGTCCAGAATGTCATTGATGATGCCCAGCAGGTGCTGGCCCGACCGATGAACCTTGGTGACGTAATCGCGCTGGCGTAGGGTCAAGTCAGTTTTTAGCGCCAGATGCGACAGGCCGATGATGGCGTTCATGGGGGTGCGTATCTCGTGGCTCATGTTGGCTAAAAAGTCCGACTTCATTCGGTTGGCCTGCTCGGCCGACTCTTTGGCAAAGCGTATGGCGTCCTCATCGTCCTTGCGGTGGGTAATGTCGCGGCTTACCCCGATCAGTCCCACCTGTTTGCTGCCCTCATATGGGAGCGGCGACACCCGGGTGTCCAGCAAAGAGCGGCGGCCGTCTGGGTAAACCACCCAGTGTTCAGCCGACACCCGCTCAAGCGACCGCATCATGGCGTTGTCACGTGTACGCATCGCCGCTGCCACATCGGGCGGAAACAGGTCTTCACAGCTCAGGCCCTTGATCTCTTGAGCGGTACGGCCCACCAGCCGTGCATAGGCATCGTTGCAGCCCAGGTAGCGGCCTTCATGGTCCTTGTAAAAAATGGGGTCCGGGATTGAATTGACGAGCGTGTCCATGGTGCTGCGCTGGCGAATCAGCTCCTGGGCTGCAAGTTTTTGTGGCGTGATGTCCCTGAAGGTCACCACCTGCAGCGCGCGCTCCTCGTCTTCGGCCAGAAACACCGTGATCTCGACATCCAGCACGGCGCTATCGCGGCGCACAAACCGGCTTTCAAAGTACCGGGGTTTGCCGGTTTTTTTCAGGGCGTTGTTCAGTGCAACGATTTTCTCTGGTGTCGCGGTGGGGTCAAGCACCGATATGTCGAGGTCAATCACATCCTCAATGTGGTAGCCCAGCTGCTCACAGGCGGCCTTGTTGGCATAAACCACTTGGCGCCGGATCGGGTCGAGCCAAAACAGCGGGCTGGAGTTCTCCACCACCAAACGGTTAAAGAAAATTTTTCGTTCGGCGCGGCTGCGCTCGGTCACATCGCGAAAATTAAACACCAACCCGACACGTTTGTCATCTGCCAGCACTGGCGTGATGGTGCGCTCAATCAGTCTGCCGTCCTGCATCTCGATCTCGTCGAAGACTTCGTTTTCAACGCCAGCCCACAGCGCTTTGGCCCGGGCAATGAATTGCTCGCCGTCTTTGACCAGCGCGGCATGCCGGGCCATCAGCGCCAGTTCTTGGCCCGGTGCCAACAAGTGGTCAGGCGTTTGCCCCCACATTTGGGTGAACTGCGGGTTAACGTATTTGGCGCCACTGGAAAAGTGGATCGCCAGCACCGCGTCGTTGGCAGCGTTCAGGGTGTTGGTCAAAAAGCCGAGCGATGCGACCAAGGTTTTGATGCGTTTTTCTTGAGCCTGATGGGCGACGCTTAATTCAAGCTCTGCGGCGGACGGGCCGCCCTTGATGCGTTGCACCGTTCGCGCCACCGTATGTGCCAGGAAGTGCCGCATGGCTGAAAACCGTTGGGTAGGCTGGGTCACGTCTGGGCAGTCACGGTGGGTGTTTGAGGTGGGAGCTTGGCGTTGCGGTGGTGCTTCTGGTCACTTCGAATGGTTTCAATCCCCCAGCAAATCGGCCATTTCACGCAGCGCCCGTGCGGCGGTGCTGCGGTCATCTGAGGACACCTGTCCGGGGTCAAAGCGTGCGCGCAACTCTTGCAGCTCGCGCTGCAGCGCGGTGGTGACACTTTTCTTTGCCCCGGGCACCACGCACACCGCATGCGCGGTGATGGGGTCGGTAAAACCCTTGGCAACAATCGAGATGGCTTGGGCGGTTTCAATCTCGTCCCGCACCAGTGCGTAGGTTTCGCCAGAGATCAAGATGCCGCCGGGTTCGGCGGCTTGCTCTAGACGTGCCGCCAGATTTACCTCGGGGCCGATGATGGTGTAGTCCATGCGCAGGTCGCTGCCAAAGTTGCCCACATCGCAAAACCCGGTGTTGATGCCAATCCGTATGCGAAACGTCTTGCTGGGCCCACTGTCCCGCCACAGCGCTTGCAAGTCGGCCATGGCGCGCTGCATCGCAATCGCCATTTTTACGCATTGCAGCGCGTCTTCCCGCACACCCAGGCTGTGCGGGTCGCCAAAAAAGATCACCATCGCATCGCCAATGAATTTGTCCACCGTGCCGCCATATTCAGCGGCGATGCGCGACATTTCAGAAAAATAGCTGTTCAGCAAGCGGGTGATGTCTTCTGGTTGCCACTTTGCGGTAGAGCCGGTGAAGTCCTTGATGTCAGAGAAAAATACGGTGAGTTTTTTGCGCTCGGTGTGGATCTCGGCTTTTTGCGAGCCGTCAAACAGGGACTGGTACACCTGGGGTGCCAGGTAGCGCGACAGCTTTTCAGACAGGGCCTGCAGCCGCCTGGCGTTGGTGCTGCGTTCTAAATGCGACTGCACGCGCGTCATCAAAAGCGGGGGGCTGAGCGGTTTGGTGATGTAGTCCACCGCGCCCAGGTCCAGGCCCAGCTGTTCTTCTTCCATGGTGCTGAGTGCCGTTAAAAAGATGACCGGAATGGTCACCGAAGGGGGGTGCTGGCGGATGCGCCGCAGTACCTCGTAGCCGTCCATTTCGGGCATCATGATGTCAAGCAGGATCAAGTCAGGCGGGGCTTGCGACATGATGATGGCCAGCGCCTCGTGGCCGGATGCGGCAAGCAGCAGCTCGTACTTGTCTTCTAGCAATGCGGTCATCAAAAACAAATTGTCTTCGGTGTCGTCGACCACCAGCACCCGGGCTTTGGGCTTGACAACACTGGTCTCGACGGGCGAATCAGAGACTTTCAGCGAAAAATGATCCTGGTTCATATTCATGGTGACCCCTAAAAATGCCGAGAGGTTGAGATGCTGTTTGGGTGGTAACGGGATCGTGAATGGCTGCCGAACACAATTGATCTTAACTTGCGAAGTTTTACATTTATCTATTTTTACACTAATTAATCATTTTTATTAATTATATCAATTAAGTCATCTTTGTCCTATTTTTTGTTTTATTTGCTAGATTTGCGTACAGTTTTAGGCGAATCGGGGCTAAATCAGGGCTAAATCAGGGCTAAATCAGGGCCGAATGTCACCTTCTGCGGCTTTGATATCGACCCCAACGTCACACCTTGCAACGCGGTGACAAAAACCTTGTAGTGGGGTGACTCTAGGGAAAACCCGTATATTTGTGCCATGGTCACTCCTGCAACACTGTTGAAAGCCTCTCTAGGTGCGAGCAAAGAATTTTTTCGCCCGCCTGCCGATGCGCGGCTACCGCCTTTGGCTGTCGTACCGTATGCTCAGCCCATCATGGTTCCTATCCGCTCCATCGGCCCCAGCCACGGCGAGCGCATCGCTGCGCACTTGCTGTCGCTTGCGCCCACAGACCGCTACTTGCGCTTTGGCTACGTGGCCAGTGACGAGCAGGTGCAGCGTTATGTTGACGGCCTGAACTATGAGCGTGACGATATTTTTGGCATTTACAACCGCAAACTGCAGCTGATCGCCATGGCGCATCTGGCTTTCTCAACCGATGCCCAGCTCAGCAGTTGCGCAGAATTTGGTGTGTCTGTTCTGGGCGCCGCGCGCGGCCGTGGTTATGGGTCGCGCTTGTTTGACCGTGCCGTCATCCACGCGCGCAACGAAGGCGTGGGCATGATGTTTATCCACGCGCTGAGCGAGAACACGGCCATGTTGAACATTGCCCGCAAAGCCGGGGCCACCATTGAGCGCGACGGCAGCGAGAGCCAAGCCTATCTCAAGTTGCCGCCCGCTGACTTTGACTCACGCGTGACCGAGCTGGTGGAAGAGCAAATCGCCCAAACCGATTACCGCCTGAAAGTACAGGCCCGGCAGTTCTGGCGTTTTTTAGCGGCACTGCAAGACACGCGCTGCGGCGTACGCGACGCCAGAGATAAATCATCGCCTTGATCGGGTGTTCTTGATCTGGTGTGCGGTCGCCACTTACGCGAAGCTTGGCCGTCCCGGCTCTGCGTGACGGGCCCTAAAAAAACCGCTTTTCCTCCATCGCTCACTTAGGCTATTCTTGGGTGCTTATTCACTACCCTGTCCACTGTGTCCGACAACCCTCCCAGTCGATCTCCCAGGCATGAGATCAAACACGAAGACAAACGAGGCTTTTTGCAAAAGCTGGCCGAAATGCTTCACCCCGGGCCAGATTCCAAAGACGAGCTGATTGAAACGCTGGTCGAGGCGCAAGACAACGACGTGATAGGGGCGCAAAGCCGCGAAATGCTGGAGGGCGTGATCCGCATGGCCGACATGACGGCGGGCGATGTGATGGTCGCCGCACCCCGGATGGACTTAGTCAACATTGACGCACCTTTTGACGAGCTGCTGCACCTGGTGATCGACACCGCGCACTCGCGCTTTCCGGTGTATGGGGGTGAAAAAGAAAACATCATTGGCATTTTGATGGCCAAAGATTTGCTCAAACTGCAGCGCGCGCCAGAGCTGAACATCAAGGCGCTGCTGCGCCCAGCCGTGTTTGTGCCCGAAAGCAAGGGGCTAAACGACTTGCTGCGTGAATTCAGAGGCAACCGCAACCATTTAGCCATTGTGATTGATGAGTTTGGCCGTACAGCGGGTTTGATCACGATTGAAGACGTGCTGGAGCAAATCGTCGGCGAAATCGAGGACGAATTTGACATTGCCGAGGACGACGGCGATATCTTTGGCCTGCCTGACCGCAGCTTTCGGGTCAGTGGCGACACGTCGATAGACCGCGTCAGCGAGGCTTTTGGCGTGACCTTGGTCGACGCCGACTTTGACACCATAGGCGGCTTGGTCGCCCATCGCATGGGCCACGTGCCCAAGCGCGGCGAAGCGTTTGCCCTGAGCGGCCTGCAATTTACCGTACTGCACACCAAAGGCGGCGCGGTCAAGTGGTTCAAGGTGGCACCGGTGGGTGTGCAGACGGCGCTGGACCTGGCTTGATGCAGGCTGTGGTCACGCTTTGATGCCCGTTATCAATCACCGTTCGTCAAGTTTTCAATTTGCTATTATTTTAATAGCTGGTTGCGCCCACGCTTTGAGCGTGGCGTGGCCTTTTGGCGTTGTTTTGCCGTCTGGCCAACCGGTCTGGTGGCTGCAGTGGGCGGCCATGATGGTGTTGGCATGGCAGCTGGACACGGCTAAAACAAAACGCCAGGGGGCTTGGGTGGGCTGGTTGTTTGCTTGCGTGATGCAAGTGGCCACCTGGTGGTGGTTGTACATATCGCTTCACAAGTATGGCGGCTTGGCAGCGCCGCTGACCGTGATGGCGATTGTGGGGCTGGCCGCTTTTTTGGCGCTTTATCATGCTGCCACTTGTGCGCTATATGTGGCTCTGGCCCCCGTAAATGTGATGGGTCGCGCTATATTATTTGCAGCAATGTGGTTGTTGGCCGAGTTGTGCCGAGTCGCGCTTTTTACTGGCTTTCCGTGGGGCGAGGGCGGTTATGCGCAGTTGGACGGGCCGCTTGACGGGCTGGCAAAAATCGTGGGCGTGCATGGGTTGACCTTTGCCAGCGCATACCTGGCTTTTTTACTGGTCAGGTCGGCAGCGACATTGGTGCTATTAACAACACCAGCGACACCGGAGACACCAGCGACGTTAGCGCCGCCTGGCCAGCAGCGGTTGTTCACGCGTTACCTCCTGGCCCTGGCTGTGCTGGTGGTGGCTGCAGCGGCGGGCGCTTACTTTCAAGTTGCCCAGCCAACCAGGGTCGAAAGCAAGGCGCTGGCCGCACCTTTTAGCGTGGCGCTGCTGCAAGGCAACATTGCCCAAGACCAGAAGTTTCAGCCCACAGGTGGCCTGCCCGATGCGCTTGACTGGTATGGCCAGCAACTGCTCGCCGCTACCGCGTCGCTGGTCATCACCCCAGAAACGGCACTGCCGGTGTTGCCCGGCCAGTTGCCTGAAGGCTACCTTGACGCGTTGCTCAACCGGTTTATGCATCCCGCGCCAGGCGCACCACCGACTGCCGCCTTGATTGGTTTGCCGCTGGGCAGCAGCGAGCAAGGTTATACCAATTCCGCCATTGCCTTAAAACCCGGCAGCAGCCAGCGAATTTATCAATACGACAAGCACCACCTGGTGCCGTTTGGCGAATTTGTACACCCCTTGTTCAAATGGTTTTTGGCCATTGTCAACATGCCGCTGTCAGACTTTAACCGCGGCGATGCCCAGCAGCCTTCGTTCAATTGGCAGGGCCAGCGCATCGCGCCCAACATTTGTTATGAAGACTTGTTTGGTGAAGAGCTTGCCGCCAGATTTATTGACCCCACTGCTGCGCCTACCATCATGGTCAACATCAGTAACATTGCATGGTTTGGCAACAGCGTGGCGATTGACCAGCATCTGAACATATCGCGCATGCGGGCATTGGAGTTTGAGCGGCCTATGGTGCGCGCCACCAACACCGGTGCCACCGCCATCATTGACCACACCGGCCAGGTCACGCATCTGCTGGCACGCCACACGCGCGGCGTGCTGCAGGGCACGGTGGAGGGTCGCGGTTTGTCGGCTGCAACCGGTTGGCACATCACCCCGTACGCCTGGTGGGCGGCACGGTTTGGGCTATGGCCCTGGTGGGGCTTGGTGTTTGCTGCTTTATTTGTAGCCGCCTACCCGCGTTTCTACGGGGCCAGGTCCTCGCCCTTCAAGTAATACCAGCGCCCCAGTTCCCGCACAAAAAGGCTCACCTCATGCAGGCGGGTAGCGCGGCCCGCTAGCCGGTAACGGGCCACAAATTCAACGCTGGCGTTGTCTGTGTCAATAACGGTATGGCGCTTGATGTCCAGACCCAGCCACTTGGTAGCGTCATCCATAAACAGATCAGTTGGCCGGGCGCTGGCATGCCAGGTAGCCAATAAATAATCAGCGCGGTTCTTTGCAAAAGCGCTGTAGCGTGATCGCATCAAGCGCACAGCGTCAGGCGCGGGTGTGTTTTCAAAGTCATTGAGGTAGCGGGCGCAGCAGTCTGCATACACGAGGCGCTTGTTTGACGCAGTGTTGCCGCAAGGGCAGGCTCGCTCGGATAAAGCTTGATTTTTCAAACTCATCGTTATTTCAGAGAAATTGCTACGGGCTTAGCAAGCAGGGGCTTTGGGCCTGGCTTTGCCAGGCCGTAGGCGCAGCGGCCCCCTCGGGGCTGGAGCCTGCGGCTCCAAATCTGCTTGAGCAGGTTTGGACAGGCGACAGAAGCGCAGCCTTTGGCAAGCGGCGGCCTGCAAGGTGCTGGAAGCTGGCGCATTGTGCGCGACCGTGGGGGCTACAAACTTCGGCCAATGATGATTTTCTGCACGTCTGATGTGCCTTCGTAAATTTGGCACACCCGCACGTCGCGGTAAATGCGCTCAACAGGGAAGTCGCTCACATAACCATAGCCGCCCAGCGTTTGCAGGGCAGCGCTGCACACGTGTTCGGCCATTTCGCTGGCAAACAGTTTGGCCATCGCGGCTTCTTTCAAGCAGGGCAGGCCTGCATCGCGCAAGCTGGCGGCGTGCCAGGTCAATTGCCGCGCGGCTTCAATTTGCGTAGCGCAGTCAGCCAGCCTGAATCCAACCGCTTGGTGGTTGATGATGGCGCTGCCAAACGCGGTGCGGTCCTTGGCATAGCTGAGTGCCACATCGAAAGCACTGCGCGCCATGCCAATGCTTTGCGCAGCAATGCCGATTCGCCCGCCTTCAAGGGCGCTCAAGGCGATTTTGTAGCCTTCGCCTTCAAGGCCAATCAGGTTCTCATGTGGAATGCGGCAGTTGTCAAAATTGACCTGCGCCGTATCGCTCGAATGCTGGCCCAGCTTGTCTTCCAGCCTGTCGGCGCTGTAACCCGGCGTATGGGTCGGCACGATAAAAGCACTCATGCCTTTTTTGCCCGCAGCTTTGTCAGTCACCGCAATGACGATGGCCACATGGCCGTTTTTACCGCTCGTGATGAACTGCTTGACGCCATTGATCACATAACCGTCGGTATCTTTAACCGCCGTGGTGCGGAGCATTGATGCATCACTGCCCGCATGCGGTTCCGTCAGGCAAAACGCACCCAGCATGTGGCCCTGCGCCAGCGGCGTAAGCCACTGTTTTTGCTGGCCAGCATTGCCGTAGCGCAGCAAGATGGCATTCACCGGGCAGTTGGTCACGCTTATCGCCGTGCTGGTGCCACCGTCGCCAGCCGCTATTTCTTCAATCACCACCGCCAACGACAGATAGTCCAACCCGGCGCCGCCCAAGTCATCAGGCACGCAAATGCCGTACGCGCCTAGAGCGGCCAAGCCCTTGTGCGCCGCAACCGGAAAGGTGTGCGCTTTGTCCCAGTCAGCGGCATGCGGCCAGAGTTCTTGTGTGCAAAAGTCGCGCAGGGCATCGCGTACTTGTTGTTGGTCTGAATTGAGTATCAAAATAGGCTCCTGACCCTGTATTCACTGTAGATATTGCTATGAATCTTATAGTAATTCAATCGCCATTGCAGTGCCCTCACCACCACCAATACACAGCGTAGCGATGCCTTTTTTCAAGCAGCGCGCCTTCAGTGCATAGACCAGTGTGACGATGATGCGTGCACCGCTCGCCCCAATCGGGTGGCCCAATGCGCATGCTCCGCCGTTGACATTAACGATGTCGTGGCTGATACCGAGTTCGGTCATGGCTGCCATGGGCACAACGGCAAAAGCTTCGTTGACCTCCCACAGGTCTACATCCTTAACCGTCCAGCCAATCTTTTTAAGCAATTTGTTCACGGCGCCCACTGGTGCGGTGGTAAACCATTCCGGTGTCTGGGCAAAAGTGGCGTGGCCCACGATGCGGGCCAACGGCGTTGCACCCAGCGCCTTGGCGGTCGATTCACGGCAAAGCACCATCGCCGCCGCACCATCATTGATGGACGAGCTGGAGGCGGCAGTGATCGTGCCGTCTTTTTTAAATGCAGGTTTGAGGCTGGGGATTTTGTCGAGCTTGACCTTGCCTGGCCCTTCGTCAATGGAGACAATGTCTTCGCCCGCACGGGTTTTAACCGTCACAGGTGTGATCTCAGCCGCAAATGCTCCCGATTTAGTAGCGGCTTGGGCACGTTCTACGCTGGCTATGGCAAATTTATCTTGTGCTTCACGGGTAAATTGGTATTTATCCGCACACTGCTCGCCAAACGTGCCCATGGCGCGGCCTGGCTCATAAGCGTCTTCCAGGCCGTCGAGCATCATGTGGTCATAAATGCGGTCGTGCCCGATGCGAATGCCGCTGCGCCCTTTGAGCAGCAGATGCGGTGCATTGGTCATGCTCTCCATGCCGCCCACCACCATCACATCGCGGCTGCCTGCTACCAGCTGGTCATGCGCCAAGAGTGTGGCTTCCATGCCCGAGCCGCACATTTTTGACAACGTGACGGCGCCTGCACTGGCTGGCAAACCGCCTTTAAAACCGGCTTGGCGGGCGGGTGCCTGGCCTTGTCCGGCCATCAGGCAGTTGCCAAACAACACTTCATCAACTTTGTCGGCGGCGATACCCGCCCGCTCGACCGCCGCCTTGATGGCTGCGCCGCCCAGGTCGTGCGCTGACAGCGAGGCGAAATCGCCCTGAAATGCGCCCATTGGGGTGCGGGCAGCGCCTAGGATGACCACGGGGTCTTTGAGGATTGATTCAGACATGATTTTCTTTCTTTAACAACAAACGTTTGGGTCAGGCGACTGAAATATTCATGGCTTGCGCAAAGCGCTTGTCCTGCTCATACGGAAACACGTCAAACACATGCCCCGCCTGAATGCGAGACTGGTGGTGTTGCCAGAAGGTGGCCTGAAGCAGGTCGGCGTGGTGCCGCATAAACACCTCACGCACAGCATGGTTGCCGAGCAAAAAAGGTCCAAATGTCTCAGGAAACACGTCTTTGGGCCCGACCGAATACCAGATCTCGCCGCTCATTTCGTCTTCTTCGTTGCGCGGCGTGGGCACCTTGCGAAACTTGCAGTCGGTAACGTACTCAATCTCGTCGTAGTCGTAAAACACCACTTTGCCGTGGCGCGTGATGCCAAAGTTTTTCCACAGCATGTCGCCCGGAAAGATATTGGCCGCCACCAGGTCCTTGATGGCATTGCCGTATTCGACCACGGCACGTTCGATCTGACTCTTGGCAAAGGGCTCTTCGACTCCCGCATCAAACGCTTCCTGCAGGTAAATATTGAGTGGAATCATGCGGCGCTCAATGTACACATGCTTGATGATGACTTCAAGCTGGCCGTCGCCGTCACGGTCTGATATCTCCAGCTGGCTGGGTGCAAATTTCTCGATTTCTGCAATCAGCTCGTCGTCAAAACGGTCTCGGGGGAAAGCCACTTCGCTGTACTCTTGTGTATCCGCCATGCGCCCGACTCGGTCGTGCTGCTTGACGAGCAAATACTTCGATTTAATCTGCTCGCGCGTCGTGTCTTTTTGCGGTGGATAGTAGTCTTTGATCACCTTGAAAACATACGGAAAACTGGGCAAGTCAAACACCAGCATGACCATGCCCTTGATGCCAGGCGCAATCCGAAACTTGTCAGTGGAATGCCGCAAGTGGTACAAAAAGTCACGGTAAAAAAGTGTCTTGCCTTGCTTGGCAAGCCCCAGCGCGTTGTAAATTTCGGCACGCGGCATGCGCGGCATCATGCTGCGCAAAAACTGGACATAAGCCGACGGTATGCCAATGTCCACCATAAAGTAAGCGCGCGCAAAGCTGAACAAAATCAGCAAGTCGTCTTCACCAAACAAAGCGGCGTCGATGACCAGCTTGCCATTTTTGTTATGCAGCAGCGGCAAAGCGAAGGGCACCTCATTGAAACCATTGATGATTTTGCCAACGATGTACGCGCCTTTATTGCGGTAAAACAAGCTGGATAGCACCTGGATTTGAAAGTTGGCGCGCAACTTGACGTCGCCCAAACGCTTTTGCAAAGCTTCAACCACGTAGCCCGCGTCACGCTCCAGATCTTCAAACTCAAGCCGCAGCGCAAAGTCTTGCACCAGCTTGACGACGTTGGTTTGCAAGTTGCCAAAGCTGGGGTAGTAGGCGCGGTACGTCGGATCGGCGGTGGGTTCTTCGTTTTCGATGTATTCGGTGCTGACGGCTGGCCGCACAAAAATAAAGTCATTCTGAAAATAACTGCGGTGCAAGATTTTGGTGGTGACCGAGTTAAAAAACGTCTCGGCAAGTTCCGGCTGCTGGTGGTTGACCAACAAGCCGATGTAATGCAGTTTGACCTGCTGCCACACATCCATGGTTTGCTCACCCGCCTTGAATTCACGCTCCAGCCGCATGGATGCCTCGCGTACGCGCAGGTCATAAAACTCTATCCGCTCACGCTGGGCGCGTTGCTGGCCGTGCCAGTCTGCGGTTTCAAAGCGGTGCTTGGCGCGTGCTGACTCGGTGCGAAACAACTGGTAGTGGCGGTTAAAACCGTCCATCATGGCTTTGGCGATGTCGTAGGCGAGTGGGGAGTCCAGGCGTTGGGGAAACATGGGTACTGTCAATCAAGGTGCTGTGAACTAAGTTGCTGTGGGTGCGGTTTCTTGCTGCCGCGTCCGACTAAAAATTTGGGCAATCGCTGCTTCGTGCATCACCTGCAATTGCGCTGGATCGGACACCGACATCAGCAAGTCTTGCAGCAACCCATCATGTACGCCGTAGATCCAGCCGTGCACGGTGACCACACGGCCACGTGCCCAGGCGTCTTTCATCACCGTGCTGTGGCACACGTTGACCACTTGCTCGACCACATTGAGCTCGCACAAAATATCCAGCTGGTCTTGTTTTTCAGTTGCTTCCAGGCGATGCAGATAGCGGTCACGCACATCTTGAATATGCCGAATCCAGTTGTCGGCCAAGCCAATCCGCGCGTTTTGCAGCGCCGCCTGCACACCGCCGCAGCCGTAGTGGCCACACACAATCACATGCTCCACGTTAAGCATGTCCACCGCATACTGAATGGTCGACAGCGCATTCAGGTCACTGTGCACCACCACATTGGCAATGTTGCGGTGGACAAAAACTTCGCCCGGCTCCAGGCCCGTGATCTGGTTGGCGGGAACCCGCGAATCGCTGCAACCAATCCACATGTAGCGCGGCTTTTGCTGCTCCGACAAATTGGAAAAAAAACTCGGCCGCTCAAGCACCGTCTCTGCTGCCCAGGCGCGGTTGTGTTGAAGCAGGTGTCTAAGTGGCATGGTGGCTTGTGGTCATTAATCGGTAATTAATCGGTAACTAACAGGTTTCTGCAAACAGCTCCCGCCCAATCAACATGCGCCGAATCTCGCTGGTGCCCGCACCAATTTCGTACAGTTTGGCATCGCGCCACAACCTGCCCAGCGGGTAATCGTTGATATAGCCGTTACCGCCAAAAATTTGAATCCCGTCACCCGCCATTTTGGTAGCCATTTCGGCGCACCACAAAATAACAGAAGCGCAGTCTTTGCGCACTTGCCGCACGTGCTCTGCGCCCAACATGTCCAGGTTTTTACCGATTTGATAACAAAACGCCCGGCCTGCTTGCAGGGTGGTGTACATGTCAGCCACCTTGCCTTGAATCAGCTGAAACTCGCCAATGCTTTGGCCAAACTGCTTGCGGTCGTGGATGTAGGGCACCACGTTGTCCATCACCGACTGCATGATGCCGATGGGCCCAGCAGCCAGCACGGCGCGCTCGTAGTCCAGGCCGCTCATCAATACTTTGGCCCCTCCGTTCAGCGCGCCCAATACATTGGCGGTGGGTACTTCAACATTGTTAAACACCATCTCGCCCGTGTGGGAGCCGCGCATGCCCAGTTTGTCCAACTTTTGCGCAGTAAAAAAGCCTTTCATGCCTTTTTCAACGATAAATGCGGTCACGCCGCGTGCACCGAGCTCGGGCTCGGTTTTACCGTAGACCACCATGGTGTCGGCGTCAGGGCCGTTGGTGATCCACATCTTGGTACCGTTGAGCACGTAGTAGCCGCCTTTGTCTTCAGCTTTTAATTTCATGCTGATCACGTCGCTGCCCGCACCGGGCTCGCTCATGGCCAGTGCGCCGACATGTTCGCCCGTGATGAGTTTGGGCAGGTATTTTTGGCGCTGCTCAGCACTGCCATTGCGCTTGATTTGATTGACGCACAGGTTGCTGTGCGCGCCGTAGCTCAAACCCACCGAGGCGCTGGCGCGGCTGATTTCTTCCATCGCAATCATGTGCGCCAGATAGCCCATGCCTGCGCCGCCGTATTCCTCATTTACCGTGATACCTAGCACGCCAAGTGCACCCATTTTTTGCCATAAATCTGCGGGAAACTGGTCGTTTTTATCGATCTCGGCGGCACGCGGTGCGATTTCGGTTTGCGCAAAGTCGCGCACTGCATCGCGCAGCGCGTCAATGTCTTCACCAAGTTGAAAATTCAGGCCGGGCAAGTCAGTCATGGGTGCGTCTTTCAAGGAAGGGCTGCGGGTAAAGCCGTTGCCAGTACGGTCGGATTAAGCTGACATTGAGGTTGACGTTGACGTAAACGTCAATTCTAAAATGATTATGGCTTATTTTGGTTTTTGCATTTTTTGCAAAACCTGCCCCGATTTTTTTTCTGACTTCAACAATAGCGATCTGGCTTCTTTTTCGTGGGTACGAATCTCGGTCAGGTTGGCTTGCAGGTCAAGCAACTGCGCCTCAAGTTTGACGCGGTGCTCTGCCAACACTTTTAAAAACTTGCGCATTTGTGGCGCGGTGTCTCGTGGGCTGTCGTACGAGTCAATGATCTCTTTCGCCTCAACCAGTGACAAACCCAGGCGCTTGGCACGCAGCGTGAGCTTAAGGCGTGTCCGGTCGCGGGCGCTGTACACCCGGTTGCGCCCGCCCGCGCCTTCGCGCTGCGGTTGCAGCAATCCCATGTCTTCGTAAAAGCGCATGGCGCGGGTGGTCAGGTCGAACTCTTTTGCCAGGTCGCTGATGGTGAAAGTGGCGGTCGTGGTGGCCATGGTGAGGGCTGTCGCCATGACGTTTGCGTGAACGTCGATGGCAAATAAAAATTAATGCGAATGGTACATGACGGGTTGTGAGAGCGCCATGTAAAAACTGGCCCCGTTTGGACTGGTTTCAGCGCCTACCCAGCCGCCGTGCCGCTCGGCAACACGCTTGACAATCGCCAGGCCAAGACCGCTGCCCGCAAACTCGGCCGATGAATGCAGTCGCACAAAGGCGGTGAACAGTTTGTCGGTATAAACAGCATCAAAGCCTGCCCCGTTGTCAGACACTTGTAGCACCGTCTCATGAGGTAGCTTTCCGGGCAGCACGGCGACCCGTATCCAGCCTTCAGTTTTTCGGGCGGTGAACTTCCAGGCGTTGTCGAGCAGGCAGGTCAGCGCCCGGGTAAACAGGGTAATGTCCGCCACCATCGTCAAGGCGGTGTCCAGCTCCATGACGACGACGCGCTCGGGCTCGCGCCGCCTGAAGTCTGCGATCAGCAATTTGCAAAGACTTGAGACATCGACGGCACCTAACGTGCCAGCCATGGGCAGTTGTACCAGTACGCGCAGGTCGTCCACCAGCCGGGCCATCTGGCTGATGTTGGCTTGTATGCGGCTAACGTATCGCTTGCCGCCATCGTCGAGCGCAGCGGCGTACCTGTCGTACAACTGCGCGGCAAAGCCATTGGCAGAATGCAGCGGGCTCAGCAGATCGTTGGACAGGGCATACGAGAAAGCCTGCAGGTCACGCTTGGACTTTTTCAGCTCGATTTGCAGTTCTAGCAGTGTTTCTTGCAATGCTGTGTTTTCACGCCTGAGCGCTCGGTCAGCCAGGTGCCGCTGCGTGACGTCGGCCAAGCTCACAAAAACGGCGGTATGTTTGTTCCATCGGATACGCCCACAGGCCAACTCGACCAGCACCACCTCGCCATCACTTTTGATTTGCTTGCAGACCTCCACTGTCACCTGGCTGTCGCGCGGCCCTAATCGGCTGTCAATGGCGCTGAGCAATGCGGTGCCTTCGCCATCCGGGAACAGCGCACCCATTTTGAGGTTCAGAAACACCGAATGCGGGAAGCCATAAAATTCGGTCGCCGCCTGGTTGACGGCAATCACTTGCAGCGCCTCGGTGTCAAACACCCACATCGGTGTCGGATTGACGTTAAAAATAAGGTCATTGCGGCGCTCAAAGTCCCGCAAGCGTTGCTCGGTATGTATGGCGACACCCACATCGCGCAAGCTGACGGTACAACCCGCCGGATGAGGCACAAACGTGTACTCGGTCCAGCTGTCGGCCAAGGCATCGTGGGCAACAAATTGCTGCTGCTGGGACAAAGCCAGCCCCATGTTGGTGGCGGCCAAATACTGCTCAACTGTTTGTGCAGACACCACGTCCCAGAAGTCGCGGCCCAGCACGTCGGGCTGCGCACAATAAAGCACCTGCTCAGCTCTGGCATTGATGTAAGTGATCAGGCCTTCTGGATCCAGCAGCAGCAGCCCGGTTTGCTTGACTGCAGGCTCGGTGTAGCCAGCCCTTAGGGCCTGACGAATGGGGTTATGAAGCTTCATTCCTCGGGCCTGCATTGGGCTGAACCGAGGGCGTGGCCTGTTCATTGGCATCTGCCAAAACTTCTGGCCTGCCAGGTGCGGGCGTGCGCGCATGCCAACGGGAGTTGGCCGGTATAAGCGCGGTCATGAAGCCTTGCAACCAGTCAAAGTTGATGGGTTTGCCATGCAGATGGGCGTAGGCTGGAAACCCCCCGCGTGCTTCGATGGCTTGGGGGGAAAGGCCACTGACCACCACAATGCGCATGTCTGCAAGGTGGGTGTTGCGCTTCAGGGCCCGCAACATTTCCAGACCGTCCACGCCCGGCATCGACAAATCGGTGATGAGCAGGTCAGGGCGCATGCTGGCGATGTCCATCATCGCTTCAATGGCCGAGGGCATCCAGGTGCAATCAATCGGCAGGTCCCATGACTCAAAATTGCAACGGTAAAGCTCCCGCGCATCTTCGTCGTCTTCCACCACCATGACACGCAGCCGGGTGTCAGGGCTAATCTGGGCACGCACCATCTTTTTGTTGCTTTTGTCTTGGTAGGCGTTGATCGAGCGCAAGGCAATGCGGCGGTGGCCACCCAGGGTTTTCCAAGCTTCAATCTCGCCTTTTTCAACCAACGACTGGATGGTGGCCACCGACAAGCCGAGCAGCTTGGCGGCGTAACTGGTGCCGCAGTAGTCTTCACTGGAGAAGTTGGCGGCAGTGATGGCTTCTTCAAAGGTTTTGGGTGGGTTCGACATGAGTAGAGAGGTGTTTAAATGTATAAATTTGTCATTTTTATTATTTTAATCAGTATTGGAGCAAATAACCGGCGCCGGGCTACATGACTTCAACGTCGTCAAACTTTGGTGCCCTCACCACTTTGGGCAAGGTAAAAAAGAAGGTCGCACCCTCACACGGCGTTGCATCGGCCCAAAGCTGCCCGCCGTGGCGTCCAATCACCCGGCTAACCGTTGCCAAACCCACGCCAGAACCTGGAAACTCGGATGCGGCGTGCAAACGCTGGAAGGCAATAAACAGTTTGTCCGCATAGGCCATGTCAAAGCCAGCGCCGTTGTCCCGCACAAAAAACACCGGTTCACCAGCTGGATTGACGGTTTGGCCCACCATAATCCGGGCATCCGCTTTTTGTGACGTGAATTTCCAGGCGTTGCCCAGCAGGTTCTCCATCACCATCCGCACCAGGCGCACATCACCAAAGGCGGTGAGGTCGGGTGCCACTTCTACATTGACTTGGCGCTCAGGCTGGCGCACGCGCCAAGCCTCAATGATGTCGTGACTCAGGTCTGACAAATCCATAGGTTCATGGCGCAGCTGTATGCGCGAGACCTGTGACAGCAACAGCAGATCTTCAATCAAGGTGCCCATCTGGGCGACGCCAGACTGTATGCGCGCCAAATAGTGCTGGCTTTTTCCAGCAACACCCGAGCCGCTCGGGACGCCTGCAACATCGCTTGCGAGCTGTTTTGCCAACAAGCGGCTGAAGCCTTCAATCGTGTTGAGCGGCGCACGCAGGTCGTGTGAGACCGAATATGAAAACGCCTCCAACTCCTGGTTAGACAGTCGTAAGGCCGATTCAATGGACTTGATTTCGGTAATGTCGGCATCAATGCCTACCCAAAACGAGACGGTGCCTTGGTCGTCCAGGACAGGCAAGGCTCGGTACGACATGACATGAAAACTGCCGTCGCACCCGTAAATCCGCCGGATGCCTTCAAAAGGCGACTGGTTGGCCAACGCATGCTTCCACTTCTCGCGTACTTCGGGCAAGTCGTCCGGGTGTATGACGGACGACCACTTGCGACCGACTGCACCTGCAGGCGTGTCCCCCACAAGATCAAACCAAGCCTGGTTGAAATAGTTTGGCACGCCTTTGTGGTCGGCTGTCCAGATGACTTGCGGTGCCTGCTCAGCCACGGCCCGAAACAGCGCCTCCTGTCGGGCAAGGGCTAGCGTGCGTTCGGCCACTTTTTGCTCCAACCCCTCGTTGAGCTGGCGGACCTGGTCGAGTAAGCGGGCGTTTTCAATGGCAATCGACGCCAAATGGGCAAGCTCTAAAGCGATGTATTCATCTTGCAGCGTGAACTCCCCCTCGCATTTGTCCGACAATTGCAGCAAGCCGATGTTCTGTCCGTGTCGTCCCATCAATGGAACAGCCAGCCAGCCCCTGACGGGTGGGTATTTCTCGCTATGCTTTTGGAAGTGCGTCCAGCTCGGGTGCGCTTCCAGCTCGGCCTGCGTCATGCGCACAACACGTTGGGTTTCGCTGACCAGGGCGTAGTTGCTGGAGTTGTCAGGCAAATCGCGCAAGTTTGCAAACGCCGCATATTTTGCCGACACAGACAGCGTACTGCTGACTTGCGACTTGTCGCTGCCCAGCTTCAGACTGATCACGCCTTGGTGCGTACCAATCACGCCTCTGGCCTGTTCTGCCGCTTCATTGAGCATGCCGTCCAGGGTTTGGTGCCAGATGATGGCCTGGGCCGCATCGGCTGCGCGCTGCAAGGTGTAGAGCTGGTCCTGTACGTCTTTTTCCGCATTGAGTTGGGCCGTAATGTCCACCGCGACCACAAATGACGCTTTGCGGCCCGCGTACTGTATGGGCCTGGCCACCACACTGACCGCCATAAAAGAGCCATCTTTACGCCGATGCTGCCAAGACTTGCGCGACGGTGCCAGCTGAAGCAGCACATTGCGCAGTGAGGTTTCATCCGTCACATCGCGGATGTCAAAAATGGTCATGCCCAGAAATTCGTCTACCGAGTAGCCGTAGTTTTCAACCGCGGTTCTGTTGACCGTCAAGAATCGGTGGTTTAGCGAGTCAAACACCCACATCGGGACGGGTGCCGTTTCAAACAGGGCGGCGTAGCGCTGCTCGCTATCAAGCAGTGCTTTTTCTGCCGCTTTTCGCTCGGTGATGTCACGCTGCACGGCCACCATGTGTGTGTAGCTGCCCTGGCTGTTGGCAATCGGAACGATCTCCATCTCCACCCAAAACTCCTGGCCATGTTTGGTGTAATTGATCAACTCCACCCGCACCGGCTGGCATGTTTTGAGGGCCTGTGCCATGCGGGCAAGCTCTGACCGCTGTGTGTTGGGGCCTTGCAAAAAGCGCGGAGAACGGCCCAAAACTTCGGCTCGCTGATAGCCTGTGTGTTTCTCAAAGGCATCGTTGACGAACACGATGCGCGGACCGGGTTCGTCCAGCGGTTCGGCGTCTGTGATGATGACCACGTCATTGAGATTTGCAATTGCGGATTCGAGCAAATGCAGGTGCTCCCGCGACTCGTGCCGGGCTGTGATGTCTTGCACCACGCCGCTGTGCGACAAAGGGCGGCCCGCTGCATCGCACACCAGCTGCCCGCGCTGGTGCATCCAGCGCACTTGCCCGGCTGGCGTCTTGATGCGGTATTCAATTTCGCAGTCGCTGGTAGTCATATCACCCGTGGGCCACTGTGCCTCGTAGCGGGCACGATCATCGGGATGAATCATCTTCAGGAAGGTGCTGTTTTCTCCGTCAAAGTCGCCGGGCTGCAGCCCAAACAAATCATGCAGTTGATCAGACCAGATCAACTTGTTGGTGACCATGTCCTGTTCCCAGTGACCCATGCGCCCCAGCTTTTGAGCGGCTATCAGGCGAATTTGTATCTGGCGTAATTCGGCATAACTTTTCGCCTGCAGTGCTTCGCGCTGCTGGATCGAGTCGGCCATGCTGTTAAAGCCCATGGCAATACGGGCCAATTCATTTTCTGGACGGCCTGGATGCACCGGAATACGCGCTGGATGCACCGGAATACGCGCATCCAGTGCCCCATCCTGAATCAGGCGCGTTGCCTCCAGAATTTCCCCGGTTGGTTCTACGATGGCCCGCGCAGCCAGCAGCCAGGCCATCCACATGCCAAACAGCGCTATCAACGCCACAGCAAAATAACTTTGTAACATGTGCTGCCGTGCGGGGGCCAGTACCATGTTCTTGTCAGCACTGACCACTACAAAAAAAGGCGGGTTCGGCAACGCGTTGCTCGGGCGAAAGGCGTGAATTTTTTTGGCACCGCTGGCATCGATGCCTTCAAAAACGCTGGGCAAGCCGGCCTTGACCGCGTCACGAACCCACGCCTCTGGTGCTGGCTTGCCGACCATGGCTAATGTGTCGGAGCGGGTTGCAAGCACCACGCCATCGCGGTCCAGGACGAGAACATTGCCGCCCTCTTGCAGCGACACAGAAGCCATGGTTTTAGCCACTTCAGACAACAACATTGCCGCGAAAGCGACCGTTTGCACTTTGCCGTCGCTGCCCTTGAGTGGCAGGGCAAAGGTCACGACGGGCTTGGCACTCAGCCGGCCAATCAGGTAATTGGCTCCCACAAAATCGCCACCGGCGATCGCAGACTGAAAATAGGCACGGTCGCCGACAAACAGCATCGGGTTGTTGGGCGCACTATGGCAGCGAATAAAACCATCGGCACCCACAACACCTATGTTGGTGTAGATGTTGAGTTCAGCTGCCAGCGTTTTAAAGTAGTTTTGGCAAACCGGCTCTTTGCCCTGGACCAGCTCCGGCACATACGATATGGCCGTTAGCACCTGCCGTACCGAGTCGGCGATGCGCTGCTGGTCGGCGGCAACCAATGTGGCTGAAAGTTCCAGGTTTTTAGTGGCGTCGATGACATCATTCCTGGCGGCCAGAATGGTGCCTATCAGTGACAACCCCAGCAGCGGCAAAACCGCCACCAACACCAACAAGATCAGGCGGTTTCGCAATGAGGCAGCATATTTCATCGGACACCCCGGATAAAACGTGATTCAAATGGCACGGTGCTACGCTTTCGCACCCATCAACAGGTCAGACGGGCGGCGCTTCGTTCACGCCCAGCCAATACGCCTGCAAGCAGTCAAGTTTTTTGGTGAACTCACCAAAGTCAACCGGCTTACGAATAAAACTGTTAGCGCCTGCGCTGTAGCAAGCCTTGATGTCAGACTGCTCGCTTGACGACGTGAGCATCACCACCGGCACCATGGCCGTCAGCGGGTTGGCGCGCATGCTGCGCAACACGTCCAGGCCAGACAGCTTGGGCAGCTTCAGGTCGAGCAGCACAAAAGCGGGCTGCCGATGGGTATCGCGCCCCGCATAGGCACCCTGGCCAAACAAGAAGTCAAGCGCCTGCGCGCCGTCTCGGGCAACGGCAATCTCTGCGTCAACCCCTTGCTGCTCCAGCGTTAAAACAGCCAGCTCCAGGTGGTCGGGGTTGTCTTCCACAAGCAAGATGAGCTGGTTGTTCATGGCAGTCATAAGCGCATTATTATCAATTTTTGGGATAAATTTGCATTTTCATCATATTACCGCGAATGCTGAACATTCAGATACAGAACTTTCCCTAACTGTCTTCCAGGCCAAGTCACGTCAATCCCAGTCAGTTTTACCAGCGCATTCGAAACCGATAAAAAGCCACCGCGATTACCATGTGGCATACCTTGACCTTTACGTCAACGTCAACGTCAATTCAAAAATCAAAGTGAGCCGGCCATGAACCTTTTGGAACAACAACTCGACTACCTGCTGGGCGATGCCATGCCTGAGGAGGGCGGCACGTTGGAGGTGGCCCCCGGGGTCAAGTGGATACGCATGGCGCTGCCCTTTGCGCTGAACCACATCAACCTGTGGTTGCTGCGCGATGAGATGGACAACCCCTACCAGCCAGGCGAAAAGCTGCAAGGCTGGACCGCGGTGGATTGCTGCATCAGTCGACCTGAATCAAAAGCGCAGTGGGAAACCATTTTTGCCACCCAGCTTGGCGGCCTGCCCATCTTGCGCGTGATCTGCTCGCACATGCACCCAGACCATATCGGCCTGGCCGATTGGCTGTGCGAGCGATGGACCACCCCGACTCACGTCTGCCGCCTGTGGGTCAGCGCCACCGACTACAACACCGCCCGCATCGGTTCGCAGTCCACCACCGGTTTTGGTGGCGATAGCGCCGCGCTGTTTTTTGCGTCACATGGGCTAACTGACCCAGACTCAATGGCCAAAATCAAAGCCCGCTCCGGCTATTACCCTGGCATGGTGCCTGACGTGCCTAAAAGCTATGTACGGCTGATGGACGGCAAAACGCTTGACATAGGCGAGGGTGCTGCTAGGTGCACTTGGCGCTGCATCAGCGGCTATGGCCACGCGCCAGAACACATCGCGCTGTATTGCGAAGACTTAGGCGTACTCATCAGCGGCGACATGATTTTGCCGCGTATTTCGACCAACGTCAGCGTCTACGACATGGAGCCTGAGTCGGATGCCTTGACGCTGTTTTTGGAATCCATCGACAAGTTTTTACCATTGCCAGAAGCCACGCTGGTACTGCCATCACACGGCAAGCCGTTTCGCGGCCTGCACACCCGCATCCAGCAATTGCACGACCACCACCGTGACAGACTGGCAGAAGTCATGGACGCCTGTGCTGCCTGCCCATGCAGCGCGGCCGACATCTTGCCTGTCATGTTCAAACGCGAGCTGGACTTGCACCAAACCACCTTCGCCATGGGCGAGGCGCTGGCGCATTTGCATTTGCTGTGGCGTCAGGGCAAGTTACAGCGGCATCTGGGTGGGGACGGAATTTACCTGTTTACTGCCAGTTAGGGTTTGGCTACTTGACGCTAAAGGGCAACTACCAGCGTGGTGTGCCCTCATCTTTCAACTGGCTGCGCAGTTGCGCATAGTCAGGCACGACAGTGCGCACGGTGTCCCAAAAACGCGGGCTGTGGTCCATCACGCGCAGGTGGCTCAGCTCGTGCACCACCACATAGTCAATGATGGACGGTTTGAAATGAACCAGCCGCCAGTTCAAACGAATTGAACCATCGGCGCTGGCGCTGCCCCAGCGCGTGGCGGCGCTGCTCAGACTCAGTTTGCGCCACTGCACGTTTAGCGTCGGGGCAAAGTGGTTTAACTTGTCGGTAAAAAGCCGCTTGGCCTGGCGCATCAGCCAGGCTTGTACCGCATCTTTGATCTGGTCGGGCGTAGCCGCATGCGGCAAGCCCACATGCAGGGTGAGGCGCGCCACGCCAGGTGGGGTGTCAGCGCTGGTTTTAAGTTCCGCACCCACGCCGCCAAAAGCGTGACGTGGGTCCAGCACCAATGTCACTTGTTCCCCTAAAAACGGAAAAGTGGCGCCGTCTGTCCATTCAATACGGGCGGCCTCCAGCTTCTCGTAGCGGGCTCGGGTTTCTTCTAGCTTTTTAATGATCCAGCTGGATTTTTCCAGCACCGCTTTGTCAATTTCATAGAGCGGCACCCATTTGGGCGCGCTGACCGCCAAACCGTCCGGGCCTACTGAAAAACCAATCGTGTGCCGCTTGCCGCGTTTGAGTTCATAAGCCACAGCAATGCCGCCCACCAGGGTCTGGCGGCTGGCGCGCGGGTGTATAAAAGTAGCGGGGGCGAGTGCCTGATGCAGCGTCAGTTCTGGCAACAGCGCGCCAGTTGCTATATTTTTAGAAGCAATGTCTGTAGGTAAATCGGGGGCGGTGGGCTTATTTGATGCTTTAACTCCCGTTGCAGGCTCAAACAAGTCAAGCGTGAACTGTAAAAGCCTGTGCATCATCACCGCTTCTCAAGCGTAGGCTTCGGGGTCCAGCCTGCGCATTTCCAGCTCAATCCAGGCCTCAACCTCGCGCATCAGCTCGTCGGGCTGGCGGCCGGCGCTGGGTATGGGTTTGCCGATGGAGATGTCCACAATGCCGGGCCTTTTGATGAACGCCTTGCGCGGCCAGCATTTGGCGGACGTTACCGCCACCGGAATCACCGGTGCCCCAGTTTCAATGGCCAGGCGCGTACCGCCCGATTTGTAAACCCCTTTTTGGCCGCGCGCAATCCGCGTGCCCTCTGGGAACATGATGACCCAAACGCCTTGCGCCATCAGTCGTTTGCCTTGGGCGACCACTTTGTTAAAAGCTTGCGCACGCTGGCTTCGGTCAATATGAATCATGTCCATGCGTGACATGGCCCAGCCGAAAAACGGCACGTAGAGTAATTCTTTTTTAAACACAAAAGCCAGCGGGTGCGGCATCAGCGTGACCATTGAAAAGGTTTCCCAGGTGCTTTGGTGTTTGACCAGCAGCACGCAACTGCCCAGCTCGGTCGTGGGCAGGTTTTCCATACCCGTCACGCGGTTTTTGATGCCCAAAATCACCGTGCCACCACTGACGGCCAGACGCAACCAGCCTGCGCACATCCAATAAATTTGGCTGCTGTTACCCACCAGTGAAAAAATCACGACTGCGGTGCCGATGGGGATCACGGTGACGAGCATCCACAACGCGTGAAGGAGGGAGCGGAGCAGGTTCATAAGCAGTTTAGGCAGCAACAACAGTGCGCTGAAGAATATGGTCAACAAAGGCCGACAAGTCGGTATGAAACAGGGTTCCAGTCGGCAAACCATCAGGCTGGCCACCACTGCGGTATTGCGCTGACTTGCCCGTCAGTACCAAGTGCGGTTCGCAGCCCGCGCTGCTGCCCGCCTGTAGGTCACGCACCGAGTCGCCTGCCGTTGGCACGCCTTTGAGTGGCACGCCAAAGCGGCTACCGATTTGCTCGAACAAACCCGGCAGCGGTTTGCGGCAATTGCAACTTTCTTCGGGCGCATGAGGGCAATAAAAAACCGCGTCAATTCGCCCGCCCACTGCAGCCAGCATTTTGTGCATTTTGGCGTGCATGGCATTGAGCGACGCCACATCAAACAGCCCGCGTCCCAGGCCAGACTGGTTAGACGCGATTACCACATGCCATCCGGCTTGGTTCAGCCGCGCAATCGCTTCCAGCGCGCCGGGCAGGGGCTGCCATTCTTCAGGCGTTTTGACAAAGTCATCGCTGTCAGAATTGATGGTGCCGTCGCGGTCGAGGATGACGAGTTTCATTCAGTGACTTCCTGCGCGCGGCGCTGTGTCCATTGGGTGATGTGCTGAACATTGTGTTTGGCAGGGTCAAGCATTGCAATTCGCTCAAACAAAGTGGTTAGCGCCACAGAGCCATTCGTCAAGAGGGCACGAGCAAAATCGGCATCTTTGTCTCTGCCTGCGGCACACTTTGACACGACCAGATCATGCAGATCAGGGCTTAAGACAAAACCCAGCGGCGAGGCGTTACGCAATGTAGCCGCATGGCAGTCATCCGCACGCACGCGCGCTTGCAGCAGGCGTAGATCCCCCCGAAGCGGGGCTTGCCATTCATGCATATAGGGGTCAGGTGCGCTATGGCCACGTTGTGTTTGCCAACGCGCAATGGTCTGCAAGGCGCGTTCTATCAAGGCAGGCTTGTCATGGAGTCGCGGTACAGCAACGCGATGAAAAGCTTGGCTAAATGCGTGTATTTGCTGTTGCGACGGCATAGCTTGATGATCAAGGCGACTGCTTAAGCGGCCAACTTTGACAAATCAGCCACACGGTTCATGGCGGCGTGCAGCGTGGCCAGCAGGCCGAGGCGGTTCAGCCGCAAGTCCATTTGCTCGGCATTGACCATCACGCCGTTAAAAAAATCATCAACCGGTGTGCGCAGCGCCGCAAGGGTTTGCAGAGATGCGGTGTAGTCGCCTGCTTCAAATTGGGCGTTGGCTTTGGGCACCACGTCGCTCATGGCCTTGTACAGCGCAATTTCAGCGGGTTCAGCCAGCAGTATTTCGCTGACGTGGGCATCGACCGCATCGCCTTTTTTCAGAATATTGCTGATGCGTTTGTTGGCTGCGGCCAGAGCGGGGGCTTCTGGAAGGGCTGCGAAGGTGCGGACGGCTGCGAGTCGCTTGGGTAAAGAAAACCATGCGCCAAGTTTTTGCGCGTAAATCGCAGCGTCTACTTCAATGGCGCTGTAACCCGTGTCTTTGAGATAGCCTTTCAGCCGCTCAATCAAAAACTCATCGAGCGCGACGCTTTGGTCTTGCAGCTGTCCTGTGGGAAATACGGCAAAAGCAGCACGTGTCAACTCATGAAACTGAAGCTGCGAATCCCGTTCAACCAGCATACGCGCAACCCCCAGCGCATGCCGCCGCAAAGCAAACGGGTCTTTATCACCCGTCGGCAAATTACCAATGCCGAACATGCCCACCAGCGTTTCCAGTTTGTCAGCCAACGCTACCACCACCCCCACGTCATGACGCGGCAATTCGTCGCCAGCAAAGCGAGGTTTGTAATGGTCTTCAATAGCGTCGGCTACATCGGCGCTCAAGCCGTCATTCAGCGCGTAATAGCGGCCCATCGTGCCTTGCAGCTCCGGGAACTCGCCGACCATGTCAGTGACAAGATCGGTCTTGGCAAGCAAAGCGGCCTGGTCGGCTTTCTTCGCCAATACATCACCACCGAGTTGCTGGCCAATAGCCCGTGCAATGGCCCGAACGCGTTCAATCCGCTCGCCTTGCGAGCCCAGCTTGTTGTGATAAACGACTTTGCCCAGGCTTTCCACCCGCGACTGCAAGGTTTTTTTGCGGTCCTGGTCAAAAAAGAACTTGGCATCGGCTAGGCGCGGGCGCACGACACGTTCGTTGCCTTGGACAACAAAGCTCGCATCTTTGGGGCTGATATTGCTGACGATCAAAAACTTGTTGGTCAGTTTGCCGCTCGATTCCAGCAACGGGAAGTACTTTTGATTGGCCTTCATGGTTAGGATCAAACACTCTTGGGGCACGTCTAAGAACTCTTTTTCAAACGCACACACCAGCACGTTGGGTCGTTCGACCAGCGCGGTGACTTCGTCTAACAGCGCGTCGTCGTCAATTGCTTTGCAGTTGCCCACGGTTGCAGCGGCTGCTGCCAGTTGCCGAACAATTTCTGCCCGGCGCTCCGCAAAGCTGGCAATCACGGCGCCGTCTTTGGCCAGCGTTGCCGCATAGCTGTCGGCGTGCTGCAAAACCACCGGGTCAACCGCTGCCTCAAACCTGTGGCCATGCGTGGTGTTGCCAGCCTTCAAACCCAGCGCTTCAATCGCCACCACATCGCTGCCATGCAAGGCCACCAGGCCATGCGCAGGCCGCACAAAGCTCACGCTGCTCCAGCCCGGTGTTTCGCAATTGTTCTCCAGCTGGTAGGTCATGACCTTGGGAATCGGCAATTTGGCAATGGCTTCAAGTAGCGCTTTTTGCAGGCCTTCCGCCAGCGTTGCGCCTTTGACGACGCTGTCATAAAACAGCGCGTCGGCCTTGCCATCTGGCGCGCGCTTCAAACCTGCAACGCTGGACGCGTCAGCCCCGAGCGCTGCCAGTTTTTTAAGCAATGCAGGTGTTGCGTTGCCGGAAGCGTCCAACCCGACAGCAACAGGCATCAGCTTTTGTGACACGGCTTTGTCTGCAGCTTGCGGCAACACATACGTCACGTGCGCAGCCAGGCGGCGGGGTGACGCAAACGATGTCAAAGCAGATTGCGCAGTCGTCAAGCCCAGTGCTTTGAGCTGTTCAAACAACACGCCTGCAAACGCATCACCGAGCTTTCTCAGCGCCTTGGGCGGCAGTTCTTCTACAAACAATTCGACCAACAGATTCTTGGTTGTCATTCTTATGCGGCTTTCTTTGTCATCTGCGTTACCCACTCACGCGGCGCCATCGGAAAGCCCAGGCGCTCACGGCTCTCAAAGTAGCTTTGCGCCACACTGCGCGCCAGGTTGCGGATACGGCCAATGTAGGCGGCGCGCTCGGTCACGCTGATGGCACCACGCGCGTCGAGCAAATTGAAACTGTGCGCGGCTTTTAAAACCTGCTCGTAGGCAGGCAGCGCCAGTTGCACACCAATGAGATGTTTGGCCTGCTTTTCGTGCGCTGCGAAGGCAGTGAACAAAAAGTCGGCATCTGAATGTTCAAAGTTGTACGTCGATTGTTCAACCTCGTTTTGCTTGTACACGTCGCCATAGCTCAACCCCTCAGTCCACTTCAGGTTGTAGACGTTGTCGACCCCTTGCAAATACATGGCAAGTCGTTCCAGGCCATAAGTGATCTCGCCCGTGATAGGTTTGCAATCAATACCGCCGACCTGCTGGAAGTAGGTGAACTGGGTCACCTCCATGCCATTGAGCCAAACTTCCCAGCCCAAGCCCCAAGCGCCCAGCGTGGGGTTTTCCCAGTCGTCTTCCACAAAACGGATGTCGTTTTGTTTCAGATCGAAGCCCAGCGCTCCGAGCGACCCGAGATACAGCTCCAGAATGTTGGCAGGTGCGGGCTTGAGCACAACTTGGTATTGGTAATAGTGCTGCAAGCGGTTAGGGTTTTCGCCATACCGCCCATCTTTGGGTCTGCGGCTGGGTTGCACGTAGGCAGCTTTCCAGGGCTCAGGCCCAAGTGCTCTTAAAAACGTAGCGGTGTGCGACGTACCTGCGCCGACTTCCATGTCGTAGGGCTGCAATAAGGCGCAGCCTTGTTTGGCCCAATAGCCTTGCAGGGTAAGGATGATGTCTTGAAAACTTAGCATTTGGCTATTTTATAGGGTTTCAAATCCTTAAAAAGCCGAATTTACCCCGTCAAATCAGACCTTGGCCCCAGTAAACAGGATGTTATTGGCTATTAAAATAATAGCGTTTTAAGACCGGCGTTGTGACGGTATTACCAGCCTTGTGTCCCTGCATCGCCTTTAAAAGGGCCGACCAGCTCTGGGGTGACCCAGCCACCATAAAAGCTGCCCGGCTGCGGCGTGACTTTTTCACCGCCTACGGTGCAGCTCAGGTGGGTCGGGTAAAACGCCACGCAGTCGGCCAAAGCTTCGGCGCCCTGCATGCCGTCTCGCAGCGGTTTGGGGTAGCTCCACGCCACGCCGGTCAGCGACTTTGTGCCCATGACCAAATTCCAGTAGCTGGCAGGCCCTTTCCATTCACAAAACGAGCCGCCCCGGCCGGGCTGCAATAGCGCCCGGTTGACGTCTGCCCAAGGTATATAAAAGCTGGGCGGATGTGCGGTTTCCAGCACCATCAATGCATTGGTCGTGCTGGCTACCTGCGTGCCGTCCCAGTCAATCACGACTTCTCGCGAGTCCTTCGTCACGATTGGGGGCCGCGGAAAGTCCCACACCGACACTTGGCCAGGGCCGGGTACCACTGCAAATGGCGGCCGGGCTTGGCCGCGCCAGTTCCAGTGGGCCCGGGCGGCGTCTAGCCATGTGGGGGTGGACTGCTTTGGCGTGGTTTGCTTTGTCATGGGCTTGTTTGTACACAGAATCGGCCTTGTGGGTTGCTTGCAAGGGCTTTTTACCTGTGCGAGGGCTGTTTAAAGCTGTGTTGAGTCATTTTTAGGTGTCAAATTGACCCGTGGCCCCATCGTTTACTTGGCTGATAGCTCCTGAAAACATAGCATATTTGAACGCTCAAATTTCTGCTGACTCCGCTTGCACACCTGCTACCCACAAAACCCGGCCCCGTGCTAATCTTGCACCCCGACGTTAAGACATCAACCCATCAGCTAACCCACAAGAAAAGCGAGACATACCATGCCCGGACTCCTGCCCAACGTTGACCCTGACGGCCTGCTTGAATTTTCGGTCGTTTACACCGACCGCTCACTTAACCACATGTCAAAAAGCTTCGGGCAGGTGATGCGGGACATCTCCAGCATGCTCAAAGAGGTGTACAACGCCCCGTCAGCCGTGCTGGTACCCGGTAGCGGTACGTACGGCATGGAATCTGTTGCCCGCCAGTTTGCAGCGGGTAAGCACGTCATGGTGATTCGCAACGGCTGGTTCAGCTACCGCTGGACGCAAATCTTTGACATGGGCCACATACCTGCGTCGCATACCGTGCTCAAGGCCCGGCAAAGCGTTAAAACCGCCCAAGCCCCCTGGTCACCCGCGCCGATAGCTGAAGTGCAAGCCGCCATCGCCAAAGAAAAGCCAGCGCTGGTCTTTGCCCCCCACGTTGAAACATCAGCCGGCATGATGCTGCCCGACGGCTACCTGCGCGCAGTAGCCGATGCGGTACACGCCGTCGGCGGCTTGTTCGTGCTCGACTGCATCGCATCAGGCGCGATGTGGGTAGACATGCAGGCCACCGGCGTTGACGTGCTGATATCAGCCCCGCAAAAAGGCTGGAGCAGCTCCCCCTGCTGCGCCATGGTGATGCTGAGCGAACGTGCCAGAGCCGCCATTGACGGCACCACCAGTTCCAGCTTTGCAACTGACCTGAAAAAGTGGCTGCAAATCATGGAGACGTATGAAAAAGGCGGCCACGCCTACCACGCCACGCTGCCCACTGATGCACTGACCCGCCTGGCCGCAGTCATGAAAGAAACTAGAGATTACGGTTTTGCCAAAGTTAAAGCCGAGCAAGAACTGCTGGGCAAAAAAGTACGCGAGTTGTTTGAAGGCCGCGGCCTGAAAAGCGTTGCCGCCGAAGGCTTCAAAGCGCCCGGCGTGGTCGTCAGCTACACGACCGACCCCGAGATCCAGTCAAGCAAAAAGTTTTTGGCCGAAGGCTTGCAAACCGCCGCCGGCGTGCCCCTGCAATGCGACGAAGGCGTTGATTTCATGACTTTCCGCATTGGGTTGTTTGGGCTGGACAAGTGGCATAACTTGGATAAGACGGTGGGGAATCTGGCTGGGGCGCTGGATCGGATTGGGGTGCGGGAGCCGGTGGTTGAAGAAGTGAGCTGAATTAAATATCCTGCAAACGCAGGATATTTCACTATTCGAAGCGTGCAATACTGAATAAATCCTGCGATCGAAGGATTTATTGACAAAATCACTGAGTTTTCATTAAAATCCTGCAATCACAGGATTTTTATGCAACTACCTATCAACTCTGTAGCCGATCTTGGCCTGGCACTCCGCGCCGTGCGACGCACCAGCAAGCTCCGCTTGGACGACATGGCCGCAACGGCGGGCGTGAGCAAGCAGTTTGCGTCTGATGTTGAGCTTGGAAAAGAAACGGTGCGCATGGGCTTGGTCTTCAAAGTGCTGGGTGAGATGGGGCTCAAGCTGTCGGTTGATATTCCCGAGCAATCCGCGCCCGAGCTGGCGTTGTTGCAGGGCAAACAGGCGAAGAACAAATCTTCAAAAGCGCGTTAAAAACCATGCGCACACTCAACGCCTACCTCAACGACCAGCGCGTTGGCACGCTCAGTGAAGGCAATGATCTGTGGCGCTTTGAATACGACCCCGCGTGGGGCAACGCGCCCAGCAGTTTTGACCTAGCCCCCGGCTTGAGCCGCGCAACCCCGCTACACCAAGACGGCGCAACCCAGCGGCCCGTGCAGTGGTACTTTGACAACCTCTTGCCTGAAGAGACCCTGCGCGAAGCGCTGATCAAAGACGCAGGCGTCAAGGGTGACGATGCCTTTGCCTTGCTGCAATACCTGGGGGCTGAATCTGCCGGGTCACTGGTGTTGTTACCACCGGATGGTGATGCCAAGCCACGTGGGCGACTTAAGCCGCTGCTTGACGATGCACTCAGTCAGCGTATTCGCAACCTGCCGCGACAGTCGCTCAGCAGTGGTGCGCCCAAGCAAATGTCTGTGGCAGGCGCGCAGCACAAGCTGCTGGTTGTTTTGCGTGACGGCAAGCTGTACGAGCCCGTGGGTAGCAAGCCGTCAACCCACATTCTCAAGCCCGACCACTTGAGCGACGACTATCCAGCATCCGTCATCAATGAATACGCCATGCTGCGGTTAGCTGCACAGCTGGGGTTGGGTGCGCCAGCCGTCCACCGCATGTATGTGCCCGAGCCGGCGTACATCATTGAGCGTTTTGACAGGTATCAAGACGAGCAGGGCCACACACAACGCCGCCATGTCATTGATGCTTGCCAGCTTTTGGGCAAGTCCCGCAACTTTAAAAACACATCAGCCAGCCTGCAAACCATGGCGGCCTGCATCGCCCAGTGCCGCATCCGCGCCACCGCCAGGCAGCGCTTGTATCGCTGGTTAATCTTCAATGTACTGACCGGCAACGACGACAACCATTTGAAAAACATTTCTTTCATGGTCGGACGCGACGGTATCGAGGTGTCGCCCCCTTACGACATGCTGTGTACAGCCGTGTACCGCACCATCGCCTTCGCAGACGAAAGGGCCACCTGGCCCGCAGTAGACATGATGATCGCCTTGCCAGGTGCAACAAAGTTCGGCCAAGTCACCCGCGAAGCCGTGTTGCTGGCAGGCGCGGCACTGGGGCTGGATCGACGAATTAGCGAACGTGAACTTGACAGAATGGCGAGCGCGTTGCCGCCAGCGTTTGCGACTTTGCGTGAGGAGATTGAAGCGCAGAACTTGGCCTATCCAACGCCGGTCAAGCGGTTTTTAGGTGGGGAGTTGCGGCTCCTGTTGACGATTGAGAAAATTGTTATTCCGTTTATGGTGGGGCGGGTGAAGACATGAACAACCGAGGTTAACCATGCAACGAACTATCGGTAATCGCAGCAAATCATTTGACATGCCATCTCTTCAAGAGGCTTGGCAGGCTTTCGACAACATGGCGCACCTGCGCCCAATCCATACCGAAGCCGACTACGACCGCACCGTCAAAATGATGAATGCGTTGCTTGACGTGACCGGGGACGATGAAGATCATCCACTCTCAGGTCTGCTTGATCTGACGTCTGACCTGGTGTCGCGCTACGAGCAAGAGCACCACCCGATAGAAGCCGCTGACTCCAAAGACGCGCTGCGGTTTTTGATGGAGGCGCGCGGTTTGAAGCAAGAAGACTTGTCGAGCGTTGTTCCGCAAAGCAACCTGTCGGCGATTCTGGCGGGGAAGCGAAAGATCAGTGCTGCGATGGCGGGCAAGCTGGGTGGGTTTTTTGGTATCAGCCCGGCGGTTTTTGTACCTCGGTAAATAGATATTTTTGATAAAGGTAAGGGATGAGCAACTCACAAACCCGGAGCAATTGCCGCACTTGTGCAAGGTCGACGAGGCATGAAATTCTGTTCAGCTTTGATGATCCTGGGAATGAGTATTACCAGGAGGTAGATCGGTGGCAGGTTCTTCAATGCCGGGGCTGTGACACGCTAGGTTTCCGTCATCAAAATGAAGACCATGAAAATTTACAAGAATGGGAGGGCACTGTGGAGCCTACAGTGGTCATTCGCTGTTACCCCCATGCGATACCTGAACACAAACTACTTTCGCATATCAATTCTGTACCGGCACTGATTCAAAACGTTTATAAGCAATCGGTGACTGCATATGCTGCTGGGTCGTCAATCATTGCGGGGATGGGTCTGCGCACCACGATTGAGGCAGTGTGTAATCACTTGGAAATATCAGGCGCTTCGCTTGAAAAACGGATTGATGCATTGTTAAAGAACGGACATATCTCCAGTAGCGACAAAAAAAGACTGCACGGGATTCGATTTTTGGGCAACGACGCAGCACATAACATCAGAAACCCGTCGCTTGCTGAGTTAAGAGTAGCACTTGAAATTATTGAGCATCTTATAAATTCCGTTTTCATACTAGAGATGCGCGCTAAGGGGCGACTTGACACAACAGTAGAGACATTTGAGGATTTATTGCCCGTTTTAGATTCCTGCGCACGTGGATTAGACGCTGCAGGAATCTATACGCTGGCAGGCATTCTTGGAAAAAATCGCCGCAGACTCGGTGTGGATTTCTCTCAATTGGAGGCACAGGTTATCGAAAAAATTAAACAAAAAACACTTAAATTTTTGACAATTGCTTCTATCCAGGAATTTGATGGAAAGCCTTTTCAAACTTACGGCTTGGTTGCTGCTGAACTTGAGGACGATTGTCCTTTTTGATACTGCTACCAAGGTTTTTTGGTTGCTTATAGGTGAAAAGTTATTCAGCTAAAAGCAAGAGGCTGTACGTCAATTAACTATAAGCGCGCCCTAGTCGTACCCCAGCCCATATCAAACCCCACGCCCACTCCCCCGCTGCAGCAAATGCCCCCGCGCAACCAGATTCCGAAAATGTTGCTTCAAGGTATTGCGGTTGGCTTCAGTCAGCTTCACCGCATCAGCCATCGTCACGGGCCCATGCTCTCGCGCAAACTCGACAATTTTTAGCGACAGCTCTGGCAGCGTGGCCAGCACAATCTTTTTACGCCTTTTCCGGACGGGAAATTGGACTTAGGTTTAAACTGTCGAATCCCAACATGTTGAAACGTCTCGGTTTATAAATCAACGGAGCCTCAAAATAACCACCACAAACACACGCAAAACCGCACTGCCAAAAGCTGCTGATGCAAAGGTGGTGGCGATTGGGCGCAATGCTTCTACTGGTGCATTCGCCCGCCTGTCAGACCCCGCCATCAAGCCAGGTGTAGACAAGCTCAAAAAACAGCTGTCCAAAGACCCCGAGGCCGCCCGTCGCTTTATGGAGCAAGTCGGTTACCTGACTCCCAAAGGCAAAGTTTCAGCTCGATACGCTTGAGCGAAACATTGGAGGTCCAAGATATTTATCAGCGCCTGCCTGGCTTGGTACTGGGGTTTCATGGGTGCGATGAGAAAGTTGGTGAAGCCATACTTTCTGGCCAAACAAAACACTTGAAGCACAGCCAAAACGACTACGACTGGTTGGGTGGTGGCATCTACTTCTGGGAAAACGACCCGAAGCGTGCTTTTGAATTTGCAGAGGATGTGCGCAAAAACCCGAAGAAGTCCAAAGGCATCATCAAAAAGTCTTTTGTGGTCGGCGCGGTCATTGATTTGCGCATGTGCTGCAACTTGCTAGATCGCTGTGCATTAGACGAGCTGAAGGATTCCTACGACTTCCTGGAGTCCATCAGCAAAGTTACTGACGAGCCGCTGCCAGTGAACAATCGGGAGCGAATGGCCAGACGCCTTGATTGCTTGGTGATTGAAACCATGCACCAACTACGCGAGCGCTCAGGTTTGGACTCTTACGACACCGTGCGTGGGGCGATATGGGAGGGCGGCGAGCTGTATGCTGGTGCTCAAATCGAAAAGCTCAATCATGTGCAGATTGCGGTACGCAATACCGAATGCATAAAAGGTTACTTTCGGCCTATGCCTGCGTGAGTGGAATCTAGGTGTCTTTTTGCAGGCTTGCCTGAAAGTCCAGTGTAGGCAAAGGCATCGTGAGCAACGAACACCCAATAAGACACCCAATACTCCCATTCTTTACGGTTTATCAGGATAGGCTTTGCGAGACCTTCGCAGGAGCAAAATCAAGAATTCAGTCAAAACCGCCTAGAATTGACGTTTACGTAAACGTCAACTAAGCGTTTCAAGCAAATCTTCCAAATAAGAAAGTCCTGCATGCCAGTTCTGGAGACAAAACTAAACGCCCGCACTGCCGACTTCCAGGCCAATGTGGCGGCCATGCAAACGCTGGTGGACCACTTGCGGGGCGAGGTGGCCAAGTCGGCTGCTGGTGGGGGTGAGGCGGCTCGGGCCAAGCATGTGGCGCGGGGCAAGTTGCCGCCGCGTGAGCGGGTGCAAATGCTGCTGGACCCGGGCACGCCCTTCCTGGAGCTTTCACCTTTAGCGGCGCACGCCATGTACGACGGTGCTGCCCCTTGTGCGGGGCTGATCACTGGCATTGGCCGCGTGAGCGGTGTTGACTGCATGGTGGTGTGCAATGACGCGACCGTCAAGGGCGGAACCTACTACCCGATGACGGTTAAAAAGCATGTGCGCGCGCAGGAGATTGCGCAGCAAAACAATTTGCCCTGCATTTATCTGGTGGACTCGGGCGGGGCAAACTTGCCGAACCAGGACGATGTGTTTCCTGACCGTGACCACTTTGGCCGCATCTTCTACAACCAAGCGCAAATGAGTGCCGAGGGCATTGCGCAAATTGCCGTGGTCATGGGCAGTTGCACGGCAGGCGGCGCGTACATGCCCGCCATGAGCGACGAAAGCATCATCGTGGCCAACCAGGGCACCATCTTTTTGGGCGGGCCGCCGCTGGTCAAAGCCGCTACGGGCGAGGTGGTCACGGCTGAAGACCTGGGCGGTGGCGATGTGCACACGCGGCTGTCGGGTGTGGCCGACCACCTGGCGCAGAATGACATGCACGCGCTGCAGCTGGCGCGTACTGCGGTCAAGAATTTGAATCGAAATAAAGTATTAAATAAGCCTCTGGCCCCGGTATTGTGTACGCAAACAGCTCCTAAATATGTAGCGAGTGAGTTGTACGGCGTGATACCCACCGACACACGCAAACCCTTCGATGTACGCGAAATCATCGCCCGCATTGTGGACGGCAGCGACTTTGACGAGTTTAAGGCGCGCTACGGCACCACGTTGGTGTGCGGCTTTGCAGCGATTGAAGGCATGCCAGTCGGCATCATTGCCAACAACGGTATTTTGTTCAGTGAATCAGCACTCAAAGCCACGCACTTTATAGAGCTGTGCTGCCAGCGCAAAATCCCTCTGGTGTTTTTGCAGAACATCACCGGCTTTATGGTGGGCCGCAAATATGAAAACGAAGGCATCGCCCGCAACGGCGCCAAGATGGTCACGGCTGTGGCAACCGCAGCGGTGCCCAAATTCACCATCATCATCGGCGGCAGCTACGGCGCAGGCAATTACGGCATGTGCGGCCGGGCGTTTTCGCCGCGCTTTTTATGGATGTGGCCCAACGCCCGTATCAGCGTGATGGGCGGCGAGCAAGCCGCTGGTGTGCTGGCCACCGTTAAGCGTGACGGCATTGAGGCGCGTGGCGGGCAGTGGACCAAAGATGAAGAAGCGGCCTTCAAGCAGCCCATCATTGACCAGTTCACGCACCAGTCGCACCCGTACTTTGCCAGCGCCAGACTTTGGGACGACGGCGTGATTGACCCGGCAGACACCCGCCGGGTGCTGGCGCTCGGGTTATCCGCTTCGCAGAACAGGGCGATACCGGATACCAAGTTTGGTCTTTTTCGCATGTAGTGTGTATACTTCTCAGAATATATACACATTCACATTCATAAAGGAGTCGCGGTGCGCACCAATATCGTTATTGACGACCAGCTGATGCAAGCTGCCATGTCGGCTGGCAATTTCAAAACCAAAAAAGACGCGGTTGAAGAAGGCTTGCGTCTGCTTGCCAGACGCAATGTTTACCAAAACATCCGCGCACTGCGAGGCAAAATTCACTGGTCACTTGACGGCGACTGGACGCAGCCCGAGCATGGCGTGCAAGAGCCTGGTACTGATTGGCCCGCAGGCTCTGCCAAAGCACCCGCGTGATCACCGCTGACAGCAGTGTGTGGATCGACTATCTGGCCGGCAGAATGACACTCAAAGCACAGTTGCTTGACCAGATTTTGGAGGACTCTAGCCGCGATGTGGTGCTGCTGGATGTGGTATTGATGGAGGTGCTGCGCGGCTGCCGATTTGAGCACGAATGGCGGCTTACGAATCAAGCCCTGTCAGACCTGCCAGTACACATTGCAGGCGGTGAAAAAATAGCCAGAGCAGCTGCAGTCTTGTATCGGCAATTACGCAAAACAGGCGTTACGGTACGCAGCCCAATTGACCTGTTGGTTGGCAGCTGGTGCATTGAGTCTGGCTGCTCGCTGATTCACAACGACCGCGACTTTACGCCTATGCAGCAGCACGGGTTGCAGGCTTTAACGACTGAAAAATCATGACCAATCGCTACATCACTGCGTTCGCGTATTTGATGGGGCTGGTGTTATGGTGCTGCGGTGTAAACAGCTTTTCCCAAACCATCGAGCTGGATGCGTCACTGAACGAGTCGGTACAAATCATTCCCAAAAAAGGCCCGTTCGCCGTTGATCTGGAAACGACGATTTACAAGCCTGATGGAGAGGGGCCGTTTCCGATTGCTGTCATCAACCACGGCAAATCATCGGGCGATCCTAAGTTTCAGGGGCGCTACCGGCCAGCGCTTGCCGCGCGCTACTTCTTGCAGCGTGGCTATGCGGTGGTAGTGCCCATGCGCCAGGGCTTTTCAAAGTCGGGCGGCCTGTATGTGGGTGGTGGTTGCAATGTTGAGAGCAATGGCCGGGCGCAGGCAGAAGATGTCAAAGGTGTGCTGGACTTTGTCACCCAACAAAGCTGGGCAGATAAAAATCGGATGGTGGTGTTGGGCCAGTCGCACGGTGGCTGGACGACGCTGGCGTTTGGCCCACTTAACTATCCTGGCGTGAAGGCGTTGGTTAACTTTGCCGGAGGCTTGCGCCAAGAAACCTGCATAGCCTGGGAAAATAATCTGGCCAAGGGCGCGGGTGATTACGGTGCCAAGACGCGGCTGCCGTCGCTGTGGTTTTATGGCGACAACGACAGCTTTTTTACCACTGAAACCTACCGCGCGATGTTTGAAAAATACACCGCTTCGGGCGGCCCGGCGCAGCTGGTGGCGTTTGGGCTATTCGGCACAGATGCGCACAGCATGTTTGGCTCACGCAACGGCAGCCCCATCTGGCAGCCGGAAGTGACCAAGCTGCTTGCCAAGGCAGGTTTGCCAAGCGAGCCAGTGGCGGCTTACGCAAAATTTGGCACATTCCCAGCCCGGGCTTTGCCAGCCAGAACTGATTTTGCCGCGCTGGACGATGCGACAAAGCTGCCATTTGTACGGGACACTGGGCGGGCAGGGTATACCACTTACCTTGCCAAAGTAATTCCCCGTGCGTTTGCGATTGCGCCAAGTGGCGCGTGGGGCTGGGCTGAAGGTGGAGACGATCCGCTGCAGCGTGCACTCATCAACTGCAACCGCAACGGTGCGGGCTTGTGCAAGCTGTATTCGGTTGATGACTTTGTGGTCTGGAAAGCAGAATGAACCGTAACCTGTTGCTGGTCGAAATTGAATCAGGCATTGCACGCGTCGCGCTAAACCGGCCTGAAGTACGCAACGCTTTCAATGCCGAGCTCATTGCTGACATCACCCACACCTTCAGTAAACTGGGCCAGCAGGAAGATGTTCGCTGCATCGTTTTAGCTGCCAACGGCCCTGCATTTTGCGCAGGCGCCGACCTAAACTGGATGCGCAGCATGGCCGACTACACGCGGGCGCAAAATTTGGCCGATGCCGCGCAGCTTGCGGCCATGATGCAAACCATTTACGAATGCCCCAAGCCGACGATTGCGTGTATTCAGGGCGACGTTTACGCAGGCGGAATGGGCCTGGTGGCTGCGTGTGACATGGCAGTCAGCGTGGAAACCGCCCACTTTTGTCTGAGTGAAGTCAAGTTGGGCTTGCTGCCATCCACCATCAGCCCGTATGTGATACGTGCGATGGGCGCGCGGGCAGCGCATCGGTATTTCTTGACCGCTGAAAAATTTATTGCGGCCGAAGCATTGCGCATTGGTTTTGTGCATGAGGTGGTGGCTGCTAAGGCCCTCGATGGCAAAGTTGTTGAACTGGCAAACGCACTTGTCAACGCTGGGCCGCAGGCTGTAAAGCTGTGCAAGCAGCTGGTACACGACGTGGCGGGCAAGGACATCACCGCTTCATTGATCAACCTGACTGTTGCCAGCATTGCTGATGTGCGCGTGAGCCCTGAGGGGCGCGAAGGCTTGCAATCGTTTCTGCAAAAGCGCAAACCCAACTGGGTGTTGCCGCCTGTTCAATGAAGGAAGCACATCATGCCAAGTCTTGACACTGCCCAACTCGTGGCTCTGGCCGGTGCGCTGGGCTGGGCCAGCGGTATACGCCTGTATCTGGTGGTGTTGCTGACCGGCCTGGCGGGCTTCATGGGCTGGGTCAACCTGCCGCAGGGTCTGCACCTGCTGGCCAATCCGGCTGTGTTGGGGGCCAGCGGCTTTATGGTGTTCATCGAATTTTTCGCCGACAAAATCCCGGGGCTTGATTCGCTGTGGGATGTGGTGCACAGCGTGATTCGCGTTCCTGCGGGTGCGGCGTTGGCGGCCAGTGTGTTCAGCGCTGACAGTGGTGCCATGGCACTGGTTGCGGCGCTGTTGGGCGGCTCGTTTGCAGCAACCAGTTTTGCAGCCAAGGCAACCAGCCGGGCAGCCATCAATACATCACCTGAACCTTTCACCAATGTTGGCGCATCGTTGGTTGAAGACACGCTGGTGCCGGTTGGGTTATGGACGGCTGTGACTTATCCGTTTATTTTTATTCCTGTCTTGCTGGTAGTGCTGGCGCTGAGTGTGTTTTTGATTTATATCTGCTGGCGGTTTTTAAAGCAGCTGTTTAGCCGCGTGGCGCGCATTTTTAGCGGCAAGCCTGATCCGGGTGTGGCGGCTGCCTTCAGGCTCAAATCACCGTTTTCAAAGAATGAACATGTTTAAAAAAATACTTATTGCGAATCGTGGTGACCAGCGGCAAAGCCGCGCAGCAGCGAAGCTACATAGCATGGCACGCGAAGTGTGCGCAGGGTATTTCACCGCGAAAGTTCACTATGTTTAAAAAGATACTGATTGCCAACCGCGGTGAAATAGCCTGCCGAGTAGCAGCAACCGCCAGACGCATGGCGATTAAAACCGTGGCGGTTTATTCAGACGCTGATGCCGATGCCAAACACGTGATCGCCTGCGATGAAGCGATACCTATCGGCGGCAGTGCCCCCAAAGACAGTTATTTGCGCTGGGAAGCCATCATTGAAGCAGCCAAGACCACAGGCGCTGAAGCCATACACCCGGGCTATGGTTTTTTGAGCGAGAACGAAGCCTTTGCGCAGGCCTGCGCAGACAACGGCCTGGTCTTTATCGGCCCACCGCCGTCAGCCATCAAAGCCATGGGCTTGAAGGCCGAGTCCAAACAACTGATGGAAAAAGCCGGTGTGCCGCTGGTGCCCGGCTACCATGGTGCTGACCAGTCGCCTGACCTGCTTAAACGCGAAGCAGACCGCATTGGCTACCCGGTGCTCATCAAAGCCAGCGCAGGCGGCGGCGGTAAAGGCATGCGCGCCGTTGACAATGCCGGTGACTTTGACGCGGCGCTTGCGTCCTGCAAGCGTGAAGCTACCAGCAGCTTTGGTAACGACAACGTACTGGTCGAAAGGTATGCCCAGCGCCCACGGCATATTGAGATTCAGGTATTTGGTGACATGTACGGCAATTACGTGTATTTGTTTGAGCGCGATTGCTCCGTGCAGCGCCGCCACCAAAAGGTGCTGGAAGAAGCGCCCGCGCCCGGCCTGAGCGATGCCATGCGCCAGCAGATGGGTGAGGCGGCTGTTGCTGCTGCCAGGGCTGTAGATTACGTGGGCGCTGGCACGGTGGAGTTCATCGTTGAGCAGCTTGCCGATGGCGGCATGAAGTTTTATTTCATGGAGATGAATACGCGCCTGCAGGTTGAGCATCCGGTCACAGAGGCGATTACTGGCCTGGACCTGGTTGAATGGCAACTGCTGGTGGCCAGCGGGCAAAAGTTGCCGCTGATGCAAAGCGAGTTGCGTATCAACGGCCACGCGATCGAAGCACGCATTTGCGCTGAAAACCCCGACAACCATTTTTTGCCCGCTACAGGCACGCTGCACGTTTACGCCAAGCCCGACGCTACGTCGTTTGAACACGGCGTGGTGCGGATTGACGATGGTGTGCGGCAGGGTGATGCGATCTCGCCCTTTTACGACTCCATGGTCGCCAAGCTCATCGTGCACGGCAAAACGCGGCAAGAAGCGCTGGCCCGGCTTGATGCAGCCTTGGCGCAAATACATATTGTGGGCTTGCAGACCAACGTGCAATTTTTGCGCTTCGTCGTGCAAAGTGAGTCATTTGCCAACGCCAATCTGGACACTGGATTGATTCCGCGTGAAGCAGCCGTGCTGTTCAACCAGCAGCGTGTGGGTTTGCCGATGGCGGTGGCGTGCGCAGTGGCACAGACTTTGTTGAATGAAAAAACACTGGAAACAAGCGACCCCTTTAGCCGCCGTGATGGCTGGCAGCCCTTCGGCGTGACGCTGCGACGTTTTGAATTTGAATTTCATGCTGCTGTGCACAAGGCGGAACTGACTTACCTGCACGATGGAGCGTTGCATTTGGCAGTGGACGGTGTGGCTGGCGTACTGACGTTTGCGCAAGCATCTGACGGTATTGATGTACAGTTTGCCGGGCAGCGTGTGTCATCAAAAGTGTATATAAATAGCGGCGTAGCCCATATATTTAATGCGCAAGGTGCTACGCAAATAATAGCAGTTGACTTGCTGGCACATGCGGGGGTCGCGCAGGCGGAAGGTGGACGTTTGACAGCACCGATGCCAGGCAAGGTGGTGTCGTTCGCGGTCAAGGCGGGGGACGTGGTTCAAAAGGGCCAGGCGCTTGCCGTGATGGAAGCCATGAAGATGGAGCACACCATTGCCGCCCCGGCAGATGGTGTCGTGGCAGAACTGCTGTATGCGCCGGGTGACCAGGTGACTGAAGGCGCAGAGTTACTGAAAATCAAGGTTTGAAAATGACATCCGTCAAGTGGAACGTCTGGGTGGTGCGTTGCCTGCTGTGTGCTTGCATATGCCTGGGGCTTTGGGTACCCGCACAAGCCCGGCAGGTGACGCAAACCGACCCTACCAATGCTGCATTCGGCGCACTGCTGGCCATGCCTGTAGCCGCGCCTAAAAACGGTACATGGGAACACTTTACGGTTGAAAAGCCCGCCGACTTTGATGCCGAAGCTGCAAGCCAGGAAGACTTGATTTCCTACCTCGACGAGCAGCGCAAGCGCGGTGCACGCTTTGACAGCTATCGGTTGCAAGGCACCTTGTTTCACCATGCCGTTCGTGCGCGGCTACAAAACGTCGCCTTGTGGTTGCTCAGGCAAGGTGTCAACCCCCGTCTGAAGCTAGAAAACGCCGAACTTGACGGTATGGGCGTTGCCATCGTTATGAGCACCTGGCGGGTGTTTGACGCGCTACGCAAGCACCCGGCCTATGCCAATTTGTCAAAAGAAGGCTTGTCCGTGCACTATGGCCAGCTGGTCAAAGCTTCACCTGAGGCCATGCGCGTGCTGCTGGACAAAAAGCTATGGGTAATCGGTACGCCGCAGGTGCAAGAGGGTTTGACGGCTCAGTTAGGCGTGTTCTTGATGCAAGGCAAGCCCGGCGATGCACTGGCTTTATTGGACTCAAATCCGACTTTTGCGCCCTCCAGTGCATCTTGCAGCAGCGCTATCTCTTATAAGCCTGAGCCATTTCCAACGCCGCAGGCAACCCCGGCGCAATGGCGCGCGGCCATCGAACGTTTACCTGCCAAACTGCAAAGCGAGGGCTGGCTGTGTGCTTTTCGGTATGCGTCATCAAAAAGCGACGCGCAGGCGATGCTGGCTGCGAGCGCTGTCGATTTGTGGCGTGACCCCTTGTTGACTGTGCAGACTGCACGGCTGTCGCTGGCTAATTCTGCGTGGGCGGGGCAGCTGCGCACCATGCCCCAAGCGGCCTTGGTAACCGCCTTGGCTAATTCAGACTTTCAGGCAGCTTGGCTCAAGGGAATTGTCAGCTTGCCTTTGGCCGACTTGACGTGGGCCCTGAACCTGGTCAAACCTGTGATGACCCCTGGTACGACCGTGACCGCTATTGGCCACTGGCGGGCAGCGCTGGGCAAACCCGCTACGGCACAAACACCTGACAGCGTTGAGCGCTGGCGCTTACTGGCACAAGCTGCCCCGCCAGGCGGCGGTCAGACCGTGAACGTTTTGCCTTACATCAAGCCGGTGACGATATGGGCTGCATGGCTGGCAAAAGGGTATGTGCTTGCAGTAGGAGATTTAAACCATTGGCTACGTGATGCGAAGCTAGATGAGCTCAAACTCGCGTACCCTACCTTGCAAAAGTATGTGCCTGCTTTTACACAGCAAGCCTTGACGCACTTGGTAGAGCCTTTGTCCAGCGGCGATGGGTATTGGAGCACAGACCAATTGGTCAAAGCAGAGATGCTCGCAAGCACAGGTGCGCGGGTGCAAAAGCCGTATCCGTTGGCCGCCGCTTACAGGACTACAGCGGCTAAAGATGCATCAGTCGCAAAAGCTATCGAGCATAAGTGGGTGCTTGACGTTCCTGAAAGCCAGCGTTTGGTGGTGGAGGTCGTCAAAGACCTCGGTTGCAAACCGATTGTTTCAGCCGCCATGCGCCTGTCGGTCGCGGCTTGGGATCGCTGGATGGCACCGGCGACTGGCCCTTACGATGTCAATGCCTCGCTATCAAACTTGGACGCATTGCCGCAGCCAAGCGGACAAGCATGCGCGTGGCTCGCCACTGGAGGCGAGCCGCCGGGGCGAAAAACTTTTTATGAGCTTGATTTTTTTGAAGGTGTCAATCGCTTCAGCCCGTGCGCCGACGGCAATACGGTATACGGCATATGGGAAGAAAGTCGCGGTGAATGGTCGAGCCAAAAGGATCTGCAAGTGTTCGGCTCCATGTACCGGGTGCGCCTGAAAAATTCAACAAATGAAGCGCTGCTTGAATGGCGTGAAAGTGGTGGGGGTTGCGCCCGAAACCATGGCGTTATCTATTCGGTACATGATAAAAATAAAAAGGTCGAGTTGGTGGTTGCCGAGCGAGGTCATCCTGTTTATGACGCGCTGGTGCAGCAATGCGATTTGTCACAACTCGATGAGTGTTTAAAACTGTCAGAGCCGCAAACTGCCACGCAAGCGCCACCGCCACTTTCTTGGTCCGCAAAGTACTTGCCCGATGAGCGGCAAGGTTTTTTGGCAGCGGTAGAGCGTTTTGATAGGGCAGCACTTAACCAGGCCAAAGCGGCCGGCCTGTTCGCAGATTGGGTTCAAAGTGGTTTGCGCCAAGTCGGAGAGTCTCGCTTGTCCCTGGAGGACAAACGAAAACGCGCCGCCTGGTTGCTGGCGCAGAGGCCACTGTTGGCAAATGCCTTGGACTCAGAAACCATCGCGTCTTTGCTTAGCTGGTTGCCCGTACAAGACTGGCAGCCCGTCGTTTACGCCATGCGCTGTGAACAACGTGCAGACTTCAGCAGCTTTACCCAAGTGGCTAGTGCCGCCAAGCGCGAAGATGTGCTTCAACGTGCGCGCACAACTTGCCTGGCGGTGACAAAAAAATAAGCGCCACCCCACAACGTACACCTTGCCTGAAGCTAACTTTCTGGACTGTCTTTGAAAATACTCTTTTGCGCTTCTGAAACAAAACCTCAGCCGTGGCTGGATGGCTTGCGCGCTGCCTTGCCCGATGCACAAATTGAGCAGTGGGCACCCGGCGCAAACCCCGCTGACTACGCGGTGGTTTGGGCACCGCCGCAAACTTTTTTTGACGAGCAAACCGCGCTCAAGGGTATTTTTAATATCGGGGCGGGTGTTGACGCTCTCGTCAAGCTTCGCTTGCCGGATGGCGTTCCCGTTGTGCGCCTGGACGACGCGGGCATGTCGGTACAAATGGCTGAATATGTTTGCCACGCGGTCATCCGGCATTTCAGGGAGTTCGATGCCTATGAGGCAGACGTTGCGAAAGGCCAATGGTCTTACCGAAAGCCGCGGATGCGTGCAGACTTCCCGGTCGGGGTGATGGGTCTGGGCGTGTTGGGTGAACGTGTCAGTTTAGCCTTGAGGCAGTTTGACTTTCCCGTGCTGGGCTGGAGTCGATCTGCAAAAAACATAGCGGGTGTGCAATGCTTTTCAGGCTTAAAGGGGGAGGGCGGTTTCAACGACTTTTTAGTGGCAACGCGCATTTTGGTCTGTTTGTTGCCGCTGACAACCGAGACTGAAAATATCTTGAACCACAGCAGCCTGTCGAAACTGTTGCCCGGCGCTTATGTCATCAATGTTGCACGCGGCGCTCATTTGGTAGACGACGATCTGATCGCGCTCCTTGCAAGTGGCCATTTGGCAGGTGCCACGCTGGACGTTTTCAGGCAGGAGCCCTTGCCGCCTGACCACCCGTTTTGGCAACACGAGAAAATCACCCTCACGCCGCATACCTCGGCCCGAACGCTGCGCCATGAAAGCATTGCGCAAATCGCCGGGAAAATCAAGGCGCTGCAGATTGGCGCGGCCAGCACCACCATCGCCGGTGTGGTTGATATGAAAAAAGGATACTGAACGCATGAACTACCCTTCCAAAGTCAAACTGGTTGATGTCGGTCCGCGTGATGGATTGCAGAACGAAAAATCGCCAGTGCCTGCAGCGGTAAAAATTGAACTCGTCCATCGCCTGCAGGACGCTGGCCTTACCGAAATTGAAGTCACCAGTTTCGTTTCGCCCAAATGGGTACCGCAAATGGCGGATGCAGCCGACGTTATGGCAGGCATCGAGAGGCGCGGCCATGTGCGTTATTCGGTATTGACGCCCAACATGAAAGGTTTTGAGTCGGCGTTGCCGTCAAAACCTGACGAGATCGTGGTGTTTGCCGCCGCAAGTGAAGCTTTTAGCCAGCGCAACATCAATTGCTCGATAGCCGAAAGCATTGACCGTTTTGCGCCCGTGGTCAGTGCTGCAAAAGCGGCTGGTATTTATGTGCGGGGGGCGATATCGTGCGCTGTAGGTTGTCCCTACGAGGGTGAGGTGTCGCCAGCCCAAGTTGAAAAGGTGGCGCGGCTGATGGCGGGTATCGGTGTCCAGCATATCGGGGTGGCAGACACCATTGGCGTCGGCACGCCGCTGAAGGTGCAACGCGCCATTGAGGCGGCGCTCAAGCACTATGCTCTTACTGATGTGTCGGGTCATTTTCACGACACTTATGGTCAGGCAGTGGGCAACACACTGGCGGCGCTGCAACTGGGTGTTTGGCAGTTTGACACGTCAATAGCTGGCCTGGGCGGCTGCCCCTATGCCAAAGGCGCTACTGGAAACGTAGCAACAGAAGACGTGGTTTATATGCTGCACGGTATGGGCATTGAAACGGGTATTGATCTGGACAAGCTGGTTGATGCCGGGCAGTACATCAGCGGGTTTTTAGGCCGTCAGCCAAATTCACATGCGGCAACTGCCCTGTTTAATAAAAGGATGCCTTGATATGTGTGGGTCAGAGCTTGTTGCGCTGCCTGAGGGTGTGCAAAAGGTGGCCAGTTTGCTGCAAACCAAAGCGCATCCCCATGCCCCTCGGATGTTGGGCGAGGCTGCTCGCACGGCTAGCCAAGCGGCTGACGCGCTGGGCGTGGCGGTTGGCCAAATTGCCAAGAGCATTGTGTTTCGCCGCAGGTCCGACGATGCAGCGGTGCTGGTTGTGACATCAGGCGATCAGCGGGTGGATGAAAAAAAGCTCGAAGCCCTGGTCTGCCCAAATGGCCAGCGCCTGGGTCGGGCTGATGCAGCGTTTGTAAAAACAAAAACTGGCTTTTCAATTGGCGGTGTCTCGCCTGTTGCGCATGCTACGCCAGTAGTGATGGTGATTGACCGGTCACTTTTCAGGTTTGACCAGATATGGGCAGCCGCCGGGCACCCGAATGCCGTGTTTCAGCTGGGGCCAGCCGATTTGGAAGGGTTGACCGGGGCACCCGTCGCAGATGTTGCTGTCAATCTGGTGGAAGATAAGTTAACACAGCAAAACGCTATTACTTTAATAGCTGCTCGCGCCCAATTGATAAGGGCCACCCATGAGATAACTTCACCTTGCATATCGGTTTGCCGAATGGACACGGCTACTGCGATGTGTCAAGGCTGTTTTAGAACGCGTGATGAAATTGCGGCCTGGGGCAGTGCCGGCGACGCTGAAAAGCTGGCCACCTGGGCGCGCATTGAAACCCGCATGGCGGCACTACAGGGTTGATTCAGGCAAGCGCCATGAAGCACATCACCTTCTACCTTGACTTCATTTCGCCTTACGCTTACCTGGCGTTCGAGCGCTTGCCTGAAACGCTTAAAGGCATCAGTTACGGCGTCACATACCGGCCCGTGTTGTTTGCAGCCATGCTCAAGCATCATGGTCAGCTGGGGCCTGCCGAGATTGCGCCCAAGCGCGACTGGACGTATCGGCAAGTCATGTGGCTGGCACACACGCTAGACATCCCGATGCAGCTGCCCGCCAGCCATCCGTTTAACCCGCTGGCATTGCTGCGCTTGGCGGCTCAATGTTCCACGTCGCTTGAGGTCGCCGCACCCAACCGCTATGTGTGTGAGCGCATTTTTCGCCATGTCTGGCAAGGCGGTGGCGATGCAGCTGACGCACAGCGGCTTGAAGTGCTTTCACTGCACTTGGCCTCACAGCACCTGCTACAAGCTGACCAAGCCAAGGCATTGCTTAAAAGCAACACCGATGACGCGCTGGCAAAAGGTGTGTTCGGGGTGCCCGCATTTGAAGTGGATGGCAAACTTTTTTGGGGACTTGACGCCTTGCCCATGTTGCGGGCTTACCTCACCGGTGACCCTTGGTTTGCCAAAGGCCCGTGGGACGACGTCAGCAAGGTTTGTGTTGGCATAAGCCGTAAGGTTTAAGCAGATTCACGAGGTAACTTCGCATGCTGAAATGTCTTTAAAGGGTTTCCCCTTGACTTGTCAGCCTTGCATAAGTTTGGTGCAAGCCTGTGTTATTTTCACGTCAGAGCAGGGTCAGATATTTCCAAAACAATAGTGGTAACTTTCAATTTGAAAGCTTTTATTTTTTGGAGACAACAACATGGCAACAGCAGTCAAAAACCGACCCATGTCCGGGGAGGAGAAGAAAGTGATTTTCGCATCTTCACTCGGCACGGTGTTTGAGTGGTACGACTTTTATTTGTACGGCTCACTCGCGGCAATCATTGCCAAACAGTTTTTCTCTGGGCTAGACCCTTCAGCCGCCTACATTTTTGCACTGTTGGCATTTGCGGCTGGCTTCTTGGTTCGGCCATTTGGCGCGCTGGTGTTTGGCCGGTTGGGTGACATGATTGGCCGCAAATACACATTTTTGGTCACTATTGTGCTGATGGGCGCGGCCACATTCGTTGTCGGTTTGCTGCCCAGTTATGCCAGCATCGGCATTGCAGCACCCATCATTTTGGTTGCGCTTCGCATGTTACAAGGCCTGGCTCTCGGTGGTGAATATGGTGGTGCAGCGACTTACGTTGCAGAGCACGCGCCGCAGGGCCAGCGTGGCTTTTACACATCCTGGATTCAAACAACAGCCACTTTGGGCTTGTTTTTGTCTTTGATGATTATTCTGGGTGTGCGCCAAGCTGTCGGTGAGGCTGCCTTTGCTGATTGGGGCTGGCGTATCCCTTTCTTGGTGTCCATATTGTTGCTAGCTGTGTCTGTGTACATTCGGTTGTCGATGAATGAGTCGCCAGCTTTCCAGAAAATGAAGGCTGAAGGTAAAACGTCAAAAGCCCCATTGTCAGAGTCGTTCGGCCAATGGCGCAATCTGAAAATTGTGTTGATCGCATTGTTCGGTTTGGTGGCTGGTCAAGCGGTGGTTTGGTACACCGGTCAGTTTTACGCGCTGTTCTTCCTGACAACCATTGCCAAAGTGGATGGAATTACCGCCAATCTGTTGATTGCAGCTGCTTTGGTGATAGGTACGCCTTTCTTCATCGTTTTTGGTATGTTGTCCGACAAAATTGGCCGCAAGCCCATTATCTTGGCGGGTTGCCTGCTAGGTGCAGTTTCCTACTTCACCGTCTTCCCGATGTTGCTACAGTACGCCAACCCAGCGTTGAAAAAAGCACACGACACGGTGGCCGTCACTGTTACTGCAGATCCAGCAACCTGTTCATTTCAGGGCAGCCCGATTGCCAGGGATATCGATTTCACCAGCTCTTGCGACCGTGCTAAGCGAGTTTTGGCTCAGGACTTTATTCCTTATAAAAACGTTGCTGGCCCGGCAGGATCGGTTGCGACGGTACAAATTGGCTCAACCACTATTGCTTCCCTGAACCCTACCCTGAATGACAAACGGAATGCATTTTCCGCTGAAAGCGCAAAAGGCATCGCTGACTTCAAAAAATCGGTGCTTGACGCGGCCAAGGCCAATGGCTTGACTGCAAAAGCAGACGACAAGTCAATGAACAAAATCATGATCGGTGTTATTTTGGTCTACATGGTCATACTGGTGACCATGGTTTATGGTCCGATTGCAGCCATCCTCGTTGAAATGTTCCCCACCCGGATCCGCTACACATCAATGAGCTTGCCATACCACATTGGTAACGGTTGGTTTGGCGGTTTGATGCCGACCACTGCGTTTGCCATGGTGGCTGCAACCGGAGACATTTACTACGGGCTGTGGTATCCGGTGATTGTTGCTACGGCGACCTTGGTCATCGGATTGTTGCTGGTCAAAGAAACCAAAGACGTGGATATTTACGCCAACGATTAAGCGGTTTTAAAAAGCTTTGCTGGACTTGTCTAACGCAGGTTCAACGATTCGAGAAAAGGCCCCTGTCGTTTCGGCTGGGGCCTTTTTAATTTGTGGTTTTATCAGGAGTTGAGTATGTGGAAAATTGTTGTCGGCTTCATTGTTTTTGCGGCTTTGGCGCTGTATATGCTCAGCCGCGGCGGCGACATTGACTTGGGCGGTGAAAAGCATGGCCTATACCCATCCGGTGCCAAGGTGTATGCCGTTACACAACGCGGACATTCGGTTAAATTGGCGGGGTGAGAAATCTTTTGCCACATTCACCGGGCGAGACCGATAAATGATTAACCGTCAACACATGCTTCGAACCGCACAGAAAGAGGCGTGTCGATGATTTATACCAAAACGGCACTGGGTTTGGCCGCCATGCAGGACCGATCGGCTGGGCTGACACCGCGTCAGCGCTCCGCTTTCATCATGTTCGATGGCAAGCGCGATGCCAGCGAGGTCCTGAAAATGACGGCCGGCATGGGCGTGACACAAAACGATCTGGACTACCTGGTCGCGCTCGGTTTTCTGGCTCACCCCAACGTGCCGAATTTGCAAAGTTTGGGCGTTAACGCCAGCCCGACGGCCCAGCCTGCGGTGACCGAATCGGCCAGTCTGCCGCCCATGCCGGTGTCGTCCCCAAAGCCGGGCGGTATGCCCACCATGAGCGACCGGGCGCATTACGCTATGGCCTACCCGATCGCCACCCGATTGACAGCAGCATTGGGTTTGCGAGGTTTCCGTCTTAACTTAGCGGTTGAAGCGGCTGGTGATTTAGACAAACTCAAGGAACTTGCCCCAAAAATAAGAGAAGCCGTAGGCGATGAAAAATACAAAGAGCTGGACGAAGCGCTGAATTTTTGACACTGGCAGTGTTTGTCCTGAGTGCCACACTCTCCTTGGGTCAAGCCATAACCCCTTGGCAAGCCCGGTCAGCCTGAGTGCCTAGAATGTTTGACCTCTTCAGGAAAGCACGCACTCATGTCCCAGGGAACCATCCGCATTCGCGGAGCGCGACAACACAATCTTAAAAATCTTGATCTCGACATCCGTACCAATGAATTGACGGTCGTTACCGGGCCCAGTGGTTCGGGCAAGTCGTCTTTGGTTTTTGACACGCTGTTTGCCGAAGGCCAGCGCCGCTATGTAGAAACCTTCTCAGCCTACGCCCGGCAGTTTCTGGACCGCATGGACAAGCCCGCCGTTGACAAGGTGGAAGGCGTGCCGCCCGCCATTGCGATTGACCAGACAAATCCGGTGCGCAGTTCGCGCTCGACAGTCGGCACCATGACCGAGCTGAACGACCATTTAAAGCTGCTTTACGCGCGCTCGGCCCAGCTGTTTGACAAGCAAACCGCACAAGCCGTGCGGCACGACACGCCGGAATCGATTTATGCGGAGTTGATGGCGAGAACTTCTGATGCTGACTCAAGGGTGGTCGTGACCTTCCCGGTAGAGCTGCCAGGCAATACCAGCGCCGAACAACTGGAGCAATGGCTGTCAGCCAGCGGCTTCACTCGAGTACATGCAGAGCGGGAAATCGCTACGCCCACTGGGCCACATAAACTTTTGGACGTTGTTGCCGACAGGTTTCGTATCCAGACGATTGAGAAAGCCCGCGCGGTTGAGGCCATTGAAGTGGCCATCAAACGTGGTGGCGGGCGGTTGAACGTGTATGTTCAATCCGAAGGAAAAGATGAACAAATGTGGCGATTCTCCACAGGCTTGCATTGCCCAGACAGCGACACCCGCTACACGGACCCCACACCATCACTTTTCTCGTTCAACTCCGCGATGGGTGCTTGTGAAAAGTGCAAAGGCTTTGGCCGCGTCATTGGTGTGGACTACGGATTGGTGATTCCCAACGACAAGCTAACGCTGCGCGCGGGCGCTATCAAAGTCATGCAAACACCAGCGTGGAAAGAGGCACAAGACGATTTGATGCGCCATGCCGAAACCGCAGGTATTCCGCGCGATACGCCCTGGTACAAGCTCACGCCTGAGCACCAGGCCTGGGTCATCAATGGCTCACCCAACTGGAACGGCAAATGGAACCAGCACTGGTTTGGCATCAAGCGGTTTTTTGAGTACCTGGAGAGCAAGTCCTACAAGATGCACATCCGCGTGCTGCTGTCC
>JANPIK010000028.1:0-34903 GCA_031424935.1 Polaromonas sp.
GATGAAATCAACAATCGGCCTCGCAAGACTCTAAATGCTTACTCGCCTCTTGAGGTCTACCGAGAAATGCTGCTGAAGTATCATGAAGCTCCCTCTACTATTCAGTAACCCCAGTGTTGCACTTAGAGTTGAAACCACCCAGGTAAAACCTATTGATTGAGCTACTATTTATATAGCAAATCAAATGGCCACCAGCTGCCTGATTCCCTTGCTTTGCATCTCACTGCCCGGCCCGCTGGCAATCACTTCGCCGCGCTGCATCACCAGGTAATCGTCGGCCAGCTCTTGCGCAAAGTCGTAGTACTGCTCGCACAGCACAATCGCCATGTCGCCCCGGTCTGCCAGCATACGGATGACGCGGCCAATGTCTTTGATGATGCTGGGTTGAATGCCCTCTGTCGGCTCGTCCAGAATCAACAGCTTGGGTTTGGCGGCCAGCGCCCGCGCAATCGCCAGCTGCTGCTGCTGCCCGCCCGACAGGTCGCCGCCGCGCCGCGAAATCATTTGCTTGAGCACCGGGAACAGTTCAAACAACTCGGCCGGAATGGGCGTAGAAGCGCTCTTGTAGGCCAAGCCCATCAACAGGTTGTCCTCGACTGTCAGCCGCGCAAAAATCTCACGGCCTTGGGGGACGAAGCCGATGCCTGCTCTAGCCCGTTCGTAAGACGTGGCTTTTTCTTGTTGCAAGCCGTTAAACGCGATACTGCCAGAGCGGATGGGCACCAAACCCATCAATGACTTGAGCAGCGTGGTTTTACCCACGCCGTTGCGGCCCAGCAGCACCGTGACTTTGCCCAAGCGCGCCTCTAAGCTGACACCACGCAAGATGTGCGAGCCGCCATAGTATTGGTTAATGTCTTTGACCTGAAGAATGGGTGTCGTCATGGGTAATGTGGCTTCAACGGCCTAAATAGACTTCAATGACTTTTTCATTGTTTTGTACCTGGGCCAGCGTGCCCTCGGCAAGCACGCTTCCCTCATGCAGCACCGTCACCTTCTCCGAAATGCGCTCAATAAAGCTCATGTCATGCTCCACCACCACCAGGCTGTGGAGCTTTTTAAGCGAGCTGAACAACTCCGCCGTGCGCACCGTTTCTTCGTCGGTCATGCCGGCTACCGGCTCGTCGAGCAGCAGCAGTTTGGGGTCTTGCATGAGCAGCATGCCAATTTCTAACCACTGCTTTTGACCATGGCTCAAGTTGCCCGCCATGCGGTTAACGCTGTCTGCCAAATGAATGGTGTGCAGTACCTGCGCCAGCCGGTCGCTTTGCGCAGAGTCGAGCTTGAAGAACATCGCGCTTTTCACCGCTTTGTTGGTTTTTAGCGCCAGTTCCAAATTTTCAAACACGCTGAGCTGCTCAAACACGGTGGGTTTTTGAAACTTGCGGCCAATGCCCATCTGCGCAATTTCAAACTCGTTGTAACGCAGCAGGTCAATGGTGGAGCCGAAAAACACCGTGCCGCTGTTGGGCCGGGTTTTGCCGGTGATGATGTCCATCATGGTGGTTTTGCCTGCACCGTTGGGCCCAATGATGCAGCGCAGCTCGCCGGGGGCGATGTCCAGAGACAAGTTGTTGATGGCTTTGAAACCGTCAAAACTGACGTTGACGTTTTCCAAATACAAAATACGGCCGTGGGCAATATCAACTTCACCGGCCTGGGCTATGCGCGCAAAGCCCGCTTCACGCCCGCCAGATTCTGTTTTGCCGCTGGTTTGGGGGTCACTCAAAGCCTGTAGGCGCTTGGCGCCCTGGTCCATCAAATCGGGCGTCATGATTTGGCTCCGTCTGACCTGCCAGGAATTTTGCGCACGATGCTGCGCACCAAGCCCACAATGCCTTGCGGCAGGTACAGGGTCACGGCAATAAATATAGCGCCCAAAAAGTAAAGCCAATACTCAGGAAAAGCCGCCGTGAACCAGCTCTTGGCCCCATTGACAGCAAACGCGCCCACAATTGGCCCAATTAACGTGGCGCGGCCACCCACAGCCGCCCAAATCGCCATTTCAATCGAGTTGGCCGGGCTCATTTCACCGGGGTTAATGATGCCGACCTGCGGCACATACAGCGCGCCAGCAATGCCGCACATGATGGCTGAGATCACCCAAATCGTCAGCTTGTAAGCCACCGGGTTGTAGCCGGAGAACATGACGCGGCTTTCAGCGTCACGAATGGCTTGCAGCACGCGGCCAAACTTGCTTTGTACCAGCCAGCGCGAGAACAAATAAAACCCCAGCAGCGTCAACCCGGTCAGCACAAACAACACCATGCGCGTGCTGGGCTGGGCGATGGGAATGTCCAGAATGCGTTTGAAATCGGTAAAGCCGTTGTTGCCGCCAAAGCCGGTTTCATTGCGGAAAAACAGCAGCATGGCCGCAAAGGTCAGCGCCTGCGTGATGATGGAAAAATACACGCCCTTGATGCGCGAGCGAAACGCAAAAAAGCCAAACACCAGCGCCAGCAGGCCAGGCGCTAGCACCACCATCGCCATCTGGAAGGCAAACGATGCACTGCCCAGCCAGTGCCAAGGCAGGACTTTCCAGTCCAGAAACACCATAAAGTCAGGCAGGTCGCTTTTATAGTTGCCATCCGCCCCAATTTGCCGCATCAGGTACATGCCCATCGCATAGCCGCCGAGCGCAAAAAACAGCCCGTGACCCAGACTCAAAATACCGGTGTAACCCCAAATCAAGTCCATTGCCAGCGCGCAAATGGCGTAGCACATGATCTTGCCGATCAGGCTGATGGCAAAGTCGCTCAAGTGAAAAATGCTGCCAGCGGGAACAACCAGGTTCAGCAGCGGTGCGAGCATGCAGACGATGATGAGCGCGACCAGGAATGCCGCCCATCCGGTACGGCTCATCAAAGGCTCGCGCGCAGGTAGATTTAGAGGTTCGCTCATGGTTGTGTTCTCTTGCAAGCGGCCATCGTGGAACCGGCTTTGCCGGGCCACAGGTGGCGCCCCCTTGAGGGGGAGGCGCCGCAGGCGCTTCGGGGGGGAGTCATAGTCATGCTTCAGCACTCCTTCCCTTCAAGGCAAAAATACCTTGGGGCCGCTTCTGAATAAAAACAATGATGAACACCAGTACCGCAATTTTGGCAAGCACCGCACCTTGCCAGCCTTCTAAAAATTTATTGAGCACACCCAGTCCAAGCGCCGCGTACACGGTGCCTGCCAGTTGCCCCACCCCACCCAGCACCACCACCATGAACGAATCCACAATGTAGCTTTGTCCCAGGTCAGGCCCCACGTTGCCCACCTGGCTTAGCGCGCAGCCCGCCAGCCCGGCGATACCTGAGCCTAACGAGAAAGCGTAGGTGTCAATGCGGGCTGTGTTCACGCCCATGCAGGCGGCAATCGGGCGGTTTTGCGTCACACCGCGCACAAAAAGGCCCAAGCGGGTTTTGCTGATCACCAGCGCCACACCCACCAGCACCATCGCAGCAAACACCACAATCATCAAGCGGTTGTAGGGCAATGACAAATTGGGCAGCAGCGCAAAGTTGCCGCTCATCCAGGATGGGTTTTCAACCCCCACGTTTTGTGCGCCAAAAATCGTACGTACCGACTGCATGAGGATCAAACTGATGCCCCAGGTGGCGAGCAGCGTCTCTAGCGGGCGACCGTACAAAAAGCGAATCACGCTGCGCTCCATGGCCGCGCCGACAAGTGCTGACGCCACAAAGGCAACCGGAATCGCGGCGATTAAATACCAGTCAAACACACCTGGCAAATATTGGCGAAAGACCGTTTGCACCACATAGGTAGCATAGGCCCCGATCATGATCAGCTCACCATGCGCCATGTTGATCACGCCCATCAACCCGTAGGTAATGGCCAGGCCGAGTGCCGCAAGCAGCAAGATAGAACCCAGGCTGATGCCAGTGAAGACGACGCCCAGCGTTTCGCCCAGTCCCAGCGATGATTTGATTTTGGCCAGTGACACCTGCAACTGAGCCTTGACCTCAGCGTCTGGCTCCAGGTTGACGCGCTCATTGAGCAACAACTGCGTGGCGGGGTCTTTGCTTTCAGCCAGCGCTTTGGCCGCATCGAGGCGCTTTGCTTTGTCGCTGCTGCCAAGCAACGCAGCCGCGCGCGCCAAACCCAGCTGAGCTTTTAAATCTGGATTGGTTTCAGCGGCCAGCGCCTTGTCAAGCAAGGGGAGTTTGGCCTCGTCAGGGTCTTTGAGCAACGACGCAATCGCTTGGCCACGCAGTTTGTCGTCTTTTGAAAAAAGTTTGAGCACCGCCTGCGCACTGTCCAGTTCGCCACGCATGCGGTTGTTGCTGACCACGTCTTCTGCGCCATCCGGCAAAGCCACGGCTTGGCCAGACACAGGATCGGTGGCTTTACCGTCCCGTACAACAAAAACTTTGTCACCTGCGGTCTTCACCGCGTCATCAGCCAGCGCCTGAATGAACGCAGCGGTTTTGTCGTCGGGCTGAACGATGGCTTTGTTCAGCGCCTCAATACGTGCATCTGCCTCGCCGATGGCCATGCCTTGGGCTTCTTGCTGCGTCAAGGCCGGCGCTGGCGTTGCATGGAACAAGGCAAGACACAGCCCTGTTGCATAAAATATTTTCTGGAGCATGAAGAACCTCAAAAACGTGAAAGGCAGCCGAGGCTGCCTTTCACGCGCTAAAACTCAATCGAGTTTAAAGGGAAGCGATCAGGCTTTTTTAGCTGGGAAGTCAGGCTTTTTGTCGTTGCCTTCGATGTACGGTGACCATGGCTTGGCCTTGACGGGGCCAGGCGTCTTCCACACCACATTGAACTGGCCGTCGGCTTTGATCTCGCCAATAAACACGCTTTTGTGCAGGTGGTGGTTTTTCTCGTCCATCTTGCTGGTAATGCCAGATGGTGCCTTGAACGTCTGGCCCGCCATGGCGGCAATCACTTTGTCGGTGTCAGTGGACTTGGCTTTTTCAACGGCTTGCTTCCACATGTTGATGCCGATGTAAGTCGCCTCCATCGGGTCGTTGGTCAAAGGCTTGTCTTTGTGGCCCGCAATACCTTTGGCCTTGGCGTAAGCTGACCATTTTTTGATGAACTCGTCGTTGGCTGGATTTTTGATCGACTGGAAGTAGTTCCAGGCCGCCAGGTGGCCGACCAGCGGCTTGGTGTCGACGCCGCGCAGCTCTTCTTCGCCCACTGAGAAAGCCACCACTGGCACGTCTTTGGCTTTGAGGCCCGCATTGCCCAGCTCTTTGTAAAACGGAACATTGGAGTCGCCGTTGATGGTAGAGACCACAGCCGTTTTGCCACCCGCTGCAAACTTTTTGACGTCGGCTACGATGGTTTGGTAGTCTGAATGGCCAAACGGGGTGTATTTTTCGTCAATATCAGTGTCTTTGACCCCTTTGGACTTCAAATAAGCGCGCAAAATTTTGTTGGTGGTGCGTGGGTATACGTAGTCGGTGCCCAACAAAACCCAGCGCTTGGCGCCGCCGCCGTCTTTGCTCATCAGGTAGTCAACCGCAGGTATCGCTTGCTGGTTGGGGGCGGCACCGGTGTAAAACACGTTTTTGCTCAATTCTTCGCCCTCGTACTGCACCGGGTAGAACAGCAGACCGTTCATTTCTTCCACCACTGGCAGCACCGACTTGCGCGACACCGACGTCCAGCAGCCGAAGATGACCGAGACCTTGTCCTGGCCCAGCAACTGCTTGGTTTTTTCAGCAAACAGGGGCCAGTTAGACGCCGGGTCAACAATCACGGGCTCCAGTTTTTTACCCATCACGCCACCTTTGGCATTGATTTCGTCAATGGCCATCAAAACCGTGTCTTTCAAGACGGTCTCTGAAATGGCCATGGTGCCGGACAAGCTGTGCAAAATGCCCACCTTGATGGTGCTGCCGGCTTGTGCCAGCGCCCGGCCTGATGCGCCTGCCATGGCAAGCGCGGCTGCTGCGCTTAAAGACTTCAGTGTGTCGCGACGATCCATTGTGCGTTCTCCAAATTTGAAATTAATCAGGATTGATCTGACATGTAACTGCAAAGCCCGTGCCAGTTACATGGACAAATGCGCACCCCTAAAAGTCAATTTTTTGCACCAAAAGAAGGCGCATCGATACAAATACGTCGAATTGGTGCGGTTTAAGCGCTCAGCACGTATAAAAAAGGCAATGCGCCATTGGCGAAAGCTCGCCTGAACGATCAGCTGCTTTTCACAGTCCGGTGAATTTGCGAATCACCGGGAAATACAACGCTGGCGGCAACAGCGCCAATGCCTTCATTAACAACGTAAATCGCTTGGGGAAGTGGATTTCGAATTCACCTTTGGCCCAGCCGCGCAAAATTTCTTCGGCGGCTTTTTCGGGTTTGATCAATCCCGGCATGGCAAATTTGTTTTGTGCCGTCAGCGGAGTTTCAACAAAACCAGGGCAAATCACACTGACACCGACATTGCTGTCCTTCAGGTCAACGTAAAGCGTCTCGGCCAGGTTAATCAGCGCCGCTTTGGTCGGGCCATAGGCCAGACTTTGCGGTAAACCCCGGTAACCGGCCACACTGCTGACCAAACTGATGTGCCCCGTTTTGCGTGCCAAAAATTGCGGCAAGACAGCTGCCAGCACATACAAGGCACCCACGTAGTTGACCTGGTTGTGGCGCAGCATGTCGGCCAGATCAAATTCGGTGGCGCGCATTTCCTTGTAGTAGCCAGCGCAATACAGCACCAGATCCAGGGGGCCCGCCGCAAACACCGCTTGCGATGCGGCCTCTACCGATGCGGCATCGGAGGCATCAATCGGCAAGGCCATGCTGCCAGGATGGGCCAGCACAAACTCGTCAAGCGCCGGACGGCTGCGCGCCGAGACGATGACTTTTGCGCCTTGCGCATGCAGGGCCTGAGCCGTCGCACGGCCAATACCGCTGGAGGCACCGACCAGCCACACGGTTTTGCCACGCCAGTCATTGATAGGAAGGTTGTAGGGCATGGCGATGGCGATGGTGTTGGTTGTGGAGGCGGTGAAAGAGGTAGCGGGTTGATACCGACCAATTACTATATATTTAATAGCAAACGATATATGTAATACGAGGGCCAAAGGTCAATCTGATACCTAAAAGGGCTAAAAACGGCACTGCAGGCATTTTTCAGCGCTTGACGAAAGTTAACGTTACTTCGCCCAGCTTGAAGCCGAATTTGCTCATTTCGGCCTTGTTCAGCATGATTTTGTCGTTCATCAGGTACATCCAGTCGTCAAACTGCACTTCAATGGTTTTGCCATCGACAGGTAGCAGCAGCGTATAACCCCAGCGGAAGGCGTTGCCTTTTTCTTGACCAGCAGCCTCGCCCAACACGTCGCCCGCAGTACCGGTGTATTTGCCATCCGGACCGCGCTTGAGGGTCCACACCCGGCGGTCTTTGGTGCCGTCAGAGTAGGTAAAGTATTCGTCCAGCACGCCTACCTCTTGGCCTGGTGCGCCTGTCCAGCTGCATTTCATCTCGACCGTAAAGCGTTTGACGACCTTGCCCGAGCGGTCAGTAAAAACGCCGTAAGCGTCGATGGTTCCGTTGAAGTACTGGCGTAAATCCAAAACCGGCTTTTCAGCGGCGTAATCGGTAATTTGCGGCCCTGCGCAGCCTGCCAGCAAGGCGCTGCTGACAGCCAAGGCGCACAACAGGGCACGTGCGGGTGTTGTAAATAAAGTCATGCGGTAGCTTGTGAAGAGGGTGAAGAAGGTTGAATGATCAAAAAATACAAAGCCGCGCTGGCTGCTAGCTTTAAAACGCAAGGCAACACACAGTAAGCGATGACCAGCGCGTGTAATGCCTCCGGGCTGCGCGCGCCGGGCGCATAGCCAAAGACACCCAGCAGCGGAAGCGCCAGGCCAGCGGCCAGCGCCAAATTGAGCTTGATCGCAAAGTTCCACCAGCCAAAATACGCACCCTCGGATTTTCCAGAATCGCCATTGCTTTGGATCACGCCTGCCAGCAGCGCGCCGGGCAACGCCAAGTCAGTGCCCAATGCCACGCCAGAAAGTGCACAAATGACTAAAAACGCCATGGTTTGGCCGTTGCCTATTTGCGTTGCCCACGCAAACACGGCCATGCTAAGCGCCATGCCGCACCACCAGGCCTTGGCCAGGCCGATGCGTTTGACAACCGCCAGCCACATCGGAATCGACAGTGCTGCCGTCAAAAAGTAGCTGCCCAAAAACAGGGGCTCCTGACTAGTAGGTGCCTGCAAGCGGTCTTGAATAAAAAACAACACCAACGTAGCGGGAACGGCGCTGGCCGTGCCATTGAGCATGAACACCAACAGCAAACGCTTGAAATTGCTGTGTTTAAACGGCAGCCAGATGGCGCCCGGTACAGCCGCTTTATTTTTCTTGGCAACGGGTTGTACGGCGCGCGTCCACGCCAAGCCGCCACAAATGAGCGCTACTATAAATATAGCAGTCGTCGCAGGCATACCAAGGGCCACAGGTGTAACCGATGCCAAAACTACGCCCACCAACCCCAACGCTTCACGCCAAGCCACAATACGGCTGCGCTCCGCCTCGTTACCGCCCAACATGGCCCCCCAAGACTGGTGCGCTACGCTGAGAAAACTGTAGGCCGCATAAGTCACCGTCAACATCACGGTTGCCCACACCACCAGCGCGTCAGGCGCAGTCACCTGCGGAAAAAACAGCAGCGCAAAACCCAGCGCCAGCACGGCAGCAGCCAAAGCGCCTGCCCGCAGAACAGCGTTGGCTGAACGTGCAAACAAACGGTCGCTTAACCTGCCCAGCAGCGGGTCAATGAAGGCGTCAAACAGCCTTGCGCCCAACAATATCGCGCCCAAAACGGCCAGCGGAACGCCAAACACCTTGGCATAGTAGTTGGGCAAAATCACATACAGCGGCAGTGCCACAAACGCCAGCGGCAAGCCCAGCAAGCCATAGGCCAGACCGTTGCGTTTGCCAAAAGCTTGCATCATGCCTAGTTGGCACCGGCCAACAATGCAGCGCGCATCTTGGGCTCAGACGTTTTGGGCGACAGCCAGATGCCAAAAAACAGGCGCGCAAATTCAGCGTCGCGTATTTCGCCCGACGCCTTGCCATTGACCAGCAATTGCGCTCCGGTGCCGGGCAGGTGGATACCCATCACGCGGTCGCCTTTTTTGATGTCGGGTATCACACGCAGCATCTCGGTGATCCAGGCTTTGGCCTGGCTTTCGCTGATGGCGGCGGTACGGCGCATCTCTGTGATCGAGCGCTCGGCAATGTCGCGGCTGGCAAAGTCACGCAGGTAAGACAGCTCAAGCGCAAAACTCTGGGCCGTCAGGTTGTCAGGTTTAAACCCCGGCAAGCCCCACAACCTCGCGTCGTATACCTGAAAGCCCCACACCGTTAACCTGTCTTTGCCCAGCAGGCGGTGCTGCGGGAGCAAGGTATTGAGCTCGGGCCGAACGTCGTCAGCACTCGGCAAGGCTTGAGCCCACGCACGGCCTACCAAAGCGACCGGCAGCAAACTGCCAAGCAGTGCGCGACGCAGCATCATGACGGCTTCCTCAAGGTGTACTGCGCCACGTCGGTGTTGGCCTCTAAAAACGCGGCCTCGCAATAACTCAGATAAAACCCCCAAATGCGGATGAAGCGCTCGTCAAACCCCAGTTGCAGCACGTGAGCTTCTTGCGCCGCAAATTGCTCACGCCACAATTGCAGCGTGCGGGCGTAGTCCTGGCCAAAAGAAAACTCGTCCACCACCTGCAAGCCCGCCTTGATGGCTTGGGCCCGAAATTCTTTGGGGCACGGCAAGCACCCCCCAGGGAAGACATACTGCTGAATAAAGTCAGTTGACGTGAGGTAGCGCTCAAACAGCTCATCGGCTATCACAATGCTTTGAATGCAAGCATGACCGCCCGGTTTAAGCAAACGATGGACCGTTTGAAAATACTCGGGCCAGTACTCGCGCCCTACAGCCTCAACCATTTCAATCGAGCAAATTGCATCGAACGGTGCGTCTGGTGTTGTTTTGCCAATATCTCGATAGTCTTGAAGTCTGAGATCTGCTTTGTCAGCAACGCCTTCAGTCTGCATGCGTTTTTGCGCCCACTCTAGCTGTTCGGTACTGAGCGTTACCCCCACCAAATTCGCATCAAATTCTTTGGTTGCCTTTTCAGCCAGCGCCCCCCAGCCGCAACCAATTTCTAAAACACGGTCACCGGGTTTGACTTGCGCCATGCGCAAAGCACGCCGCACTTTGGCGTGCTGGGCGTCTTTCATGGAGGTTTCGGCGGTCTCAAAAATCGCCGATGAATAATTCATCGTGCCGTCCAGCCAAAGCTCGTAAAACGCGTTGCCCAAATCGTAATGCGCGTGAATGTTTTTTTGGCTGTTGGCTTTGGTGTTGCGGTTGAGCAAATGCTTGATGCGGTAAACAAAACGGCCCAGCCAGGTACCGTAAATCACGTCTTCGACTTCTTTGCGGTTCACAATGAAGACTCGAAGCAACTCGGTCAGGTGCGGCGTTGTCCAGTCGCCTGCGATGTAGCTTTCAGCAAACCCGATGTCGCCCGATTTGAGCGCGGCACTGCACACGTTCCAGTTGAGTAAATGCAGGCTGGCTTGCGGAGCCTGGCCGTTGCCAAAACGCTGCACCGAGCCATCGGGCAATTTAAGTGTCAGCGTGCCATGCTTCAAGCGCAGCAACAACTTGAGCGTGGCACGCGCAGCCGATGGTGCGCCTGCAGGTAATGTGAAAGCATTGCTGGAACTGGAGGTATTGCTTGAAGTCATCGGGTCACAAATATTTCTGGTGGCTTGGGTTTTGAAATGAAAGGCACCCGCTTGAGCCAAAGCTTTAACGCTTGCCAATGGATGCGCAGCACCACACCAAACGTCATGGCGGGGTAGCGCCAAAGCGCCTTGCGCAGAGCGGTTGGGGTCACCGGTTCTAGCGTGCCGCTGACGCTGGTTTGAATCAGCGGGCCAACGGCGTCGTCATAGTCAATCCGGGCCACGGTTTTTGCAATGCCTGCGTGTTCACTGCGCATGAAGCGAAACCGGTAGTGACCTTCTAGCGTGCAAAAAGGAGAAACATGAAACGCCTTGTCGGCAACCATTTCGTGCCCGTAACGTGGCTGCCCCAATAAATAGCAATGCCGCTCGCCAAACGTGTTGTTGACCTCGACCACGATCGCGCGCAAGCTGCCGTCCCGAGCATGGCAGTACCAAAAACTGACCGGCTTGAAGGTGTAGCCCAGCACTCTTGGGTAGGTATGCAACCAGATTTCGCCTTGGGCGTCTTCTACACCCTCACGAAGTAACAGCTCGTCGATCCAGCTCACCGCACTGGCGCGGCCATCGCCGTGGTCAGCGTCAAAAAAACTGAGCAAGCCCCGGCGGTTGTGCGGCAGGCACGAAGCACTGCCTGCCAGCATGGCCCGCATCGGCAGCATCAAAAAATAATTCGGGTAGGCGAAGGCATTTTTCACTGGCTTTAAGCGTGTGTGCCGAACTTGTCCGAAACCAATCAAAGGCGCAGCAGTCATCTGGCCGAGCCTTGCAGCTGTAGCGACTCCAGCAGCTGGCTTGCGGCTTGCAAACCCGACTTCAAGCCATCTTCATGAAAGCCGTAGCCAGTCCATGCACCACAAAAATAGGTGTGGTTCTGGCCCTGCAAAGCCGCAACCTCGCCCTGCGCCCGGATGGCCGCAAGGTCAAACACCGGATGCGCGTAGTCAAATTCACCCATGGTGTGTTTACGCGCAATCTCCTTGAGCGGATTCAAGGACACCACCACGCTCTGCTTAAAAGGCAACGGCTGCAGCATGTTCAGCAGGTAATGCAGGCAGACCTGGCTGGACTCTCGGCTGGTTTGCTCGGCACGCTCGTAATTCCAGGCCGCCCAGGCCAGTTTGCGCTGCGGCAATACCGACGTGTCGGTGTGCAGCACCGCACGATTCGCCTGGTAGCGGATGGCGCTCAGTGCCTTGTGCTCGGCCTGTGTGGGGGCTTGCAACAAGCCCAGCGATTGGTCTGAGTGGGCCGCCAAAACGACTTTGTAAAACCGTTCGGTGCCGCTGTTTGTACTGACATGTACGCCCGCTGCATCGCGCATGATTTGTTTGACGGGCGTGTTTAAACGTTTGTCAGCAATTGGGGCAATGATCTTTTCAACATAGCGCCGGGCACCGCCCGCAACCGTCCACCACTGCGGCCTGTTGGTCACCTGAATCAGGCCGTGGTTGTAGCAAAAACGAATCATGGTGGCAACAGGGAACTGCAGCATCTGGTCGGTTGGACAGGACCAAATACAACCCATCATCGGCAGAAAGTACCAATCTCGAAATTCGTTGGAGAATTGATGGTCAGCCAGAAAGTCGCAGAGTGGTTGCGCCATGGCGGCTTCGGCATTTGCGTCAGCCAGCGCGGTGGTGACGCGGTTAAAACGCATGATGTCGGCCAGCATGCGCAAAAACCGGGCATTCACCAGATTTTGACGCTGGGCAAACACGCTGCTGAGTGATGAGCCGCTCCATTCGAGGGTTTGACGGCCTGCGCGGGGAACCTGCACAGAAAACGACATGTCCGATTTAGCGGTTTTGACTTTCAGATCAGCGAACAGCTGAATTAAATTTGGATAGGTGCGTTCGTTAAAAACCAAAAATCCGGTGTCAACGCCATGCATCACCGGGCCGTGGTCGCCGGGAAGCGTCACATCGACGGTGTGTGTGTGACCCCCGAAATAATCACCCGCCTCAAACAGCGTGATGTTAGCTTTGCCCTGCAGCGCGTGGGCGGCTGCAAGCCCCGAAATGCCGGAGCCAACAATTGCAACGCTTGGGAGCCCGCCGATGGTCAGATTACGTACCATCGGCGCGCGTTGTATAAAAATGTTGCGAAGCGCCCCGATGCGAACAAGGGAGGGAGGAGGAGAACCGCTCCGGGATTGCGTCTAAGGCCAAACAGCCCAAACGACTTCGCAACAATGAAACTGTATGGCCACTAGAACTCGCAGCACATAAGTTTGGGACACCAATCGCCTCAGCAAAGTTCCCTTGCACACGGCGTGTGCCAACGTAAAGGTTTGTGTTTTTCGGAAAATACATGCTTAAGTGTAGCTCAACGATTACCAACCAGTCAAATAGTGACTGGTTGGTATTAATTTACCCTGACTGCTTTTTGTTGTGGCGACGGACCTACCGCGCTTACTTGGCCGCCAATTGCTTTTCAATTTCCCGAATAAACGATTTGCTGCTGGGATCTGCCATAGAGTTAAAACTCTCAACATTTTGGCCGTTGCGGCTGATCACATACTTATAGAAGTTCCATTTGGGCGTGGTGCCGGTTTTGGCACTGAGCTGCTTGAACAAGGGACTGGCGTCTTTGCCGGAAACGCTGGTTTTTGTAAACATCGGAAACTTGACGCCGAACGTGTTTTCACAAAAATCCGCGATTTGTTTGTTGCTGCCCGTTTCTTGTGAAAAGTCATTGGATGGAAAACCCAGCACAACCAAGCCTTGGTCTTTGTATTTGCTGTGCAGCGCTTCGAGTCCTTCGTACTGCGGTGTAAAACCGCAAAAGCTGGCAGTGTTGACCACGACCACGACCTTACCCGCATATTGGCACAGCGACTGCGGCTTTTCGTCTTGCAGCCGAAATACGTTTTGCTGCAGCAATGCGGGACATGCTTTGCTCTCCGGCGTGGCCGCGTGGCTGGTTGACACGCAGAAAAGCCCTACGGCAACAGCAGCCGATGTGAGGACAGACTTTAAAGAAATCGAGTGCATGATGAAAACGTTAAGGTAAAAAGCGGTAAGGTAAAGCCAAGCCAGCCCAAATAAAAATGCTGAGTCAGTTGCTGATGAAGTTTATACGCCGGATTTAAATTCGCAGATTCAAGAACGCAAGGCAGCAATACCCCTTTGTGGGGGTATTTGTCATGTAACCCGCCTAAAATTGTGTTCATCTAGGGCCGCGTTTCATGCGTATTACCCCCAGATGCGTGACACCCTTCGAAGGAATTCATATGCTTTATCCTGAATTGTTTAAACAGCTCGAATCCGTCCGGTGGGACATGGACAAAGACATTCCGTGGGACAGCTTTGATGCGTCCCAACTGTCTGATGAGCAAGCACAGACCATCAAGATGAACGCCATCACCGAATGGGCGGCCTTGCCTGCGACTGAAATGTTTTTACGTGATAACAAAAACGACAGTGATTTTTCAGCGTTCATATCGATCTGGTTTTTTGAAGAGCAAAAACATTCGCTGGTGCTGATGGAATACTTGAAGCGTTTCAGGCCCGAGCTGGCACCGACCGAAAAAGAACTTCACGAGGTACGCTTTGAGTTTGAACCGGCGCCGCCACTTGAGACGCTGATGTTGCACTTTTGCGGCGAAATTCGCCTGAACCACTGGTACCGGCGTGCCAGTGAATGGCACACCGAGCCAGTCATCAAAAAGATTTACACCCAGCTCAGCCAGGACGAAGCAAGGCACGGCGGCGCATACCTGCGCTACATGAAACGCGCCATTCACAATGTGGGTAACGACGCGCGTGCGGCATTTACCAAGGTAGGCGTATTGATGGCCAGCGCCCGGCGTACCGCGCAAGCTCTGCACCCCACGAACTTGCACGTGAATAAAGACCTGTTTCCGCGTGACACCATCCAGTCACGCTTGCCCAACCCCGATTGGCTTGAACACTGGCTGGACAAGCAAATCAACTTTGACGCTGTTTGGGAAGGCAAAGTTGTTGAACGTATCTTGCACAACATGAGCCTTTTGATGAACCAGAGCTTCAAAACCGTGCAAGAGCTGAACCGCTACCGAAAAGACTTGAGCCGCGAAATCGCAGGTGCAATAGCCGTTGTGCCTAAACCTGCTGACATCAGCGCGCAAGCTTAGTTGCGCAAGCCTGGTTGCGCAAAACCTAGTTGTCTAAGCGATTCAACGCTATGGAATCTTTAAACAAACTGGCGCCTCGTGAAGATGTGCTGGCTAAAGCGGCAGCCCTGCCCAGACCGGTCATATTTACCAATGGGGTATTTGATGTCTTGCACCGTGGACATGTGACTTACCTGGAGCAGGCGCGCGCGCTTGGCGGCAGTCTTGTGGTGGCACTCAATACCGACGCGTCTGCCAAACGCTTGGGCAAGGGGGCAGACCGGCCGCTGAACAAAGAGCTGGACCGTGCGGTGGTCGTGGCGGCGCTGGCGTCTGTGAGCCTTGTCACCTGGTTTGACGAAGACACGCCGTTAGAACTGATCCGCCAGCTCAAGCCAGATGTACTGGTCAAAGGCGGTGACTACGACATGCGCCAATTGCCTGAGACTGCGGTTGTCGAGGCTTACGGAGGCCGGGCAGTTGCCATCAGCTTTGTTGACGGTTACTCAACCACTGCTTTGGTGTCAAAAATCCGGGCAGGAACCTGATCCCGATTAAACCGACTTGGCGATCAGCACGGCATTAGAGCCGCCAAAGGCAAATGAATTGGACATCACTGCTCGCAGGTCTTTGCTGTCTCGTGCCTGCAGCGGTATGTAGTCCAGATCGCAGCGCTCGTCTGGTGTTTGCAAATGGGCCGTTGGCGGCAATTGGCGTGAGCGCAGGCTCATCACGCTGGCGACAAATTCCATCGCACCCGAAGCGCCCATCGCGTGCCCATGCACACCTTTAGTAGAGCTGATAGGTAAGTTATTTGCTAGGCTAGCAAACGCGAGTTTGACGGCGTTGGTTTCCACCACATCACCTACCTCGGTGGCGGTGCCATGTGCATTCAAGTACCCAATGTCGCTACCGTTTAATTCTGCATCAGCCAATGCCAGAGACATGGCACGGGCTTGACCGTGGGCCTCGGGCTGGGTCAGGTGATGGGCGTCGGCAGTCGTCGCATAGCCCGCCAGCTCTGCCAAGATGTTGGCCCCCCGGCGTTTGGCCGTGTCCCAGTCTTCTAGCACCAGCATGGCCGAGCCCTCTGCTAACACCAAACCCGAGCGGTCTTTTGAAAATGGCCGGCACGAGGCGTGTGCGCCATCGGCATGGCGCTTGGCCAACGTATGCATGGCTTGCCAGGCTTTAACAGTGCCTTTGGTGAGCAACGCATCTGAGCCACCCACCAGCATGGCATCGGCATAGCCGTGCCGAATTTGACGAAAAGCATCGCCCATGGCGGTAGCCGACGAAGCGCAGGCGTTGGACACGGTGCTGCTCGGACCCTTAAGACCGAACTCCAGGGATAAATGTGCGGCCATTGCGTTGTGCATGGCAAGCACCACAGTCATCGGGCGAAGCCGTGCAACTTTTTGATCGAGCAAGGCGTAATAGGCCGCCTCAAGCGATGTGGTGCCGCCACTGCCCGTGCCCACAGACACGCCGAAACGCTCGGGCCGCAAACCTGCCAATTGGCTGTCAAAGCCCGCTTGCGCCATGGCCTCGCGAGCAGCGACCAGCGCCAACTGGCTGACACGGTCCATGCTCAAGAGTTTGGCTTTGGCAAAGTGCGCCTCAGGCTGAAAGTCAATATGGCCCATCAGCACCGGCTCAGCGCCGGTCGGGAAATCAAGTTGCCGTTCGGCGATGCCTGACCTTGCCGCTAACAGTGACTCAAAAAAGCAGGTGCTGCCCGACCCCACCGGAGAAACAACGCCCAGACCGGTGATGGCAACGCGGCGCATCAAGATGGACTTCAGGCGGAAGCCGGCGTATCGGCTGGCTTACTGTTTGGCAGCAAAGGCTCAATCAACTGCACCATCTCGTCCAGCGTGCGGGGCGGGTTGGCCTGATCAGGAATTTGAATTTGAAACTTGTCTTCTATTTGAAATAAAAATTCGATCACGGCCAGAGAATCAAGACCAAGGCTGTCCAGCGTGGCACCGGGCAACAACTTTTCTTCGGCAATTCCGAAGGTTTCGGCAAAAAGATTAATCAGATCAGAATTCATCACATCACAAGCCACAACGCCGTACGTCAAGGGGTACGCTCGATGGGTAGCTTAACATTTCTTTACATAAATGGGCCGGCACATCGCCACCGTTACACAAGGGATATCAGGGCGCATACATCTGCTTGACGGCATCCGACAAACTGAATGCGCCGAGTAAATCGCCCAGATAGCTGTTAGGAATAGGCGCAGCTGCTGAAGTTCCAATTTCTTGTTTTAACCGGGCGTTGCTGAACACGGCGTCGGCTGTTAAAAACGGCAAATAGGGCTGCAAGGCCGCAAACATCCAGCGCTGGCGTGCAAAGCTGGGCACAGGAACAAAATCACGACCCCGCATGACCAACTTTTTGATACCCGGCAGCGTCAAGGCCAGTTCATCGGCTAACGCTTGAAATTTCAGGGATGCCTCGCCCGTTGACACGTGGTAGCAGTCATAAGCAAGATCGTTTTTCAGCAGCATTTCACCAAAGGCGCTGGCAACAAAGTCAACGGGCGCAAAATCCAGCCGGGCCAGCGGGTCAAGCGGCACATCGCCAAGCTCGGCCATGACGGGTATTGCCCACAGCATGTTGCGCGCCAGTTTGGCGTCATTGATTCCGCGCGACAAAACAATACCGGGGCGCAAGCTGACAAACGGCGCGCCGGTCGCGCGTAACAGTGTTTCAGCATCACGCTTGGAGCGAATGTAGTCGTTGGCGTAGCCCGCAAAAGGCATGTCCTCCGTGATGACACCGCGCGGCGCCATCGTGACTGCCGCTGTGCCCACAAAAAACCCGCGCTGCGAGGGTTTGAGGTTTCGCAAGATAGCGCCAAAGTGGGTAGCGGCCTTGATGTTGATCGGGTAGACCCCCGCATCAGGCTTAAACGAGGTGTTAGCCGCAGAATGCAAGATCACGTCAGCCGACTGCAGCACATTGGCTTTCAGGCCAAAGTCCGGGGCTTCAATGTCGCCCGCAACGGCCGACACAAATTCAGCAAATTCGGGTTTCCACAACGCGCTTTTTTGTAACCGACCCAGCAGGCGCGCTCTGGCGGCGGCATCGTCTGACGCGCGTACCACAGCAGTGCTGCAGACGCCTCTTTCAGCCAAAATCAGCATCAACTCGCCACCAATCAGGCCCGTTGCGCCCGAAAGGAGTATGCGTTTTTGCATGTTCGTCGGCATCAGATAAAGAAAAAATTATAAAGCCCGGCGGTCGTTTGGGCCACTGGCGGCTCGGGGTTTGCGCTTAAACAGCCGTGCCAACCCGTGCTCCAGGTCGTCCATGAAGGTGTACACCGCAGGCACCACCAGCAAACTCAGAAACGTTGACGTGATCAAACCGCCAATCACCGCCACGCCCATCGGGCTGCGAAAACTGCCGTCCGCAGCGCCCCAGCTAAAAGCAATCGGAACCATGCCCGCGCCCATGGCGATGGTCGTCATGACGATGGGCCGGGCGCGCTTGTGGCAGGCATCGAGCAGCGCGTCCATCCTGGACAACGGTGCAAGCAACCAGCCGCCAGAGTCGGCTGGGCCAGGCAAAACACCAGGCAACGGTGTGCCCCGCCTGGCCACAATCGCGTATTCGACCAGCAAAATCGAATTTTTGGTCGCAATGCCCATCAACATAATCAGACCAATCAGCGATGGCATGGAAAAGCTCTTGCCCGCCAGCAGCAAACCGACAAATGCGCCGCCTAAAGACAAGGGCAGCGCCACCAAAATGGTGACCGGGTGCAAAAAGTCTTTGAACAGCAAGACCAGCACAATATAAATGCACAGCACAGCAGTCAACATGGCCAGGCCAAAACTGGCGAACAGCTCACCAAACAGCTCGGCATCGCCTAAAGTGACCTGTTTGACATCGGGCGGCAAATTGACAATGGCGGGCAGCTTTTCGACCAGGGCGGTGACATCGCCCAGCGGCAGGCCGGACAGCTCAACTTCAAACTTCACGTTGCGCGAGCGGTTAAAGCGGTCAATGATGGCCGGGCCGCCCGACAGTTCAAGCGTGGCGACCTGACCCAGCATGACCGGCCCCCGGCTGCCGGGCACCAGCAGCCGCTCAAGGCTGGCAATGTCAGCCTTGGCGTCATCGGACAGGCGAACGACGATCGGGACCTGGCGTGACGACAGGTTCAGTTTGGGCAGGCTGGCATCGTAGTCCCCCACCGTCGCGATGCGCAGCGTCTCGCCAATGGCGCTGCTTGTCACGCCCTGGTCGGCCATACGGGCAAAGTCAGGCCGTACCAGCAGCTCGGATTGCACCAGCGACGCACTGGAGGCAATAGAACCCAAACCCGGAATGGTGCGCAAGTCTTTTTCAAGGGCGGCAGCGGCAGCCGCCAAAGATGCAGGATTCTCACTGGTCAACGCCAGCACGAGGCCTTCGCCCGAGCCGCCTAAGCCCACTTTGCTGCGTACACCGGGCAGGTCGAGCAAGGCTTGCCGAATCTTGTTTTCTATCACCTGCTTGCGCGGCCGATTGCCGCGTTCGGTCATCAAAATTGTCAGTGTGGCTTTGCGTGTTTCGGCGGCACCGCCGGGGGCAAACGGGTCGCTGCCAGCCGCACCGCCACCTATCGTGGTGTAGACCGACTTGACATGCTCAACTTTCGTCAGCATTTGCCGCGCTGCCTCGGCCACAGCTTTTGTTTCCTGCAACTTGCTACCCGGCGCAAGTTCGAGGTAAACCTGGGTCTGGCTGTTGTCGTCAGGCGGTATGAAACCCGTGGGCAAGAGGGGAATCAGCATCAGCGAGCCGACAAAAAACACCAGTGCGACCAAACCAGTCCACCAGCGGTGCTGTAAACACCAGCGGCTGGCCCGCATATACCAGCGCATCACAGCGCCGTCTTTCTCGGTAAAGTCAACGATGGGTTTGAGCAAATAAGCAGACATCATGGGCGTTAGCATTCGCGCCACCACCAGCGAGGCGAACACTGCCAAAGCGGCTGTCCAGCCAAACTGCTTGAAGAACTTGCCGACGATGCCACTCATGAAGGCGGTGGGCAAGAACACGGCAATCAACGTGAAAGTAGTGGCGATGACCGCCAGGCCAATCTCGTCGGCTGCCTCCATCGCCGCCTGGTAGGGCGTTTTGCCCATGCGCAAATGGCGAACAATGTTTTCTACTTCAACAATCGCGTCATCGACCAAGATACCAATCACCAGGCTAAGCGCCAGCAACGTCACCACGTTGAGGGAAAAGCCCAGGTAGTTCATGCCAATAAAGGCGGGAATCACCGACAGGGGCAGCGCCACCGCGGTAACGAACGTGGCGCGCCAGTCACGTAAAAACAGCCAAACCACCAGTACCGCCAGCAGCGCGCCTTCGGCCAGAAGCGTCAGCGATGCCTTGAACTCCTCCTCGACCGGCGTGACAAAGTCCAGCACTTCATTGAGCGTCATGTCGGGGTGGGTCACTTTGAGTTGCGCCAGCGCCGCACGTACGCCGCGCCCCACATCGACTTCGCTTGAGCCCTTGGCCCGGGAAACTTCAAACCCCACCACAGGCACACCATTGAGCAAGGCGGCAGAGCGCTGCTCGGCTGTGGTGTCTTGCACGTCAGCGATTTGTCCCAGGCGGATTTTGCGGTTTGTACCCTTGCCATCGTCCAGGCTCAATTCCAGTGCGGCCAGTTCTGCCGCTGACTTGACCGTTGCCAGCGTGCGTACCGGCTGTTCGCTGCTGCCCAGGTCAGCCCGGCCGCCGGCGGTTTCCATTTGTACCTGCCGCAATTGCTGGGACACCGCCGCAGCGCTGATGCTTAGTGCCTGCATTTTTGCGCTGTCAAGCGCAATCCGCACCTCACGCGTGACACCCCCAACTCGGCTGACCGAGCCGACGCCGCGTACAGCCAGTAAATTGCGGGTCAGCACATCGTCAACAAACCAGCTTAATGCCTCGTCGTCCAGCGCGCTGCTTTTGATCGTGTAGGCCAGCACCGGCGCGCCAGAGATATTGATCTTGCTGACCACCGGGTCGCGCAGGTCAGCGGGCATATCGGCTCGTACCTGCTGGACGGCCGAGCGGGTTTCGTCCAGTGCTTCCTGGGTGGGTTTTTCGATGCGAAATTCAGCCGTGATGGTGACTACGCCGTCCTGCACCTTGGTGTAAATGTTCTTCAGGCCCTGCAATGCTGCAATGGAGTTTTCAATCTTGCGCGCCACTTCGGTTTCAAGTTGCGCAGGAGAGCCCCCCGGCAAGCTGGCCGTGATGATGATGCTGGGCACGTCCAGATCAGGAAAGTTTTGCACCAACATGCGCTGGTAACCCAACACGCCCGCAAAGCAGAGCATGACAAAAAACATGATGGCGGCAATCGGGTTTTTGATGCACCACGTGGAAACGTTCATAAGTCAGAATTCTTGTTTGCTATATATTGAATAGCGTATTGCTTATATATTTATTGAGCCAGGGGCCTGTTTGATTAAAAAACAGGCGTTGCGAGCTATTTCGCGGCAGCGCTCGTGTTGGCTGGCAGTGCCACCACTTTGACGGTGTCACCATCTGCCAAAAACGCCGCGCCACTGGCCACAAACTGCTCACCGGCCTTGGCACCTTTGATAATTTCCACCACGTCGCCCACACGGCGCCCGGTTTGCAGCTTGACCTGACTGACCTTGTTGCCCTGCTCCAGCCGCATGGCATAGGTAAAGCCGTCACGCAGCACCAGTGCCTGCTGCGGCAAGCTTAGGACATTGCTGGTGCCAAGATCGAATTGCCCGCGCGCATACATGCCGGCTTTGATATTGGTGTTGGCTGGCAAATCGACATACACCAGCGCATTGCGGGTCACGCTGTCGACCGTAGGCGCAATCATGCGCACCCTGCCCGCGACCACCGCGCCGCTGGCCGCCGTCACGCTGGCCACCGTGCCGGGCTTGATATTGGCCAGCTCGGCGCTGGTGACTTCAGCCCGCCACTCCAAGCGTCCACCGCGAATCATTTTGAACAGCTCGGTGCCGCTGCCGACCACAGCGCCCACCGTGGCACTGCGGCTCGAGATCACGCCACTGTCGGGCGCGAGCACGCCGGTTTGCTTCAAGCGTACCTGCTGTACGGCCAGCAGGGCTTTGGCGGCTTCCAGCCTGGCTTTGGCGGTTTTGTCAGCGGTGGTGTATTGGTTGATTTGCTGTTCGCTCAAGGCACCGCTGGCTTGCAGTGTGCGGGCTTTGTCGGCGTTGCCCGCCGCATCCAGCGCATTGGCCTGGGCCTCTGCCATGCCAGCCTGGGCCTGCGCCATTTCGGCGTTGACCTGCTCAGTGGCAAAACTGGCCAATACCTGGCCCTTGGTCACGCGGTCGCCAACATTGACCTTGACATCGACCAGCCGCAAACCGTTGGCTTCGCTGCCAATGATGGCCTCCTGCCACGCCACTACGGTGCCACTGGCGGGCAGGCGCAGCGGCAAACTGGACTGCGCAGGCTGCACCGTGCTGACGGTCAGGGCTGCTTTGGCGGGTACGGCCTTTTTATCGTCAGCAGCGCTTGTTTTAGAGGCAAAAAGACCCACGGCGCACAAAAACAGGACGCAGCTAACTATTGAAATAATAGCGTTTTGCTTGCTTTGAAGAAATTTCATACAACTTGTTTTCAGAATTTTTAACACCATCCACACCGGTAGCCAGACATGCAGCGTGCGCTGCGCTCTGCATGGGTGCTCTACCAGTCTGGCAAAAAGGCCTCGGGAATCCCAAAAATCATGGGTGTGGGGTGCGGTGCCGCCGTGCTCCAACCGCCGCCCAGCGCTTTGTACAGCCCTATCCAAGCGTTGCGGCGCTCACGCTCAAGCAGCACGACCGCGCTTTGCGCCGCCAACAGCACGCGTCTGGCTTCTTCGAGTTCTCCCAAACTGGCCAAACCCGCTTTGTAACGCGCCTCTGTACCGGCAAACGATGCACGATAGCCCTCGGCAGCCACCAGCGTGTCACCGCCGCGGTCGGTTGTGCTTTGCAGGTTGACCAGGGCATCTTCCACTTCACGCACCGCTTGGCGCACCGTTCCCCGGAACTTGCCGGCGGCTTCTTCGTAGCGCGCTTTGGCCGCGTCAACGTTGGCATCGGCGGCACCGCCGTCAAACAGCGGCACGGTTAGCGCTACAGGACCGATAGACCAGGTGTTAAAACGTTGCGTGAAACCGCGCGAAGTAAACCGGTTGGCGGCAATATTGCCGCCGATGCTCAGGCGGGGGTAGCGCTGGGCCCGGGCGCTGCCGACCTCAAAACTCGCAGCATTCAGCTCGCGAGCGGCGCTGTACACATCGGGCCGCTGGCCCAGTACGTCGGCGGGCACACTCGAAATGTCAGTCATGCCTTGTTGCGGTGAGGCCAATGCGAAAAGCGCCAGCTTTTGACGCAAATCCGGCTCGCTCCAGCCCGTCAGCGCCACCAAGGCCTTGATGTTCAAATCACATTCAGCGCGCTGCTGGGTGATGCGGCTGTTGCCCTCGGCCGCCGTAGCGCGCGCCAAGGCAGCGGTAGCCGGTGCGCCAAAGCCAGCTTGGGTCAGCAAATCGGCCAGACGGCTGGTTTCAAACCGCGACTTGGCATCAGCGCTGGTCACAGCCAGCAACTGCTCGCAAGTGCGCAAGCTGTAGTACTGGCTGGCCACTTCAGCCGCCACCAAAATCCGCGCCTCGTGCCAAAGCGCCTGCGTTCCCAGCAGGCGCTCGCTGTCAGCATTCAAACTTGCCCGGTTCTGACCGAACAAGTCAATTTCCCAGCTGGTTTGCAAACCCAGCAGCGCGGCGTTGTTGATGGGTGCGCGCGCCGTACGGCTGGTAGGCGCCGACACACTGCGGCTGACATTGCCTGCAGCATCAACCGTGGGCAACAGGGCAGCGCTTGACACCGCGAACGCCGCTTGTACCTGCTGAATGTTGGCGCGCGCTGTGATGACCGATGGACTCACCATTTGCGCGGCGTTGATCAAGTCAACCAAAAGCATGTCGTTTTGTTGCTGCCACCACTGCGACAAGTGGGTCAAGCTGCCCCCGTGCGGTAGGCTGCTGGTGGGCGTTGCAGCGTCCCTGGCAACAGCGGGTTTTGGCAAACTGGCATACCACTGAGGCGGCGCGGACACCGTGACAGTGGCTGGGGGCGCATTGGCAGCACAGCCGCACAACATGACCGCCATACCTACGAGTGGCAGGGCGGCAAGAAGGCGGCCCATGCGGTAACGGTCTGAAATGCTCATGTCAAATGCGTCTGTAGGCTTGAAGAAAATTCAAAGCCGTATTTTGCGGGTTTTTTGCCGTCGATCGCTGCAATACCCCCTTGACGTGGGGGTTCATCAGGCGGATGGAAACACCGCCGCCCACAGCGCAAGCACGCCAGCGCGTTCTGCCTCAAGCTGGCCTGGTGCAACTTGCGTGGGCGCTTCGTTCAAACGCGCCTGGTGCTGCACGCGCCGCAGCGCACGGTAAGCCTTGGCAGCTGCCTCGCCCACACCAGGCGGCAACAAACCCGCCGCCTCGGCGCGTTGCAGCAAGGCGATGTTGCCCACATTGGCCACCAGCTCGGGGTGCTGCGCTGACTGTGACAAGACCAGGTACTGCACCGCAAACTCGGCATCGACCATGCCGCCCCTGCTGTGCTTGACATCAAACAAATCGCCCTTGACGGGATGTGCGCTGCGCACTTTGTCGCGCATGGTGGTGATCTCGGTGCGCAGCAAAACCGCATCGCGCGGGGCCGTGACCACGCCTTCACGAATCTGCTCAAACTGCTGGCGCAGTGGCTCCGCACCCAAGATAAACCTAGCTCTGGTCATCGCCTGGTGTTCCCAGGTCCAGGCGGTGTTGCTGCCGCGCTGCTGCTGGTAATTGGCGTAGGCTGCGAAGCTGGTCACCAGCAAGCCTGAATTGCCGTTGGGCCTGAGCGCGGTGTCGATCTCAAACAAATCGCCCTCGCTGGTTTTCACCGTTAGCCAGTTGATGAGCTTGCGCACCAGCAGTGCATACACCTCAGCGGCTTGTTCGTGGTCGTCCTGGTAGACAAACACAATGTCCAGATCGCTGCCGTAACCCAACTCTTTTCCACCCAATTTGCCGTAAGCGATGATGGCAAGCTGGGGTAAAGAACCCCCACGTTCGTTCGCTTCGCGTAACTCTCTGCCCCCCGAGGGGGCTAATTTTTCTAGGGGCGGCCCGTCGAAAAATTGACCCCCACGTTCGTTCGCTTCGCGTAACTCTCTGCCCCTTGCAGGTCGCCGCTCGCCGGAGGCTTCGCTTCTGTCGCCTGTCCCGACCTGCTCAAGCAGATCGGGAGCCGCAGGCTCCAGCCCCGAGGGGGCTAATTTTTCTAGGGGCGGCCCGTCGAAAAATTGGCCGCTCGGAATATGGCGGTTTTTTAGCCGCTGCCAGCACCAGTCAAGCGTGATGGCCAGTGTGGTTTCGGCTAACGCGCTCAAATCATCAGCGACCTGCTCAACGCTGAGTACGCCTTCGACGTCCCGCGCCAGAGTGCGAAACACTTCGGCGTGGTGCGCCCGGCGCAGCAGATTCAGGCAGGTTTCTTCGTCGTCCTCGCCGGTAATCTGGAGCGACGTCAGGCGGGCCTTGAGCTCTTGTGTGTAGCTGGCGCTGTCAAAGCGCTCTTGCAGCATGGCGTTGCTGGCGAGTTCGTCAATCACACCGGGATGCAGCAGCAAATACCGTGCAGGCCATTTGGCCGCACCCAGCAGCCTAAGCAGCCGCTGGTGAACCTGCGGGCGCTCCAGCAGCAACGCCAGATAACTTTCGCGGCGCAGCAAAGGCTCAATCCAGTCCATGATGCGTAGGGCGGCCTCTTCGGTCACGCTGCCCTCGCCAAGCCATGTGGCGGTGCGCTGCACCAACTGGCTCAGTCGGGCACGCGACTCGTCGCGCAGCGCCAACACTTTCGGGTGGGTCCGCCATTGCTGCAAACGGGCCCTGAACTGGGCTGGCCACTGGCCCGACAAATGCTCGAGTAAATCCTCCAGCGCCGGGGCGGCTGAAGCGGCTTGGGCGTCAGCAGACGGCGCGCCTTTGATGCAGCCTTTGCAATCTGGTTTACCGCCCAACAACTTGTCAAATTCGCCCGCCACCAGTTCCCGGTGCGCGTCCAGGTCGTGCAAAAACGGGCAGCAGTCTCTGTAGCCCAAGGTTTGGGCAATCCAGGCAAGGTCATCATCGCGGGTGGGCAAAACGTGAGTTTGCTGGTCATCCAGGTACTGGATACGGTGCTCCACGCGGCGCAAAAAATCATAGGCTTGCGCCAGCGCATCGGCCGTGTCCTGGCTCATCAAGCCGGCATGTGCCAGCCGCTGCAAGGCATCGACTGTGCGGCGCGTGCGCAGTTCCGGAAACTGCCCGCCGCGCACCACTTGCAGCAACTGCACGGTAAATTCAATTTCTCTAATACCGCCGCGAGACATCTTGACGTCATTGGCGCGCTCAGGCCGTCCGGCACTGCGGCGTGCCGCGTGTTCGCGGATTTGCCGATGCAACACGCGCAGGGCATCAAACACGCTGTAGTCCAGATAACGCCGGAAAACAAACGGAAGTACCGCGCCACGCAGAGCTTGTGCAGTGCCGCTTTCGACGCACGCAGCCGGTGCCACCACCCGGCTTTTCAGCCAGGCAAAGCGCTCCCATTCACGGCCCTGCGCCTGAAAATAATCCTCCAGCGCACTGAGCGACATCGCGGCCGGGCCAGAGCCGCCATGCGGCCGGAGCGCCAGGTCAACCCGAAAGACAAAACCGTGCTCGGTGGTCTCCCCCACCAGCGCATAAATGGCCTTGACCTGATGGGCAAAATATTCGTGGTTTGATATTCGGCTGCGCTTGAATTCTGCTTCGCTGGCACCTGGCTTGCCAGCGGTCAGGCCGTCGTGGTCGTAAACATAGATCAGGTCAATGTCGCTGGACACATTGAGCTCACGCGCGCCCAGCTTGCCCATGCCAATGACCCACATCTCGGCAGCCGCACCGTTGTCTGCCTGCGGCGCGCCGTATTGTTCATCCAGCGCAATGCGGGACTCCTGCATGGCGACATCAAGCGCCAGCTCGGCCAGCTCGGTCATCGCCTGGGTCACCACGTCGAGCGCCACCGGTCCAGACTGCGAGCCTTCGCAGTCCAGTATCACCAGCCGTTCAATCACCAGCTGACGCAAAACGCGCAGTGCCGCCCCGGTATCCAGGCCCTGCGCGCGCAACGCCTGCAGCGCATCGGCCATACTTGCGCGCCCGGGCTCGCCCGCTTGCAGCCACGGCCGCTGCGCGTCGTAACGGCGGCGTATGCGTTGCACAAAACGCGAATAGCCTGAGGCGTCAGCCAAGCCTGGCTTTGAATTCATCACAGTAAGTCACAAAACTTCATGGGGTTAGGAAAGCTTCAGGCGATACGGACAGTCATAATTCTGGTGTCAATGTCCCAAACCACAACCGCCGAGCAAACCTGCGCATCCCCACGATTGAAGGGGTTGGCGGTCATGGCTCGTTTGGCTTTGTGGCTGGTGGTTACCTTTTGGTTGTTGTTTGGCGCATTCTGGGGCTTGTTACACGGCTGGATTGTGCCGCGTATTGAAGACTTTCGCCCACGCCTTGAAATTGAAGCCAGCAAGGCGCTGGGTGTGCCGGTTCAAATTGGCCAAATCACTGCCCGCTCTGAAGGCTTGATTCCCTCTTTTGAATTTCGCGATGTCACGCTAAAAGACGCATTCGGTCGGGTTGCCCTGCGCTTGCCGCGCGTGGTGGCTGCGCTGTCCCCTGCATCTTTGTGGGGCGGCGGTTTTGAGCAACTGTTGCTGGACCAGCCGGTGCTTGACATTACCCGCACCAGCGACGGCAAAATCTACGTCGGCGGTTTGGACATGTACCAGGCCAAAAGCTACGACAGCAGCACCGCTGACTGGATTTTTTCGCAAGCTGAGTTTGTCATTCAGGGCGGTACATTGCGCTGGACCGACGAACAGATCAAAGCCCCGCCACTGGCTTTAAGCCGGGTAGATGCGGTGATGCGCAACAGTGCGCGCAGGCACGCCTTCAGGCTTGATGCCACGCCGCCGCCTGACTGGGGCGACCGTTTCAGCATGCGCGGGCTGTTCAGGCAGCCCCTGCTGTCGCAAGGTGCCGGGCAATTTGCAGACTGGTCGGGTCAGCTGTATGCCGAGTTTGGCCGCCTCAAGGATGTCGCGCGTATCAAACAATATGTGCCCCATACGTTTGGTATTGACCCACGCTCGGGCACCGGCAGCTTGCGCGCCTGGGCTGAAATCAACAAAGGCCAGCCCAGCTCGGCAACGCTCGATGTCGCTTTACAAAACGTGAATGTTCAGTTGGGTACAGCGCTAGAACCGCTGGCGCTGGCGTCGGTCACGGGACGCATCGGCGGCAAGCGCTGGGCCGATGGTTTTGAGTTTGCCACCGAAAATCTGCGCTTCAATACGCCGGACGGCTTGCAATGGCCGGGCGGCAACTTGGCCATGTCCAGCCGGGGCATGGCAGGGCAAACCGAACAAAAAAACGAATTAAAAGCCGACCGCCTTGACCTGGCAGCGCTGGCCCAAATTGCCAACCGCTTGCCGCTGGGCACCGCGACGCATGGGCTGATCACGTCTTTTGCACCCAAGGGCCTGGTTGAAACACTCGATGCGCGCTGGCAATTGCCCGTCAATGGCAATGTCAGCTACAGCGCCAAAGGCCGCATCAGTGGTCTGGAAATTGCCGCCATGCCCAGCCCACAGTGGCGTAGCCCGGCACTGCAGGCCACCGGTGCTGCGCCGCGGCAGCAGCCTGGCAGGCCGGGCATCCACAATGCGGCGGTTGACTTTGACCTGACGCAGGCTGCAGGCAAAGCCAAAATCGCCATGACCCAAGGCTACCTTGATTTGCCAGGCGTGTTTGATGAGCCGCGCGTGCTGCTGGACCGCCTGGCGATGGACACGCAATGGAAATGGGCCGGCGAAAACCTTGACATCCAAATGCGCGACATTTCGTTCTCGAGCGCTGATGCTCAAGGGTCAGCGCAGGCCAGTTGGCGGTCAGGCCAGACCAGGGGCGGCGCGCCTGACCCCAACTCATTGGGCGTATTGGACTTAAAAGGCGTTTTGACCCGAGGCAATGGTGCCAAAGTACACCGCTACCTGCCGTTGGTATTGGCTGAGCCAGTGCGCCACTATGTGCGCGACGCCGTGCTGCAAGGCGATGTCAGTGATGTGAAGTTTTTGGTCAAAGGTGCGGTCGATGACATACCGTTTGCCGACCCATCCAAAGGCGATTTCAAAATATCCGTCAAGGTTAAAAACGGCCTGTTTGCCTATGTCCCAAAATTTGTTCAAGCCAAAGAGGCTGCGCCCTGGCCGCTGCTTGCCGACATCACGACCGAACTGGTTTTTAACCGGGCTTCACTGGAGGTCAATGGCCTGGTGGCACGGGTGGCGGGCTTGCCGGGTATGCAGGTAGTCAAGGCAGATGCACGCATCCCCAATCTGTTGAATGGTGCGGCGGTAGATGTCGAGGCCAAACTGAAAGGCCCGATCCAGGAAGCCCTGAGCTTTGTCAACGCCTCGCCCATCGCCAGCATGACGGGCAATGTACTGGCCAAAACAGTGGCAAGTGGCCCGGCAGACTATAGTTTCAGGCTGAATTTGCCACTCAACAATATGGACAAAACAAAGGTGCAAGGCTCGGTGACGTTGCCCGGCAATGACGCACAGTTTTCGCCTGAAACACCGCCCCTGTCGCGCCTGAAGGGCATCGTGAATTTCACCGAGTCAGGTTTTAATGTGGCAACCGCACAGGCCCGGCTGCTGGGGGGTGATGTACGTTTTGAAGGTGGCATGAAACCGCCAGCCCGTACCGCAGGCACCGGTATGGAGCTTGAGTCGAGCACCGTTTTCAAGGCGCAGGGAACCGTATCGGCTGAAGGTATCAGGCAAGCCAAAGACCTGGGTCTGGCTTCGCGGTTGGCGCAAAACGCTAGCGGCAGTGCGGCTTATAGTGCCGTTTTAGGTTTTAGGCGCGGCATTGCCGAGTTGGTGGTGACCAGCAACCTGCAGGGCATGGCTTTGAGCTTGCCTGCGCCCCTGAACAAAAGTCTTGAGTCTGCGTTGCCCCTGCGGTTTGAAAATACTTTGGTCAACGAATCGATGGCACCCGGGCAAAAGCTGCAAGACCATCTGGTATTGAGTGCAGGGCCAATTGTTTCAGTAGAGTACCTGCGTGACATCAGCGGTGACCAAGCCCGCGTTATTCGCGGCAGCATTGCCGTTGGCCTGGAGCCGGGTGAGTCCTCTCCCTTGCCAGACACTGGCGTGAGTGCCAACATCAAGCTGGACAGTTTTAACGTGGACGCCTGGGAAAAAGTTTTTGCCAGCACCGTGGGCAGCCCTCCGCAAGCACTGCCGATGGCGGCGCCTGGTGCGGCTCAACAGGCGCAAAGTTATCTGCCCAGCCGAATCGCCGTGCGTGCCAAAGAGCTGCTGGTAAGCGGGCGCAAACTCAACAACCTGGTGGTGGGCGGCACCCGTGACGGGTCAACATGGCGCGCCAATCTGGATGCCACCGAGCTCAATGGTTACCTGGAATTTCGCCAGCCTGGGGCGCAAAACACCGCCAACAATGCCGGACGCATCTTTGCCCGCTTGTCGCGTTTAAGCCTGGGGCAGGCCACGGCCAATGATGTCGAAAACATCTTGGATGGTCAGCCCGCCAGCATTCCGGGACTGGACATTGTGGTGGACGACCTGGAGCTGCGCGGCAAAAAACTCGGCCGCATCGAAATTGACGCCGACAACCGGGCCAGTGCCGCAAACGCCAATGACAACCTGGCGCGTGAATGGCGGCTCAACAAATTCAACATCACCATGCCTGAAGCCACCTTGACAGCCACAGGCAACTGGGTGGCCATGAATTCTCAGGCGCCCATCTTGATGCCTCGCGTGCCGCGCACGGCAGCCGAACGCAGGCGAACCGTGATGACCTTCAAACTCGACATCGCCGATTCCGGCTTATTGCTCAAACGCTTTGGCATGGCCGATGTGGTGCGGCGCGGCAAAGGCAAAATGGAAGGCCAAATTGCTTGGGCAGGCTCGCCTTTGAGTTTGGACTACCCCAGCATGAGCGGACAGTTCAATGTGGCGATTGAGTCGGGACAGTTCTTGAAAGCTGACCCAGGTTTGGCCAAACTGTTGGGTGTGCTGAGTTTGCAGGCGCTGCCGCGCCGTTTGACGCTTGACTTCACAGATGTGTTCTCTGAGGGTTTTGCCTTTGATTTTGTACGTGGCGACGTGGGCATCACCCAAGGCCTGGCCAGCACCAACAATCTGCAAATGAAGGGCGTGAACGCCGCTGTGTTGATGGCAGGCAGCGCCGACATCGCCCGCGAAACGCAAGACCTTAAAGTCGTGGTGGTGCCAGAAATCAATGCGGGCACCGCATCATTGATTGCCACTGTGATCAACCCCGCCATTGGCCTGGGCACTTTTTTAGCACAGTATGTTTTGCGCCGTCCCTTAATGGAGGCTGCCACGCAAGAGTTTCATATCGATGGCAGCTGGGCTGACCCCAAAATTACCAAGGTGGAGAAAAAGCCGTGAAAATTGCCGCGCTTCAAATGGTCTCTTCGCCTGATGTCCAAACCAACTTGGACGTGGCTCGCCAGCTCATTGCCCAAGCAGCAGACGCGGGTACAGAGCTTGCCGTATTGCCTGAATACTTTTGCATGATGGGCCTGAAAGACACCGACAAGCTCGGTATTGCCGAGCCCGCAGGCAGCGGGCTGTTGCAAGATTTTTTAAGCGGCTGCGCGCGTGACCTGAACATCTGGTTGGTCGGCGGCACGATTCCCCTGGCAGCCGATGCACCCGGCAAGGCCTACAACAGCACGCTGGTCTACAACCCATCGGGCCAATGCGTTGCGCGCTACGACAAGATCCATCTTTTTTGTTTTGACAACGGCAGCGAAAGCTACGACGAAGCCCGCGTTTTGTTGCCAGGCGCGCAACCGGTTGTGTTTGATCTGCCGTCGCGTGACGGTCACCTCTACCGTGTCGGCTTGAGCATTTGTTACGACCTGCGCTTTCCAGAGTTGTACCGCGCCCAGGCAGCAAGTGGCGCGGACCTGCTGCTGGTGCCCAGCGCCTTTACCCACACCACGGGGCAAGCGCACTGGGAGATTTTGCTGCGCGCCCGGGCGATTGAAAACTTGGCCTATGTGCTGGCTGCTGCGCAAGGGGGTTTGCATGAGAATCAACGCCGCACGTGGGGCCACTCGATGCTGGTGGACCCGTGGGGCCAGATTTTGGCCGCGCAGGACGCGGGGGCAGGCGTGGTGTTGGCAGACATCGACAAAGCCCGGATCATTGCCTGTCGTACGCAGCTGCCGGCGCTTAGCCACCGCAGGCTGTGACGTTTTCGAGCCCCATCCTGGGCCTAAAGCGCTTTGCGCTGTGGGCCGTGTTGCTGGCATTGGTACTGGGTTTGCTGGGCATGTTGGTCTGGCTGGCTGGCCGCTATGAAACCAGCCAAATAGAAGGCCGCCTGGAGCGGGACGTAGCGGAGTCGGTGTTGGACATTCGCAACGGCCTGACGCGCAACATCCAGAGCTACCAGGCCCTGCAGGCCAGCAGCCCCTCGGCCAATGCATGGTTGTTTCCAGCCACCGATTTGCTGCGCGAGCGCCGCGAAATCATGCGACTTGAATGGCGTAACGATGCACTGGAGATTGTGGGCTTTGTTGACTCGCCTTATCGGAACCCGATTTTTGAGCGCCTGAGCCGCAACACGACCCAGGCAGATATCAGCGCTGCCTGCTCTGCGGCGCGCCGGCTCAGCGGTGCGACTTATTCCAGCAGTTACTTTTTGCCTCAGCCCGACGGCTTGGGCGTTGAAGTGCTGGACATGTGCCTGCCGATCATGTCGTCAGGCCGGCTGGTGGGTTACACGGTGGCCACCTACGCCTTACATGAGCTGATGTCCGAGCTGGTCAATAAACAGCTGGCGCGCGGCCAAAGCCTGTCGTTGACCGAACCCGACGGCACGCGGCTGGCGTTGTTTGGGGTGCCCACCGCCGGAAGCAGCGTCTTTGTGGCCCGCCAACTGCTGGATTTGCCGGGCAACACGCTGGTGCTGCGCCTGGAAAGCAGGATTGGCCTGCCTGCGCTGTTTCCCAATGTGTTGACAGCGCTGGTCAGCGCCATGTCGCTGGCCTTGCTGGCGGTGCTGTTTATATTGGCACGTGATACCCGCAGACGCATGAAAGTTGAAAACGACCTCGGAGAAGCGCTGGCTTTTCGCAAGGCCATGGAAAACTCGGTACTGACCGGCTTGCGTGCGCGTGACTTGTCGGGCCGCATCACTTATGTCAACCCGGCTTTTTGCCAGATGGTCGGCATACCTGCCAAGGATTTGCTGGACCAAAGCCTGCCATCGCCGTATTGGCCGCCCGAATTGGCCGACATCTACCAGGAGCGCCAGACGATTCGGCTAGCGGGCAACAATTTGCCGCGCGAGGGTCACGAGTCTTTGTTCATGCGGCCAGATGGCACGCGGTTTCCGGTGCTGATCATGGAGGCGCCGCTGATCAACGCCGTGGGCAAACACACCGGTTGGATGAGCGCGATTCTGGATGTGTCAGAGCAGCGCCGCACCGAAGAGCTGTCTCGCGCCAGCCAGGACCGCCTGCAAGCCACCGCCCGACTGGCGATGGTGGGCGAGATGGCGTCGCTGCTCAGCCATGAACTGAACCAGCCACTCGCCGCAATTTCGAGCTACGCGGTGGGGTCACTGAATTTGCTCAATGACCGTCCCGACCCTAGCAAGTTGACGCAAGATTTGCAGTTGGCCATTGGCCGGATTGCCGAGCAAGCTGAGCGGGCAGGTAAAGTCATCAAAAGCGTTCATGACTTTGTGCGCAGGCGCGACCAGCAGCGCGAAGCCATCGCGCCGCAGGCCCTGCTTGATGCCGTGATGCCGTTGGTGAGCCTGCAAGCGCGCAAACTGGCGGTTACCGTCGTGATTGACACAGATACAAGCGCGGGGCTGGTGCTGTGCGACCGCACCATGGTCGAGCAAGTGCTGCTGAACCTGGCACGCAACGGCATGCAGGCCATGCAGTCGCTAGAGCAATTGGCAGCCAGGGTATTGACACTTCGCGTGCGGCCAGCAGCTTCAAACGCCGCGAGCGCCTGGGTGGAGTTTGCTGTGATTGACCAAGGCGGGGGCATTGAGCCGGACGTTGCCAGCCAATTGTTTACCCCGTTTTTCACCACCAAGGTTGAAGGCATGGGCTTGGGTTTAAGCTTGTGCCGCACCGTGATTGAACAGCACGGCGGATTTTTAGGCTTTGCGCCCAACCTGCCGCAAGGCACCGTTTTCAGTTTTACTTTGCCTGTCAAGACTTGACACAGGAGACACCATGCAGCCCAGCCAAGACGCCACGGTTTACATAGTTGACGACGACGCAGACGTGCGCGAAGCCCTGGCCTGGCTGCTGCGCACACGTCGCTTGCCCAGCGAAGTGTTTGACTGCGCAGAAGCTTTTGATGCCCGGGTGGGCTCAGGCTTTGCCGTTACCGCACCGTCTTGCGTGCTGCTGGATGTGCGCATGACCGGCTTGAGCGGTTTGGCCATGTTTGAAAAACTGATCAGCTACGGCCTGCTGCCCACGCTGCCAGTGATTTTTTTAACCGGCCACGCCGACGTGCCCACCGCCGTGGCAGCCGTCAAGCAAGGCGCGTTTGATTTTTGCGAAAAGCCCTTTTCAGACAACGCGCTGGTTGACCGCATCGAGCAAGCCCTGGCCCAGTCAACCGCCGCACTCGCCCAGCTTGGCCAGACCAGCAGCCTTCAAGCACGGCTGGCTAGCCTGACCGAGCGAGAAACATCCGTCATGCACCGGGTGGTCAGCGGCCTGCCCAACAAACTGGTCGCCGACCAGCTCGACATCAGCGTGCGCACGGTAGAAGTCCACCGGGCCAGGGTGTTTGACAAAATGGGCGTCAAGTCAGCGGTGGAGCTGGCGAATTTGATGCGTGATGCGGCGAAGTAGCGCTATTTAATCAGGAGCAGCT
>JANPIK010000029.1:0-141469 GCA_031424935.1 Polaromonas sp.
AAACGAACCCATTTGCGCGCGCGCGCTCTCTCACTTGGGATGGAAGATGTGTTTTGTGCCCTGCGGATGGGCCGCATAGCTGCGCACGTACGCTGCAAACGCCGTCTGCGCCATTTGCGTCGTGTCGCGACTCTTCTCGACTATAACGCTTGCCCACCCGCAAAAGGTGTGCGGCAGGGCGGGGGTGAAGAGTCCATGACAGTCGCCATCACGATTGAGCCGATTTAAAGGTGCCGTGCTTTCAGCGCTTACCTCGTGCGTCACCCATAAAAAAGCCCGGTAAAAACCGGGCTTTTTTGTCTAAAAACGAATTAACGCTTTTTGGTAACGTTCTTGGTGGCATTGACGGCCGTGGCGGCAGCCGTATTGAAGTTGGTCTCAGCCATGTCAGTGGCTTGTTTGACTGCTTTTTGCATTGACTCAAAAGCGTTGTTGGCAGCAGCGACTGCGCTTTTCATCACAGCAACGGCAGTTTCGGAGCCCGCTGGTGCGTTTTTGGTGGCGCTGTCAACCAAACCCATGACTTTTTGCTGTGCTTCAGCGGTCTGGGCTTCCAACGTTTTGCTCAGGTCAGCGCCAGCGCTTGATGCGATGTCATACAAGTGACGGCTGTAAGCAGCGGTCTTTTCAGCCAGCGGCTGAACCATACCTGCTTGCAGGGCCATCAATTCTTGCGCGTCTTTTACGCCCATCACCGCTTGTGCGTGGTTACCGGCTTCGGCCAAAGCCGCTTTGGTGGCTTGTACATTCAGCTCAACCAATTTTTCAACGCCTTCAAAAGCCTTGTGGGTCAGACCAAACAGGGTTTCGATGTTGGCTTTGTGGGAGGCCATGATTTGTTCAGCAGTCAGCATAATTAATCTCCAGTGTTGTTTACAAATTGACAGGTGGAATCAGTTGCTTTGCAACACCACCAAGCCTGCTTGATGTGTTTTGCTGCACTGCAACACAAATGTAATTATAGGGATAACCCGCAGCATTGCAAGCGTTTTATGTTGCAGTGCAGCATTTTAGATTCGATGCCCTAGATAAGCTTGCAGGCCAAGGGTTAAGTCACAATCAAACTTTTATAAGTTCAAGCCTGTTTTGCTAGCTTTTTACGCTGACCATTTCGTTTTGCCGCTGCCTGATGGTCACCGTTTTCCGATGGCCAAATACAAAATGCTGCGCGACCGAGTTGTCCAAACATTACCTGGCGTTGTCATGGCCCAGGCGCCAGCGGCCAGCGACGGTGAGTTGGCCTTGGCGCATAGCCCCGAATACATCGCAGCGATTACCCACGGGACACTGCCAGCGCCCGCACAGCGAGAGATTGGTTTCCCGTGGAGCTTTGCCATGGCTGAGCGCGCGCGCCGCTCGGTGGGTGCAACCGTATCAGCGGCGCGAGCAGCGCTGGGTTTAGGCGATTCAACTCAAAAAAGCCACGGCATGGCTGCCAACATGGCGGGCGGTACGCACCATGCTTACGCGCACAAAGGCGGTGGGTTTTGCGTTTTTAATGACGTGGCGGTAACGGCCCGGCTGATGCAAGCAGAGTGGGCTCGGCGTTTTAAAAACACCCGTGCGCCGCTGCAGGTTGCGATCATTGACCTGGATGTTCACCAAGGTAACGGTACGGCCAGTATTTTTAGCAGTGACGCCAGCGTGTTCACCCTGTCGCTGCATGGTGAAAAAAATTTTCCTTTTCGTAAAGAAGCCAGTGACCTGGACATTGAATTGCCGGACGGTTGCCGTGACGACCCATATCTTGAGGCACTCGAGCAGTCGCTTGACGACTTGCAAAGGCGATTTCAGCCAGGACTCGTGTTGTACCTCGCGGGTGCAGACCCGTTTGAAGGTGACCGCCTGGGTCGCTTAAAGCTCAGCTATGACGGACTTGAGGCGCGTGATCGCCGCGTGTTTGACTGGGCTTGGCAGCGCCGTATCCCGTTGGCGTTTTGCATGGCTGGTGGTTACGGCGTCAACATTAACGAGACGGTGCAAGTACAGCTCAATACTTACCGGGTGGCTTTTGAATATTGGCAAAAATGGCAAATTTGCGCGCAAAATCAAAAGACATGAATTCCGCCCCATCGTTAATCGCCAGACCGCAACTGGAGCCGCGAAGCGCTTATAAAGCGTTTCGTACGATAGCGACCCGCTGGGGAGACAACGATATGTATGGCCATGTCAACAACGCTGTTTACTACAGCTGGTTTGACACCGCCGTCAACAGTCTGTTGGTTGAGCGCGGCGCGATCGATATCTATGCGGGAAGCGTCATTGGGTGGGTCGTTGAAAACCATTGCAATTACTTTGCACCGCTGGCTTTTCCGCAGCATGTGGTGGTAGGCGTGCGAGTAGCGCATACCGGCTCATCAAGTGTCCGGTATGAGGTCGCAATTTTCCCCCCTGATCCCAGCTTGCTGTGTGCAGCCCGAGGCCACTTTGTTCATGTGTACGTTAACCGCGACACGCGCAAGCCTACCCCCTTACCCGCAACCCTAACATCTGTACTGGAGACTTTGAAGTGAGCCCTGTTTTTTCAAGCAATGCCGTAGACCAAGCCATCAACAGCAGGCAGTCGACGCGCGACTTTTTGTCAACACCCGTGCCTCGCGAAACCATGACGCACCTGCTCGAGATGGCCGCCAGAGCGCCTTCCGGTACCAACACCCAGCCCTGGAAAGTCTATGTATTGCAGGGCGCAAGCCGCAACACACTGGTAGAAAAAGTTTGCGCGGCTGGCGATGCGATTCGCGCGAACCCAGAGTTGGCTGCCGAATACAAAGAAGCATACGACTACTACCCTGAAAAGTGGGTTTCACCGTTCATTGATCGCCGCCGTGAAAACGGCTGGGGACTGTACGGATTGCTCGGCATCACCAAGGGTGACAAGGACAAAATGCACGCCCAGCAGCAGCGTAACTTCACCTTTTTTGACGCGCCAGTCGGTTTGATGTTCACGCTAGACAAAGTCATGGGACGCGGGTCTTTGGTCGACTACGGCATGTTTATGCAAAACCTGATGGTCGCGGCGCGCGGCCATGGCCTGGCAACCTGCCCGCAAGCCGCGTGGAACGGCTTTGCCAAGATCATCCTGCCGCACATCGGCGCGGGACCAGATGAAATGCTCGTGTGCGGCATGTCGCTGGGGTATCCCAACGAGGCCGCGCTGGTCAATACCTTTCGCACACCGCGCGTGGCTGTAGCGGACTTCACGACCTGGCTCGAATAGCAATTGGGCCGCCGTGCTTACGGGTAAAGTCAGCCTAGCAGTTAACTTTTTCAATTCTTCCAATTCTTCCCTCCTGCCATCCTGCCATCCTTTCCATCTTTTAACTTTTTAAATGAACAACATGACGCTTACCACTACCCCCTCTGGCCTGCAATATGAAGACACTGTTTTAGGCACAGGCGCCATTGCCAAAGCAGGCCAAAACGTCAGCGTGCATTACACCGGCTGGCTTTACAACGACGGCGTACAGGGTGCCAAATTTGACTCCAGCAAAGACCGTGGCCAGCCGTTTCAATTTTCGTTGGGCGCGGGTCAGGTCATCAAGGGCTGGGATGAAGGCGTGCAGGGCATGTCGGTGGGCGGTACACGTCGCCTGGTGATCCCGGCTGGGCTTGGCTACGGCGCGCGCGGTGCAGGCGGTGTGATTCCGCCTAACGCCACGCTGCTGTTTGAAGTCGATTTTTTAGGTTAACTCGCCCAGCTCACTGAAGCGAACATGATTATTTCAAGCCTGCTCGATACCGATCTGTACAAGTTCACCATGATGCAGGTGGTACTCCATCAGTTTCCGGGCGCTGAAGTCGAGTACCGTTTTAAATGCCGCAATGCTGCCAATTTGGCGCCTTATGTGACCGAGATACGCGAAGAAATTCGCGGACTGTGCAGCTTGCGTTTTCAGGATGCCGAGTTGGCCTACCTCAAGGCCATGCGCTTTATCAAAAGCGATTTCATCGACTTTTTAGGCCTTTTTCGGCTCAATGAAAAGTACGTCAGTGTCAGCGCATTGCCAACCGGCGAGATTGAGGTGTCGATCAAAGGGCCGTGGCTGCATACCATCTTGTTCGAAATACCGGTGCTGTCCATCATCAATGAGGTGTACTTTCGTAATACGCAAAAACAGCCGGATTTCCTGGAAGGCCGTGCCCGCTTAACCACCAAAATTGCGGAGTTGCAGGCCGACGGTATGCAGGCTCTGAAAATTGCAGACTATGGGACGCGTCGTCGTTTTGGCAAGGTATGGCACGAAGAAGTCCTGCGTACGCTGAGCACAAAACTGGGCATTGCAGCATCAGGTCAATTTGCAGGCACCAGCAACGTTCTGTTTGCCATGAAACTGGGCCTGACACCGCTGGGCACCATGGCTCATGAATATTTGCAAGCTTGCCAGGCCCTTGGCCCGCGATTGCGTGACAGCCAAGTGTTTGGCTTTGAGTCCTGGGCGAAAGAATACCGGGGCGATTTAGGCATTGCCCTGTCGGACGTTTACGGCATGAGCGCGTTTTTGCGTGACTTTGACATGTATTTTTGCAAGCTGTTTGACGGCACGCGGCACGACAGCGGCGACCCGTTTTTGTGGGGCGAGCGCATGATCGCGCATTACCTTAAAAACCGCGTTGACCCTAAAACCAAAACACTCATTTTCAGTGATGGTTTAACGGTGCCGCGCACGATTGAGCTCTACCAGCAGTTCAAGGGACGCTGCCAACTCGCCTTTGGTATTGGTACCAACCTGACCAACGACCTGGGTTATGAGCCGCTACAAATCGTCATCAAAATGATCCGCTGCAATGGGCAGCCGGTCGCCAAATTGTCCGATACGCCGTCTAAAAACATGTGCGACGATGAAAAATACTTGGCCTATTTGCGTCAGGTTTTTGAAATCGAGCCGCCTTGAGTCCCACAACACTTCCCGGACGAAATCTCTCATGAATGTCTTGTGCCGGTTTGGTCTTGCGCTGTGTTTTGTTGTACTTCCCCGTTTGTCTTTTGCCGCAGATTTTGATGGCTCGCGTTTGAGCGTGGGGTGGGCCATCCCTTTTGCTGGCATTTTGTTGTCCATTGCCCTGATGCCACTGATGGTTCCGAGGTTTTGGCACCACCACTTTGGCAAGGTTTCAGCGGGCTGGACGCTGGCTTTCTTTTTGCCCTTTGCGTATTTTTTTGGTGTGGGCGAGGCAGGCGCCAGCTTGGTGCACGCGCTGCTGGCCGAATACATCCCGTTTATTGTGTTGTTGACCGCGCTGTACACCGTGGCAGGCGGCATTTACATTCGCGGCAACCTGCATGGCAGCCCCGCGCTCAATTGCGGTTTGTTGCTCATTGGTGTGGTGTTGGCCAGCTTTATGGGCACTACCGGGGCATCAATGCTGATGATTCGCCCGCTGATTCGTGCCAACGACAACCGGGTGCACAAAGCACATTTGGTGGTGTTTTTTATCTTTTTGGTCAGCAATGTTGGGGGTTCGTTGACGCCGTTGGGCGACCCGCCTCTTTTTCTGGGATTTTTAAAGGGCGTTGATTTTTTCTGGACGGTCCGCTTCATCTTCCCTGAAACGCTGTTCCTGGTCGCCAGTTTGTTGCTTCTTTTTTACATCATCGACAGCTACTATTTCAAAAAAGAAGGTGTCATACCGGTTGACCCGACGCCAGACACGGGACGTGTTGGTTTTGACGGCGGAGCCAATTTTTGGCTGCTAGGCGCCATCGCGGGTCTGGTGCTGATGAGCGGCATATGGAAATCAACCGTGACGTTTGACATTGCGGGCACCGCAGTAGGCTTGCCCGGAATCGTGCGCGATGTGGGTCTAGTCATCATCACTTTTATTTCACTTCGTATTACCGCCAAAAGCGTGCACGACAGTAACCAATTTTCTTGGGCGCCGATGCAAGAGGTAGCCAAACTTTTTGTGGGGATCTTTCTAACCATCATCCCGGTGATTGCCATGCTCAAGGCGGGTGCCAGCGGCCCTTTCAGCGGCATCGTAGCCGCCGTGACCCGGCCAGACGGAACGCCTGACCCTGCCATGTACTTTTGGGCCACAGGGTTGCTCAGTTCATTTTTGGACAATGCGCCAACCTATCTGGTGTTTTTCAACACGGCGGGCGGTGACCCCCAAGTGTTGATGACAACACTTGCACCCACACTGGCCGCTATTTCTGCAGGCGCCGTTTTCATGGGTGCCAACTCCTATATAGGTAATGCGCCTAATTTGATGGTGAAAGCGGTGGCTGAAGACCGCGGCGTGAAGATGCCGAGCTTTTTTGGCTACATGGCCTGGTCATGCAGCGTCTTGATTCCACTTTTTATCGTGATGACGTTTATTTGGTTTAGGTAATCCGTTATGTCAAAAATCAAAGTTTTGGTAGCCCGAGCAATTTTCCCAGAGCTTATCGCCAAACTGGAACAGCACTTTGAAGTCGTGTCGAACCCGCTTGATGAGGTTTGGCCGAAATCAAAACTGATTGAGAAACTGCAAGGCTGCCAAGGTGTCTTCACGACGGGCAGCGAACGCATTGATGCCGATTTGCTGGCGAAGTGCCCCGACCTTAAGATTTGCGCCAACATGGCTGTCGGCTACAACAACTTCGATGTGCCCGCCATGACTGCCGCTGGCGTGCTGGCGACCAATGCGCCCGAGGTTTTGACCGAGACCACCGCTGATTTTGGTTTTGCGCTTTTGATGGCTACCGCCCGCCGCATCACCGAAAGCGAGCATTACCTGCGCGGCGGCCATTGGAACAAATGGAGCTACGACATGTTCGCGGGCACCGACATTCATGGCAGCACGCTCGGCATCATTGGCATGGGGCGAATCGGGCAGGGCATTGCTCAACGCGGTGCACATGGTTTCGGTATGAAAGTGATTTATCACAACCGTTCGCGTTTGAGCCCCGCGCTTGAGACCCGATGCAAGGCGCACTACGTCAGTAAACAAGAACTGCTCCAGGCTGCTGACCATGTGGTGCTGGTGGTGCCGTACAGCGCTGAATCGCACCACACGATAGGCGCTGCCGAGCTGGCATTGATGAAGCCAACTGCCACTCTGGTCAATATTGCTCGTGGCGGCATTGTGGATGACGCCGCTCTGGCCATAGCGCTGCGTGAAAAACGCATAGCTGCGGCGGGTCTTGACGTGTTTGAAGGCGAACCGGCAGTTCACCCTGACTTGCTCACCGTGCCCAATGTGGTGCTCACACCGCATATTGCCAGTGCAACGCGACCTACACGCATGGCGATGGCCAATTTGGCGGCTGACAACCTGGTTGCCGTATTAACGGGCAAAGCCCCGCTGACACCGCTTAATTCAGTGCCTGATGTTCTCTGAATTGCTAAAATATGCTCTGGGCCCATATATTTACTACGCTGATAGCTACTGATTCAATAGCATGACCGAACTTGGGTTTTATGCCTTGCTGGCGCTGTTGTTGCTTAACGCGCTGCTCTTGTGGTGGCTGGTCGTCAGAAAGCCGCTTGAAAGCGATTCCACCGGACTGCTCGCCGTGATCAATGCGGGTCATGACAAAACTGAACGTGAAATACGCCGCGAAGTTGTTGACAATGCCCGCTTGAACCGGCAAGAGCTGAGCAACACGTTCGCGGTGTTTCAACAAACTTTGACTCAGCAAAGCGGCGAAGCCATTCGTACCCAAAACAGCCAAATTGATGCCTTTGGTCAGCAACTGGCCTTGCTGCAAAAAACCTTGTCTGACACACTGGTGATGCAGCTGCAATCGGTCAGTGAGTCGAACGCCAGGCGAATGGGCGAAGTACGTGAAACGCTCGAAAAACAATTGGCTCAGCTGCAAACGACCAATGCGGCCAAACTCGACGAGATGCGCAAAACAGTTGACGAAAAGCTGCAAACCACACTGGAGGCGCGGCTGGGCGAGAGCTTCAAGCAGGTGGCGGACAGGCTTGAGCAAGTCCACAAAGGACTGGGCGAAATGCAGACCCTGGCGCAGGGGGTAGGCGACTTAAAGCACTTGTTGACCAACGTCAAAACCCGCGGTATTTTTGGTGAGGCGCAGTTGTCAGCGCTGCTTGAGCAAGTATTTACCGTTGATCAATATGCCGCACAAGTTGCTACGCAACCGGGCAGTAAAAACACGGTGGACTTTGCCATCAAGCTGCCAGGCCGGGCTGACTCGGGTGCGCCGCTGTGGCTGCCAATTGATGCCAAGTTCCCAAACGAAGATTACGAGCGTCTGCTCGATGCGCAGCAACGCGCAGATGTGCAAGCCGCCGAAGCCGCAGGTAAAGCGCTGGAGTCGCGCATCCGGCTGGAGGCAAAAAGCATGTGCGATAAATACATTGCACCACCACACACCACAGACTTTGCTATTTTGTTTTTGCCAACTGAAGGCCTGTATGCTGAAGTGTTGCGACGCCCCGGCTTGATGGAAGCTTTAAGCCGTGACCACCGCGTCACATTGGCCGGGCCAACCACTTTGCTGGCCATGCTCAGTTCGTTGCAAATGGGTTTCAGAACGCTGGCGCTTGAAAAGCGCTCCAGCGAGGTGTGGCAGGTGCTGGGCGCGGTAAAAACCGAGTTTGGCAAGTTTGGCGATGTGCTGGCCAAAATCAAATCAAACGCCGAAACCATGCTCAACACCGTCAGTAGCGCCGAACAACGCAGCCGCGTGATGGGCAAAGCCCTGCGCAACGTAGAGGCACTGCCTGAAGGAGACTCGGTGCGCCTGTTGCCCCTGGACAAAGACCTTGACTGACGGTTGCCTTGCATCGCCTTTGCCTGCTACTGAAGCAAATACCAAGAAAGCCCACCCACATTGACGCCTGAGCTTGCGCGCCTGATTTGTGCCCAAGTTTGCCTGCACGCCTGCATGGCGGGCACCCGCATGGCAGCGCCACTGCTGGCCCTGCAGCAGGGTTACAGTCCGGCCGCAGTCGGCGTGTTGTTGGCACTTTTTTCACTGGCGCAGGTTTTTTTAGCGCTGCCAGCTGGGCGATTTGCTGACCAGCATGGCTTGAGGCGGCCGGTGAGTTTTAGCGTGCTGGCCGCCTGTACAGGCGCGGGGCTAGCGGTGATTTTCCCGATATTTCCGGTGTTATGCGTATCTGCATTACTGACCGGGGGCGCAACCGGCGCGGCGGTGATTGCGTTGCAGCGCCATGTTGGCCGGGCAGCCAGCGGTGCAACCCATTTGCGCCAGGTGTTCAGCTGGCTGGCGATTGGCCCAGCTGTGTCGAATTTTGTCGGGCCCTTTTCTGCTGGACTGTTGATCGACCATGCAGGGCCGACGACCGGCAGTTTGTTGGGTTACCGCGCAGCGTTTTTATTGATGGCTGTTTTGCCGCTGGCGAGCTGGTTTTTGGTGCAGCGCACCCGTGAATTACCGCCTGTTCTGGCGCCTGCAGAGGGTGTCAAACCCAAAGCCTGGGACCTGCTACGTGAGCCGAAATTTCGCCGCCTGATGCTGGTGAACTGGTTTTTGTCGTCGTGCTGGGACGTGCATACCTTTGTCGTACCGGTGCTGGGGTTTGAGCGCGGCATCAGCGCGTCGGTCATTGGCTCGATTTTGGGTGCATTTGCCCTGGCTGCAGCGGCTATTCGTGTGGTGATGCCAATGTTGGCGGCGCATCTGCAGGAATACAAGGTGCTGGTGGTGGCGATGCTGACAACTGCCGCACTCTTTGGTGTTTACCCCTTGATGACATCGTCCTTGGCGATGGGTGTTTGCTCTGTGTTGCTGGGCTTTGCACTGGGCTCTGTACAACCGATGATCATGAGCATGTTGCACCAAATCACGCCTGAGGCCCGGCATGGCGAGGCTTTGGGCTTGCGCTTGATGGTGATCAACGCGTCAAGTGTCGCGATGCCAGTTTTATTTGGCTCAGCAGGTGCAATCGCTGGCGTTGCGGTGGTGTTTTGGGCCACGGGCGCGCTGGTCGGCTTGGGCGCGCGCGCCGCGTGGACGCTTAAAGTTGGTAAAAAGTCTTGATGATGTCCCAAGCCGCTTGCGGCTCGTCGACATAATGAAACAAGCTCAGATCTTTGGCCGAAATGGTGCCTTCGTCTACCAGCACATCAAAATCAATCAGGCGCTTCCAATAGTCTGAGCCAAACAGCACGATGGGCAAAGGTTTGGCTTTTCCGGTCTGGATCAGCGTGATGACTTCAAATAACTCGTCCAGCGTCCCGAATCCGCCCGGAAAAGCCACCAGCGCTTTGGCGCGCATCATGAAATGCATTTTGCGCAGGGCAAAGTAATGAAACTTGAAATTAAGCGTTGGCGTGATGTATTTATTGCCGGATTGTTCGTGCGGCAACACAATATTCAGCCCGACGGTCGGTGCGCCCAGCTCATGCGCACCGCGGTTGGCGGCCTCCATGATCCCTGGACCGCCGCCGGTGCAGATAAAAAGCTGCTCGGCTGATGGCAAGGGCTTGCTGTGGGCTGCAACCAGACGGGCAAACAAACGCGCCTGGTCGTAGAAGTACGCGTTACGGATGTGGCGCTGCGCGACCGTCAAGGCATCTTGCGCGTCACCCAGAGCGACCGGGTCAGCTTGTGCCGCACTTATTTTGGCCAGATTGGCCTGGGCTGCAGCCAACGAGGCGTTGGCTGTATCAGGCGACGGGAAGCGGGCGCTGCCAAATACCACCACCGTGCTTTCAATACCTTGCTCCAGCTGACCCAAGTCGGGCTTGAGCATTTCCAGCTGCATGCGAATGCCGCGCGTCTCGCGCCGAAGCAAAAATTCAGGGTCAGCAAATGCCAGACGGTAAGCGTCTGAGTCGAGCGTAGCGCCATCACGAGCGTGGGCCTGCAATTCAGCCCAGGCGTTGCTCAGGCGGCTAGAGGAAAGGTCTTGGGTTTGGTCCATAAGGCATCGAGGGCAGGGTGGGGGTTGCAGAAGAAACAAAAAAGAGCTCTTGCGGAGCCCTTTTTACGAAACTGTTGACAGCTTAAACGCGTTTGCGGCAACGCGGCTGGTCAAACGCGTTTTCTATATTCACCGGTACGGGTGTCAATCTCGACCACATCGCCTTGGGCGACAAAAATCGGCACGCCAATTTCAAAGCCCGTGGCAATTTTGGCGGGCTTAAGCACTTTGCCAGATGTGTCGCCTTTGACGGCAGGCTCAGTCCAGGTGATTTCACGCTCCACGTTGGTGGGCAGCTCGACCGAAATGGCTTTGCCTTCGTAAAACACGACTTCAAGCTCCATGCCGTCTTGCAGGTAATTGAGCGAATCGCCCATGTTTTCGGCTTCAACTTCGTACTGGTTGTAGTCGGCGTCCATGCAGATGTACATCGGGTCTGCGAAATACGAGTAGGTGCAATCTTTCTTATCCAGGATGACCTGGTCGATTTTGTCGTCGGCTTTAAAGACGTTTTCCGTGCCGAAGCTTCCGATCAGGCTTTTGAGCTTCATGCGCACGGTTGCCGAGTTGCGGCCGCCACGGCTGTATTCAGTTTTCAAAACCACCATCGGGTCTTTGCCGTGCATGATGACGTTGCCGGCGCGAATTTCTTGAGCGATTTTCATAAAAGTTTTTTCGATGTGCTTTGGGTGGTCTTTGAAATGTGCTGAAACAGGTCGCTGTGACAGCAAAGCCCACGATTTTAGCGGGTTTTTCGCGCGTATTCGAGCAGGCTGGCGGTCAGGCTTTGCTGTTGGCTCAGTCGGGCAAGCGCATGGCTTGTCGCTTGTTGCCAGGCAGGCAGCTCGGGCAACTGAAGCGGGGGCGGCAAGGAGTCATACGCTAGACCATTCCACTTTCGGTGAAATGTCCGCACATCATGCGGTGCGTCGAGCATGTCCAAAAACGCTTCTAGCTTGGCATGATGGGCACCATCGTCTTGGGGGTAAATTTGCCAAACAAAGGGCTTGCCGGCCCAGATCGCCCTGACCAGCGAGTCTTCGCCTCGCACAAAATTAATGTCACTGGCCCAAAGCAGGTGGTCAAACTCGATTTGACTTAAATGTGGGAGATATGAAATTGATAGCAACTTGCCATGTGTTTCATTGGGCCAGGGACCAATCTGACCCATGTTTTGAGCAATTTTTGACAGCGCGATGGCTTTGACTGCGTCAGTCGCCCGACCAGCTGCCACCAGCAACCGTACGGGCTGGCCTTGAATACCGTTTTGCGCTAACGCATTCAGCAAGCCCGCTAAAGCAGGGGGCTCGTAACAAAACAGAGACACCACGGTTTCGCCTTGCCGATCAATGCCGTGCAGCTTGAGCCACGCGCTGCGGGGAAATGCGACTTGCCGCTCCAATAAATCGGCCTCACGCAGCAAGCCGCCTGTGCCAAGCGTAAAGCCCGGGTAGTAAAACACCTTGCGCCAGCCTGCCAGAGGGCCGCTGTTGACCAGATTCGTCAAACCATGGTTTCGCTCAACACAGGGCTCTGCAGACAGGTATTCCAGGTTGATCCAAAGCGGTTTTGGCTGACCATAATTGCCTCTGGCCAAATAGACACTTGAGCATGCAGCTATAAATTGAGGAGCAATTTCACAGCCAAATGCCTCAATCAAAACGTCGCAAGGCGCGGCGTCAAGGCAAGACACATCGACTGATTCCGTCCATGGCAACACCTCAATGTTGGTTTTTACACCGTGCTGGACACCAGGCGCCATCCATGCGAGCGCCGACGCGTCATCCACCCAAAGCCGTACCCGCTCGCCTCTGGCGCCCAAGTCTGCGGCCAACCGCCAGCAAACACCCAGGTCACCAAAGTTATCAATAACTTTGCAGAAAATATCCCATTGCAAACTTTTCATTGACCGGATTGTCCACAATAGCTGATATGCCCAAAGATTTTGAATTCGCTCCCGAACTGCTGGCTGAAGTTGCCGGGCTGCCTGCATTGCCAGGTGTTTACCGTTACTTTGACGCGGAAGGCGGCGTGCTGTATGTTGGCAAGGCGCGCAACCTGAAAAAACGCGTTGCCAATTATTTTCAAAAGAACCACGGCAGCACCCGCATTGGCCACATGGTGACCAGAATTGCGCGCATGGAAACCACGGTGGTGCGCTCCGAAGCAGAGGCCTTACTGCTGGAGAACAACCTGATTAAAACGCTGAATCCGCGTTTTAATATTTTGTTTCGTGACGACAAAAGCTACCCCTATTTAAAGCTGGCAACCCACGAATTCTCAAGGGTGGCTTACTACCGCGGTGCCGTCGAAAAAAAGCACAAATACTTTGGCCCTTATCCCAGCGCCTGGGCAGTGAAAGAAAGCATCTTGCTGCTGCAAAAGGTTTTCAAGTTGCGCACCTGCGAAGACACGGTGTTCAACAACCGCAGCAGGCCATGTTTGCTGTATCAGATCAAACGCTGCTCGGCACCCTGTGTGGGTCACATCACCGCATCCGACTACGCCCAGGATGTGAGCAACGCCGAAAAGTTTTTGCGCGGCGAAACCCAGGAAATATTGACTGGGTTGGAGCAAAACATGCTGGGTCATGCAGAAAAGCTGGAGTTTGAGAAGGCCGCCGAACTGCGAAACCAGATGTCGGCACTGTCAAAAGTGCTGCACCAGCAGTCGATGGAAATTGGCGGTGACAAAGATGTCGACATATTGGCCGTCAAAGTGCAGGGCGGCAGGGCCTGCGTGAACCTGGCCATGGTGCGTGGCGGTCGGCATTTGGGTGACAGGCCGTATTTTCCGACACATATTGAAAATGCGGTCGACGTGGCTGAGCTCGACGCAGAAATTGAAGCTGAAGAAACGCTGGCCATCAAGGCCAAATCGCTTGAAGCCCTGGTGTTAGAGGCCTTTATTGCCCAACACTACATCGATGTTCGTGTGCCGCCGATGTTGGTGTGCAGCGAACCGGTGGGAAAAGATCTGATTGCCGCGTTGACAGCGCAAAGCGGTGTGAAATTTACTGCTATTCACCAGCCGCGTGAGCAGCGCCGCATCTGGCTGGACATGGCTTTGAAAAATGCCGAACTGCAATTGGCCCGATTGTTGGCAGAGCAGGGCTCACAAGTGGCCCGTACCCGGGCGCTGGCTGAGGCCATGGACTTGTCGATTGACGATTTGGCGAGCCTGCGCATCGAGTGTTTTGACATTTCGCACACGGCAGGCGAGGCAACTCAGGCGTCGTGCGTGGTTTTTCATGACCACAAAATGCAAAGCGCGCAATACCGCCGTTACAACATCGAGGGCATCACACCTGGTGATGACTACGCTGCCATGCGCCAAGTGCTGACCCGGCGCTACAGCAAACTGGCCGAAGCGGTTAAAAACAACGACGGCAGGCTGCCCGATCTGGTGCTGGTAGACGGCGGCAAGGGCCAAGTCTCGATGGCGCGCGAGGTGTTTACCGAGCTGGGTCTGGATCTGGGTTTGATTGCAGGCGTGGAAAAAGGTGAAGGCCGAAAAGTCGGCCTGGAAGAGCTGGTGTTTGCTGATGGACGCGACAAAATCTACTTGGGCCGGGATTCAGCCGCGTTGATGTTGATTGCACAAATTCGCGACGAAGCGCATCGCTTTGCCATCACCGGCATGCGGGCCAAGCGGGCCAGTGTACGCACAGGCGCCAGCAAGCTGGAGGACATCGAAGGCATAGGCCCCAAAAAGCGTGCCAGTTTGCTGCAGCGCTTTGGCGGCATTCGTGCCGTTGCGTCAGCCAGCGCTGAAGACTTGGCCACGGTTGACGGGATCTCAAAAGAACTGGCGGAAGAGATTTACCGAGCGCTGCATTAGAAACAGCACACACAGCCGTGCCAAAATGCACGCATGAAGTTTTGGACCATTCCCACCATCATGACCTGGACGCGCATTGTTGCGATTCCTCTCATCGTCGGTGTTTTTTACCTCGACATCCCTGAAGAACGTTGTAACCTAATAGCTTCTGTGATGTTTGTGGTGTTTGCCGCTACTGACTGGCTGGACGGCTACCTGGCACGCAAGCTCAACCAAACCTCGTCTTTTGGCGCTTTTCTTGATCCCGTGGCCGACAAATTTTTGGTGTGTGCCGCGCTTTTGGTTCTGGTGCATCTGCAGCGCGCCGATGTGTTTGTGGCACTCATCATCATTGGCCGCGAGATTGCCATTTCCGCCCTTCGTGAATGGATGGCAATGATTGGCGCGACAAAAAGTGTCGCGGTTCACATGATTGGCAAGGCCAAGACGGCCGTGCAAATGACGGCGATTCCTTTTTTGCTGTATGACGGTGTGTTGTTTGGCGTCATAGATACTCCCCTTTGGGGCACCTGGCTGATTTGGGCGTCTGCAATTTTGACGGTGTGGTCGATGGTGTATTACCTGCAAAAAGCGATTCCTGAAATTCGCAAGCGAGCCAAGTAATCAATGGCTGGAAGCGATCAGCCTGCCGAAAGCACCCGCCTGGTGTTTCGTGCCATGCCTGTGGTTTTCGTGTTGATCTGGAGCACCGGGTTTGTAGTCGCCAAGTACGGATTGCCCTACGCACCGCCGCTGACCTTTTTGTCGATTCGATATGCGTTGTCGCTGCTGTGTTTTTTAATCTGGATTGCGCTGGCGCGTGTACCCTGGCCACGCGGTCGGCAGCAATGGCTGCACTTGGCCGTTAGCGGCAGCCTGATTCATGCCGGTTATCTGGGGGGCGTATGGGTCGCCATCAAGGCGGGAATGGGCTCGGGACTGGCATCGCTGATGGTAGGCTTACAGCCCGTACTGACCGCGCTGTGGGTGTCTGCTTTGGCATCGGGCAGCAGCGTCGAAGAAAAGGTCACCCTGCGCCAGTGGCTGGGTCTGGCTTTGGGTTTGGGGGGATTGGTGTTGGTGGTGTCGCGTAAATTTGGCAGCACCCAAGAGATCACTGTTTTTACACTGGTAGCCATCACCGTGGCGCTGCTCAGCATCACCACAGGCACGCTTTACCAAAAGCGCTATGTAGCACCGGCTGACGTGCGCGGCGCAAATGCCGTCCAGATTGCGGCGGCATTTGTGGTCACGTTACCTCTCGCTCTGTTTGAAACCGAAGCTGTAACCTGGACGCCGCAATTTATGGGTGCGCTGGCCTGGTCAGTGTTGGTACTGACCCTAGGTGGCTCGTCGCTGCTCTACATGCTGATTCAACGTGGTGCGGCAACTGCTGTGACCAGTCTGCTTTATTTGGTGCCACCTTGCACAGCGCTGATGGCCTGGCTGCTGTTTGCTGAAGCTATAACTGCGGTCACGGTTGTCGGTACTGCGATTACGGCTTTGGGTGTGAGTCTGGTGGTGCAGACGGTGAAACCGCCAGCTTAGTCTTCCCCGGTTCACTGGCAAATTCAGCAATTAAAAAATCAAGCAGCAGGCGAATTCTGCGCGGAGCTTCGGGCCGATCCTTTAGAAGAAGCAATTACTGTCTTTATAAATGCTTGAGTATTGGCAGGTAAAGCCTGATGATCGATATGTGAAAAATTTGGAACAATTTTCAATACAACCGGTGCAAGGCCCCGCGGGCTTGCTGCACACCCGTAAGGGCGGTAGCGGTCCGCCTTTGTTGCTTCTGCACGGCCATCCGCAAACACACGCCATGTGGCATTCGGTTGCCCCTGCACTGGCCAGACACTTTAGCGTGGTGATGATGGACTTGCGGGGCTATGGTGATTCAGTGCGGCCTGCAAGCGATGCTGAACATGCAGCCTATTCCAAGCGCGCCATGGCTCGGGATGCCCTAGCTGTCATGCAGCACTATGGTTTTGAACGCTTTGGTGTACTGGCGCATGACCGGGGTGCCCGTGTAGCGCATCGACTGGCGCTTGATCACCCGGCGTCCATCACGCGGCTGATGCTCCTGGACATTGCTCCTACGCTGGCGATGTACGAAAACACCACGCAAGCCTTCGCGACAGCGTACTGGCACTGGTTTTTTCTGATTCAGCCGCCGCCATTGCCTGAAGTGCTGATTGAGTCAGACCCCGTGCGCTACCTGCGCAGCGTGATGGGCAGGCGGCATGCAGGTCTGGCTGCGTTTGCACCCGAAGCACTGGCTGAATATGAACGCTGTATACAAACGGGTGGGACGGCACACGCCATTTGCGAAGACTACCGCGCATCAAACAGCATTGACTTGGTACTTGACCGGGCCGATGTTGCTGCATGCAAAAAACTGACGCAGCCTCTTAAGGTGTTATGGGCTGAATACGGCGCGGTGGGCCAATGTTTTGACGTGATGGCGCTGTGGCGCGACAGGGCCGTGCAAGTGACGGGCAACAGCTTGCCCTGTGGCCACTACATTGCGGAAGAGGCACCCGGAATTTTGATTCCCGAAGCCTTGAGTTTTTTTAAAAGCTGAAACAACTGTCACTTAAAGGAAAAACCATGAGTAAAAAACGTATCGCCGTGATTGCCGGCGACGGCATTGGAAAAGAGGTCATGCCCGAGGGCATTCGCGTGATGGAAGCTGCTGCCAGCAAATTCGGCATTGATCTGCAGTTTGACCACTTTGATTTTTCAAGCTGGGACTATTACGAGAAGCACGGGCAGATGCTGCCTGACAACTGGAAAGATCAGATCGGTGGCCACGACGCGATTTATTTCGGTGCGGTGGGTTGGCCCGACAAAATTGCTGATCATGTGTCGCTTTGGGGGTCGTTGCTTTTGTTTCGCCGTGAATTTGACCAATACATCAACTTGCGGCCAGCACGCTTGATGCCTGGCATCATCGCCCCGGTGGTTCGCCGGGACGGCACGCCTCGCTTACCCGGCGAGATTGATTTTTACATCGTCCGTGAAAACACCGAAGGTGAATATTCAAGCATCGGCGGCAGGGCGTTTCCGGGCACTGAGCGTGAGTTTGTCGTGCAGGAATCTGTGTTTACCCGAATTGGGGTGGACCGCGTCCTCAAGTTCGCGTTTGAGCTGGCGCAGGCGCGGCCAAAAAAGCATCTGACCAGCGCGACCAAGTCCAACGGGATTTCCATCTCCATGCCTTATTGGGACGAGCGTGTGGCCGAAATGGCGAAAAATTACGCAGATATACGGCTTGATAAATTCCACATTGACATCTTGACCGCTCATTTTGTGCAAAGGCCAGACTTTTTTGATGTGGTTGTAGCCAGTAACTTGTTCGGCGACATTCTGAGCGACCTCGGTCCGGCCTGCACGGGGACGATTGGAATCGCGCCCAGCGCCAACCTGAACCCAGAGCGCAAGTTCCCGTCGCTGTTTGAGCCAGTGCATGGCTCGGCGCCTGACATTGCTGGCAAACAGATTGCCAATCCGATTGGGCAGATTTGGTGCGGCGCCATGATGCTGGAGTTTTTGGGTCACAAAGAAGCTCACGACGCTGTGTTAAGCGCGATTGAAAATGTGTTGGCGCCAGGCAGTGGCACACCGCGTACACCCGACCTGGGCGGCTCGGCTTCGACGTCTGACATGGGCAAGGCGATCGCTGCCGCAGTGGGCTGACGCCACCACGTTATGGGTCAAGGTGAGCTTTTGTCTAGGACAAAAATTACAAAGACGCCCCAGCTGCTGCGCTGGAGCGTCCAAAAAAGCGACTAGAATTTGGGGCGTTGCTGACGAAACACCGGACAAAAACCAACAGTAGAAGTAAAGGCATGACAGGTACATCGGTATCAATGGTTATGGTTTTGCTTGAAAGTTCAGGTACGCAAATTGCTCCTCGAAAATGCACTTGATAAATTTGACCGGCCACACTTTAGCCAATTGAGATTAGCTGAAGTAGTGGTGGATTTCCTGAAATCAGCTTTTTAAAAGACAAACAGACCAACCACCCCATGAGGCACCGCTTGTGAATAAAACAGAACTGATCGAACACATCGCCAAACACGCTGATATATCCAAAGCCGCAGCAACTCGGGCGTTAGAATCCACCATCAGCGCGGTTAAAACTACCCTGAAAAAAGGAGGCTCTGTGTCTCTGGTCGGTTTTGGTAGCTTTGTGGTGACTCGGCGTGCTGCTCGTGTTGGCCGCAATCCACGTACTGGCGATGCGATTAAAATCAAAGCCGCCAAAGTTCCGAAGTTTCGTCCGGGCAAAGCGCTCAAGGATGCTTTGAACTGAGATGGGAATAATGTTGAGAAATTAAAACAGTCAAGGCGGGGTGCTTAGCTCAGTTGGTAGAGCAGCGCCCTTACACGGCGTAGGTCGGCGGTTCGAGCCCGTCAGCACCCACCACCCGCTTTGACATTTTTTAATTTTGCACGAAGGCGAACATCTGGTTCGCCTTTTTCGTTTATGGTGTATTTACTTTTCTGATTGCCCACAGGACTTTTCTGATGTTTGATTTCATTCGCAAGCACACCAAGATCACCATGGGTCTGCTCTTTTTGTTGATCGTGCCGTCCTTCATTTTGTTTGGTCTTGATGGGTACAGCAAGTCCCAAGACAAAAGCCCGGTGGTTGCTAAAGTAGACGGGCAGGAGATTTTCCAAAGCGAATGGGACCGTGCGCATTTGCGCGAGGTTGACAAACTGAAAGCGTCCATGCCGTCGTTGGACGCCAAATTACTCGATTCACCCGAAGCCCGGTACGCAACGCTCGAGCGATTGGTACGTGACCGTGTTCTAACCGCAGCAGTAAACAAGCTAAAGCTCAATACCAGTGACCAGCGTCTGGCGCGAGAACTACAAAACAGCCCTGAAATAGCCTCTTTGCGGCGGCCTGACGGGTCCTTAGACATGCAACGTTACAAGCAATTGTTGGGCGCCCAAGGTATGAGTCCCGAAATGTTTGAAGCCAATGTGCGCGCCGACCTGTCGACACGGCAAGTATTAACCGGCGTGATGGGCACGGGATTTTCTTCAAATGTGGCGGCAGACACTGCCTTAAACGCTTATTTTGAAAAGCGAGACATCCAAATAGCTCGTTTTGCAACCGCAGACTACGCTGCCAAACTCAATCCGTCCGATGCTGACCTCGAACAGTTTTACAAAGCAAACGCCGCCTTGTTTCAAGCACCTGAGCAGGCCAACATTGAATATGTGTTGTTTGACGTCGAGACCCTCAAGAAAAGTGTCGTCGTCGCGGAAGCGGAACTTAAAAGCTATTACGACCAGAACGCACAGCGGTTAAGCGGCAAAGAAGAGCGCCGTGCCAGTCATATACTGATCGCGTCACCGAAAAGCGCGTCCGAAGCTGATCGGCAGAAAGCGAAAAACAGAGCTGGCGAACTGCTTGCCCAGGTTAAAAAGTCGCCTGATGCGTTTGCCGATTTCGCACGCAAAAACTCCCAAGATCCGGGTTCTGCATCAACGGGCGGCGACCTTGACTTTTTTGCCCGCGACGCCATGGTCAAACCGTTTTCCGATGCTGCTTTTGCCATGCAAAAGGGCGACATCAGTGAAGTGGTGGAGTCGGAGTTCGGCTATCACATCATCAAGCTGACGGACATCAAAGCACCTAAACAGCGCAGTTTTGAAGAAATGAAGCCTGAATTGGAGGCAGACATCAAAAAGCAGCAGGCACAAAAGAAATTCACCGAAACAGCAGAAGGCTTTACGAACGCCGTTTATGAACAAGCCGACAGCCTGAAGCCCACGGCCGACCGTTTAAAGCTTGAAATAAAAACGGCGACTGGCGTGACGCGTCAGCCCGCACCAGGCACGCTTGGCGCGCTTGCTAATCCCAAATTCCTGAATGCTATTTTCGCTGCCGACACGATTGAGAAAAAGCGCAATACCGAGGCGATAGAAGTCGCTTCCAACCAATTGATCTCCGGCCGCATCACGCAATACACACCAGCACGCACCCGACCGCTGGCTGAAGTCAAAGATATGGTACGCCAGCGGTGGGTAGCCGCTCGTGGCGCAGAAACTGCGCGCAAAGAAGGCATTGCGCAGCTCGCCGCCTGGAAAGCTGCCCCGGCTACGGCAATCTTGCCAGAGTCGCTGGCTGTGTCGCGCGACCAGCCGCAAAAACAACCTTTGCAAGTTGTTGATGCAGCGCTGCGCGCCGATGCAACGGCCTTGCCCGCACTGGTCGGTGTTGACCTGGGTGCGCAAGGGTATGTGATTGTCAAGGTGCTAAAAGTGTTGCCACGAGACGTTTCCCCGGACGCGACAGCCAAACAAGAACGCTTGCAGTACACCCAATGGTGGACATCAGCTGAAAGCATGGCTTACTACAACACGCTAAAAGACCGCTTCAAAACTGAAATAAAAGTAGCCAAACCGATCCGCGTAAAAGCTGATCAAATGTCAAGCACCGAGGCCACCACCACACAGTAGCCGCTATAATAAGCATCGTGGTGGCTGTAGCTCAGTTGGTAGAGTCCAGGATTGTGATTCCTGTTGTCGTGGGTTCGAGCCCCATCAGCCACCCCATATAAATTAAAGCCCGCTTGTCTATTTGGCAAGCGGGCTTTTTATTTGGTTGTATTGAGCTGGCGAAACCTAATTCACCATCACCAGCTTACCCATCACCCCGCGCGAACCCATGTGCGCGAAAGCTGTTTTCAAATCAGCCATTGGTAAAGTTCGGTCAATCACGGGTTTTATCTTGCCTTGGCCGTACCAGCTGGCCAGCTCGGCCATCATGGCAGCGTTGGCTTTGGGCTCGGCTTTGGCAAAGCCGCCCCAGAACACGCCGACGATGGACGCGCCTTTGAGTAAAGGTAGGTTCAGCGGCAGTGAGGGCGTAGGGCCAGACGCAAAACCCACCACCAAGTAGCGGCCGCGCCAAGCAATTGAACGAAAGGCGGGCTCGGTGTAGTCTCCGCCTACCGGGTCGTACACCACGTCGGGGCCTTTGCCATTTGTCAGTGCTTTGATTTGCTCGCGTAAGTCGCTGGTCGCGTAGTTTATGGTGTCATCTGCACCGATGGACTTGCACAGGGTGCATTTTTCGTCGGTGGATGCGGCAGCTATCACGCGTGCGCCGACTGCTTTGGCGATTTGTATGGCAGATGTGCCCACGCCGCCCGCGGCGCCCAGTACCAATACAGTTTCACCTGCTTTGAGCTGCGCCCGGTCCACCAATGCGTGGTGCGATGTGGCGTAGATCATGATGAAGGCCGCTGCATCAACGAACGGAAATCCTGCTGGCAACGGCATGCACATGGCTGCGGGTGCAATGGTGTGGGTAGCAAAACCGCCAGTGCCTGACAAGCAGGCTACGGGCTGGCCGACGGCCAAGTGCTTGACACCTTCGCCCACCGCCTGCACCACGCCCGCGTATTCGGAACCCGGCACAAACGGCAGGAGCGGCTTCATCTGGTATTTGTTTTGAACGATCAGCAGGTCGGGAAAGTTAAGCGATGCGGCCTTGATCTCAATCAAGACTTCGCCAGCTTTTGGCGCAGGGGTGGGCAGCGCTTGCCAAGTCAGGGCGTCTACACCCGTAGGGTTTTCACAAAGCCAGGCATGCATGGGGTTCTCCATAGTTTGATCAGTGGTCAATCATAGGCAGGTTACTGGTCAGACGGTCACGTCTTGTCACGCCTGTGACCTAAAATCAAAAGCATGAAAATTCTTATTTGCAACGATGACGGTTACCAAGCGATGGGCATTGTTGCCTTGTATGAAGCGCTAAAAGACATCGCCGACGTAGAGGTGGTGGCCCCGGAGCAAAACAACAGTGCCAAGTCCAACGCGTTGACACTGCACACGCCGATGTATGTGCAGACGGCTGCCAATGGCTTCAGGTACATCAACGGCACACCAGCTGACTGTGTTCACATTGCGCTGACCGGCTTGCTCAACTACCGGCCAGATTTGGTGGTGTCGGGCATCAACAACGGTGCCAATATGGGAGACGATACGATTTATTCCGGCACAGTGGGTGCCGCCATGGAGGGGTATCTGTTCGGCATACCGGCCATTGCCTTTTCACAAACAGAAAAAGGCTGGGCAAACATTGATGCGGCTGGTAGGCGAGCGCGGGCATTGGTGCAGCAACTGATGCCTTCGATTGAAACGAATGTGGACGGCGCCAAGCACCGGGGTCATCCTTGGCTGCTCAATGTGAACATCCCCAACCTTCCAGACGCCGAGCTCAAAGAAACCAAAGTCGTGCGCCTGGGTCGCCGGCATTCGGCTGAAAAAGTCATTACCCAAACCAGCCCGCGCGGCGAGACCATGTATTGGATAGGCGGTGCGGGTGCTGCCAAAGACGACAGCGACGGCACAGATTTTCATGCGGCGCTTCAGGGTCATGTCTGCATCACGCCGCTGCACGTCGATCTGACCGAGCATGCGCAGTTGCCACATTGGGCTCAGCGTATCGCTGACTTGGAACGCGCCAGCGCATGAAACCAGTTAACGCTGCCCGCAGGCCGGGTTTTCCGTTGCGGTTGTCGGCGACTTCCGGGTCAACAAGCCCGACTTACGCTACTAAAAAAGTAGCTGTAAACGTAGTTAATACAGCGGCAAGTGGCCTAAAATTTAAAAAAAACGAGTATGAGAAGTTAAACCCAAGTCCAGCCAGTGGTTTGGGGATGGACTCCTTAGCAGTACGCACGCGAATGGTGCAAAAGCTGGCTGCGCAAGGCGTGTGTGACCGCCGCGTGCTCACAGCCATGGGTCAGGTGGAGCGGCACCGTTTTGTAGATTCAGCGTTGGTTAACCAATCCTACGAAGACACCAGCCTGCCGATTGGGCTGGGGCAAACCATCAGCAAACCGAATGTGGTGGCCCGCATGCTGGAGCTATTGATCAAAGACCACGACGGCAAACTCGGTCGTGTTCTAGAAATTGGCACCGGTTGCGGCTACCAGGCTGCGTTGCTTGCCCAATTGGCCACCGAGGTCTACAGCATCGAGCGCCTGCGGGGCTTGCACAATCGGGCGCGTGACAATCTGCGCCCGCTGCGAGTGGCCAATCTGCACCTGCTATTTGGTGATGGGATGGCAGGTTACGCCAAGGGCGCGCCGTATGCGGCCATCATTGCCGCTGCTGGCGGCGAGGCTCTGCCGCAGTGCTGGCTCGACCAACTGGCCATAGGCGGCAGATTGGTGGCGCCAGTGCAGGGGCTAAATGGTTCGCAGGCCTTGGTTGTGGTGGACAAGACTGACAAAGGCATCAGCCAGACCTTGCTTGAAGCGGTTCACTTTGTGCCTTTAAAATCGGGCACAAGCTGAAAAGCGCTTCTCGATATTTAAAAGATAACAGGCAGGAAACCATGCGTTTAATCCCCCAAACCGCGCTGTACGTTTTGCTAGCCGTCAGCATGCTGCTCGCCGCAGGCTGCAGCTCGCGCTCGTTGACGCCTGCGCCCGTTGAAGATCGCGGTAGCAGCACATCGCGCCAGGTCCCTGGCAGCGCGCCTGCCCCGGTAGATATGTCGGGTGCGCGGCAGCTACCCGGGTTTGAAAACGCTGGCAAGCCTGGGTATTACACCGTTAAGCCCGGCGACACGCTAATTCGCATTGGCTTAGACACAGGGCAAAACTTTCGTGACATTGTGCGCTGGAATAATCTGGAAAACCCCAATCTGATTGAAGTCGGGCAAGTGCTTCGCATCGTGCCGCCCGCCACTGACAACCCACTGGTGATTACGCGCCCCGTTCTTTCTGGCACTGCGACCACGACGACGTCCGTTCTGCCTCCCTTATCCGCGCCACCTGCGCGTCCGGTCAGCGCTGCCTCAGCGCCTGCACCTGCAGCAGTAGCCAGCAGTTCACAGCCAGCCAATGGCGAAGATGAAATTGCATGGATTTGGCCCGCACAAGGCAAACTCATTGCCGGCTTCGACGAAGCTAAAAACAAGGGTTACGACATTGATGGCAAAGCGGGCGACCCAATCATTGCCTCGGGCGACGGCAGGGTGGTGTATGCCGGTGCAGGACTTCGTGGCTATGGGAACTTGATCATCTTGAAGCACAACAACACTTACCTGACTGCTTACGCACACAACCAGACGCTGCTCGTCAAGGAGGACCAAACAGTGAAAAAAGGTCAAAAAATAGCGGAAATGGGCAGCAGCGACGCCGACCGAGTAAAGCTTCATTTTGAGATTCGCCGTCAGGGCAAACCGGTTGACCCTGCCAAGTATTTACCCGCCAGGTAAGTGCCTGTGCTTGACAACGCTGACAAACAGCCATATCTGCCCGATCTGCTCACCGTAGAGTCGCTGGACATTGAAGCCCAGGGTATCGCCCACCGTGACGATGGCAAGGTCGTCTTTATTGAAGGTGCGTTGCCGTACGAGGTCGTGACAGCCAACGTGTACCGCAAAAAGCCGTCGTTTGAAAAAGCCATGGTGATGCATATTCACCGTGAATCATCCCAGCGCGTAACCCCAGGCTGCGCCTATTTTGGGACGCACACAGGCGCCTGTGGCGGCTGCAAAATGCAACATTTGCACGTTGGCGCGCAGGTAGCGGTTAAACAACGGGTGCTGGAAGACAATCTGCAGCACATCGGTAAGCTGAAAGCGGATTACTTGATGCGGCCGATTGAAGGCCCGGCTTGGGGCTACCGCTACCGGGCGCGCTTGTCGGTGCGGTATGTGCGTAAAAAGGGCGAAGTGTTGGTGGGTTTTCATGAGCGCAAAAGCAGCTACGTGACCGACATGCAAAGCTGCGCAGTGCTGCCGCCGCACGTCAGCCGCATGCTGATGCCACTCAGGGCGCTGATTGCGAGCCTGGACGCAAGAGAAACGGTGCCGCAAATTGAACTCGCGTGCGGTGACATGAACTCGCATGTGATCACGGCGCTGGTGCTGCGTCATATGCAGGACCTGAGCGAAAGCGACAAAAGCAAGCTGCGCGACTTTGCCGTCGCCAACCCAGGTTTGCAGTGGTGGTTGCAGCCCGGTGGTCTGGAAACGGTGGCTTTACTTGACGAGGGTGTGCAGCAGCTTAGCTACGCGCTGCCTGAGTTTGCTGTGGTTATGCCGTTTAAACCGACAGACTTTACCCAAGTCAACCCCCACATCAATCAGGTGCTGGTGTCGCGTGCGCTTCGCCTTTTAGATGTGCAGCAGCATGAGCGGGTGATTGACTGGTTTTGCGGGCTGGGTAATTTCACACTGCCGCTGGCAACACGCGCGCGCGCCGTGCTGGGCGTGGAAGGCAGCGAGGTGCTGGTGGCGCGTGCGCGCGCTAACCACAAATCAAATCACGAATCAAATTATGAGGCAAATAAGACCCTGGCCCCATTAAAACATGGGCCAGCAGCTACTACTTTCATAGCGCGTAACCTGTTTGAGATGACCCCTGCCATGCTGGTCAAAGATGGCGCAGCCGACAAATGGCTGGTAGACCCGCCGCGCGAAGGTGCGTTTGAATTGTTTAAATCGTTGATCGCGCTGCATCACCAGATCATCACGGGCGTGCCGTGTGATGACGGTATTCACCAGCAAAGCTTGCAACTTGGCGACTGGGTACTGCCTAAGCGCATTGTGTACGTCAGCTGCAACCCGGCTACCTTGGCGCGTGATGCTGGCGTGCTAGTCAACGATGAGAAGGGCGGCGGGGCCTACCGTTGTACGGCTGCGGGTGTGGTGAATATGTTTCCGCATACCGCGCACGTTGAAAGCATTGCGGTCTTCGACCGGGCATAAAAAAAGAGCCCAAAGGCTCTTTTTCTTGCTTTTCGATGAATGCTCAGTCGCGGTCACCACCAAAGATGCCCAGCAGAGCCAGCAAGCTTTGGAAGATATTGAAAAGGTCAAGGTAAATTGCCAGGGTCGCGCTGATGTAATTGGTTTCGCCGCCGTCCATGACCTGTTTCAAGTCATACAACAGGAAAGCACTGAACACGGCAATTGCCAACGTGCTGATCACTGCCATCAGTGCTGTGGAGCCAACGAATACGTTGATGACACCCGCCACCAAGATAATCAATGCACCTGCAAACAACCATTTGCTCATGCCGCTCAAGTCACGTTTGATCACGGTTGCCAGGCTGGCCATAACGACCATCACACCGGCTGTACCGGCAAACGCTGTCATGACCAGCGAGGCACCATTGCTGAAACCCAGCACCATGCCAATCATGCGAGACAGCATCAAGCCCATAAAGAACGTAAAGCCCAACAACACAGGCACACCGAGGGCAGAGTTTTTGGTTTTCTCAATCGCGTAAATAAAGCCGAATGCGCCCGCCATGAACACAATCAGGCCCATAAAACCTGTCAGTTTGGCCGTAATGCCTGTTGCAACGCCGATATATGCACCCAGCACGGTGGGCAGCAAACTCAGCGCCAGCAGCCAATAGGTGTTGCGTAAGACCTTGTTACGCTCGGCAGGTGTGGTGCCGTAACCAATGCTTTGAGCAGTCTGAACGTTTTCAATCATGAAAGTAAGCCCCAGTGAGCCAGCAAATGCTGACAGACAGGATTTTAGGGCGCGGTAGTGGTTTTGCAATGCAATCCCACAAAAAGCAAAGTGGTTTACTTTTGCGTACCGCGCACGGCGCTATGTACCGGCTGATTTGTTGAATTCAACATGACATAAAACCTGACAGAACGCATTTCGAGGCAAATGTTGCGTATGCTTAAGCTTCGTTTTTAACTCACTGATTGAACATGAAATCTAAAACCACGCTTGAATTTGCCGATGTGAAAGCCATTGCTGCCGCTGCCGAGGCTGAGGCCTTAAGAAACAACTGGGCAGTCACGATTGCCATCGTTGACGATGGCGGACACTTGCTGCATCTGCAGCGACTAGACGGCGCTGCACCGGTCTCTAGCCACATTGCACCTGCTAAGGCCAATACAGCTGCTCTGGGTCGCCGGGAAAGCAAGGTTTACGAAGACGTTATCAACGGTGGCCGTGTTTCGTTTTTAAGCGCGCCCACCATTCACGGCATGCTGGAGGGCGGCGTGCCCATCATGAAGGATGGGGAGTGCCTGGGTGCTGTTGGGGTAAGTGGTGTGAAGTCCAATGAGGACGCGCAAATCGCACGGGCGGGCATTGCCGCTATTGGTTTGTAGAAAAGCGACGCTTTCAAGCCGTCAAAAAAAGCCTGGCTAAACAACCTGCTGATCATTGCTGACGAGCGGGTTCGTGGCTGGCAAAAGCGACCTTGGAGCCTGCTGGCAATAGCTTTGCAGCCCCGGTCGCCCCACGATGAAACTATTTCGTCAAAATCAACTTGCCCAAGCGCGTCGCCTGAAGCTTGTAAGTTGCACCATTGTGGTCAATGGCGACTGTTTTTTGGCCGCGCAGTATGTCCGTGCTGTTCATGCGGACTTGGTCTGTGCCCGCACGTTCTGGCAACGTCTGAGCGTGCGGGCTGGTGGGTTGCTGCGGGTTCGGCTTCATATGCGTCTGATGGCTGATGATAGAGTTAATGATAACCATTCTCAATTAAAAGTAAAGCAATTTAGTATAAAACGATTCATTTACCCGGTTAATTTTTGGGCTCAGTGATGAAACCGATTTTGCGCAACCCCGCCAGTTGTGCCGCTGCCATGACTTGAGCCACGCGCTCGTAACGCACCGCCCTGTCGCCTCGAATGTGCAGCTCGGGCTGGGGGTTCTGGGCAGCTGCAGCTTTAAACAGCAGCTGCAAATCAGCATCGGCTGTGGGCGTGTCGTTCATAAAGTAGGTACCTTGTGCGTCGACCGACAGTCGGATGGTTTCAGGCAACGTTTGCTGGGCCTCATTGTTGGCGCGCGGCAGGTCAATGTTGACAGCGTGCTTCATGACCGGAACTGTGATGATGAAGATGATCAGCAGCACCAGCATGATGTCAACCATAGGCGTCATGTTGATTTCGTTCATGATCTCGTCATCGCTACCAGCATTGAGATCTTGGGTACCAAAGGCCATGGTGCTGCTCCAGTCAGGCTTTTTTCAGGGTGATGACGTGAGCTGTGCCCGAACTAACCCGGGCACCTGTCACAAAGTAGGCATGCAAATCATGCGCAAATCGGCTGAGTTTTTGTAGCACACCCTTGTTGCCACGCACCAGCGCGTTGTAGCCAAGAACGGCCGGGATGGCCACCGCCAGGCCAAGAGCCGTCATGATAAGTGACTCACCAATTGGCCCTGCAACTTTGTCGATCGTTGCCTGTCCAGCTGCGCCAATCGCCAGCAGTGCATGGTAAATGCCCCAAACTGTGCCAAACAAACCTACAAATGGCGCGGTGGAGCCAACCGAAGCCAGTATGGCCAAACCGGACTGCAACTTGCCAGTAAATTCGTCCATACAGTTGCGTAACGTGCGGGTGACCCAATCGCTCAGGTCAAGCGTGTCATGCAGTTGTGCCTTGGTGCTGCGGTGGTGCAGGGTGGCTTCTTGGCCAACGAGCGCCAATTGGCGAAACGGGTTGGCCGGGTCACTTTCTAATTTGGTCAGCCCCGCAGAAAAGTTTTCGCTGTGCCAAAAATCTTCAGAATTTTTAGCAATACGTTTGTATTTGAGCAAGTCCAGGGTTTTGATGATGATGACCATCCATGAAGCCAGCGACATGATGAGCAGCAAGGTGGCCACTGATTTGGTGACGATATCGCCTTGCAACCAGACGTTAGCCAAACCGAATTGCGAATTCATTGAAATACTCCTGAATAAAAAACTACTCTAGTACCCAATTGATGGGCACGTTAAACCACATGGCTTCTGCCACACCGCCGCGTTTGCCAGGCACAAATCGCCAACGCATCACGGTGGCCAATGCTGTTTCATCTAGCCGGGTAAAGCCACTTGATTTACTGATTTCTGCGCGCTGCGGCAGGCCGTCTGCGCCAATCAATACGCGCACTGTCGTACGACCTTGCTCGTTTAAACGGCGGCTGATGGACGGGTAAGCAGGTTTTGGGTTTTGCAGATAGTCCGCATCGCTGGACGGCAACTGCACAGCTGGCGACGCGGGCGCTGCAACAGGCGCTGGCACTGTTGCTGCGACTGCTACTGGCGCTGCAGTTGGGGCAGGCGTCGGCTGAGGTGTCGTTACCCCGATTGGTGCGTTGGCTGCAGGGGTAGGGTCTTGAATGGCTGCTGGCAGCGGTGCGGCTGCTGTGGCGGCTTTGGTCACCGCTTTTTTAAGCTGCGCAGGCGGTGGGGCAGGTGGCGGAGGAGGCGGCAGCGCCACCTTGGGTTTGGGCGGCTCAATCAACTGCGACAAAACCGCCACTGGCACAACGAGCTCGACCGCACGGGCCAACAGTCCAGCGTACAACACGTAAACAAAGCCAATGTGCAACAACACGACCGATAAGGCAATAACAGCGTGACGATTGATGGCAGGCACAGGCTTCTTTACGTGGTGAGAAGTTAAATTGGTGAAGTACAAATAGTCGATTACGTCATCTTAACGCGGGTAAACGCAACAAAGTGGCGTAAATTTGTACGTCATTTGCCTCTAACCGTGACCAGCAGGGGCGCAGACCTATTTACGAAACACCCACCATGCGCTGCCAAGCACCATCAGCAAGCTGATGGGCAAAGCCAAGTAAAAGGTAGTGTCTAGAAAATCGAGGGTTGCCATGCGTTGCTGCCTTGAATGTGGTCGGCTAGCTGGATGTTGGCCTGCGGGCAGTGAGCACTGCATTGGGCCACCACGTCTCGTACACAACCTTCACATTTGCCGCACTGGGTAGCGACCCCCAGTTCGAACTGAATCTCGTCAAAGCCCATGCCCGCACGAGCGTGGCGAACAATTTGGCTGTCTGAGACTCTGCGGCAGATGCAAACAATCATGATTTGGCTTGCTGGTAAGTTAAAAACAAACTTGAGTATAAATGAGAATTAGTCGCATTTACAAATCTTACTGTTTTATTTATCCGCGGCTGCTCGGGTGGGATGGTTAATGCAGTGCGAAATAGTTTGTGTCGTGTTTTATCGGTTGCCCAGCTGATCAATTTTCAGGTTAAATTTGAGAATGCGTATAGTTCTCATTTACAATTTGTACAACGTCTCAAATACGTTCAAGCAGCAAGCCACTTGTTTCACCGCGAAGCACCAGCCAGCTTTTTTAACCCTCGGACATTCCACCAGGTCAAATAAATGCCGCGCTCACCGTCAAAAATCCCCGCATCCGGACAAGCAGCTTCTCGCGTGAAACCTACTCAGTTTCGACAACGCCCGGCTCAACAAGCGGTATTGAACTTGAGTCATTCAACACGGATGCCAGATTTGATACCGAAGCCAAAGCCAAAGCCAAGGCCAACCCTAAAGCTGCTACCGCTGGGAGCGTTCATGCTGGCTGGCGCTTCATCGTTGGTGATGGCTCAGCAAGCAGCGCCCGAGCAAGCCAAAACTTTACCAACCGTAGATGTCAAAGCCGACGCGGACAAGCCTGACGGTGTACGCGCAACAACGACCCGGGTTGGCAAGACACTGCAAGACCCGCAGGATATACCCCAGGCTGTCACCACCATCACCGGTGCCTTGTTAGAGCAGCAACACGTCGGGTCCCTCAAAGAAGCCTTGAGAAACGTTTCCGGGTTGTCGTTTAACGCAGCAGAGGGCGGGCGCTCTGGCGACAACATGAACCTGCGCGGCTTTTATACATTTGGAGATTTATACCTTGACGGTATTCGTGACACCGCACAGTACAACCGAGAAACTTTTAACCTGGAGCAAATTGACGTACTGCGCGGTGCAGGTGCGATGCTGTTTGGGCGTGGGCAGGCTGGTGGCGTAATTAACCAAGTCAGTAAAACGCCACAACGCATGGAGCAATACAAGCTCACGGGCAGCGTGGGCAATAACGGTTACCAGGATATGTCAGCAGACATCAATAAACCTCTGGGCGAAAGTACGGGTATACGTGTCAATCTGATGAAGCGTGATGAAGGTAGCTGGCGGTCTAACCCTGCAACGGGCTCTGAGCCAGAGATTCACCGCAAAGGCGTCGCGGTAAGTTTGGGTTTAAATTTGCGAACCGACAACCAGTTTTGGGTGAACTACCAACGTTCAAGCACCAACGACAACCCTGACTACGGGGTGTCGTTTAACCCTGCCACGCGGGCACCGTCGTCAATATTGCCCGCCAGTTATTTTTGGGGAAACGAGAGCAACTTTGACAAAAGCAAGACCAGCATGACAACGCTGATCAACGAGTACCGCTTTTCACCCAACACCCAGCTCAGAACCCAATTGCGCAACGCAGACTATGACCGCAGCTACTGGGCCAAAACGCCCAACCTGACCGCGCCGCCCGACAGTTTGGGCGGCGCGGGCGGCAATCAAACGCGCACATCCAACTACAAAACATTGACCCTGCAGTCAGACCTGAATACCAAGTTCACTGCCTTCGGCATGAAGCACGAGGCGCTTGCAGGGTTTGAGTATTTAAAGGAAGACAGCTATCGCAGTACGCTGCAAAACAACGGTACAACGTCGGTACCAGCCTACGTTCCGTACCAGTCGTCGGTGGCTGGCACGCCGAATCGGTTTAACAGCAAGTCCCAAGCTATCTATGTACAGGACGCGGTTGAATTTGTACCAAAATGGAAGGTTACAGCCGGTGTGCGCCGGGACTTGATGGATGCGCAGTACAGCAGTGTCACGTCACCGCAGTTGAAGTTTGGCGAAAACAGCTACCGTACGGCGGTGTCGTATCAGCCGACAGAAACTGCCCATTACTATCTGGCCAAAAGCAGTTCATTTAGCCCTACCGCTGACTTATACCAGCTGACCAGCAAACCGCAGCCAGCTGAGCGCAGTCATGTGGTAGAACTTGGTGCGAAGTGGTTATTGGCTGATGGTGACTTGGCGTTGCGCGCTGCACTGTACCGCGCCACCAAGGACTGGGAGCGCAACGGCGACCTTGATTCAACCGCCGCCATTCTTACCAAAAAGCGGCGCACCACAGGGTTAGAGTTTGAGGCGGCAGGTCGCATCAATGAAAAGTGGGAGGTTTTCTCAGGCGTGGCGATTATGAATGCCAAAATTCTTGAAGTGGCCGAAAACATCAATGCCACCACCGGTGTCGTCACCGTAGGCAACGCAGGTTATGTTGGGCAAACTGCGCGCAACACACCGAAGTACACCATGAATTTTTGGAGCACCTACCAGGTCAACACGGAACTGCAGGTCGGTGGCGGGGCTGAGATCAAGGGCGAAAGGCAAGCCTTCAACCCAAGTGGAGCCGCTGCAGTGCCCACGCTGAATGGTGTGTATCAGCCCAACACCGCACCGGCCTATGTGCGATGGGACGCGATGGTCAAGTACGAATACCGCAAATGGATGCTGAGGTTGAACATCAAAAACGTCTTTGACAAGACCTATTACGACGCCGTGTATGACAACGGCGCTTTTGTGGTGCCCGGGCCTAGACGCAGCGCAGTCGTTACGGGGGAATACAAGTTTTAACGCTGATGAGAGTATTGGCATCACTACAGCAAACAAGAGCTTTAGCATGCTGCTAACGATTGACGACGTTCTCGGTCCAATCGAGCTGCAACAGGCGCGCAGCTGGCTTGATGCGGCGGCCTGGGGCAGTGGGCAAGCTACCGCAGGGCCACAAGCCGCAACGGTTAAAAACAATCTGCAGCTTGCAGAAGGCACCGCCGGCCTGGGCGACCTCAGGCAGCTGGTGTTGCAGGCGTTGAGTCAATCAGCTTTATTTTTTGCTGCAGCGTTGCCTTTAAAAATCGCGCCTCCCGGCTTTAACCGGTATGCGGGTACGCGCAACGCTTACGGAATGCATGCAGACAGTGCTATGCGCATGGTGTCTGGCCATGCCCTTCGGTCAGACATATCCGCAACCTTGTTTTTGACTGACCCTGAAGACTACGACGGCGGCGTTTTAACGATTCATGACACCTTTGGTCAGCATGGCATCAAGCTCAGGGCTGGTAGCCTGGTGGTTTACCCGTCGTCGTCATTACATTCTGTCAGCCCTGTCACGCAGGGAGTCAGAACGTCATGCTTCATGTTTATTCAAAGCATGGTGCGTGACCCCAGCCAAAGGCGTTTGCTTTACGACATGGACATGGCACTGCTTGAGCTGCGCGCGTTGCACGGCGAAACAGCCCCGGTGGTAACGCTGACGAGTACGTATCAAAACCTGCTGCGGCTCTGGGCAGAAAACTAGTGTTGCAAAATCTCGATGCCTATCGCCTGCAGGCACAAAAAAGCCTGCCAAACGAAGTGTGGCGCTACCTTGATGATCCCGGTGAGAACCGCAATACCCAGGCTTTAAAGCGTGTGGCTCTCATGCCGCGCCCGCTGCGAATCTTTCGGAGTCTCTCCACCCAATTAACGCTCTTTGGGCAATCGTTTGATCACCCCATCATATTGGCACCTGTGGCCTATCAAAAGCTGTTTCACCCTGACGGCGAACTGGCCAGTGCGATGGCTGCCAGCGCACAGCGTGCGCAGGTGGTGATCAGCAGCCTTGCCAGCTGTTTGATTGAAGACATTGTTGCCTGTTTCCATCAGGAGGTTGCTGCGGTTAATGCCGCACCAGCGCCATGGTTTCAACTGTATTGGCAAGCAGGCAAGGATGCGACGCTCCAATTGCTGCAGCGAGCTGAGTCGGCTGGTTGTAGCGCAGTGGTGCTCACGGTCGATGCGCCGGCGAAAGTTGCCAGCCTGCAGTTGCCAGCCGGTATACATGCGGTGAATCTTGCGCCAGCACTGCAAGAAGCGTCACCCGGTGGTTTTGGTATTAGAAATTTAATGGTCCAAGCGCCAACCTGGGATGACGTGGCCTGGCTCAGACGGCAAACCAAGTTGCCATTGATCGTTAAAGGCATGCTGCACCCGGATGATGCGGCGCAAGCGGTGGACTTGGGCTGCGATGGTGTGGTGGTTTCTAACCATGGCAGCCGGACGTTGCCCGCCGCGCCTGCCAGCATTGACTGCCTGCCCGCAGTGGTGCAACGCGTAAACGGTCAGGTTCCGGTCTTATTCGACAGTGGTGTTCGCACGGGGCAAGATGTCTTTGCTGCACTGGCACAGGGTGCCAGTGCAGTTTTGGTAGGTCGCCCTTACATTTGGGCGCTGGCTGCGGACGGTGCAATGGGCGTGGCTCACCTGATACGGTTGATGCGGGATGAGCTCGAAATAATCATGGCACTGACGGGTTGCGCCGGCCTCAAGGACATTGGTACGGCCTGCTTGCATGGGGCGTAACCATCGCCCTGTCAGCTCAGTTCACCCATCTGGCTTTGCAGGTAATTTGGCAGTCCCACCTTGTTGATCAATTCAATCTGCGTCTCTAAAAAGTCGATGTGCTCTTCGGTATCGTGCAATATGCTTTTGAGCAAATCTCGCGATACAAAGTCGTGTGCGGCCTCACAGTGTGCAATCCCGGCCTTGATGGTCGCTTGAGCACCCATTTCAGACTGTAAATCGCAAGCTAGCGCCTCAGGCACGGTCTCGCCCACCAGCAACTTGCTCATGTCTTGCAAATTAGGCAAGCCGTCGAGCATAAAAATGCGGTCCATCAATTGGTCGGCGTGTTTCATTTCGCCTATGGATTCTTCGTATTCCTTTTTTGCCAACTTGTCCAAGCCCCAGTGCCTATACATGCGGTAGTGTAAAAAATACTGGTTGATGGCCGTCAGCTCGTTTTTAAGCTGAGCTTGCAGGTGGATGATGACTTGAGCGTCGCCTTTCATGGCATTCCTTTTGTAATTTTGATTCAATATTGTCGATGCCCGGACAGCGCAAGACAAGCAAAAATAACGATGACCCTACGCCATTGATTTAACTACCAACAGCATCGATTGTGATTCTTTTTCGGTCGCCATAGCTGGTACTGAGGCTAGGCTGGGGAGAGCACTTAAACAAATAAAATTAAAAAAAGCACCCATCAGGTGCTTTTTAGAGTTCTGTTGGGGTGGTCACTTAATCTGTGCAATCGACGCACCAATGCCGTCTTTTGCGGTAACGCCGCTTGCGTCCAAATTGTCGCGGCGGGGTACGTCAAAGTTGACCACATAGGCAATGTTGCCCACGAACACCAATGCGGCGGGGAACTCTAATGGGCCCTTGCTGTCATTTTTTGCAATCGTTTTGACCACGCCTGCAGGAGACACCGACAAAACCGCGTTGAGCTCGTTAGCCGCAACCCAAACGTCGCCATTGCTGTTGAACGCCATGTCGTCAGCGCCTTCTAACAATGGGCTCTGCGCCAGCAAACTAGGTTTGCTGCCTTTGCCGTCAGCGCCAATCACAACCTTCCATAGTGCACCGCGCGACGTGTCAGCGATATGCAAAACACCGGCTGCATCAAACTTAAGGCCATTGGCCACAATCGCTTGGGTTGCCGTGCTGTTGGGCAGCGTACGAACGTTTTTATCCACTTGTGCAAATACTTGAGCCGCGCCGCCAGCTGGGCTTACGCTGTAAATAATACCGCTGGCACCGCCAGACACGTACAGGTTGCCTGCTTTGTCAAACGCAATGCCGTTGGCACCGGGCACGCCGGTTGCAAAAGCTTGCGCCACGCCGGGCTTGGCCGGATCCAATTCACTGGCTTTAATGCGAACCACTTCACTGAAGGGCCCAGCAGCGATATACAAGTCTCCTTTGGCATCAAAAGCAATGCCGCCTGGTGACGCATCGACTTTTTTGCCGTCAGTGATACGCGCCTCGATTTTGCCCACTATCACGGGCTTCGGTGACTTGGGGTCAAGGCGCAAGATGTTGCCGGTCACGCGGTCACCTGTGTACAGCAGGCCTGCAAGGTCGGCAGTGATGTTTTCAACAATCACGGTTCGGTCAGTGCTTGCAGGGTCAAGGTCAACCAGAATAGACACGGTGGGGTTGCTTACTTGCATGCCTGCGCATCCGCTCAGTGCCAAGGTTAGCAAGCCTAGGGTTAAAAGTTTCATCGGTGTCTCTTTAAAAGTTAAGGTTAGCGGGAAGCGAGAAAGATTAAAAATGAGTATTAGCGTCAGACTTAAGCGTCAGGCGGGCGCCGACGTTCGCATCAAGTGATCAAAAGCCCCAAGTGCCGCTTTGGCTCCATCACCAGCTGCAATGATGATTTGCTTGAACGGTACTGTTGTGGCATCACCCGCCGCAAATACGCCGGGCACTGAGGTTTGGCCCTTGGCATCCACAATGATTTCGCCGTGTTTTGAAAGCTCGACCACACCCTTGAGCCAATCGGTATTGGGCACCAAGCCGATTTGAATGAACACACCCTCAAGCGCCACGACGTGCACTTGTTCCGTCGTCCGGTCTTTGTAAACCAGACCGTTAACCTTTTGCTCACCGGTGATTTCGGTAGTTTGCGCGCTGGTAATGACCGTCACATTGGGCAGGCTGTGCAGTTTTTTGACCAGCACTGCATCGGCTCGCAGGGCTTTGTCGTATTCAATCAACGTGACATGGCCCACCACACCGGCCAAATCAATCGCGGCTTCAACACCTGAATTACCACCGCCGATAACAGCGACGTGTTTGCCTTTAAACAAAGGGCCATCGCAATGCGGGCAGTAGGCGACGCCTTTATTTTTAAACTCGCGTTCGCCAGGCACGTTGATGTTTTTCCAGCGCGCGCCGGTTGAAATGACGACCGATTTGCTTCGCACGGTTGCACCACTTTCGAGCTGCACTTCAATCAGGTTTTTGTCCAAACCTGTATTCAGCACCAAAGCCTTTGCACGCTGCATGTTCATGATATCGACGTTGTAGCCACGTACTTGCTGTTCAAGTGCCAGTGCAAATTTGGGGCCATCGGTTTCTTTGACCGAAATGTAGTTTTCAATTCCGAGCGTGTCGAGCGTTTGGCCGCCGATGTTTTCACTCACTACGCCGGTCCGTATGCCTTTGCGCGCGGCGTACACCGCAGCGGCAGCACCTGCGGGGCCCCCGCCGACCATCAACATGTCAAAAGCGTCCTTCGCATCTATTTTCTTGGCTTCCCGCGCCACACCGCTCGTGTCAATCTTGGCCAAAATCTCTTCCAGGCTCATGCGTCCCTGGCCAAATTCAGCACCGTTTAAAAAGACGGTGGGCACCGCCATGATTTCGCGATGCTTGACCTCTTCCTGAAAAAGCGAACCCTCGATCATCGTGGCCTTGATGCGCGGGTTTTGTACCGCCATCACATTGAGTGCCTGCACAACATCCGGGCAGTTGTGGCAGGTCAGTGACACATAGACCTCGAACTCAAAGTTGCCGTCAAGGTCGCGAATCTGCTGCAACACGGCTTCTTCAACCTTGGGCGGGTAGCCGCCGACTTGTAGCAGCGCCAAGATCAGCGATGTAAATTCATGCCCCATCGGCAAGCCTGCAAACCGCGGGCCATGGTTTTCACTCGGGCGGTTGATGGAAAACGATGGCTTGCGGTGGGTATCGTTGCGGCTGACCGTCAGTTTGACCAGCGGTGACGACTCAGCCACGTCATTGAGCAGCGATTGCATCTCGCCGGATGCTGCGCTGTCGTCCAGCGAAGCGACGATTTCGATGGGTGCAGTGGCGCGTTCCAGATAACTTTTCAGCTGGGCTTTGGTGGCTTCGTCGAGCATGATCAATTACTTTCAAAGGTCAATTTCACGGGTCAGTAGGCATAAAAAAGCCCGGGTCGCACAAGGCATGTGCAGCGCCCGGGCTTGTTTTTAGTCGTTTTAGATTTTGCCAACCAGGTCAATCGAAGGTGCAATCGTTTTTGCGCCCTCATTCCATTTGGCAGGGCAAACCTCACCTGGGTGGGCTGCGGTGTACTGGGCCGCTTTGAGTTTGCGCAGTGTTTCTTTCACGTCACGGGCAATCTCGTTGGAGTGCACTTCCATGGTTTTGATCATGCCCTCTGGGTTGACGATGAACGTGCCGCGCAATGCCAAGCCTTCTTCAGCGATGTACACGTCAAACGCTTTGGCCAGAACGTGCGTTGGGTCGCCTACCAGCGGGAATTTGGCTTTGCCAACGGCTGGTGATGTTTCATGCCAAACCTTATGCGAAAAATGCGTGTCGGTAGTCACGATGTACACCTCGGCACCCATTTTTTGGAATTCAGCATAGTTGTCGGCTGCATCTTCAACTTCTGTCGGGCAATTGAACGTGAATGCCGCTGGCATAAAAATCAGAACTGACCATTTGCCTTTCATGGATTCGTCAGAAACGTCAATGAATTTGCCGTTCAGGTAAGCGGTGGTTTTAAACGGGACGATGGGGGTGTTGATCAATGACATATGAATTCCTATGGAGTTGTAAAAAAGTGGTCGGGTTTAAAAACGCAGCAATTCTTTGATGGACGCCGCAATGTTAGTGCAAAGAAGTGTTATTGATGATGCCTCATTGATTGAAAAAAACTAAATGAGAGATAGGCCTATACAGACACCAGAAAAATAATCCAAAAATAGAAAGCATGCAAAGACATGAGGGCGCAGGTGTCAGCCGTGTCTGTTTTTATTATGCGATGGTTTATTGTGCGCTGGCCGGAGCCGTCGGCGCGCCCAAATTGCGCAGCACATCACGCACCATTTGGGCGCGATCTTTGGGCTCAGGCAGCTCCTTTTCAATTCGCAGCTTTTCATTACCCGCCAACTTGATGTGCCGGTTTTTTTGAATCAAATGCATGATGGCCATCGAGTCAATGGGCGGGTCTTTTCTAAATGTGATGTTGATGACGCCAGGCGCGGCATCTACCTTAACCACGCCATACGGTTTGGCTATGACCCGCAGGCGGTGGACATCGATTAACGTTTGGCCTTGCGGCGGCAACTTGCCAAAACGGTCAATGATTTCCTCAAGCAGTGCGTCAATCTGCTCTGTGTTTTTTGCTGTCGCGAGTTTTTTATAAAAGCTCAACCGTAAGTGCACGTCGCCGCAATAGTCGTCAGGCAGTAAAGCGGGTGCGTGCAAATTGATGTCAGTCGTCACGGTCAGCGGGTTCAGCAAATCCGGTTCAATGCCTGCCTTGAGGCAACGCACGGCCTCGCTCAGCATTTCGTTGTACAACTGAAAGCCAATCTCCATCATGTTGCCAGATTGGTTTTCGCCCAGCACCTCGCCTGTACCCCGTATTTCCAGGTCATGCATGGCCAAATAAAAGCCAGAGCCCAACTCTTCCATTTGTTGAATCGCCTCAAGTCGTTGCCCGGCTTGTTTGGTCAGGCCTTCAATGTCGGGCACCATCAGATACGCATAGGCTTGGTGGTGGCTGCGGCCCACTCGGCCACGCAGCTGGTGCAGCTGCGCCAGGCCAAACTTGTCGGCCCGCGCCATGACGATGGTATTGGCTGTAGGCACGTCAATACCGGTTTCAATGATGGTAGAGCAAAGCAGCAGGTTGTAGCGCTGGGCGATGAAGTCTTTCATGACTCGCTCTAGCTCACGCTCTGGCATTTGGCCGTGCGCTACTGCAATGCGGGCTTCGGGCAGTAACGCCTCTAACTTTTCGCGCCGATTTTGAATCGTTTCCACCTCGTTGTGAAGAAAGTAAACCTGACCGCCGCGTTTCAATTCTCGCAGCACCGCTTCGCGTATCACGCCATTGCTCTCGCTGCGCACAAAGGTTTTGATAGCAAGGCGGCGTTGCGGAGCGGTGGCTATCACGCTCAAATCCCGCAAGCCCTCAAGCGCCATGCCGAGCGTGCGCGGTATCGGCGTAGCGGTCAGCGTCAGCACATCGACTTCGGCGCGCATGGCCTTCATGGCTTCTTTGTGGCGCACGCCAAAGCGGTGTTCTTCGTCAATGATGAGCAAACCCAGTCTTGAGAAATTGATGTCTTTGCTCAACAGCTTGTGGGTGCCGACCACAATGTCAACCGTGCCGTCAGCAATGCCTTTAATCGCTGCGGTGATTTCTTTGGCTGAGCGGAAGCGGCTCATTTCGGCCACTTTCACGGGCCACTTGGCAAAGCGGTCTGACAGGGTTTGAAAGTGCTGTTCTGCAAGCAGCGTTGTGGGCGCGAGCAATGCGACTTGTTTGCCGCCAGTAATGGCGATAAATGCAGCGCGCAGAGCAACCTCAGTTTTACCAAAGCCCACATCGCCGCAGACCAATCGGTCCATCGGGCGCGGCGAGATCATGTCTTGAATCACTGCATGAATGGCGGCGCTTTGGTCGGCGGTTTCGTCAAAGCCAAAGTCGTTGGCAAAATTTTCGTAGTCGTTGGGGGAATATCTGAATGCGTGGCCTTCACGGGCCGCACGGCGGGCGTAAATGTTCAAAAGCTCGGCGGCAGAGTCGCGTACCTGCTCTGCGGCTTTGCGCTTGGCTTTGTCCCAGGCCGCCCCGCCCAGCCGGTGCAGCGGCGCTTCGTCGCTACTTACGCCGGTGTAGCGGCTGATCTGCTGCAGCTGGCTGACGGGCACGTACAAGGTTGCATCATCTGCGTATTGCAGGTGCAAAAATTCATTGGGACCCTGGCCCAGGTCCATGTTGATCAGCCCCTTGTAGCGGCCTATGCCATGGGCGCTGTGCACCACAGGGTCGCCAACATTCAGTTCCGACAAGTCTTTGATCAACGCCTCGACATCGCTGACTTTTTCCTGGCGCTTGTTACGACGGCGCACCGCCATACCAGCGGCAAAAAGTTCAGTCTCTGTAATGAAGTCGATGTTGCCTTCAAGCCAACTGAAGCCAATATTCAACGCTGCGGTGGCAATACCCAGTTTTTCCGAACTGGTCTGGAAGTCTTCAAGTGAATCAAACGCAGGCGGGCTAACGCTGCTGGCACGCAAAAAATCGAGCAAACTTTCCCGACGGCCATCGCTTTCAGCCAATATCAGAACGCGCCGGGGCGTGTTTTTGATGTGGCTTTTGAGAAGGGTCAGCGGGTCTTCTGCGCCGCGGATTACGGCCATTTCTTCCAGCTTATGAAAGGACGTGTTGTGCTCTACATCGTCAAGGCCAGACCTTAAAGCCAGCTGCGCATACGTATTGGCTTGCGCGTAAAACTGCTCTGCTGTTAAAAACAACGACTCTGGCGGTAGCGCGGGTCTGTCAGGCGCGTCCTTCACCAATCGGTAGCGGTCTTTGGTGTCTTGCCAAAAGCGCTGAAACGCGGGCTCCAGGTCGCCGTGCAAGACGACGGTTGCTTCAGCGCCTAGGTAGTCGAAAACAGTCGCTGTTTGTTCAAAAAACAGCGGTAAGTAATATTCAATACCAGCGGTGGCCACTCCGTTGCCAATGTCCTTGTAAATGCGGCTCTTGGTCGGGTCACCATCCAGCAGCTCGCGCCAGCGGTTCCTGAAGCGCGTGCGAGCGTCGTCGTCCATCGGGAACTCCCGACCTGGCAACAGGCGAACCTCAGGCACTGGATACAAACTGCGCTGACTGTCGGGGTCGAAAGTGCGGATGCTGTCGATTTCGTCATCAAACAAATCAACTCGGTAGGGCACCAGTGAGCCCATCGGGAACAGATCAATCAAGCCGCCGCGTACCGCGTATTCGCCTGGGCTGACGACTTGCGTGACATGGCTGTAGCCCGCCAGCGTTAATTGCGCCTTCAGTTTTGCTTCATCAAGCTTTTGCTTGACCTTGAATTCGAAGGTATAGCCTGCTAAAAAGCTGGGCGGTGCCAGGCGGTAAAGGGCGGTAGTGGCTGGCACGATGATCACATCAGCGCCCGAATCCTTGTTTTTTTGCTGAATACGCCACAGCGTGGCCAGGCGTTCGCTGATCAGGTCCTGGTGTGGCGAAAAAGTGTCGTAAGGCAGCGTTTCCCAGTCGGGGAAAAGCGCGCAGCGCAAGCTGGGTGCAAAAAACGCCAACTCCTGCAACAAACGCTGAGCGGTGGTGGCGTCTGATGTCACGATGGCTGTAATCTTGCCGGCGGCCACCTCTCGTTGCCCAAGTTGCCCGATAAAAAGCGCGTCGGCCGAGCCGACAGGCTGGGGCAGGGTGTAGCGCTTGCCAGGAATAAGTTTAGGTAAGTCCATGAAGTGGAGGGTTCACGTATGAAAAAAAGCAGAAAGTACAAAGCACCCCAAACCAAAAGTATGGGGTGCGCTAAAGATGCTGCGATTTTAGAATTTATGATGGCCGCATGACGACCAACGCCGCCAAGCCCCGTATTTTTGCTTTGATTCCGTGCGCGGGCATCGGCAGTCGCTCGGGTACTGTGCAACCTAAGCAATACGAGCTGCTAGCCGGTCAAGCCATGGTTTGGCACACGGTGCAAGCTTTTAGGCAGGTTGGCGCAGTAATCGGCATTTGGGTGGTCACCACCGCTGGCCATGAAGGCTTTGATCGGGCTTGCCCTGATTTCGACCGGCCTGGGGAGCGCAATGTCGCGGTGGGCGGGGCAACCCGCGCCCACAGCGTTCGTAACGGCTTGCAGTCGATGCTAGAGTGCACCGCCAAACCCGGCGACTGGGTATTGGTACACGACGCGGCGCGCTGCCTGATCACACCGGGGCAAATAAACGCCTTGATCACGGCTTGCCAAAACGATGCTGTGGGTGGCTTATTGGCGCTGCCGTTAGCGGACACGCTCAAAACCAGCAAAGAGGGTCGGGTGGCAGCAACGGTGGCTCGACTCGACAAATACTTGGCCCAAACGCCTCAAATGTTTCGCGTCGGGCCGCTGTTGGCCGCGCTTGTAACGGCTGAAAACTTGAAAACCACAGTGACCGATGAGTCCAGTGCGATAGAGTTGCAAGGTTTAAGGCCCCTGTTGGTACAAGGCAGTGCCCAAAATTTCAAAGTAACTTACCCCGAAGACTTCGCCCTGGCTGAAGCCGTTTTAAAAAGTCGAATAAGGGCCAACCCGTGACTGCAACCGATGACCGAAAATTCACGTGACATGCCCAGCTTTCGTATTGGAGAAGGGTGGGACACCCATGCGCTGGTGCCTGGCCGTAAGCTGATCATTGGCGGCGTCGACATTGCGCACAGCACCGGTTTGCTAGGTCATTCAGATGCCGATGTGCTGCTGCATGCCGTTATTGACGCGCTGCTCGGTGCTGCTGGGCTGGGTGACATTGGCTCCCATTTTTCTGATCTGGATGCCAAGTTTAAAGGCGCGGACTCTGTGATGCTGCTGGTTGAAACCGCGGGGCTGATCGCCGCGCAGGGCTACAAGATTGGCAACATTGACAGCACGGTAATCGCCCAAGCCCCCAAGCTGGCAGCCTACATACCTGCCATGAGACAACGCCTGGCGGATGCCCTCAAGCTTGAAATCACCCAAGTCAATGTCAAAGCCAAAACCGCTGAAAAGCTCGGCCCCGTAGGACAAGGCCTGAGCATAGAGGCGCGAGCCATTGCGCTATTAATTAAGTAGCTGGTAGCCCTTTCTTTTGAAGGGCCGCGGCACTATTTTATGTATTTTTGGATTAATACACGAGCCGTTCAGGCCGTATCTCTTGCAGGATAGTCGTCGAAATCTCTTCGATCGATTTGCTGGTGGTGGACAGCCAGCGAATACCTTCGCGGCGCATCATGGCTTCTGCTTCGTGAATTTCGTGGCGGCAATTGGCTAGGCTGGCGTAGGTGGAGTTGGGCCGGCGTTCGTTGCGGATTTGCGCCAAACGTTCTGGGGCAATCGTCAAGCCAAAGATCTTTTGGCGGTGTGGTACCAGAGCCGGCGGCAGTTGGTGGCGGTCAAAATCTTCAGGGATCAAGGGATAGTTCGACGCTTTCAGGCCGTATTGCATGGCCAGGTAGAGCGATGTGGGCGTTTTGCCGCTGCGGCTGACGCCCACCAAGATCACGTCTGACCCCGCGAGGTCTTTGTTGCTTTGCCCGTCGTCGTGCGCCAGAGAAAAGTTGATGGCTTCAATTCGGTCGTCATAGGCTTTGCTTTTTGACGCGTCTGAAAATCGTCCAACCCGGTGGTTGGACTTCAAGCCCAGCTCGCCCTCAAGCGGGGCGACGAACATGCCAAACATGTCCAGCAGCATACCGTTGCAGTTGGCTTTGATATACGCCAATATCTCCATGTTGACCAGTGTCGTGAAAACAATCGGGCGTTTGCCCTCAGATTCGCCGGTGTGGTTGATTTGGCGCACGGCCTGGTGCGCTTTGTCGACAGTGTCAATAAACGGCAGCCGCACGTGGCGCGGTGTCATTTCAAACTGAGCCAGTATCGCGTTGCCAAAGGTCTCAGCTGTGATGCCGGTCCCGTCAGAGATAAAAAATACAGTGCGATTGGGCATGTTGGCCTACAAAAAGGTTCAGCTAAGTGACAGGTCTGTGGGTTGGCACCGCGCTGCCGCACCCTACAATTGTGTCTAATTATGTCGATTCTTAGCAACCTGCCGCGCTGCAACCTTACAACAACACAACACGGTTACAAAGCTCGCATGTTCGCCCCCCGGTTTTTAAACCTCCCGGAGTATTTTTATGTCCCACCTTTTTGCACAGGACGCACTGGTTGTACCCTTTGAAAATTTGAGAATGAGCGATGTCGAGGCAGTAGGCGGTAAAAACGCTAGCCTCGGCGAGATGATCTCGCAACTGCCCACCGGGCCAGAGGGCGTCCGAGTTCCTACGGGTTTTGCCACCACGGCCCACGCTTTTCGGGTCTTTTTGGCGCATGCAGGCCTGGACAAAAATATCAACGCCGTGCTGGATGCATTAGATACCGACGATGTGCGTGCGCTGGCGGCTGCTGGCAGCCAGATACGCGCTTTGGTTGAAGCGCAACCTTTCCCGGCTGATTTTGAAAAAGCGGTCCGTGACAGCTTTGCAACTTTGAGCGCCGGTAACGCTGCGGCATCTTTTGCGGTGCGATCATCTGCTACGGCTGAAGACCTACCGGACGCATCCTTCGCCGGTCAGCAAGAAACCTTCTTGAACGTGGTCGGCATTGACGACGTTTTGCACAAGATGAAAGAAGTGTTTGCTTCGCTCTACAACGACCGCGCCATCAGCTACCGCGTGCACCAGGGCTTTGCGCATGCAGACGTGGCCCTTTCAGCAGGTGTGCAGCGCATGGTTCGAAGCGATTTGGGTGCCGCCGGCGTGATGTTCACCATCGACACCGAAAGCGGTTTTGAAGACGTGGTGTTCATCACGTCAAGTTACGGTCTGGGGGAAACGGTAGTGCAGGGTGCGGTGAACCCGGACGAGTTTTATGTGCACAAACCGATGCTTAAAGCCGGCAAGCGAGCCGTGATTCGCCGCAATCTCGGCTCAAAACTGCTGCAAATGGAATTCACTACGGCGGATGAGAAAAATGCGGGTGGCAAGCTGGTCAAAACCACTGATGTACCGACCGAATTGCGCAACCGTTATTCGTTGACCGACGATGACGTGGAGCAACTGGCCAAATACGCGCTGATCATCGAGCAACACTACGACCGCCCGATGGACATTGAGTGGGGCAAAGACGGCATCGACGGCCTGCTTTATATCTTGCAAGCCCGACCCGAGACAGTGAAAAGCCAGTCCAAAGGCAAAGCCGAGCTGCGCTACAAGCTCAAAGCCAACCAGGCCAAAGGCGCGCTGTTGGCTGAAGGGCGCGCGATTGGTCAAAAAATTGGCACCGGGCCCGTCCGCATCGTGCACGACATCAAGGACATGGACCAGGTGCAGGCCGGTGACGTGCTGGTCACCGACATGACCGACCCCAATTGGGAACCGGTGATGAAGCGGGCCAGTGCCATCGTGACCAATCGCGGTGGCCGCACTTGTCACGCTGCCATCATTGCACGGGAGTTGGGTATTCCTGCTGTAGTCGGTTGCGGCAATGCGACAGATCAACTTAAGGACGGAATGCTGGTCACGGTCAGTTGCGCAGAAGGCGACACGGGCAGCATTTACGATGGCCTGCTAGAAACCGAAGTCACTGAAGTCCAGCGCGGCGAAATGCCGCCCATCGACATCAAAATCATGATGAACGTGGGCAATCCGCAACTGGCGTTTGACTTTTGCCAAATCCCCAATCAAGGCGTGGGCTTGGCGCGGCTGGAGTTCATCATCAACAACAACATTGGCGTACACCCCAAGGCTATCTTGGACTACCCCAATATCGATGCTGACTTGAAGCAGGCAGTCGAAAGCGTGGCCCGTGGCCATGCGTCACCACGCGCTTTTTATGTTGACAAGGTCGCGGAAGGCATCGCCACGATTGCCGCGGCCTTCTGGCCCAAGTCGGTGATTGTTCGCCTGTCAGATTTCAAATCAAACGAATACCGCAAACTGATTGGTGGCTCGCGCTACGAGCCGGAAGAAGAAAACCCAATGCTCGGCTTTCGCGGCGCAGCGCGCTATATCAGTGAAGACTTCCGTGAAGCCTTTGCCATGGAATGCGAAGCCTTGAAGCGGGTGCGCGATGACATGGGTCTGACGAATGTGGAAGTCATGGTGCCGTTTGTGCGTACTTTGGGCCAAGCCGCCAAAGTCACCGAGCTGTTGGCACAGCATGGGTTAAAGCGTGGTCAAGACGGCCTGCGCCTGATCATGATGTGTGAAGTACCTAGCAACGCTGTTTTGGCTGACCAGTTTCTTGAATACTTCGACGGTTTTTCGATTGGCTCTAACGATTTGACCCAACTGACGCTCGGATTGGATCGAGACTCAGGTTTGGAAGTTTTGGCCCAAGACTTTGACGAACGCGACCCGGCTGTTAAAGCGTTGCTGGCCATGGCCATATCAGCGTGCAAGCGCCAGGATAAATATGTGGGTATTTGCGGCCAAGGCCCCAGCGATCACCCTGACCTGGCTCAATGGCTCAAAGAGCAGGGTATCGGTTCGATTTCGTTAAACCCCGACACCGTAATTGCCACCTGGAAGCAGTTGGCCAATTAAAACCGCCCAGCAGCCGAGGGAAACCCCGGCTGCCACCCCCGCGCGCCGCAGCCACAATGGCGTCCATGCAGCGCATTGAAACACCCCGTCATCATCTGGCCCGAGGCCTTAGTGTTGTGACCGCAATCATCCGCAAGGACTGATGTGGCTGGTTTTTTTGGTACCCGCGACGGCATCAGGTTAAGCGCAGCGCAGTTCAAGTCACAGCTCAGGCGCTTTTACAGCTGGTACACCGTCGGTTTGCTGCTGTTTGTAGGCATTTTGGCCATTGCCGAGCGCATGGGTATGCCGCGGGTCTGGATCGGCTCGATTTTTTTGTTGTCTACCGTCGCGTTGTATGCTGGCATAGGCATCATGAGTCGCACGACCGAAGCGTCTGAATACTATGTCGCTGGCAGGCGAGTGCCAGCGTTTTATAACGGCATGGCCACGGGCGCCGATTGGATGTCCGCCGCATCGTTTATTGGTTTGGCGGGCACCTTGTATTTGACTGGCTACAACGGCATGGCTTTTATCATGGGCTGGACTGGCGGGTACTGCTTGGTGGCGTTGGTACTGGCCCCATATTTGCGCAAATTCGGTCAGTTCACCATTCCAGATTTTTTGGGAGAACGTTACGGGGGCACTTATTTCGGCCACTTACCGCGTTTAGTTGGCGTTGTAGCGGCTGTCTTATGCTCTTTTACATACTTGGTGGCGCAGATTTTTGGGGTGGGGCTTATTACCTCCTACCTGACGGGCATAGCTTTTGAACTGGGTATTTTTTTGGGGCTGGGCGGCATTTTGGTGTGCTCGTTTTTGGGTGGCATGCGCGCTGTGACATGGACGCAAGTGGCGCAGTACATCATTTTGGTGCTGGCTTATTTGATACCTGTGGTGTGGCTGTCGGCCAAGCAAACAGGCATACCCGTGCCGCAGGTGGTGTACGGTTATCAGATGGCGAAAGTCACCGCTAGAGAGCAGCAAATCATCGCCGATCCTGAAGAGCAAAATGTACGGGCCATTTATCGGCAACGGTCTGAAGCACTGGCTGAAAAGCTCAAGCATCCCGGCGCATCATTGGCGACTGACAGGCAGGCTGCGGCCCAAAAGTTAATCGATCTAAAGTCTGGCAACGGCAGTGTGCAAGACATCGCGGCGGCAAGCAAAGCGCTGGCTAATCTGCCCAAAGACGAAGCAGGAGCGCGCAAGGCCTACACACAGGCCAAGGCAGTTGCAGATGCCAAATCGCAACCGTTGGCAGGCATGCCGCCCCATGCCCAGCAGTTTGCGGGTCAACCTGACGGTACACCTAAAGAGAAGGCGCAATACGACACCTCACGGCGCAACTTTTTGGCGTTGGTTTTTTGCCTAATGGTGGGCACAGCCGCGCTGCCCCATATTTTGAGCCGTTACTACACCGTGCCCAGTGTTAGGCAGGCACGGCAGTCGGTGACCTGGTCGCTGCTGTTTATTGTGTTGCTGTACTTCACAGCACCCGCGCTAGCCGTGCTGGTCAAGTATGAAATCTTCACCCACATTATTGGTACGCCGTTTGACCAGTTGCCCGCTTGGGTCAACGCGTGGAGCAAAGTCGACCCGTCGCTGCTTTCTGTCACTGACGTGAACAAAGACAATATTTTGCAGTTGGGTGAGTTGACGATTGGTGGCGATGTAGTGGTCCTGCTCACACCCGAATTGGCAGGATTGCCCTATGTTATTTCTGGCTTGGTCGCAGCGGGCGGGCTCGCAGCGGCGTTGTCTACCGCTGATGGTCTGTTGTTGACCATTGCTAATTCACTGGGTCATGACCTGTATTTCAAAATGATTGACCCGAAGGCATCAACGGTTAGTCGCGTCACCGTGTCTAAAATTTTGCTCTTGATTGTGGCGCTCCTAGCGGCTTATGTGGCGGCACAAAAGCCAGCAGATATTTTGTTTTTAGTGTCGGCTGCATTTTCTTTTGCCGCCGCCTCGTTTTTTCCTGCGCTGAGTTTGGGGATTTTCTGGAAGCGGGCCACTGGGCTTGCTGCTTCGCTAGGCATGGTGTCTGGTCTGGCAGTGACTTTTTATTACATGCTGGTTAACCAGCCGTGGCTGCGCAGTGCCTTTGGCATCACCTCCCCGATTCAACTTTGGTGGGATATTGAGCCCATCTCTGCCGGGCTCTTTGGTGTACCTGTCGGGTTTGCCGTGATTGTTTTGGTCAGTCTCGTCACCCCCCGTCCTGATCAGAAAATTCAGGCGCTGGTCGACCATATCCGTTACCCCGGTACCCCAATGTAAACAAGCTCTAGCGCGCAGCCGGCCGGTCTTCGACGAACCCACCGTAGACATTCATCTCCTGGGCAACAAGACACGGTTGGATTAACGCCCGCAAGACGGCGGTATATAATCGAGGGCTTGCCTTGCTGCACCCGAACTAGACGCCGGGGTAGCTTTAATTAACCAAAAGGAGTTTTATGCGTCATTATGAGATCGTCTTGCTGATCCATCCGGATCAAAGCGAGCAAGTCCCAGCCATGCTGGAACGTTACAAGGGCATGATTGTTGCCGGTGGCGGTGTTGTTCATCGTGTTGAAGACTGGGGTCGTCGCCAGCTGATTTATCTGATTCAAAAACTCGGTAAAGCCCACTATCTGTGCATCAACATTGAAGCTTCACAGGCAGTGATGGACGAAATTGAACACGCATTCAAGTTTAATGATGCCGTGTTGCGTCACTTGACCGTGGTCAAGAAGAAAGCCGAAACTGGCCCATCCTTGATGATGCGCAATGTTGAGCGTGAAGAAGCACGTAAGACACAACAAGCTGAATACGCAGGCAACGACCGCTGATCACACGCAACTCTTGAATCAGGTCAACGCTGTAACTTTGACGGCGCGTATTTCTGAGGTAAAGCCTCTTCGGTACACGCCAGCCGGTATCCCCGCCCTCAACCTCGTTTTAGAACACGAGTCAGAGATAAATGAAGCAGGTGTTACCAGGCAAGTCAAACTGACAGTCAGAGCAGTCGTTTTTGGCACCTTGGCTGAAGTTTCAGCTAAATCCGAACTAGGCAAGCTCCAGTTGTTTACTGGTTTCTTGATCAATGCGCGTACCAGCAAAAGCGTTGTCTTTCATATTCAAGACATCGCCTGATCCAATCGAATTTGTTAGCCGAACTCATTAACCGAATTTAGGAGTCCATCATGCCCGGACCAAAACGTTTCAACAAAGACAAGCGCCCCAAGCGCAACACACAATCCCTGCTGTTCAAGCGCAAGCGCTTTTGCCGCTTTACCGCTGCTGGCGTCGAAGAAATTGACTACAAAGACATCGACACGCTGCGTGACTTTGTCGCCGAAAACGGCAAGATCATTCCCGCGCGCCTGACCGGCACGCGTGCGATTTTCCAGCGCCAGATCAACACCGCTGTCAAACGCGCTCGCTTTTTGGCCATGCTGCCATACAGCGACCAGCACAAAAGCCTGTAAGGAACACGATCATGCAAATCATTTTGTTAGACAAAGTCGTTAACCTCGGCACCCTGGGTGAATTCGTCAAAGTCAAAGACGGCTACGAACTCAACTTTTTGATCCCTTCAGGTCGCGCACGCCGCGCGACAGCCAGCAACAAGGCCGAGTTTGAAGCCAAGCGTGTCGAACTTGAAAAGGCAGCTGCTGCTAAGCTCGCCGAGTCGCAAGCCCAAGGCGCCAAGCTGGGTGGTACCACCATCAAGTTGACCCAAAAAGCTGGCGTTGACGGCCGTTTGTTTGGCTCGGTGACCAACCACGACATCTCAAGCGAGCTGACAAAGCAAGGCTTCGCAGTGGCCAAGTCACAAATACGCATGCCAGTAGGTCCGCTGAAAACCACCGGCGACCATGCGGTCAGCGTGGCGCTTCACACCGACGTGCTGGTAGACATTACTGTCACGGTTTACGGCGAAACCGCTTAAAATATCTAGCTCTGTAAAAAGCCGCTCATTTGGGCGGCTTTTTTTATGGCGTTTAAAAAACGGCTTTCGAGTTACACACAATTTCAGCCCACATTTACACCCGATTTCCATAGCTTATCCACAGCTTTGTACAGGCCGCCACGCTTCGACAGGCGTACTATTTGACCCATAGAAATTTGATCTCAGGTAACCCATGTCCGCCGTACTTTCAGTCTTCGATCAACCCGCTAACTCTGGTTACAGCTCCGACCGCCAGATTGCCCAACTGCGCATTCCGCCGCATTCAATTGAAGGCGAGTCGAGTGTTCTCGGTGGCTTGCTGCTAGACAACGCCGCTTGGGACCGCGTTGGTGACCTGCTAACGGACCAAGATTTTTACAGGGCTGAACACAAGCTGATTTACGCATCGGTGGGCGCGCTGATCAACGCCACCAAGCCTGCAGATGTGATCACGGTCTACGAGCATCTGCAAAACCAGGGCAAGGCTGACGAAGTAGGGGGCCTAAGTTACCTTAATTCCCTGGCGCAATACGTGCCCAGCGCCGCCAATATCCGGCGTTATGCCGAGATCGTTCGTGAGCGTTCCATTTTGCGCAAACTGGTGGCTGCCAGCGACGAAATATCCACCAACGCCTTCAGCCCACAAGGCAAAGACATCGCGACCATCCTGGACGAAGCCGAACAAAAAATCTTCAAAATCGGAGAGCAGGGTTCCCGGCTGAAAGAAGGTTTTCAGAGCATGGACACGCTTGTTGTCAGCCTGCTGGACCGCGTGACCGAGATGAGCGAGAACCCGAACGACGTGACGGGCGTGCCCACTGGCTTTTATGACCTGGACCGCATGACGTCGGGCTTTCAGGCGGGTGACTTGGTGGTTTTGGCGGCAAGACCGAGTATGGGTAAAACCGCATTGGCCATCAACATCGCCGAACACGTTGCGTTAAACGAAGGCCTGCCCGTGGCCGTATTCTCGATGGAGATGGGCGCGTCGCAACTGGCGGTACGTATCGTCGGCTCGATTGGCCGTATTGACCAAACCCATCTGCGCACCGGCGCACTGACTGACGACGAATGGCCGCGCCTGACCGAGGCAATTGAAAAGCTGCGCAACATATCTCTGCACATTGACGAAACACCTGGCCTCACCGTCAGCGAGTTGCGCGCCAATGCTAGGCGCTTGGCCAAACAATGCGGCAAACTCGGTTTGATTGTGGTGGACTACTTGCAGCTGATGAGCGTGTCCAGCAGCATGAGTGACGAAAACCGTGCCACCGCAGTGGGCGAAATATCCCGCGGCTTGAAAATGCTGGCCAAAGAGCTGCAATGCCCCGTGATTGCCCTGTCGCAGCTCAGCCGGGGGGTTGAGTCCCGCACCGACAAACGGCCCATGATGAGCGACCTGCGCGAGTCCGGCGCGATTGAGCAAGACGCCGACATCATCATGTTCATCTACCGCGACGAGTACTACACCAAAGAAGCCTGCAAAGAGCCCGGCGTGGCTGAAATTATCATCAGTAAACAGCGAAACGGGCCGACGGGCACAGTCAAACTTGCGTTTATCAACCGGATCACCAAGTTTGAGAGCCTAGCGCATGGGAGTACGGGCGGGGACTTTTAGGATGCTACTAGAGTAGTGACATGTTTCCTACTGTTTTTAGAAAGGGCAGCAATCATGCAATTGAGCCAAAAAAATCTCCGTGTCTCTTGATCTCGGCATTTTGAATTTTATTGACCGTTACGCCGCCGACCACGCGGCGAAGGGCGGGTCTGCAGTAGTGGCCAAAGCATTGCAACTGCTGCAAGCCACAGAGCAGGAAAGCTATTTGGCAGAGGCTTATGCGCAAAGCGCCGCTCAAGACAAACAAATCGCCGCGGATTTTGACGCCACGCTTGTTGACGGGCTCGTCAATGTTTATCACGCCACCGAAGGCGGACATGCTGCGTGGTGACGTTTATTACGCCAATATTATCTGGACACCTTAGGCGAGAGAACGCCCTTGCTTCCCAACTCGAACATCTTCACCGCGTAAAGCTCAAATTCGGTCAAATACCCGTTAGCGCGTTCAACAACTCCGATATCTGTCCCGCTATCAGCTTCGCCGCGCAATCACTTGGAATGATCAAAAACGCATCGAACGCGCTGGGTGATCAATCCAAGCACCAAATTCACGGTGCATTGAAAAACCCATCTGACATGCACGCCCTGCGATTGGACGCTTAGCGGCCATGAAGTGACTTGAAAATCACTTTTTTTGTCAAAATCAACCAGCCCAAAGGGTGAAAATTACAAACCGAATGACCTTCACCGTGGACGAAGCTTATCGCGTCATGGCGGCTGATGCGCAATGTGAGGCTGAAGCGGACGAATGCATTGACGGTTTGATTGGAGGCATGGCTAATGATGCGCGGTGAGGTCTCGTGGGTTGAGTTTGACCCGGCAGGTAACGCGCGGGTGTCTGTGGGCGGGAACGCCGAGCAAAGCCATCGCTGATCAAATCATGACCGCCGATAAACGGCGACTGAAATCAAAGCTAGGAGAGCTGTCAAAAACAGACATGCAGGCCGTTGACGACGCAGTTTGCGTACAGCTTGGTTCTCCCAAATAACATTTTCATTTCATTGCTATTGAATAAATAGCATAAATTTCAAGTAACACCTGGGCTAGATGCCAAAACACTCTTCAAAAGCTTTTTTCGCCATGTTTGATCACGTCAACACCCAAACTGCATATTGAAAAGCCAACTGGCCGCATTGCTTCTGTCGAATCTGCGCGCGCACTTGCCGACACTACATCGCCAAACTTTTTTGCCGAAGGATAGGCAAGCTTCTAAAATGCATCGATGCGCCAACGCCTCTTACTGCTTTTGTTTTGCCTGCTTTGCTGCACGGCCCGCGCTGCTGACGTGCAAGTGGCTGTAGCTGCCAACTTTGCCGCTCCCATGAAGAGAATTGTCGAAGTATTTGAAAAGCAGTCTGGCCATAACGTGGTGGTTTCTGTGGGGGCAACGGCTAAGTTTTATGCCCAAATCACCAACGGCGCGCCGTTTGAGGTATTTTTGTCGGCAGATGACGAAACGCCCCTGAGACTTGAAAAAGAAGGCTTCGCTCCGGTCGGCAACCGCTTTACCTACGCTGTGGGCAGGCTGGTGTTGTGGTCGGCCAAGTCCGACCTCGTTGATAGCAAGGGGGCCGTGCTGCAGCGCAATAATTTCAAACACTTGGCCATCGCGGCGCCCAAACTTGCGCCCTATGGTGCAGCAGCAATAGAGGTGTCGAGCCAACTCGGCCTGCTCGCCCAGCTACAGCCTAAATTTGTCACAGGCGACAGCGTAGGCCAGACTTTCAACATGGTCTCGACGGGCAACGCCGATCTGGGTTTTGTGGCCATGTCGCAGGTGTTTGAAGACGGCAAGCTCAAAAGCGGCTCGGCTTGGGTCGTGCCCAGCAATTTGCACAGCCCGCTCAAACAAGACGCTGTGCTACTTGAGCGGGGCAAGCGCAACCCTGCGGCGCTGCAACTACTGGCTTTTTTGAAGTCGGGGCAGGCCAGAACAATCATGCAATCGTTCGGCTACGAATAATGGGAGCACCGGAGCTTCAGGCCATTGGGGTCACGGTCAAGCTGGCCGGTATCACGACTTTGGTTTTGTTGCTGCTGGGCACTCCGCTGGCCTGGTGGCTGGCAACGACCCGTTCGTGGCTAAAGGGGCCGGTGACGGCCGTGGTGGCCTTGCCCCTGGTGTTGCCACCGGTGGTAATTGGGTTTTATCTGCTGGTGTTGATGGGTCCGAAAGGCCCTGTGGGGCAACTCACCCAATCATTGGGCTTGGGTTTATTGCCCTTTACCTTTGCCGGGTTGGTGGTGGGTTCGATTTTTTATTCGCTGCCTTTTGTCGTGCAGCCGCTGGCTAACGCGTTTGAGGCGCTAGGCCGCGCGCCACTGGAGGCCGCCGCCACGCTGCGCGCCTCCCCGCTTGACACTTTTTTTAGCGTGATTTTGCCGTTGTCAAAACCAGCCTATATGACCGCAGCGGTGATGGGCTTTGCGCATACGGTGGGCGAGTTTGGCATTGTGTTGATGCTGGGCGGCAACATACCGGGCCAGACGCGGGTGCTGTCGGTACAGATTTACGACCATGTGGAGGCGCTTGAATATGCCCAGGCGCACTGGCTGGCGGGTGGTTTGATGGTGTTTGCGTTTCTTGTGCTGCTGGCGCTAAGCTGGATTCAACCGAAAAGGCAGACGTGAGCGGCATCCGGGCGGTTTTCAAGCGCGCGCGCAGTGATTTTTCACTCGACGTTGACCTGTTGTTGCCGGGGCGTGGCGTTACTGCGGTTTTTGGCCCATCGGGTTCGGGTAAAACAACGCTTTTGCGGTGTCTTGCAGGCTTGGACTTTGCACCTGGCGGCTTCTTGTCGGTCAATGGCGAGGTTTGGCAAGACGACGCCCGCCAAATGTTTAAACCGGTTCACAAACGTTCGCTGGGTTATGTGTCGCAGGCGGCCAATCTTTTTGCGCACCTGACAGTGCAGGGCAATCTTGACTTTGGCCTGAAGCGCATTGCCGCGGTTGAACGCAAGCTGTCACTTGATCAAGTCATTGAACTGCTGGGTATCGGCAAACTTTTGGCAAGGCAGACCACCAGCCTGTCTGGCGGAGAAAGTCAGCGCGTGGCGATTGCGCGGGCGCTAGCGACCAGCCCGCAACTGCTGTTGATGGACGAGCCGCTGGCTGCCCTTGACGTTCAGCGCAAGGCCGAGGTATTGCCGTATCTGAAGCGTTTGCACAATGAACTGAGCCTACCGGTGCTGTACATCAGCCATTCACCCGATGAAGTTGCTTATTTGGCAGACCATTTGGTGCTGCTGGAGGCGGGCAGGGTGCTGGCCAGCGGCCCGACCCGTGAGCTGCTGACCCGGCTCGACTTGCCGCTGATCCACGGCGATGCCGCAGCCAGCATTATTGATGCGGTCGTCACGCGAAACGAGCCGCAATACCACCTGAGCCATGCCGAATTTGCCGGGGGGCAAATCAGTGTGCTGAACCCAAATGTAGCCGTGGGGCAGCGGGTACGCTTGCGGGTGCTGGCGCGCGACGTCAGCCTGACACTTGAGCGTCAGCAGGGCACCAGCGTGCTGAATATTTTTGCTGCCACGGTCACCGCTATTGCAGCCGACAGCCCGGGTCAAGTCATGGTGGCGCTGAGCGCGGGCGGCACCATGCTGCTTGCCCGCATCACCCAAAAGTCGCTTGAAAATTTAATGCTAACGATAGGAAGCCCCATTTTTGCGCAGATCAAGGGTGTTGCAATACTCGGGTGAGGCGACTTGTAGCTTACTGTAAATTACTATAATTTTAGTAGCATTCAGCTCAGGTAACTATTGGGCTACAGCACAAATATACATAAAAACACCCAAATTCATTCAAAATCCGAATAAATCCGCCGCAAATTCATGGCAACACTATGGACGCACGCCTGGCGACTCAATCAACATGTCTTTTGCGCGGACTGCCAGATGCAGTTCAAGCTCCACCAGTTCAAGCGAGCCGTAGGCAAACGGCTCGGCCCGCACGCCGCTCATGCAGTTGCGCAGGCGGCGTTGCAGCGAGCCGAGTGTTTGCCATTCAAGCCGATACACGGGGTAGCCTGTGGGGTGGGCCTGCGGAATCTGGCTGCCACCCAGGCGGCCACCCGCGTTGCTGTCGTGGCATTGGGCGCATGACAAATTGAGTTGGCCGATGGGTTGGGTATAACGCTGCTGGCCGCGCTCTCGATAAACATCCAGTCTGCCGTCGGCAGGCGGCGCCACCCGTGCGCCGCGTGACTGATGCGCCACATAACTTTCCAGACTCAGCAAATCCTGGCTCTCCAGCCGCAGCGCTTCGGCTTTCTGATGTTTTTGCCGGCACTGGTTAATGCGCTGGCTCAGGTTGATGGGCCGCTTGAGTGTTTCGTCAAAAGCCGGGTAGCGACTGGCAACACCTTTCATGCTGGCTGGTGTGTGGCAACTGGTGCAACTTTTTGAATTACTGGCAGGTGGGCGCTGCCACAATGCTTCGCCCTCTTTGACCCATAACATCCCGGGGTTCAGGGTGTCGTCTTTTTGCATGGCTTGGGTTGATGGTGCCATGAATTCTGCCCCGGACTTGCGGGCATCGGCGGAAGTAGGGCCTTGTGAATGGGCGCCACAAGCGATGAAAAAGAGAGCCGATGTCATGACACGCATCACACCACAGTCAAAAGTAAATTTTCTGTCTGGTTAAACCCGTTGTCACCTTCCCAGGTCAACACCAGCGTGCCGGTCTCCACTGCGGTGGTATGAAAAGCCAGATACGGATTGGCCGAGATGGCTGAAAACATCTCAGCGCTGAAAACCAGCACACCGTTGTAGCGGCAACTGAATTTTTTAATAATGTCACGCGGCAAGATTTTGCCGTTTTCGTCTGGCCGGTAACCGGTTTCCATCGGGTGCCCAATGGTTGCGCGAATCTCGATCACCTCGCCGCGCTTAGCGGTTTTTGGGGCGCTGATTAATGTTCTAGCCATGACTGTCCCGGCGTAGGGCCACCCGAAGCAAGGACAGCGCCACCTCGGAGGGCAGCGCATGACAAGTAGTGAAAAGCGTGGGGGTCATGTTTCACTCTCGATGCATGCAGCTAATGTCACAATGACTTCAGCCGTTTGTGACCAAAAAGTCCCGTCGCCCATTTGCGCCACTGCCATCAGCTTTTGCGTCGTCGCCAGGCGGATCCGGGTGCTGACTTGGGCCTTGCCGTAGCGGGGGCCCAGCGTGAATTTAGCCACGTCGCGCTGTGGGTTTTTTTCATTGAACACGGCGATGGCGACAACGTGGTTTGCCGCCGTCATCGGACTGTCGACCGTAACGGTAAGGGGCACCACATTGCCGTTGTCTACCAGCTCTGCGATGTCGATTTTTACTTTTCCCGGCGTCACCGGCTTTCCACCTGCGTAAGCTGCTACCGCTGCAGCCAGTTCATCGCTACTGGCTTGGACCGGGCCGGTCAGTACCCAGGTTGCCAAGCCTGTGCTGGCCAGCAGCAGGTGCCTGCGGGTAGCCACTCTGTCTGTCATGGCTGTCGTCGTCATCATCGTCATCAGTTTTTTAGCGCCATTAAAAAAGCCAGCACATCTTCAATTTGCTGCGCTGTCAGCAATGGCTGGCCCTGTACGTTCTTGGCCACCTGCGTCAAGCCGTCGGTGCGAAAGTAAGCCGGCATGATGCTGTCCGGCATCAATCGCTTGCTGTCGGTTAGCCGCAGCCGCAATTGGCCCTCAGACCAGCGACTGCCCGCGCCTGCCAGGCTGGGCGCCAAATTGCCCTGAAAGCGCTCTTCAGGCAATGGACCGCTGTGGCAAAGCAGGCATAAACCAAGTTGGCGATTGGCGACGATGCTGCGGCCCTTGGCAGCATCGCCAGCCATGCCGGTAAGTGAGACTGGAACGGCATCACCGACCACTTCATAGCGGCTGAGTTCGGTGTAGCCCAGTGCGGGCAAGCACAGCAGCCAGGCTGCCAAAATTGCCCGCATCGCGGTCTGCATCATCACGCCCGCTTCAGGTTCTGGTTTTTCAGCGGCAAATCTCGAATACGCTTGCCAGTGGCTGCAAAAATCGCATTCAGCACCGCAGGGGCAGCGACTGCAATCGTCGGCTCGCCGACACCACCCCAAAAGCCACCCGAGGTCAGGATTACCGTCTCAACTTTGGGCATGTCTGCGAGCATCAATACCGGATAGGTATTGAAGTTTTCTTGTTCTATTCGCCCGTCTTTGACTGTGCATTCTCCATACAGCGCTGCGCTCAAGCCGTAAGCAAATGAGCCCTCCACCTGCGCTTCAATCTGCTGTGGGTTGACGGCGTGTCCGCAGTCGGTGGCAGCCACAATGCGGTGAACTTTCAGCACGCCTTCGCTGCTTACTGACACCTCTGCGCAAGCAGCGACATAACTGCCAAACCCCATCGTTTGTGCCAGTCCTTTAAACACCTTTTGCCCATTGACGTCCGGTGCTGGTTTTCCCCAGCCACCCCGCTCTGCAGCGGCGTTCAACACGGCCAAATGCTTGGGGTGGTTGGCCATCAGTTTGCGGCGCAGTGCCAGTGGGTCTTGCTTGGTTGCGGCTGCAATTTCGTCGATGAAAGATTCGAGATAAATCGCGTTCTGGTTTAAATTAACGCCGCGCCAAAAGCCAGCAGGCACATGCGGGTTACGCATCGCGTGGTCAATCAGCAGGTTGGGAAAGCTGTAGCCAATCGAAGCCTCAGGCCCTGGCGGATTCAAACCCTGAAACACCACCGGGTCTTTGCCGTTGACGATGTTTTGCGGTGCCACACTAGCCAAAATGGACTGGCCTGAAATGCGCATGTGCAGACCCGTGATGTTGCCCTGCGCGTCTAGCCCGGCCGTCATCTTGCATTGGGTAATGGGGTGGTACTTGCCGTGCAGCATGTCTTCTTCACGCGACCAGATCAGCTTGATCGGTGTACCCGGCATCTCTTTGGCAATCGCCACTGCCTGTCTTACAAAATCAGTTTGACCGCGCCGACCAAAGCCGCCACCCAGTGGCATTTTGTACACATCGCATTGCGACGGCGTCAAGCCTGCGGCTTCAGCACAACCGGCCAAGGCTGCTTCAGCATTTTGCGTGGGGCACCAGACCTCACAGCGCGTGGGCGTCCATTTCGCCGTGGCGTTCATGGTCTCCATGGTTGCGTGGTTTTGATACGGGTACGAGTACACCGCTTCAATTTTTCGGGCGCTGGCTGCAATGGCAGCTTTGGCGTCGCCGTTTTCGTTGCCAACTGCGGCTTGTGGTGCATCCAAGCCAGCCTTCAAAATGGCCGCAATGCTGGCGCTGTCAACTTTTTCATTGGGGCCGCTGTCCCAAACGATGGGCAGTGCCTCTAATGCAGTTTTGGCGCGCCACCAGGTGTCTGCCACCACTGCCACGGCGCTGTCACCGACACGCACCACTTTTTTAATGCCAGGGCGCTTTTCAATCGCCGCTGCGTCAAAGCTTTTCAGCTTGCCACCAAATACCGGACAGTCTTTGATGGCTGCATTCAGCATGCCGGGCAGCACCAGGTCACTCGCGTAAAGCAGCTTACCAGTGGTTTTGTCCACCGTGTCGAGCCGCGCCAGACGCTTGCCAGCCAGCTTCCAGTCTTTCAGGTCTTTCAGACTGATGGCAGTTGGCGGCGTCACTTTGGCAGCGGCAACTGCAACTTTGCCGTAAGTAGTTTTGCGGCCACTTGGTGTGTGCGTGATGACGCTGTTTGAGGCGATGCATTCAGATGCAGGCACTTTCCATTCATCAGCAGCGGCTTGCACCAGCATCATGCGGGCGGCAGCGCCACCTTTCCTGACGTAGTCTTGCGACTGCCTGATACCCTGGCTGCCGCCGGTACTAAAGTTGCCCCAAACGCGGGCTCTAGCCAAACTTTGCCCGGGTGTCGGGTACTCAGTACTGACCTTAGCCCAGTTGGCGTCCAGCTCTTCTGCAACCAGTTGGGCCAGTCCGGTCAGCGTGCCTTGCCCCATTTCCGACCGGGCAATGCGGATGATGATGCTGTCGTCGGGTTTGACGACAACCCAGGCATTGACTTCAAGCGGGCGAGTGTCCTGCGCCAGTGCACTGCCTGAAAAAGGAATATGAAAGGCAAGGACCAGTCCCGTTGATGCGGTAGCGCCGAGAAAGCCGCGGCGGGAAAGCTTGCCACTGGGAGTGGTGGCAATGGTGTTTGCTTGGGTGTTCATGTCGTGCTCCCATCTGTGTGAATGATCGCCAAAGCAGCGCTTTTTGTGGTGCCCTGGGCCACGGCCTTGATGCCCGCGCGGACCCGGTTGTAGGTGCCGCAGCGACAGATGTTGGTCATGGCTTCATCAATGTCAGCGTCAGTGGGGTTGGGCTTGGCTTTGAGCAAGGCGGTGGCTGCCATCAGCATGCCACTTTGGCAATAGCCGCATTGCGGTACGTCGAGTGCGGCCCAGGCTTTTTGCAGCGGGTGCGAGCCGTCGGGGGACAGACCTTCGATGGTGATGATTTTTTCTTTAACGTCAACGGTTGACACGGGCCGCACGCAACTGCGGGTAGGTACGCCATCAATATGCACCGTACAGGCGCCGCACTGGGCTACGCCGCAGCCGTATTTGGTGCCGGTAAGGCCCAGTTGTTCACGTATGACCCACAGCAGCGGCGTATCCGCCTCTGCCTCAAAGTCTCTGATTTTTCCGTTGACGTTCAGCTTTGCCATCGCGGTCTCCAAAGAAGTTTTATCACTACGTTTGAATACTATTACAAACAGTTGGTTTGGTGCAAACCCGCCAGTCCATTGCTTGGGTTTAGTCAAGAATGAAGCTTATCGTTTGGAGATGACATGCCAGTGAACCCAGCTTCGACTTCGTTTTACCGCCGCCGCTTTAATCTTGAAGTAACCGCCGCCGCCAGCGCCGTGTGCGCGCCGGTGTTTGCAAGAGGAATCGCAGGGGTCACAATCAGGAATCAAATCACAGAGGTCTTGCAAAACAATTAAACGACAGAGAGCTGCAAACGATAACCGGCCAGAGCCAAAAGGGTGGAGGGTTCAGTTTGCCGAAATTTCTCACAACCCGATTTTTCTTCCGAGACTTCAATGCATAGCTTTGAACCATTACGTCGTGTCGCAATAGCCTCATTAGCGCTATTTTCGTTGGGCTCTGCGGCGCTGTCGTTGCTAATGTCAGGCTTTTTTACGTCCACGCTATACGGATTTTCAATCCATGCGTCCCCGCCCTCAATTGATGGGCGGCTAGGCGAATGGTTTGCAAGGTTCGCATGGATGTTCGATCTGGCGTGGTGTTCTGGCGTTTTGGCACTGATCGTGCTGGCATTTTCTTTCATTTTCAATGGTAAAGAAGCGCTGAACCGCAGGAGCTGGGTGTGGTGGGCGCTACTCGCCCCATTGGGATTTTTGATTATTGCAGCTATCGGTGGTCGTTATTTGCCGTTTGTAGACGTGTACTCCAATACCGAAAACTTTTTTATAGCGCTGGAAAAGTATGCAATATATGGTCGGGGTTCATTGATATGGCTATGTATCGCACTATTGATGGAAGCCCCAATATCGTCACATGCACTGCCTAAATCTAGCCGTGACATACCCTATTTTGTGGGTTCAGCGGTTCTGCTAACGGGCGTTTGTGTCGCCGAATTTGCAAGAGGGCAATTTGACTATACGAAGCTCCAACAGGGACATGATCGTCGTGCGATTTGCGATGCAACTCACGCGATAGTGGGGCAGCCACGAGATTTTGAGGTGGTACGTGACAAATACTGTTGGGCATTCGATGACAACAGTCCAAATGCACCCTCCGATACTCTTAAACGGTGCGAATCTCTACAATTTAAAGTCGATGTATTGGCTCAACTGTGGCCACCAAGCGAAATCAAAGTACCCTCCACTTCATACACCTTACAGATGAGTGGCGTACGGCAGCGAGTCAGTGATTTAACGAGAATGTTGTCTCAAGGTGAACGAAAATTCGACAAAAACCTAACTGAAATTTCCTCTACAGGTCCGAGTGTTTTTCTTGGGAAAATGACGACGATCAAGGACCAACCAGTTCTGCGTAACAATATGCGCGGATTTTTTTACAGCACACCGGCAAGTACATTATTCCCAACCCTAACCGCAAATCCACTTGCAATTTGCGGGGCGGAATATCGAAAAGCGGAGGCCATTCGCGAAAACTGTTATTGGGATCATTCCGTCATTGCGACTGTAAAGTCATTCGAGTTCATACCGGTAGATTCTCGAGTGGATCCTCGAGTCGGAGCTGCCATACAAGTTTCCAATTGGGAAGGCGGCACACAATACCAATTGAATGGCGAAAAAAATGAGCAGCAGACCAACATGGTTGAGGTGTTTTTTGAAGTAAATAAAGACCTGACACCAGAAAAGCCAGCTCCCAAACAATTCAAGGTTAGATTTCGACTGGAAGGTGAACTTCCAATAAATAACCCGCAAGAATTTTTACTTGGGAGAAAGCGCCCTTATAAAGGGGTTTTTCTTATACGCCGCAGTGTAGAGAATAAAAATGTGTACGAGTTAATGGATACCAAGGACCCTCGATATGGCAGAAGATTTCCTCCCGGTAGCGACCTTGATATACAGATGCGTGACACTAACAAGACAATGGAAAGATGTCGAAAAGCGGGTGAGCACTAGGAGGCTGCTGAAACACCAGAGAGCAGGTCTACCAGCAAGGCCGGTTGTGAGGAAGTCACCGGGGTCAGGTCTCAATACTGTTCGGTTAGATGCCAAATCCGTTCGGGCTGAGCTTGTCGAAGCCTTTTTCTTATGCCAGCAGACCCTTCGACAGGCTCAGGGCGAGCGGGTAACCGGACAGCTAACCGAACAGTATTGAGACCTGATCTCGTTGCCTGACCCCGTTGCCGAACCCCGTTGCCGCAATTTGACCCCGTTGCCTCGTTGCCGCCCGACCCCATTGCCGCCGTTGCAAGACCTGATCCCGTAACAGCTAAAGTTACGCTCTCACTTTGTCCACTTCGTCCATTTTTTAACCCTGAGAAAACCTATGGCACCTCCTAATTTTCAAACCACTGTATCGGCTACCACCATCTTTATGGCGCTGTGCCTGGCCTTGCCCGCCCAAGCCCAAAACATGAAACCCGGCAACTACGAATACACCACCGTCACTGAAATGATGGGCATGAAGATTCCAGTGACTTTCAAGCAGTGTGTGACGCAAAAAGACGTTGATAGCAACAAGGCCTATGCCAGCCAGCAGGGTGCTGAGGGCTGCTCTCAGCCGGTTGTGACGCGAAGTGGCGCTAACATTAACGTCAAGTTTGCATGCAGCAAGCCCAAGATGACGGGGACTGGCAGCGGCACGGTGAGCGACACGCAGTTCACCATGCTGATGAAAGTGGTGCAGCACGAGATGGGCGACAGCGTGCTGACGACCCAGTTGACAGCCAAGCGGCTAGGGGACTGCTGATGTACCAACGCCTGCTCGCCGTTTTTTTGTTCGCACTTACTCTGCCTGCGGTGGCGATTGACAAAGTGCCCACCCAAGACTTGCCCAAGGTGCAAGACCTGCCAAACATCAAACGTTTTGCTGGGTCAGCTTTAGTGTTTCGGGACGATGTGGCTTATGACGAGGTTGCCTTTCCTGCTGGCAAAGTAGCTTATGCCGACAACAAACTGAGCGCGGCCAAGTCAGTGGCCAAAAGCGGCCAGCGCACGTTGCTGGTGTATGTCGCTACAAGCGGCCGTTCACCGCTAGAGGTGCTGCGCAACTACCAGGGCGATTTGAAAACGGCAGGCTTTGCGCCGCTGTATGAATGCGAGGGTGAGGCTTGCGGGCAAGCCGATGCGTTCACTAGTAGCAATAACTTCAACTTTGCCAACATCTTGTTCAAGGATGCCGTGTATTCAACTGAACGCAGTGCCGCGCATGTATGTGCAGCAGGCGCACAAATCACGGGCTTTCGCTATGCGCTGCTAGACAATCCCACGAGCGGCGAGACTCTTGCTGTCATGACCTGGCGGCCGTTGATCAAAGGCTATGCGTTGCCGTGCCCCGACGCGATGGAGGCGCATACGTCAGTGGCCGTGTTCCGGGTTCAAGCCAAAGCCATGGAGCAAAAAATGGCCACGGTGAGCGCTAGCGAGATGACATCGCAACTGACAGCCAACGGTAAGGTGGCGATTTACGGCATCTTGTTTGACAGCGGCAAGGCAGACATCAAGCCAGAGTCCAAAGCCTCGCTCGATGAAATAGGCAAGCTGATGAAAAGCGCGCCAGCACTCAAGATGCATGTGGTCGGACACACCGACAACGCGGGCGGTCTGGAGGGAAACTTTGACTTGTCCAAGCGCCGGGCCGCAGCGGTGAAAGACGCACTGACCAAGCAATACGGTATCGCTACAGACCGATTGACGGCCAATGGCGTGTCGTATCTGGCGCCGGTCTCAACCAACGGAACAGACGCAGGTAGGGCGAAAAACCGGCGGGTGGAACTGGTGTTGTTTTAAGTTGTTTCAGAAAATTGCGATTGAAAGCGTAGCTGTTTGCGATCTAATTAATTGAGCTAAAACCACTTTTAGGTTTTATTTTCGAGCCTGCCAACGGGTACGGCAGGTTCGCCGCGTACAGCATGAACACCAGGCGCAAACGGGTCAGCCGCTGCTACGGGCCCCGCAGAGAGCTGCAAACAACAACCTGCCGGAGCCAAAAGGATGGAGGGGTCAGCAGCCAACCAGCCTGCGCTGGCCTGTATCCCAGCGAACCACATCCTGCCGAAATGGAGCCGTGAAAGATTGATAAACCAAGTCATGAGTACGCGAAGCTGCGATAAAAATGATGGCGGCTTGCGCTTTATCTCATTGGGCTGGAAGCCTAAACAGCACTGAAACCGTAACTACTCAGCCGCTGCGTTGGCTGCCATCGCGGCCTGCGAGTCGTCATCGATAGCGGTCTTGGCGCAGAGCAGGTATTGATTCGGGAGCAGGTTTATGGAAAGCGGCGCAAGTCCGCCATGAGAATCGAGGGAACTGGGTAGCTACTTTTTAAGGTTTAAATCGACCTCCAAGCAACTGAACAAGTGCGTTAGCAGCTACGGAGATAGTAGCGTCCAAGCTCGACTGTTACTTCGCTTATCGTGCAAACCCGCTGTGCAGGCGGCTTGACAGGGCACAAAATGAGGCAACTTTGACGGAAATCTCATGCAAAACAGCCCATACGGCACTGCGCCAACGCCCCTTACCCGCCGCCGCTTCAACCTTGCAGCTACCGCCGCCGCCAGCGCCGTGTGCGCGCCGGTGTTTGCACAAAGCACCTGGCCCAACAAGCCTATCCGCATCATCGTTCCCTACACACCGGGCGGTTTTACCGACCAGATGGCGCGGCTGGTGCAAGTTGGCCTGCAAAATCGGTTGCAGCAAACCGTCACGGTAGACAATAAGCCCGGTGCCAACAGCATCATTGGCGTTGACATGCTGGCCAAAGCACCGGCGGACGGCAGCACCTTTGCGGTGGTCATTGCCGCTTATGCGGCCAACAACACGCTGTACCCCAAGCTGCCGTACGACGCGCGCAAAGATTTAACAGGTGTGTCGCTGATGGGCATATCGCCATTGCTAGCTGCGGTTAACAACGACGCACCTTTTAAAACCGCGAAGGACTTGATTGCGTACGCCCGAGCCAACCCTGGCAAGGTCAGTTTTGGTTCGTCAGGCAATGGCTCGGCCGCGCACCTGACGAGTGAGTTGCTTAAATCGCTGACCAAAACCTACATGGTGCACATCCCGTACCGTGGTGCGGTGCCTGCGCTGACGGACTTGATCGGCGGGCAGATTCAGCTGTTTTTTGACGCGGCGACCGGGCTGATCAGCCAGGGCAAAGCGGGCAGGGTGCGTTTGATTGGTGTGTCAAGCGACCGCCGCTTGCCTGCAGTTCCCGATGTACCCACGTTTATCGAACAAGGCTTTGCTGGTTTTACCGGCAGCACTTGGGCCGGCATGCTGGCACCGGCGGCTACGCCCAAAGACATCATCAAACGCATGTCCGATGAAGTGGCTCGCATTATTAAAAGTGAAGAGACCCGGGTTCGACTGGACGCCATGGGCACGTTTGCGGCTGGCAGCAGCCCGGAAGAGTTTGACGGTTTTATCGCCAGCGAAACGGCCAAATGGGCCAAGGTGATCAACGACGCTGGCGTAAAAGTCGATTAATCGGTGGATGGTGAGTTGGCTTGCACCCGGCGGGCACCGTCAAAGCGCTTGGCCCAGTAGCTCATGTTCATGCTTTCCACACGCACTTCAGCGCCTGGCTTGGGCGAGTGGATGAAACGGCCTTCTCCGACATAAATGCCCACATGGCTGAAGGTGCGTTTAAGGGTGTTGAAAAACACCAGATCACCGGGTTTGAGGTCAGACTTGTCGATGTTCTGGGTCGCAGCGGCTTGCTGTTCAGCGCGGCGTGGCAAAACCAGGCCGATACTTTGCTCATACATGGCGCGTACAAAACCGCTGCAGTCAAACCCGGTTTCAACCGTGTTGCCGCCTCGTTTGTAGGGTACACCCAAAAACCCCATGGCATTGACGACCAGCTCAGATGCTTTGTTGCTGACGTTTTGCCTGACTTGGTCAAACTGACCGAACGAGCTTAGCTGGCTAAAAAGTCCCTTTTCTGCCAATAACTTGTCTAGATCGTCACCATTTTGTTGGGGGGCAGCGTAGGCATTCATCGCCAAAAGCAGAGCTGTCGTCAAAACGAAGTGAGTGTGGGTTAGGCGCATGGCGTGCAGGATACTTGAAAAAGCTGGCTAAAGTCAACTTCAAGTCATTTCTTGATCGTTTTCATAACGCCTTGATTTGTAACGAAATACGGGTTAATTTCAGGCTTGAACGACAAAGGGAACTTGTGAGATAGTCAAACCGTTCCCATTTGATCATGGTCGTTGACTGTCATGAAGCTCATCCATGCCATCACGCCCCTACACACCGCTTTTTATCAGTAAAAAATGACCATGGCCCAAGTATTACCTGAGCGTGTTGCTACTGTATCAATAGCATTTCTATTTTTTTTGTGGCTGTATTTTGGTATGCCGGCAGCTGCGCAAAGCGTGCGGCCGGAAACCGTGGCCAGCGGTTTGCAAAACCCTTGGGCGTTGGCTTTTTTGCCCGATGGCCGGTTTTTGGTCACCGAACGGGCCGGGCGGCTGCGGGTGGTGGAGCCGAATGGGCGTTTAAACAAACCCATTGATGGCCTGCCCGACATGGCCGTAGGCGGGCAGGGCGGCTTGCTGGATGTGCTGCTGGACGCCGACTTTGCTAACAACCGCACGCTGTATTTCTGCTTTTCAGAGCCTGCCAGTGCTGGCAATCGAAACGGTTCCACTGGAGGTAACAACTCAGCCGAAGGAAACAGCACGGCCCTGGCGCGCGCCACGCTGAGCCCAGACGCCACCCTACTGGAAAATGTCAAAGTCATCTTCAGTCAAAAGCCCAAGGTCAGCAGCACGCTGCATTTTGGTTGCCGAATTGTCGAAAGCCGCGCTCCCGGCCTGAACGGCAAACCCGACGGCAAACTGTTTTTGGCTTTGGGTGAACGCTACTCGCGGGCGCCTGATGCACAAACCCTGACCAATCACCACGGCAAAATCGTCCGCATCAACAAAGATGGCAGCGTGCCGCCTGACAACCCCTTTGTTGGCAAAGCCGGAGCCCTGCCTGAAATCTGGAGCTACGGCCACCGCAACCCGCAGGGTGCAGTGCTGTCGCCCGACGGCACGCTGTGGATGCACGAGCACGGCCCGCAGGGTGGCGACGAAATCAACCTGCCCAAGCCGGGTGCTAACTACGGCTGGCCCGTGATTACCTATGGCGAAAACTACGGCGGCGGCAAAATTGGCGAGGGTTTGACATCAAAACCCGGCATGGAGCAGCCGCTGCACCAATGGACGCCGTCGATTGCGCCGTCGGGCATGACCTTTTTAACCAGTGAACGGTACGGCAAAGCTTGGCAGGGCAACTTGTTTGTGGGGTCATTGAAATTTGCGTACCTAAACCGCATCGAGCTCACGGCTCCGTACCGTGGCACGGTACAGCGAGAAAGCCAGCTGATCAGTGGGGTGGCGGGCGGGGTCGGTGAGCGCATACGCGATGTGAGGCAAGGGCCTGACGGGTTGCTCTATGTGCTGACCGACAGCAGCAATGGCAAGTTGATACGCCTCGTGCCCGCACCTTGAGGCCAATGCCCGCCATGTTAATTAAAAGCATTCAAATTGCGCCCGCCCGAAAGGTGCAGATAGGCGGCAGAAGCATCTTGACGGCCATTCACAAATCAGCCGTTATAGGCGCAGTGCCGGTGGGCGTCTTGGGCTTGATGGGCGATGAACAGGCCGACTTGTCCATTCACGGTGGCCTGGAAAAGGCAGTGTATGCCTACCCGTCCGAGCACTATGGTTTTTGGCACAGCCAGCGGAAACATGCGGTTGCGACGGATTTGGCGGGCATGAGCGATCAGCTGCCCTATGGCAGCCTGGGTGAAAACCTGACGCTTTGCGGCCTGTTGGAGTCCGGTGCTTGGGTAGGCGATGTGCTGCAGTTTGCGCATTGCACCCTGAGGATCACGCAACCTCGCGATCCGTGTTTCAAGTTCAATGCAGCCATGGGCTACAGCGCAGCGTCCAAAAACATGGCTCTTAGCGGTTTTTGTGGGTTTTACTTAGCGGTTGATGAGCCCGGTAGCCTACAAGCTGGCGAGTCATTCAAGTTGCTGCCGGGGCCGCGGCGCATGGGCATTACGGAGCGTTTCAAGGCGCGAATGTTCAAGCACCTGAGGTGACGTAGGCATTGATTCATCCGGCAGTTATCATGCTTTCATGATGTTTATGGCCCCCTGGCGTGACCTGCTGACGCGCACCCACCTCAGCGCCCACCAGTGGCTGGGCGACTGGTGGCGCATGGCTGTTTTGGGAGCGGTGCTTTTGCTGCTGGCAATGTCACCGTCGAGCTATAAACGGGCTGATCGGCTGGTGTTGGCGCGCCATGTTTATGACAACACGGCCCCCATCATGACCAGCTTTTCGCTGCTTTGCGCATTGATCAGCTTGGTGCTGACCCGCATCGTGGCTACCACCGCACAAAGCTACGGGCTGTCGCAGTATTCGCTGCAAGTCGTGATTCGGGTGCTGGTGCTGGAGCTGATTCCCTTGACCGCTGCATTGTTTGTGGCGCTGCGGTGCACCATCCCAGACGGCGTGGAGCTGGCCGACATGAAGGCGCGGGGCGTGCTGGACAAGCTTCAGCGTTTGGGAATTAACCCGACGCACCGTGAGGTGCTGCCGCGCGTCACAGCGGGTATTTTTTCGACCATCACACTGGCAGTGCTCAGCTGTGTGGTGGCTTTACTGGTGGCTTATGTGACGATTTACGGCTTTAACCTGGCCGGATTCGCAGGCTACACCCGACTGTTTGGTCAAGTCTTTACACCGTCGGTCACCTTGATTTTTGTCATCAAGACACTGCTTTTTAGCCTGGCGGTGTCGCTGATTCCCATGGCGTCAGCCCTGCACGGCAGCGCCGCCAACAACACCCGCACCAGTGCTGAAATGCGTGCCTTGGTGCGCATGTTTGCCGTTATTTTGTTAATCGAGGTTTTGTCTTTGGTTGGCAACTACTATTAAGCCCATGACCGATACACCTGACGACTTGCCCGCGCAGCCCCAGCCACCACCAGAGCAAGACCACCTGGCGGCCAAGGCTGTGGTGCTGCTCAGCTTTATGCTGGCACTGATCGTGGCTTCTGCGCTGTATGTGATGTACGCACGCGGATTGTTTGAGAGCACGCAAACGCTGGTGTTGGTGTCCGAAGACTCCGAGGGCGTCGTGGTTGGCATGAACCTGACGTTTTCAGGCTTTCCGATTGGTCGGGTGCGCCGCATTGAGCTGGCCGAAGACGGCAAGGCGCGCATTGTGATTGATGTAGCCAGCAAAGATGCGCATTGGCTGCGCCAATCCAGCGTTTTCACCATGGTGCGCGGGCTGGTAGGCGGCACCAACATACGCGCTTACACCGGGATTTTGACCGACAAGCTGCTGGAAGACGGCGCGGTACGCACGGTGTTGCAGGGCGATGCAAGCGCTGAGGTTCCCAAGCTGATAGCGGCGGCCAAAGACCTGGTCGAGTCGCTCAACACGCTGGTCAGCAAGCAAGGTTCACTGGGGGCCAGCTTTGGCAACCTGCAAACCCTGACAGCGAAAATCAACGGCCCGGGCGGAGCGCTGGCGGTGCTGCTGGGCGGGCCCGACGAGGCCAAAAAACTCATCACCACGCTTGAGCGCACCAACGCGCTGCTCCTGACGGTTGACGGCCTGGCGATCAAGGCAAACAGCCTGGCTACCAAGGCCGATACCCAGGTATTTGGCGAAAAAGGCCTGCTGCCTGAAACCCGGGCAACCGTGGTGCAGCTCAATGCCCTGTTGGGTGACGCACGTACCAGCTTGAAAAAAGTCGATGCCGTGCTGGTGGAGGCGCAGGCCATTGGTGCAAACGTCAAGGACGGTACCCAAGAGTTAAACCTGCTGCGCGGCGAGGTTGAGTCCAGCCTGCGCAAAGTCGACGGCCTGATCAACGAGATCAACCGCAAATGGCCGTTTGCCCGGGACACAGAGGTCAAATTGCCATGAGCGTGACATCCCTGTTTAAGATTTTTGTGGCTGCATTGGTGGTTTGTATAAGCGGCTGCGCGTCCAGCCCCAAACCAGCCGACTGGCAGCTCGAATCAAAAAGCGCGCTAGACCGCGCGCTGGCAGCTTACCTTGAGGGCAACAACCGGGTTCAAACCGCCGAGTTGGCCCGGGCCCGACTTGAAATCTCCAGCTCGGGCCGGGTTGACCTGATGGCCAGAGCAGAGCTGCTAAGCTGCGCCAGCCGCGTCGCCAGCCTGGTGTTTGAGCCCTGCGCAGGTTTTGAGAAACTGCGGCCAGACGCGCCAGAAGCTGAACGTGCCTATGCCGACTATTTGGCTGGCCGACTGCTGCCACAAGACATCAATTTACTGCCAAATAATCAACAAATCAGTGCCCAGGCCGAAGTATTACGTATGCAGCCTGCTCTTGAAAAGATAGCAGACCCACTGGCCAAGCTGGTAGCGGCTGGCACCGCGTTTCGGGCTGGCCTGGCCAGCCCGGCGCTGGTACAAAGCGCTGTTGATGCGGCTTCTGGTCAAGGCTGGCGCAGGCCGCTGCTGGCCTGGCTGGGTGTACAGCTCAAGCTGGCCGAGGGCAGTGGCAACGCCGCTGAGGCAGCGCGCGTGCAGCGCCGAATAGCCTTGACGCTGAATCCTTGAGCATGCTGAAAAAAAGCAGAAAGCTGCCGCGCAGCAGCATGGGAGCAGGGGCGGGCGTCAGCCCTTTGGTCGTTGCCATGACATGCGCTATTGCTTTGGCCACGGCGATGGGTATTGGCCGCTTTGCATTTACCCCGCTGCTGCCCATGATGTTGACAGACGGCGTGTTGGACTTACCCGGTGCCAGCTTTTTGGCCAGTGCCAACTATTTGGGCTATCTGGTCGGTGCGCTGCTGTGTACTTTTCAGCCGCTGATCTGGTCGCGCTACAAGGCGCTTGCGCCGGTTCTTTCAACCACTTGGCTGCGTGGCGGGCTGGTGGCAACCTGCTTATTAACACTGGGCATGGCGCTTCCTTTGCCTGCACTGTGGCCTTGGCTGCGCTTTGCTGCTGGTGTGGCCAGCGCTTTTGTGTTTGTTTTTACGTCAGGCTGGTGCCTGGCGCGCCTGGCTGAACGCAACGCCAGCAACCTGGGCGGCTTGATGTTTACTGGGCCCGGTGCGGGTATTGCCATCAGCGGCGTGCTGGCCAGCGGCATGGTGGCGCTGCAGTGGAAAGCGGCAGCTGGCTGGCTGATTTTTGGCGTACTGGCCTGCGCGCTGACGGCCATCACCTGGCGTACCTTTGGCTTGAAGCTTGTTGCGCCCGCAGCTTTGCCAGCCACTGCACCCGTACCTGTACACAGCCCGCCTGCGCATGCACGAACGGGTGATGCGGCACCCCGGGCTTTTGTCAGCCGCTGGCACATGGGCGGGTTGGCCATTGCCTACGGGCTGGACGGCCTGGGCTACATCATCACGGCCACGTTTTTGCCTGTGATTGCTCGGCAAGTCATGCCCGGCTCGGCCTGGCTTGATTTGTTTTGGCCATTGTTTGGCGTGGCCGTGGTGGTGGGGGCATTGCTGTCTACCCGTATCTCGCTCAAAGGTGACCTGCGTTATGTCTTGGCGGCCAGTTACATGATGCAGGCCGTCGGCGTCATCCTCACCGTCTGGCTGCCGACACCTTTGGGCTTTGCGTTGGGCAGCTTACTGCTGGGTTTGCCTTTTACAGCCATCACGTTTTTTGCCATGCAAGAGGTGCGCCGCCTCAAACCCCACAACGTGGCCAGCTATGTCGGTTTGCTGACCGCTGTCTATGGCCTGGGCCAAATCGCCGGCCCTCCGCTGGCGGCGTGGTTGCTCAGCCGCAGCGCTACCGTGGGGCAGGGTTTTAACATGGCGCTTGAGATCGCAGCGGCGTCGTTGGTACTGGGAGCCACCATGTTTGTGGGCCTGGCGCGTATTTATCCAAAAATCCATCGCTAAAAACGATCGCTAAAACCAGCTTCATGAGCAGTGAACGCTGAACAGTGCGCATGAGGTGCTGGCGGTCATGTGATGTCGGCATCCTGCTTACGATGCTTACAGCGCTGTAAGTAAATCCCCTCAGCTGAGATACTTTAAACGCCCTTAGCATCACACTTTCCGAGGCACAGTGCTGACATGTCTAGTGCATGACTGTGTGTTTCTTTGAATGTCCGCCCGTCTGTGTCTAATTGACAGCGGTGATCCGTAAAGGTCTTATGCAAATGGTTTTACAAACAATTTTGACGCTGCTCATCGGTGCTGCGGCCTTCCACGCTGCTGCGCAAGAGCGCTACACGCCATCGGCCGATGGCGAAGAAGTCTCTGACAGCAAAACCGGTTTGATCTGGCGCCGCTGCGCTGAAGGCATGGCCTGGAAAAAATCCAGCTGTACTGGCAAGGCGACATTTGGAAATCAAGGGCAAGCCGCAGCGCTGGCCAAAGCCGAGGCAACGCCAGACAAACAGTGGCGCTTGCCGACGCTCAAAGAACTTAACAGCATTTTGGCAGTGCGCGAAATTGACGTAGGCAAGGCAGCCATTGATCCGGTGGCTTTCCCGGCCACACCCATCGCCCGCTACTGGACCAGTACCTCCGTCGGGCCGAGCTACTTTATGGTGGTGGGTTTTGGTGAAGGCCATTCGGGCGAAGGCGAACGAAACTCCCCTGGTGCCAGCCGCTTGGTGCGCAGTACCAAGCCATGATGGCGAAATTACCTGATGAAAACGGCTGCGGGTAAGCTGACAACAAATGACTGACAGCACGCGTAGGGGTTTCAACCCGCTTTGCGAAATGTCAGGTTGTAGCGTAACCCAGCCTTAAGCGGGCGCACGCCGTGGTGCATCAGCCGCGCATCACCGCCCCAAACCACCACATCGCCATCGTGCAGCGCAACGGACTGGACCCGGTCACTTCTGCGCAAACCGCCTACTTGAAAGTTGCAACTTGCACCGATCGATACGGACACGATAGGCTGCGCATAATCACGCTCGTTTTTGTCCTGGTGCAACCCCATTCGCGCGGTTGTTTCGTAACGATTGATCAGGCAGGCATCGGGTAAGAAGTTGTCCCAGCTTACGCTGGCCGCCGCCTGATGGGCCAGCGTTTTCCAGCTTTCAGGCATGGGTGGCCAGTGCTTTTGGGTCAAATGGTCAAACGAGCTGTAGCTGTAACCGGTGGTGTCGGCAACCCAACCCAGGCTTCCGCAATTGGTCATCGCCACAGACATGCTCAGTCCGCCGGGCACCTGCATGAGCCGAAAAGGCGCTTGAAGGGCAATCGCTTCAAGCTCTGGCAACAACAGCGCTGTGTTGGCGTAACCGCGCAGCAACCACACGCCTGGCGCAATCGCCAGGGGAGGTGAGTCAAACAGCGACTGCATCGCGATTTTGAGGCTTCTTAAGGCTTGGCTACTTCCAGTACCAATTTGCCAAAGTTCTCACCGTTAAACAGTTTCAAAAGCGTTTCCGGGAAGTTCTCTAAGCCTTGCACCACGTCCTCCTTGCTTTTCATCGTGCCGGCTTTGAGGTAGCCGGCCATCTCGGCTACTGCCAGGTGATAACGGTCAGCATAGTCAAATACCACAATGCCTTCCATCCGGGCGCGGTTGACCAGCAGCGACAAATAGTTGGCTGGGCCTTTGACGGGTGTGGTGTTGTTGTACTGGCTGATGGCACCGCAAATGATGATGCGGGCTTTGCGATTGATTTTTGCCAGCACCATGTCGAGAATCTCGCCGCCTACATTGTCAAAATAAATGTCAACACCGTCTGGGCAATGCTCCTTCAGGCCCTTGCGCACGTCCGAGTTTTTGTAGTCAATACAGGCGTCAAAGCCGAGTTCTTTGACCACCCAGTCGCATTTGGCTTGGCCGCCTGCAATACCGACCACACGGCAGCCCTTGAGCTTGGCAATTTGCCCGACGGTTTGGCCAACTGCACCGGCTGCGCCAGATACCACCACTGTCTCGCCCGCCTTGGGCATGCCAACTTCCATCAGGCCAAAAAACCCGGTCATGCCGGGCATGCCCAGCACGTTGGTCCAGGTCGTTAATCCCAAACGCAGATCGATTTTGAACATGCCGCTGCGTTTGATGTTTTCCTGGGCAATCAGGCAATACTCTTGCACGTCTAGCCCGGCATTGACATAGTCGCCCACGGCAAAGGCCGGGTTGTTGGATGCGATCACCTGGCCTACGCCACCAGCCCGCATCACGGCATTGATTTCGACCGGAGGGATATAGCTTTTGCCTTCGTTCATCCAGCCGCGCATGGCGGGGTCAAGCGACAGGTACAGCGTTTTAACCAATACGCCGCCGGGGCCAGGCTCTGCCACGTCTTCGCAAGTATTGCTCCAGTTGGCGCGGGTAGGCAGGCCAGATGGGCGGCTGGCCAGACGGATCTGGTGGTTTTTAAGTGTGGTGATAGCATTCATCAGGGTTTCCTTGGGGTCAAAAGTCGTGCAATCGTAGCTGGCGTGGCAATGTTTGCCAGTCGCGCAAGCGATTGGATGCGGGTGTGACGCGAGGCATCATGCCTGGCGCAGGCAGCTTCGATGACAAAACATTTCGGTTTATGCTTTAAGCATGAAATTACACAACTTTTTCCGTTCGTCGGCCTCTTTTCGGGTCCGAATCGCGTTGGCGCTTAAGGGTTTGAGTTACGACTACGCCGCCGTCCATCTCGCCCGGGGCGAGCATAAAAAGCCGCCCTATGCTGAGCTTTCAGCAGACACGCTGGTGCCACTGCTCGAAGTCGATGGCCAGCATTTATCTCAATCGATGGCCATCATCGAATATCTGGATGAAAAGCACCCCACACCCGCGCTGTTGCCTGCCGACGCCCTGGGCCGCGCCAAGGTGCGGGCTTTGGCGCAGTCGATAGCCTGCGACATTCACCCCATCAACAACCTGCGCGTCTTAAAGTATCTAAGCCATACGATGAAGGTTGACGAGGACGCGAAAAACACCTGGTACCGCCACTGGTGCCGCGAGGGCTTGGTCGCTTTTGAAAAACAACTGGCGCAGCTGCCAGCATCAACCTATTGTTACGGCAACACCCCCACGCTGGCAGACTGCTGCCTGGTGCCGCAAATCTTCAATGCCAAACGATTCGATACCGACCTGAGTGGTTTGCCCCGTACGACGGCGGTTTTTGACGCCTGCATGGCGCTGCCTGCCTTTCAAAAAGCGCAGCCCAGTGCTTGCCCAGATTTTGAGGCTTGAAAATCATCGATGTCTTGACGCCTGACTGGCCCGCGCCCAGCCAGGTACGTGCAGTATTTACGACCCGGTCGGGTGGATGTTCGCCTTCGCCTTGGGACAGCCTGAACCTTGGCGACCATGTCGGCGACACGCCCCAGCGCGTGGCGGCCAACCGTGGCGTGTTGCAGCATGCAATCGCCAGCCGCTCGGTTTTTTTAAAGCAGGTGCACGGTGTGGATGTTTTACACGTCGGCAGGACCACGCCAGACGGTGCAACAGCAGATGCCTGCCTGGCTACAGAGCCCGGCGTGGCTTGTACCATCATGGTGGCCGATTGCCTGCCTGTTTTGTTGACCACTGCTTACGGCACTGCCGTGGCAGCGGTGCACGCGGGCTGGCGTGGGCTGGCAGGCGTTGACGCCAGTGGCAACGTCAGTGAAAAAGGCGTGCTTGAGGTTGTCTGTCATCGCTTTCAAGGTTTAGATGTGCCCCTGTCCCACGAAAAGGCTTCGCTAGTAGCTCCTGAAATAATAGCGTGGCTGGGGCCTTGCATTGGCCCGACTGCTTTTGAGGTGGGTGTTGAGGTAAAAAACGCATTTGAGGCAACTCAGCCCGGTGCGGGTCAATTTTTCAAACCGGCTGTTCAGGGCAAGCCTCAAGACATATTTCGAGACACATCTCAAGACAAGTACCTGGCGGACCTGGCGGGCCTGGCCAGGGCGCGCTTACAAGCCCTTGGCATCACGCGAATCTACGGTAATGACAGCACTGCCAGCTGGTGTACGGTGGGCAACCCGCTACAGTTCTTTTCGCACCGGCGCGACGCTGGCGCTAGAGCCAGCGGCGGCAACGGTTTCCACACCACCGGACGCATGGCTGCCTGTATCTGGCTCGCCTGACGGCATTGCCGCCTGGTGCGCGGCCAGCGCCTCGGCTTCCCGTTTTTTAATCGCTCGTTTGCGTGCGGGCGTACCCATCAGGTAGGCCAACAGGCCCGCCGGTCCTACGCCATATAAAAAAAATGTCACGATGGCACCCAGCACAGTACCCGTTGTGTTGGTGGCTTCTGCCACGCTCATCATGAGCACGACATATATCCAGGCAATGATGACCAAGTACATAAAACATCGGGTTAGTGCAGTTACTTAGATGATGCGCTCTAAATTACTGCGAAAATGAATTGAATCAAACAGCCGTTTGGCATAAGCCATGCTGCTCATAAACCGGACAACACCATGAATTTTGACGCAAACTGGCAAAAAGCTGCTGCACAAATGCAAGAAACCTTCAAAGGCATGGCGCAACCGGGTTCCACCGCTACGGCCAACCCGATTCAATTTGATACCGCCAAGCTGCAACTGATTCAGCAAAACTATATTGACGCCGCGACCGCACTGTGGAACCAATCTTTGCAGGCCGGTAGCGCTATTCCCCCCGCATCAGACCGTCGTTTTTCAAATTCAGCCTGGAACGACAACCCGGTCTCTAAATTTTCTGCCGCGGCTTATCTGATGAACGCCGAGGCGCTGACCGCCATGGCCGATGCGGTTGAAGGCGACGACAAAACCAAAGCCCGGGTGCGATTTGCGATTGAGCAATCGCTGGCGGCTACTGCGCCCAGCAACTTCATGGCGCTGAACGCTGATGCGATTAAAAAAGCCATCGACACGGGTGGCCAAAGCATTGGTATGGGCATTAAAAACCTGCTGCACGACATGCAGCAGGGCCATGTGTCGATGACCGACGAAAGCCAGTTTGAGGTCGGTAAAAACGTGGCCACAACCGAAGGCGCGGTGGTGTTTGAAAACGAGTTTTTTCAGTTGCTGGAGTACAAGCCGCTGACCAAAACGGTGTACGAGAAGCCATTTTTGCTGGTGCCGCCCTGCATCAACAAGTTTTACATTCTTGACCTGCAGCCTGAAAATTCATTGATTCGGTACGCCGCAGCGCAAGGTCACCGAACGTTTGTGGTCAGTTGGCGTAACCCCGACGAGACCATGCAAGGTAAAACCTGGGACGATTACATCGAGCACGCTGCTATCAAAGCGATAGCTGTGGTGCAAGACATTACCGGGGCCAAGGCCCTCAATACCCTGGGTTTTTGTGTCGGCGGCACGATTTTGGCCACCGCGCTGAGCGTGCTCGCTGCGCGTGGCGCCAAGCCCGCTGCCAGCCTGACCCTGCTGACCTCATTGCTTGACTTTACCGATACCGGCATCTTGGACATTTTTATCGACGAACAATCGGTCGCCTATCGCGAGCAGGAAATGGGCGAGAAGGGTTTGCTTAAAGGCCAGGAGCTGGCATCTACCTTCAGCTTTTTGCGGCCGAACGACTTGGTATGGAACTACGTGGTGGGCAACTACCTGAAGGGCGAAACCCCGCCGCCTTTTGACCTGCTCTACTGGAACAGTGACTCCACCAATCTGCCCGGCCCCTTTTATGCCTGGTATTTGCGCAACACTTACTTTGAAAACAACCTGATCAACCCCGGAAAGCTGACCATTTGCGGGCAAAAAGTAGATTTGCGTGCCCTGGACATGCCATGCTATTTGTACGGTTCGCGTGAAGACCACATCGTGCCGATAGGCGGGGCATATGCCTCGACCCAACACTTGTCGGGCAAAAAGCGCTTTGTGATGGGTGCGTCTGGACACATTGCGGGTGTGATCAACCCGCCGGTCAAAAACAAGCGCAGCTATTGGACCAATGACAAGCTGCCCGCCAACAAATTCCCGACGGCCCAAAGCGATTGGCTAAGCACCGCGACTGAGCATCCCGGCAGCTGGTGGACCGATTGGTCAGATTGGCTCAAAGGCCACGCTGGCAAACAGATTGCTGCCCCCAAAAAGTTTGGCAATGCCCAATACAAGGTGATCGAACCTGCGCCGGGCCGATACGTCAAAGCCAAAGCCTGAGTTCTAAAATTCGCCATCTGTTTCGTTCATCAAAAGGAAAGTCATCATGGAAGACATCGTTATCGTTTCAGCCGCTCGCACTGCCGTTGGTAAGTTTGGCGGTACGCTGGCCAAAACGCCTGCTACCGAGCTGGGTGCAGCCGTTGTCCAGGCCGTGCTGGCGCGTTCAAAACTCAGTCCCGATCAAATCGCTGATCTGGTCGGCGAAGTCATCATGGGCCAGGTCTTGACGGCAGGCGTGGGCCAAAACCCAGCGCGTCAAACGGTGCTCAAGGCCGGCTTGCCGCAGGGCGTGCCGGGGCTGACCATCAATGCGGTTTGCGGCTCTGGTCTCAAAGCCGTGATGCTGGCTGCACAGGCGGTAGCAACGGGTGACAGCGAAATCATCATTGCAGGCGGGCAAGAGTCGATGAGCCTGTCGCCCCACGTCCTGAACGGCTCGCGCGACGGCCAGCGCATGGGCGACTGGAAGATGGTCGACAGCATGATTGTTGACGGTCTGTGGGACGTGTATAACCAGTACCACATGGGCATCACCGCGGAAAACGTTGCCAAAAAGTACAGCATTACCCGAGACATGCAAGACGCCTTGGCTTTGGCCAGCCAAACCAAAGCGGCTGCTGCGCAGGATGCAGGCAGGTTCAAAGATGAAATCGTGCCGTTTTCCATCGCGCAAAAAAAGGGCGACCCCATCATTTTTGCTGCGGATGAATTCATTAACCGCAAAAGCACTGCCGAGGTATTGGCAGGCTTGCGACCCGCGTTTGACAAAGCCGGCGGCGTAACCGCAGGCAATGCATCAGGCCTGAACGACGGCGCTGCCGCCGTGATGGTGATGACGGCCAAAAAAGCAGCCGCGCTGGGCTTGACGCCGCTGGCGCGTATTGCCAGCTATGCCACCACCGGGCTTGACCCCGCCACCATGGGCATGGGACCAGTACCTGCGTCAACCAAAGCGCTGGCACGCGCCGGCTGGAAGCCTGCTGACCTTGATGTGTTGGAAATCAACGAAGCGTTTGCCGCGCAAGCCTGTGCTGTCAATAATGAAATGGGCTGGGACACCAGCAAGGTCAACGTCAACGGCGGCGCGATTGCGATTGGCCACCCGATTGGCGCGTCAGGCTGCCGTATTTTAGTCACACTGCTGCACGAGATGGTGCGAAGTGGCGGCAAAAAAGGCATTGCCAGCCTGTGTATTGGCGGCGGCATGGGGGTTGCCCTATGCGTCGAACGTTAAAATTAGGTTAAATTACAACCAATCTCTGCGTTGGCCCAAGCAATACGCGGGCGAGCAGCTATTAAATATATAGCAATCTAGATTTTTCAAGGAGATACACATGAGTCAAAAAGTAGCGTACGTCACAGGCGGCATGGGCGGCATCGGTACCGCCATTTGTCAGCGTCTGGCCAAAGACGGCTTCACGGTGGTGGCGGGCTGCGGCCCCACGCGTGACCACGCCAAATGGATAGACGAGCAAAAAGCGATCGGTTACACCTTTTACGCGTCGGTTGGCAACGTGGGCGACTGGGACTCTACGGTGGAGGCTTTCGCCAAAGTTAAGGCCGAGCACGGTCCTGTCAGCGTGCTGGTCAACAACGCGGGCATCACACGCGATGGCCAGTTCCGCAAAATGAGCAAGGCCGATTGGGATGCGGTGATTTCGACCAACCTGAACAGCATGTTCAATGTCACCAAGCAAGTGATTGAGGACATGATTACCGCCAACTTTGGCCGGATCATCAACATCAGCTCGGTCAATGGTCAAAAAGGCCAGTTTGGTCAGGTCAATTACTCAACCGCCAAAGCCGGTTTACACGGCTTTACCATGGCGCTGGCGCAAGAAGTCGCCGCCAAAGGCGTGACCGTCAACACCGTTAGCCCAGGCTACATTGGCACAGACATGGTCAAAGCCATTCGTCCGGATGTTCTAGAGAAGATTGTTGCAGGCGTGCCCGCCAAACGCCTGGGTCAGCCAGAAGAAATCGCGTCTATCATCGCGTGGATTGCATCCGACGAAGGCGGCTACGCTACTGGCGCAGATTTCTCGCTCAATGGTGGTTTGCACATGGGGTGATGGCTTTGCCACTTCAGTAAAAAGCCCGCCTTGTGCGGGTTTTTTCATTCACTGGGCCCATAGGGCAATCAATACGGGTGCAAACAGCTCCTGAAATAGTAGCAATCAAAGTCTCAGTGCGCAACGCTTCATAATCCGTTTCAGTCCCACCTTAAACCACGCACCATGCGCCTGCGCCACATCGAAGTTTTTAACGCCGTGATGCTGACGGGCAGTGTCAGCGGCGCAGCGCGGCTGATCAATGTGACGCAGCCTGCAGTCAGCCGCACGCTGCAGCATGCCGAGTTACAGCTGGGTTTTGCGCTTTTTCAGCGCACCAAAGGGCGGCTATTGCCAACGTCTGAGGCTTTGAGTTTGTACCCGCACATTGAGCGTTTGTTTGCCCAGCTGGACGACGTGCAGCGGCTGGCGGCTAACCTGAAGGCAGGTGACAGCGCCAAAGAGCTGCGCATTTTGACAGTGCTGGCGCTAAGCTATGAGATCTTGCCGCACGCAATTAAACTTTTTCGCATCAAGCACCCCGACGTGACCATCACCATCAAGGCGCTTCATTCGCCGCAAATTGTGGCGGCGCTGGTGCTGCAAGAAGCCGATGTGGGGTTTGTTTTCAGTCCCTCACGTTCTGATCTTTTTCATTCCGCACTGGCACCTGAGCATCTGGCCGATGGCCGCATGGTCTGTATTGCACCCAAGGGCATGCTGACAGCGCGATTTTTAAAGCGCGGCAACATCACGCTAACCGAGTTGGCAAAGCTGGACAAAGTCCCCGTGGTTGGCCTGGACGCACTTGACCCGGTGGGTCGTGTGTTGAGCCAAGCCAGCCGCGAGGTCGGGGTGGGTCTGAAATTCGACATCACCGTGCAAACCTACCATTCGGCGCTTGCGCTTGCACATCACGGCTTGGGTGTGGCGCTGGTAGACACTTGCACCGCAGCGTCTGCCGACCTGAGCCGCGTTGACGTGCTGGGTTTGGAGCCACTGATACCGGTACCCATTCAAGCGTTACTGCCAGCCGGCAAGCCGGGTTCTGTGGCGGTGCGGGCGTTTGTGCGGTGCTTTGAGCAGGCCTTGAAGTTCAAACAACCAGCTTAGCCAGTCGCTTGGCCGACCCAAACGCCAGCGTGAAGCCTAAAGCGCCGTGGCCCACATTAAGCAGCAAATTACTCGGCCCATTGGCGTGCCTGCCAATCAGCGGCAGGGCAGTGGGCGTGGCAGGGCGCAGGCCAGCCCAAGCATTGAGATTTGTAAATGGGCTGCACTGCGGGAACAGCGCTTGGGCAGAGGCTTTGAGTGACTCGATTTGTTGCGGCGCAATCTGCGTGTCGTAGCCTGTGAGCTCGGCCATGCCCGCTACCCGCAGGCGCGAACCAATGCGGGCAAAGACGACTTTACGGGCGCTGTCAGTCACGCTGACACATGGGGCCAGATGGGGCGCTGCGCTTGGTGATTCATTCACATCCACGGTAATGCTGTACCCCTTGAGCGGGTAAATGGGCAAATACACCCCCAATTTGCGCGCCATCGGGGCGGATGCGGCGCCCAGTGCCATCACGTAGTGGTCAGCTTCAATTTCGCCGTGGTGGGTTTTGATGGCCTTGATCGCGCCCCGTTCGGTCAGTATGTGTTCAACTGGCGTGTCGAGCAAAAACCGCACCCCGCGCGCCGTCAACAAAGCATAAAGGCCATCGCAGGTTTTTTGGCAGTCTGCCGCGCATTCGCTAGGGGTATAAATTGCGCCGACGATGCTGCTTTGGTAGTTGGCCAGCGCGGGCTCAATCTCAACACAACGCTCAGCGCTGACGGCTTCTTGCACACTGCCCAACTGGCGCTGCAGCAGCATTTGTTTTTGCGCAGCGGCAAAAGATGCGGCGCACGAAAAAAGAACCAGTTTGCCCGTGCTTGAAAAATCAACTGCCAGTTTTTCTTTGGCCAGCATCGCATCAAAGCTCTGCCTGCTTTCGCTTGCTAACTTCAACAGCGCAATCGTGGTGCGGTGAGATGTCGTTGCATTGCAAGCAGCCAGAAACTGCAAGCCCCAACGCCACTGGTGCACGTCAAGTTGGGGTCGAATCTTCAGGGGCGACGAGGGTGATAACAGCAACTTGGGTAACTGCGCCCAAATACCTGGATCTGCCAGCGGCTGGACATAGCTGTAACTGAGCTGTGCACCGTTACCACCACTGGCGCCGCTGCCCGGTTTGGCACGGTCAACGACCACGACATCGTGGCCCGCAAGGTTTAATTCATAGGCTGTGGCTAACCCCACAATTCCAGCTCCCAGCACGCAAATACGCATTTCAGCTCCTGTTTGTAGGCCTTACTTTACGAAGCCGCGACCGGTTTGAACAATGCCAAACCCTAGGTTGCCATGACTTGAAGTTATGACTTGACGATTCACCTGAAGTGTTGATCCCGGAACATGACACGATGCCGCACTTGTGATGCAGAAATGTCATGAGTTTTAGTCATGGCTTTACCGTCAAAATACATGGTCGCATTTGCATAGTCTTCATACACTGGCGTTGCGAACTTTCCTTCACATAAACCTTGCTTCAAAGCCCCATTCAAAGGATGACCATGAAATTTTCCACCCTGACATCTGCCGTCCTGCTGTCTGCTGGCCTTGCAGCAGCAGTGACCGGCGCCAGTGCACAAACCCTGAACAAAATCGCTCAAAGCAACCAAATCACCGTGTCATACCGCGAGGCGTCGGTGCCTTTCAGTTACCTGATCGGATCGACCAAAGCGGTGGGGTTTTCAGTTGAGTTGACCGAAGCGATCATTGACGACATCCGCAAAAAGACCAAGCGTCCAGACCTGAAGATTGCCTATGTGCCTGTCACCTCGCAAAACCGCATTCCCTTGCTGGTAAACGGTACCTATGATCTGGAGTGCGGCTCAACCACCAACAACTCTACCCGTGCCAAAGACGTCAGTTTCAGCACCAATATCTTTTACACCGGCACACGTTTGCTGGTGAAAAAGGCGTCTGGCATTAAAAACTATGCAGACCTTGCCAAAAAGACGGTAGCCAGCACCACCGGCACGACCAATGCGCAGGTCATTCGCAGGTACAACGCGGATAAAAATCTCGACATGCAATTGATTCTGGGCAAGGACCACAGCGATTCATTGCTGCTGGTGGAGTCCGACCGCGCAGTCGCCTTCGCGATGGACGACATCTTGCTGTTTGGCCTGCGCGCGAACTCTAAAGACCCGGCATCGCTCGAGGTGGTGGGTGATTCGCTGCAGGTTGAGCCGTACGCGTGCATGATGCGCAAAGATGATCCTGAAATGAAAAAGCTTGTTGATGGAACCATCAACCGCATGATGAAGTCTGGTGAGTTTGCCAAGCTCTATACCAAGTGGTTTGAGTCACCAACCGTGCCAAAGGGTATCAACCTGGCTCTGCCAATGTCGTCAGAGTTAAAAGCCAACCTGAAAACGCCAAGCGACAAGCCTGCGCTGTAAGCCGGCTTCGTCACTTTATTTGCCTGGCCCCATGAATCCAGTCCGTCACGCCACCAGTACTGTGGGTATTTTGGGAGGCATGGGGCCCGCTGCTGGGGCTGACTTTGCACGCCTTTTCGTGTCGGCCTGCGCCGAGTACATGCGCAGCGCCGGCATTGCGGTGTCGGACCAGGCTTTTCCAGAGCACTGGCTGGCACAGGTTCCGGTCCCCGACCGGAGCAGTGCTCTGGGCAGCCCGGGTTTTGGTGCACACCAGCCGCTTGAGCCCATGCTGCAAGCCATGGGCAAGCTGGCTGCGTTGGGTGCCACGACCGTCGCGGTAGCGTGCAATACCGCACACGCATGGCACGGTGCACTTCAAGAGCGGTTTCCGCAGCTTGAAGTGCTGCACGTCGCACGCGAAGTAGCCCGGACCTTGGCGGCCCGCGGCATACGCCAAGTTGGTTTGCTGGCTACCAGGGGTACCTACAACGCAGGTTTATACGATCAGGCTTTTAAACAAGCCGGTGTGCAGTGTCACATTCCTACCGAAAAAGAGCGCGAGCAGCTAATGCTGGGTATTTACGAAGGTGTGAAAGTCGGCAACTTGGCGCTGGCGCACAGCGCTTTTGCCAATGTAGCCGAGGCGTTGGCCAAAAGACATGGCCTAGACACACTGGTGCTGGGCTGCACCGAAATTCCGCTGGCCCTGACCAGCGTGCCAGGTATGTTGGGCCTGGACCTGATTGACCCGGCAGCACTTCTGGCGCAGGCGTTGGCCCAGCGGGCTTATCGGATTTGATGGGGTTGGCCGTCTCAGTGGGTTGATCACCCATCACCATCCAACATTCAACATTCAATGTTCAATCAGAAGAGGCGCTCCAACGACTGCCCCAACTTTTGGTGTTAACTTTGTCAATACTGCGCCTGTCGCGCTTGGTGGGCCGACCATGCTCCAGGCTGTTGCCCGGCTCCAGCCGTTGCTGTTCAGCGTGCTGTTCGCGCAGGTCCCGGCTGGCTTGGGTTTCTTCGTAAAGCAGTTGAGCCTGTGGTGCGCCACCGCGCTTGTCGCTGATGCCCAGCACACGCAATGTGCGGGTGACAGCCCCTTGACGCAGCAGCACAGTGTCACCTACTTTGACCTCTTTGGCAGGCTTGACCTCCAAGTCATTGATGCGGACCCGACCTTTGTCAATCTCTTCGGTGGCCAAGCTGCGGGTTTTGTAAAAGCGCGCAGCCCAAAGCCATTTGTCGATGCGTAGTTTTTCCATGTCGTGTTAATTTTGCCTTTAATTTAACAACGGCAACCGCACCACACAGTCAAGCCCTATGACAACGCCATGCTGCAACTGGTTGTCCAGCGAGAGCGTGCCACCCAGCACCTGCACAATTTCGCTGCAAATGGCCAGCCCCAAGCCTGACCCGTGCACCACATTTCCGGCAGAAAACGGCTGAAACAGGCGCTGCGCAAGCTCTGGTGGTATGCCCGGCCCGCTGTCTGACACAGTGAGGGCAGCGTGGGTGCTGTCACGTACCACGACGACTCTCAAGTTACCGCCTTGTGGCGTGTGTTTGATGGCGTTGTGCAGCAAGTTGCGGCTCAGTTCGGTCAGCATCCATTCGTGCGCTGGCATCAATGCCGGGACAGTTTCAATGCAAAAGTTGATGTTTTTGTCAGCAATCAGGGCAGATAAATCCAGTGCGACAGCGCGCATGACGGCAGCCAGATCCAGCGGTTTGACATCCGGCTGCTGGCGCAGCTGCTCAACTTTTGCCAGCGCCAGCATTTGGTTAGCTACCTGTGTGGCACGGTCTACTGTTTGGTTGATATCAGCCAGCGCCTCCAGGGGCTGCTGGTCGCCGCGCAGGGCTGACTGCACCTGCACTTTCAATACGGCTAACGGCGTGCGCAATTGATGTGCCGCGTCGCGCACAAAGCGCTTTTGGTGGTCCAGCAGGTTGTGGAGTCGAGCCATCACTGCATTGGTGGCGTCTACCAGCGGCAGCAGCTCACGCGGCGCGTCGAGTGCGGCAATCGGATTTAAATCGCCTTCAGGGCGCAATCGCAGTTGCTGGCTCAAGCGGCGAACCGGGTAGGTCGCGCGCTGCACCACCAGCATGACCACCAACGCGATGACCGCCAGCAACAGCGCTTGTCGCCACAGCGTGTCAATCAGCACCTTGCGTGCCAGGGTGCGCCTGAGCTCCAGCGTCTCGGCCACCTGTATGACCGCTATGGCTCTGCCGTTGGATGAGGCCACAGGCTGCATCAGCACCGCTACCCGTACTGGCGCGCCTTCAAAAGTATCGTCATAAAAATCAACCAACGCCGCATAAGCGGGCTTGGCAGGAATCTGACCACGCCAAAAAGGCAACTCAGCATAACCCGATACCAGCGCACCTGTCAGGCTGGACACACGGTAAAACAACCGGCTCTGGTTGTCTGCTTCAAAGGCCTCCAGCGCAGCGTACGGCACGGTCACGCGCAGCGTTGCCTGTGCGTCATAGCCGGTCACATCCAGTTGTTCCCCAATCGATTTGGTCGATGCCAGCAAGGTGCGGTCATACGCCGTGTTGATGGCATTTAAGGCTTCGCTGTACAGGCTAAAGGTATTGATACCGATCAGCAAACCCACGGGTAACAAAATACCCAACAACAAATGACGCCTGAGCGATCGGCGTTTTAGTCGCCGCCCTGCGTGGGCGGCCTTAAGCGTGGTTTCCTGCAACATCACCGGTCGGCTTTGATCAGGTAGCCCAGGCCGCGCAGCGTGACCAGTGTCACGCCGCAGGCCTGCAGTTTTTTGCGTAATCGGTAAACCACCACTTCAATGGCTTCGTACTGCACATCGGCTTCACCTGGGAAGACGAGCTCAAACAGCTGCTCTTTTGAAACTGCGTACCCGTGCTTGAGCAGCAGGATTTGCAGCAGCGTGCGCTCACGCGGCGTTAAGTCCATCGCCTCATTGATGTTGTATATTGCGCCGCTGCTTTTTTCATAGCGCAACGCACCGAGTTGAACTCGACCAAACTCGCCGCTGCCGTCGGCATCGCTGGTTGGGTTCGGCCGCCTGCGTACCAGCGCTCGCAGCCGCGCTTCAAGCTCGTCCAGGTCAAATGGCTTGGGTAAGTAATCGTCAGCGCCAAGGTTCAGCCCCATGATGCGGTCGCCTACCGTGCCGCGTGCCGTGGCTATCAGCACGGGCGTGTTCAGGCCGCTTTGCCGTGCTTGCGCCAGCACCTGCAGCCCGTCAAGCCCCGGCAGCGTCAGATCGAGCAGAATCACGTCAAAGGTCATGGAACGCCATTTTTCAAGGGCAACCAGACCGTTACCGCAGGCTTCAATCAGGATGCCGCGGCGGCTGAGCGTGCGCTCCAGCGTGCACCGCATCACGGCATCGTCTTCAACCAGTAAGAGTTTCATGGGTTCCGTAGTATGAACGCTGGCAGCCTAGCATTTTCCCTAATGCCGTGGACAGTGAACTGACAGTTTCACATCCCACCATCAACAACTTGTTCATTTAACCCGGAGACTTCGATGCGTCGCAATGACTTTCTTAAATCGCTGCTGGCCTTGACGGCAACTGGCGCCCTGTCATTACCTTCAAAGGCGGCACCCGCCTTGAAAATGATGATACCGGCCAACCCGGCGGGCGGCTGGGACACCACCGGGCGGGCACTGGGAAGCGCCATTGTTGAAGGCAAGCTGGCCGATGGCGTGCAATACGAAAACAAGGGCGGCGCAGCGGGCATCATTGGTCTTGCGCAATTTGTCAATGCCAGCAAAGGCGACCCGAATGCACTGATGATGATGGGCGCGGTCATGCTGGGCGGCATCATTTCTGGCAAGTCGCCGGTGCAACTGAGCGCGTGCACGCCGATAGCCCGCTTGACGAGCGAATACAACGTGTTTGTGGTACCCGCCAATTCACCGTTCAAAACCATGAAGGATCTGGTCGAACAGCTCAAAAAAGACCCCGGCAGTGTGAAGTGGGGCGGCGGCTCGCGCGGCTCAACCGAGCACATTGCCGCCAGCATTTTGGCGCGTCAGGTCGGCGTGGACCCGAAAAAGGTCAACTACGTCCCGTTTCGTGGCGGTGGCGAAGCCATCTCTGCGATCGTCGGCGGCAATGTCACGGTAGGCGGCAGCGGCTACAGCGAGTTTGCGGACCACATTAAGGCGGGCACGATGCGGGCCATTGGCGTCACATCACAAAAACGCTTGACCGGTGTGAACATACCCACCATGAAAGAGCAGGGATACGACGTCGTGCTGGGCAACTGGCGCGGTGTGTATGCCGCCCCAGGCATTGACGCCGACCAGCGTGCTGCGCTGACCGACATCGTTGTCAAAGCCACAAAAACCAAAGCCTGGCAAGAAGCACTGGCGAAAAACGGCTGGACACCCGCATTGATGACAGGCAGTGATTTCGATAACTTTGTGGAATACGAGTTCACAGCTTTGCGCGCCATCATGTATTTGTCGGGCATGGCTTGATTTTTTTAACCCGTTCATCAGCGTTTCCCCTTATTAACGGGACAGCCAATTGACAGACAACGGGTGCATCATCTGTAGTGACCTGATTTTTACCCATCCCACTTGACCAGGAGACTTTTATGCGTCGCGATACCTTTCTAAAAACCATAGCCGCTTTGGCTGCAGGTTCTGCAGCAGCGTCGTTTCCCTTATCGGCGCTGGCGGCCGCCAACATCAAAATGATGATTCCGGCCAACCCTGGCGGTGGCTGGGACACCACGGGCCGTGCCTTGGGCAAGGCCATGCAGGAGTCCGGTGCGGCCACCACCGTGACGTTTGACAACAAAGGTGGTGCGGCGGGTGCGCTGGGCTTGGCGCAGTTTGTCAATGGTGCCAAAGGCGATGGCAACGCCCTCATGGTGATGGGCGCCGTCATGCTGGGCGGCATCATTACCGGCAAGCCGCCGGTCAACCTGAGCACGGCCACACCCATTGCCAGACTGACGAGTGAATACAACGTGTTCGTGCTGCCTGCCAACTCGCCGTTCAAGTCAATGGCCGAGGTCGTTGAGCAACTCAAAAAAGACCCGGGCAGCGTGAAGTGGGGCGGTGGATCACGCGGTTCTACCGAGCACATTGCCGCGGCAATGATTGCACGTGAAGTCGGTGTTGACCCATCGAAGATCAACTATGTCGCCTTCAGGGGCGGCGGTGAGGCCACAGCAGCTATTTTGGGCGGTAACGTCACGGTGGGCGGCAGTGGCTACAGCGAGTTCGCCGAGTACATTGCCACAGGCAAGATGAAAGCCATTGCCGTGACGTCTGACGCCCGCCTCAAAGGTGTGGCCGTGCCGACTTTGAAGGAGCAAGGCATTAACGTGACGATTGGCAACTGGCGCGGCGTCTATGGTGCCCCCGGCATCACAGAAGCGCAGCGCAAAGAGTTGACCGATGTGGTGCTCAAAGCCATCAAATCCAAAAGCTGGCTCGAAGCCTCTGAGAAAAACAACTGGACCGCTGCAGTGCTGACAGGCCCGGCCTTCGACAAGTTTGTTGATGATGACTTTGCCAGCCTACGCGCAACGATGGTCAAGTCAGGCATGGTGTAGACAAGTGGCGAATCATCCCCCCTCAACCTTACAAACGTTTGTGGCCAGCGGCGTACTGCTGATTGGTTTGGGACTTGCGGCAGGCGCTGTCAGCATTCCGTCGGCTGCAGGCTATGGCGGGGTGGGACCCAATTTTTTACCCTGGCTGGTCTCGATTGCGCTGATTGTTTGCGGTTCGTTTATGGTGTGGGAGGCACGCACGGGTGGCTTTCGGGCCATGGACGACCCAGACGGTACTGCGCCTTGCTGGTCAGGTTTTGCCTGGGTGTCCGCGGGCTTGTTGATCAATGCTGCCTTGATCACAACCATCGGATTCATCTTCAGCTGCACCCTGTGTTTCGTTTTGGCGGTGCAGGGCTTGCGCGGGGCCGAGGGCAAGGCTGACTTGCGGCCCGTCAAACTCGTTAAAGACACGCTCATTGGTATGGCAATAGCCGCTCCGGTGTACTGGATGTTCACCAAATTTTTGGCGATTAATTTGCCAGGCCTTACAGCGACAGGATGGCTCTGAGCCTCATTTTTATGGATATTTTCAGTCAACTCATGCAGGGCTTTGCCACTGCAGCCACGCCCATTAACCTGCTTTGGTGCTTTGTCGGCTGTGCGTTGGGCACAGCCGTCGGCGTACTGCCAGGGATTGGCCCAGCGGTAGCGGTGGCAATGCTGCTGCCCATTACGGTGAAGGTTGAAGCCACAGCGTCAATGATTTTTTTCGCCGGTATTTACTACGGCGCCATGTACGGCGGCTCAACGACTTCTATCTTGCTCAACACGCCTGGTGAAACGGCCAGCATGGTCACGGCGATGGAGGGCAACAAAATGGCCAAGAGTGGCCGCGCGGGTGCTGCGCTGGCGACAGCGGCGATTGGTTCGTTTGTTGCTGGCACCATTGCCACCGTGATCGTTACCTTGTTTGCACCTGTGGTGGCTGACTACGCCGTCAAACTCGGGCCGCCTGAGTATTGCATGCTGATGTTGCTGGCTTTTACCACGGTCAGCGCGGTACTTGGTAAAAGTACAGTGCGCGGCCTCACCGCGTTGTTCATCGGCCTGGCGGCTGGTTTGGTTGGCTTAGACCAAATCTCAGCCCAGGCGCGCTACACCGGCGGCGTGCCCGAGCTGCTCGATGGCATAGAAATTGTGCTCGTCGCCGTGGGCCTGTTTGCCGTGGCGGAGGCCTTGTATGCCGTGCTGTATGAGGGCAAAGTCGTAGACGAACAAAACAAGTTGAGCAAGGTCCACATGACGGGCCGCGACTGGAAGCGCTCTTGGCCTGCCTGGCTACGCGGTACCGCCATTGGCGTACCGTTTGGCTGCATTCCAGCCGGCGGCACCGAGATACCGACATTTTTAAGCTATGCAGCTGAAAAAAAACTGGCCAAAGAAGACGTGGCCGGCGAATTTGGTAAGCAAGGCGCGATTGAAGGCGTCGCGGGTCCAGAAGCTGCCAACAACGCCACAGTCACTGCGGCCATGATTCCGCTGTTGACGCTGGGCATACCGACATCGAACACCACCGCCATCTTGCTTGGCGCATTTCAGAACTATGGCATTCAGCCGGGGCCACAGTTGTTTACCTCGTCGTCAGCGCTGGTTTGGGCGCTGATCGCATCGCTTTACATTGGCAACGTCATGCTGCTGGTGCTGAACTTGCCGTTGGTCGGCTTGTGGGTAAAACTGCTCAAAATTCCCAAGCCCTATTTGTATGCCGGTATTTTGATATTTGCCACGGTCGGCGTGTACGGTATGCGCCAAAGCGCGTTTGACTTGTTCTTGCTTTATGCCATTGGTGTGCTGGGTGTCGTGATGCGGCGCTTTGATTTCCCGACGGCACCGGTCATTGTTGGCATGATTTTGGGCCCGCTGGCCGAGGCGCAACTGCGCAATGCGATGTCGATTGGCGAGGGCAGTGCGATGGTGTTCTTACAGCGCCCGGTGTCGTTGATTTTGATTGTTGTGGTGCTCGCCGTGCTGGTATTGCCGCGCGTCGCCAAACGTTGGTCGGCGCGTGTCAAGCTTGCTTGATACCAGGTCTCAGGTCGGGTCGTTTTAAACGTCAGCTGCAAGCCTGGCACGACTACGTTGCAACAGTTGCAGTTTTAAATTGCTACTGATGGTGTAGCAATTCTGGGCCTGCAGCATCTTTTGCAAAGCGGTCTTGCAGCAGATTGAACACGGCCCGTGTCAAGACTTGCAGCTGTTCAATCTGAGCTTCAGACAACTGGCGTGGCCGGACGTCGTAAGCACACAGCGTCCCCAGTGTTTGACCGTTGACGACCAGCCTCGCGGCGGCATAAAAGCGCACACCTGGCTCGCCAGTGACCAGTGGATGGGCCTTAAAGCGCTCACTTTTCAAGGTGTCAGCCACCACAATCACGTCCGTATCTGACTCAAAAAACGACTCACAAAATGAGTTGTCGACAGGCTGCTGGGCCAATGCAAGCCCGACTCGGGCTTTAAACCAGTCGCGGTCACGATCCATAAAATTAACCATGGCGATCGGAACATCCAGGCTGTCGGCCAACAGTCTTGCGATGTCGTCAAAGGCTTTTTCAGGAGAAGTGTCAAGGATCAATTGACGGCGGAGTTCAGCTAAACGGGCGGAGTCTTGACGCATAAGCCTCATTTTAAAAGGCTGAAGGCCTGCTCAGCAAGAACAGGCAAGCCAAGATGTATGACATCGTTACACCGCTTCCCCCAGGGTTTAAGCAGACAAAAAAGCTAAACCCAACCCTGTCGCCAAACCTTGTCGTTTTGAAGCTCTCGCCAGGCGATGACCTGGGTGGCCTTGGCGTACACCGATTCAATTTCTATTTGCTCGATGGGCGCGTCAGGCAACTCAGGCTGGATAACCCGGCTAACCAAAAAGTGTTTTTGCTTGGCAACCGGCACAACCGCTGTCCACTTGGTCAGCAGAAGTTTTTTGGGGCTCAGTGGGTTCACGGTTTCAAAGCGATCAAAACCTCATTGCGCCGCATAAACCACGGTGTCCAGGGTGGGTTGTAACGCGCCAAGGCGGGCGGGCCGGCGGCTTGTAATGCATGGCGGGTGATGTAGCTGTTCAGCTCTGCGGTGCGCAGCGCCACATCAGCTTCCCGCGCCAAGCCTGAAAAGCTGACGGCGGCAAACCGTGTGGGCTCCAGCGCAAGCAGGTGCACTTTAGCGTCGTTGGGGGTGGGCAGCGTGTCAAGCGTATAAGCCGCCGGCATGATGAAGCGGACAGTCCACGAGTCCTCCCGGCCGGGTACGGAGGTTTGCAGCACAGGTGCGGTCATGGCAATTTTTTCATTGCTGGTGGGCGCCTGCACCACCGGCGCTGTCATGGCGATGCTTTGTTTGCGGGTGTTGCCGCCAAAAATATAGCCCGCCAGTAATCTGAAACCAGCATTCGATGCTTCATCGCGCGTGCCCGTCACTGTGACCTGCGCGGCCACCAGTGCGGGGTAGCTGCGCACTTCAAAAGCGCCATCTTTCAGGCTGACGGTAAAGGCGGGTTCTTCAGTGGCCATGACGTACTTTCCTGGCAAGATCAACAGCAAAACTGCACTGATGCAGGCGATGGCTCGGTTTTTCATCATGACACTGCCCGGGGCTTTTTTATTCATCAACACTTTTTAAAACAAAACTCGACTGCGAATGGTGCCCGGCACGTCGGCCAGTTTCTCTAGCGCGATATCAGAGTGCGCCGCGTCAATATCGATCACCACATAACCAATATCGCCATGGGTTTGCAGATATTGCGACGCGATGTTGATGTGGTTGACGCCGAAAACCTTGTTAATCTCTGACAACACACCCGGCACATTGCGGTGGATGTGCAGTAGACGGTGTTTGCCCGGATGGGCGGGCAGGGCGACCTCGGGGAAGTTAACCGACGAGGTTGACGTGCCGTTGTCGCTGTACTTGACCAGCTTTTCTGCCACCTCAATGCCAATGTTTTCTTGCGCCTCCATGGTTGAGCCGCCAACGTGTGGGGTCAGGATCACGTTGTCCAGCCCGCGCAGGGGCGAGTCAAACGGCTCTTTGTTGCTGCTGGGCTCATGGGGAAACACATCAATCGCTGCACCCAGCAACTTTTTGGCTTTCAGCGCCAGGGCCAGGGGCTCAATCTCAACGACCGTTCCGCGTGATGCGTTGATCAGCACGGCTCCTGGCTTCATGGCGGCAATCTCAGGCGCGCCAATCATCCACTGGGTAGCCTCCAGTTCAGGCACATGCAGCGTGACCACATCAGCCATGGCCAGCAAATCTTTCAGATCGGCGATTTGCCGGGCATTGCCCAGCGCCAATTTGGTCACCACATCAAAAAACACGACCTGCATGCCCAGCGCCTCGGCCAGCACCGACAGCTGCGTGCCGATGGAGCCGTAGCCCACAATGCCCAGCGTTTTGCCGCGAATCTCGTAAGAATTTTCAGCTGACTTTAACCAGCCGCCCCGGTGGGCCACGGCGCTTTTTTCGGGTACGCCGCGCAGCAGCAAGATGGCTTCAGCCAACACCAGCTCTGCCACAGACCGGGTGTTGGAGTAAGGCGCGTTAAACACCGCAATGCCTTTTTCGCGAGCGGCATTCAGGTCAACCTGGTTGGTACCGATGCAAAAGCAGCCAACAGCAGCCAGTTTGTGGGCATGCGCAAACACATCGGCTGTCAGCTGGGTGCGTGACCGGATGCCCACAAAATGCACATCGGCAATCTTGGCTTTGAGCGCATCGCCCTCAAGCGCGCCGGTCATGCTTTCAATATGGGTGTAGCCAGCGGCTTTCAACACGCTGGTTGCCGAGGGGTGAATGCCCTCCAGCAGTAAAAACTTGATTTGCGCTTTGTCCAGTGATGTTTTAGTCATGTCACGAGTATGGCCCAAACCGAAAACCGCATGGCAGCAAGGCGTAATGCAGAGGCACTTCTGCTTGAGTCGTTAAAAGCGCCACACCGGAACAAAACGCCAGCCCGCCCGCTAAACCGCACATTGCAAACTGAGCGCCTGGAGGGTTTTACCAGTTTTGGTTTCAAAAACCACCAGGTTGATTTGCCGGGGGTGGCCAGGCGTGGGTGCAATGCTGCGAAAACTCAGCTTTTGGGGCGTGGCGTTATTCGCATTTTTCACGCTTACCGCTTCATATCGACCCGCCGGGACCAGTTGGCGGACGACAAAATCATGCTTTAAGTATTCGCCTTTGTTTTCGCCCGACAGCACCCTGGAGTTGTGCCCATGCTCGGTCACTGTCCAGTAAGCGGACCAGCTGCTGACTGGTGCAACCGGCGTAACCCCGGCTTCAAACTGGTCGGGGCCCAGTTGCTTTAAGGCAATGCTGGCCTTGGCCGGTTCTTTGCCAACCGGCGTGCCGCCCCAGCGTGGCCAGTCTTGGCCGTCAAGTACAGCCTGCGGCGTATAAATACTGCGTAAGTTGTTTTTAGCCGCAATGTCGCGTTGCCGCTGGGTGTAACTTGGCGCGGCAAAGCGGTCCGCCCAACCCAAATGGTCCCAGTAACCGACATGAAAGGCTTGCACGACCGCTGCACCACTGGCTGACGCTCCTTTAAGCGTCGAGGCCCATTGGTCAGCAGGCGGGCACGAGCTGCAGCCCTCAGACGTGTAGAGCTCAACCACCGGCGTGATCGTCAAGCCTGATGTGCTGGTGCACTCGTTTTTTTGCGCAAAAGTGGCACTGGCCCCCACAATCATTAAGCTAGCCGCTATATATTTTGTAGTATTTGGGGTACGGGTTAAAGAAATACCCGGCAGGCAGACGTTGTGTTTTCGCATCAAAGGCTCCAGAAAATGGTTTCACCTGCCTTTGTCGCGAAACCGAGCCTTTTCTTGCAAGTTTTTACACCCTGTTGCTGAATTTGTTGTGCGATTGCGCCTCGTCCAACTGGCCCCAGTACGCCGCATTGCTGTTGTCTGACTGGTCAATCCGCTGGAGCAACATGTTTTCAGCCTGTTGAAGGCGCTGGTCTATCGCGGCCAGGTGATCATTTTCGCGGCTGTTGCTCAAGGCCGCCTGCATTTCCATGTACCGGCGCAACTCGGTAAAGCGCGACGCCTCGGCTTTGTCAGCCAGCTCGCGTTGGGCGGTCAATTCCCTGGCGTATTGGCGCGTTTCAATCAGGTTGGTGCCTTGCATGTACAGCGTGACTGCCAGAAAAATCAACAAGATTGCAATCACAATCATTGCCATCACTAGGCCCAGCGGCAACATCATGGTGGTTACCCCCAGGTTCAGCGGGCTGATGCGCGTGAATTCGTCCACATTGAGCATGGCAAAGCCCGCCATGAGCACGATGCCGATGATGAGAAGCAGGGTTCTTGCGCGCATATTGACCTTGGCCTTGTTTGGGTATCAGAGAGCGTCATTTTCAAGCCAAAGCCTGAGTTTTCGCTGTGGGACAATGCCCAGCCGCAGCGTCAGTAGGCGCATCTGCAGCGCAAAAAATACACCCCCATGCCATCCATCATTCAAAAAATTGCATCCGAAATCAAAGTGCAGGACCACCAGGTCAAAGCGGCGGTAGAACTGCTGGACGGTGGCGCCACCGTGCCATTTATTGCCCGATACCGCAAAGAAGCCACTGGTGGCTTGGACGACATCGAACTGCGCGAACTTGAACACCGCCTCAGCTACCTGCGCGAGCTTGAGGACCGGCGCGAGGCAGTTTTAAAAAGCATTGAAAGCCAAGGCAAATTAACGCCCGAGTTGAGCTCGGCCATCGGACTGGCGGCCACCAAGCAAGACCTGGAAGATTTATACCTGCCTTACAAACAAAAGCGTCGCACCAAAGGCCAGATTGCGCGTGAAGCGGGCATTGAGCCGCTGGCAGATGCCTTGTTTGCCAACCCGTCGCTGCTGCCGCTGGATGAAGCTGTGGCCTATGTCAAGGCGGGCAAAAACGAACAGGGCGATGACTTCACCACCGTGCAGGCCGTGCTCGACGGTGTGCGCGACATTTTGAGCGAGCGATGGGCCGAAGACGCTGCGCTGGTGCAAATGCTCCGCAGCTGGCTGTGGGCCGAAGGTCTTTTTTCGTCAAAATTAGTAGCAGGAAAAGACGAGAACACGCCGGACAATGCCAAATTTCGTGATTATTTTGCCTACGACGAGCCGATAAGTCGCGTGCCGTCGCACCGGGCACTGGCAGTTTTCAGGGGCAGGGGGCTGGAGATTCTGGATGCGAAGCTGTTGCTGCCTGAGCCGCCATTGGGCGATGCGCCTGTCAAAGGCCCGGTGGTGTCACTTGCAGAGGGAAAAATCGCTTTGCATTTAGGTTGGAGCCACAAAGGCCGCCCCGCTGACGATCTGATCCGCAAATGCGTGGCCTGGGCCTGGCGTGTCAAGCTCAGTTTGTCGCTGGAGCGCGATTTGTTCACCCGGCTGCGCGAAGACGCTGAAAAAGTCGCCATCAAGGTGTTTGCCGACAACCTTCGCGATTTGTTGTTGGCTGCCCCCGCCGGGCCGCGCGTGGTCATGGGGCTGGACCCCGGCATACGTACAGGCGTGAAGGTGGCGGTAGTCGACAGCACGGGCAAGCTGGTCGAGACCGCCACCGTCTTCCCGCACGAGCCGCGCAAGGACTGGGACGGCTCGCTGCATACATTAGGCAAATTGTGCGAGAAACACGGCGTGAACCTGATTGCGATTGGCAATGGCACCGCCAGCCGCGAAACTGACAAATTGGCGGCAGATTTGATCAAAATGCTAGCCAAACCGCACACCGTTCGTCCTGAGCTTGTCGAAGGACTGGCTTCGACAAGCTCAGCCCGAACGGAGGCTATTGAAAAAGTAGTCGTCAGCGAAGCCGGTGCGTCGGTTTATTCAGCCAGCGAGTTTGCCAGTCTAGAAATGCCCGACGTGGACGTGAGCCTGCGCGGCGCGGCCAGCATCGCACGCCGCCTGCAAGACCCCTTGGCCGAACTGGTCAAAATCGACCCGAAATCCATCGGCGTCGGCCAATACCAGCATGACGTGAACCAGTCAGACCTGGCGCGCAGCCTGGACACCGTGGTTGAAGACTGCGTGAACAGCGTCGGGGTAGACCTGAACACCGCCAGCGTGCCCTTGCTGGCGCGGGTGTCAGGCTTGTCGCAGACAGTTGCCAAGTCGGTGGTGCGTTGGCGGGACGCGAATGGCGCATTTGCCTCACGCGCTGATTTGCTGAAGGTGACCGGACTGGGTGCTAAAACCTTTGAGCAAAGCGCGGGGTTTTTACGCATACGCTCTGAAGGGGGCGGGGCAAATCCACTCGACATGACAGGCGTTCACCCCGAAACCTATGCCGTGGTTGAGCAGATCATGCAACACACGGGCAAACCTGTGGCCGAGCTGATGGGCCGCGCCGACATGCTTAAAAGCTTGAGACCTGAACTGTTCGCCAATGAGAAGTTTGGCGTGATCACAGTTAAAGATATCTTGCTGGAACTTGAAAAACCAGGCCGTGACCCGCGCCCCAGCTTTAAGGTAGCCCGTTTTAACGATGGCGTGGAAGACATCAAAGACCTGCGTGAAGGCATGGAGCTGGAAGGCACAGTCAGCAACGTCGCGGCCTTTGGCGCATTCATTGATATCGGCGTGCATCAGGATGGCCTGGTCCACGTCAGCCAGCTGAGCCACAAGTTCACCACCGACGCGCGTGAGGTCGTTAAGACAGGCGACATCGTGAAAGTGCGGGTCACTGAAATTGACGTAGCTCGCAAGCGAATTGGGCTGACGATGAAGCTGGGGGATGTGCCAGCCCGGCGAGATGCACCCCGTGACAACCGCTTCGAAGGCTCAAAACCTGGTTTCCATCAAAACCAGAACCGCAGCAGGCCGGATGCGACTGAGGCCGTGCCATCGGCCATGGCATCAGCGTTTGGAAAACTGGCGGCATTGAAGAAATAACCGCCCGCTCATGACCCGGCGAGCACGATCAATGGCAAGTTATGGCTTGGGCACGACCACGATGGTGCTGCCGCCAGCACCGCTTCTACCGGTAGCCCCCGTAGCTCCGGTGAAACCCGTGTCGCCAGTAGCGCCGGTTGCGCCAGTGCCGCCCGTGCTTCCAGTGGCCCCGGTGTAGCCGGTATTGCCCTGGTTACCTGTGGCTCCAGTGGCGCCGGTGTAACCGGTATTACCCGTGTTGCCCGTTTCGCCTTGGGCCCCGGTGTAACCGGTGTTGCCCTGATTGCCCTGAGGACCCATCGGGCCGGTACATGCGCCAAGCCCCAGCAGCGAAACCAAAACAAGAGAAGTGCTTGTCATTTTCATATCAATTCCTGTGAGTTGTATCAGTGGCTCCAAAGCGGAGCTGCGTTGACACCCTCATATAAGCACTGTCAGGGCATATCAGTCGTGTGTGTTTGTCGTGCAAGGCAGTAGGACAAAGGTAGATACAAAATCATATTTAACCGAGATTGTTCATAAGGCGGCACGTCGTGCCTACGTGGTGCCTGGCGGACGATTTGCGGCCATTTCGCGTCTTCCTTCGTCGCCAACAGCGGGGCTATTACCTCCTCACGAAGCCACAAACTGCCTCGCAACTCGCCGCGCCATGCACGCACGTCCTAATGAACAATCTCGGTTGAACCGGACTTGCAGCGGCTGGTCATGCAGCCAGCTTCACACCGGGCGCTTCATCCGTCAGCCCGACCACAGGTTCCAGAAACGTCAAAATCTGACGCGTGACGGCGTGCAGGTCGTCAAATGCTTCATGGGTGCCGTTGCATTCAATCAACGTAGCTTGCGTGGTGTTGCGGTTTTGCCAGATGCGGCGCGCGTCCAGCACGGGCACGACGGTGTCTTGCAGACCGTGAATCAGCAGGATCGGGCAGCTTGCCTTGGCTAAGGTATTGACAGGTGCAATGTCATCAAAACGTGCGCCAATGATGCGTTCCAGGTAGCGGTTGACCAGCCAGCCCAGCGGCCAGTAGGGCACGCGCCGCTGCGTGAGCCAGCGCTGCATCAGTTGTTCAGGGTGTGCAAAGCTGGACACGCTGACAACGGCTGCCAGGTCATTGCGCCGCGATGCTGACAGCAGTGCGGCGGCCGCGCCCACAGAATGGCCGAGCGCTACCAGTGCTTCTGCGTCAGTGCCGGGCTGCGCGGCCAGCCAGTCGATGGCGTTGTCAAGGTCTTCAGCAAAGCGGGGCAGGGACGAATGACCATCATGATCACTGCGTCCGTGGTTACGGGCTTCTAACAGAAGCACAGCGTACCCTGCCTCATGCAGTGTTTTGGCGGCCGGCAGCAAGTTACTTGCGTTTCCGCCCCAGCCATGCAGAAGTACGACTGCTGGGCGCAGGCCCCCAAGCTTCGATGCTGCATACCAGCCAAACAGGTGCAACCCATCGGTTGTTGGTATGCGCTCGGCTTTGGCATGCAGGTTGTAGTCATAAGGTTGACCGCCAGGCACTGTGGCGGTGGGTGCCAGCACCGCATCAAGCCAATGCCAAATCGCCAAAAAACGAGCTCGAAGCAGGGACGACTTGGGTGCTTGAACGCTTTGCGACATGCATCAAAGTAAACACGCTGCCAACCCTTTGCCTTGGCGGAAGACCTGCCGGGTGACTGTAGGAAAGCCAGCCCAGATTGGGTTTGGGTTCTTGTCACTGATGGCTGCGACAATCTGGACAACGGGATGCTTGGGCATTTGTTTTAGGGTTTTGACATACCGCCCTTCTGCGTCAAGCCGACTCAACCTAGCTGGTGCCCGTAAGTCTGGGGTATCGAGATTCCAGCTCCTGAATAAATAGCAATTTACAGCACATCCCATGCAAGCTCTCCGAATCTACGCAGGCCCCAAGGCCATGCAACACATCGCGCAAAATGGTTTACAGCCGCAGCATGTTGGCGTGGTACCGGGCGCGGCGGGTGGCCCCAAGGGTTTAATACTTGGGCCGCTGGACCGGTTTATTTTTGGCGACTGGCTGGCGCAGTCCAACCATCAGGTGCACCTGGTCGGCGCGTCGATTGGTGCCTGGCGCATGGCCACGGCTTGCTTGAAAAACCCGGTCGTGGGGTTTGAGCAACTGGAGCACGACTACATTCGCCAAGACTACGCGCTAAAACCGGGTGAAAAGTTTCCCTCTGCCGACACCGTGAGCGAGGACTTTGGCCGCAACCTTGCACGTTTCTACGCAGGCAAGGTGGCGGATGTCCTGAACCACCCGCGCTACAAGCTGCACATCATCACATCACGAGGGCGGCACATCTTGGGGCGAGAGCGCAAAGTGGCCACACCGCTCGGCTATCTGGGTGCTTTTTTAAGCAACGCTGTTGGCCGCAAAGCCTTGGGTGCATGGCTGGAGCGGGTGGTGTTTTCCAGTCAACATGCGGCGCTGCCGTTTGATGCCCGCGACTACCGTACCCGCCAAATTGATTTGAACGAGGCCAACTTCAGCCCCGCGCTGCAAGCCAGTTGCTCGATACCGTTTGTGCTTCGTTCGGTACGTGACATCCCGGGTGCGCCGCCCGGTGCGTATTGGGACGGCGGGATCACCGACTACCACCTGCATTTGGACTACCCGGCGGCATCCCAGGGGATCGTGCTGTATCCCCATTTTCAACAATCAGTCGTGCCGGGCTGGCTGGACAAAGGCTTGAAATGGCGGCACAAGGCCACGCCGTTTTTAAGCAACATGGTGTTGCTGGCACCGAACCCGGATTGGGTCAAAACCCTGCCCAATAACAAGCTTCCTGACCGCACTGACTTTGCCCGCTACGGCACGGATTTGCAGGCGCGGGTGAAAGCTTGGCAAGCAGCCGCCTGTGCCAGCGAGCAATTGGCCGATGAGTGGCAGCAGTGGCTATGTCAGCCGGATATGGGCATGGTTCAGCCGCTTTGAGCTGAAAATCCTGTCTTTAGCCATCATTTGATGGCACAATTAGGCGTTACGAGGAGTTTAACCATGAAAGCATTTGCCGTCAGAGACTTGCGTGAACACACGGGTGAGCTGGTGCGTAACGCTGAAAGTGGCCAGCTTTCGGTGGTGTCCAAACACGGCAAGCCCTTGTTTGTGGCTGTGCCGTTTACCGATGCCCTGCTGTCTGCGGGTGTGTCTGTGTCGCTGGCTGACAAGCTGGTGCAAAGCGGCGAGTTGTCCGTAGCCTCTGGCGCCAAGCTCTCGGGCATGCCCTATGCGCGTTACTTGCAGCATTTGGGTGCCATGGGTTACAGCTTGCTGGATGAAAGCGCACCGTTGGCTGACGAGCTGGCCTTATTGACCGTGGCGATGACCAAGCCATAACGCAGCGCCATGCAGCTTTTGGTGGCCGACGCTGGCCCGCTGATAGCACTGGCGGTAGCTGGGGTGTTGCCATTGGCGATCAAACAGTTTGAATTGTGCGTACCGCAAGCTGTCCTTAGCGAGTGTTTGGCTGACCCTTACGCACCTGGTGCAGGCTTGATACTTGAGTTATCTGGCGGCTCCGCTTTCACCGTCATCCCTGAAAATGCGACCAAGGCGCTAGACAGTGCGTACGTGATGGGTTTGGGGTCTGGGGAGGTAGCGGTTTTAAGCTACGCCCAACAGCACAGCCAAGTCGCGCTGGTTGATGAACGCCGCGCCAGGCGCATTGCACAGCAAATAGGTGTTGCCGTTGTGGGGAGCGGGGCGGTGTTGGTCTCGTTGAAGCAATCAGGTGTCATCAGCAGCATTCGCCCTGCTTTGGTGGCTTGGCGTTTGCATGGCTATTTTTTGTCACCAGCACTGCAAAAGCAACTGCTGGCCTTTAGCGGTGAATCAATTTAACTTTTTCACCAGCACCTGCGATTTGCGATCCCAGTTGTACTTGCGCTTGCGAGCATCGGGCAGCCAGTCTGGGTCTACCTGCACAAAACCGCGTTTGATGAACCAGTGCATGGTGCGGGTGGTCAACACAAAAATACTTTGCAGGCCAGCGGCGCGGGCGCGCTGCTCAATGCGTTTTAAAACCTTTTCACCATCGCCCTGGCCTTGGGATTGGGGTGACACGGTCAGCGCTGCCATTTCAGCGGTTTTGGCATCCAGGTACGGGTACAGTGCGGCGCACGCAAAGATCACGCCGTCGTGTTCAATGATGGAATAGTTGCCAGCGTCGCGTTCGATCTCGGTACGGTCGCGTTTGACCAGTGTGCCGTCTTTTTCAAACGGCTCAATCAACTGCAAAATGCCGCCCACGTCGTCTGCGGTGGCTTCGCGCAGTTCCTCTAGTTTTTCGTCGATCACCATCGTGCCAATGCCGTCGTGGACGTAAACCTCCAGCAGCAGTGAGCCGTCCACGGCAAACGGCAAGATATGGCTGCGCTCGACGCCGGATTTGCAGGCTTTGACGCAATGCTGCAAATAAAACGCGGTGTCTGTGGGCTGGGTGGCGCTGGGCAATTGCGCCAAGAGTTTTTCAGCTGCGGCCAGCGGCAGCTCGGTATCAATCGGGTTGTCGTCGGCAACCGGCAAATCAGGATTCATCCGGATGCCGGGTATCTCCGTCAAGAAGAGAAGCTTGTCAGCCCCCAGCTCAATGGCGACGCTGGTGGCTACTTCTTCCATGGTCAAGTTAAACGCCTCGCCGGTGGGTGAAAAGCCGAACGGCGACAGCAGCACCATGGCGTCAAAGTCCAGGGTTCGTTTGATTCCCAGGGTGTCCACCTTGCGTACCAGGCCTGAGTGTTTAAAGTCCACCCCATCAACAATACCGACAGGCCGGGCGGTGATGAAGTTGCCTGAAATCACACGTACCGTCGCACCGGCCATCGGCGTGTTGGGCAGGCCCTGGCTGAAAGCTGCTTCAATCTCATAGCGCAGCTGGCCGGCAGCTTCTTGGGCGCAGTCGAGTGCTACCTCGTCGGTAATTCGCATGCCGTGAGAATACTTGGCCTCATGACCCTTGGCTGCCAGCTGCTCATTGACCTGTGGCCGAAAGCCGTGCACCAGAACAATCTTCACGCCCATGCTCTGGATCAATGCCAAGTCTTGGGCAATATGTTGCAGCTTGCCCGCGGCGATGGCCTCACCGGCAATGCCCACCACAAAGGTTTTACCCCGGTGGGTATGAATGTAGGGCGCGACCGAGCGAAACCAGGGTACAAAAGTAAAATTAAAAACAGCGGACATTCAAGCGCTTTCGAGATCAGAAAACCAAAAACAGCAGTGAGTCATCTCACGCGCGGCACAACGTGTGACCCGGGAGACAAGCAGCTTATTCAAGTGTATGCGAGGCATCTGGTAAGGCGCGTTGATAATGTCATGCTTTGAGTCCCACGCCCTTGTCTGCTGCACCTTCAACCATTTTGCGCATTGATTTTCCTGAATCGCTGCCCGTATCAGCCAAGCGTGAAGAAATCACGGCTGCTATTGCGGCGCATCAGGTTGTGATTATTTGTGGTGAAACCGGCTCTGGCAAAACCACCCAGTTACCCAAAATATTGCTGCACATGGGACGCGGCAAGCTGAACTACCCGACGCACCAACGCGGCAAACTGATAGGTCACACCCAACCCAGGCGGATTGCTGCATCGAGCGTCGCCAAGCGCATTGCTGAAGAACTCAAAACGCCGTTGGGCGAGGTGGTGGGTTTCAAGGTACGGTTTCAAGACCGCTTGAGCAGGGATGCATCCGTTAAGTTGATGACTGACGGCATTTTGTTGGCCGAGACGCAAACCGACCCGTTGCTTAACGCCTACGACACCATCATCATTGACGAAGCGCATGAGCGCAGCCTGAACATTGATTTTTTGCTCGGTTATCTGCGCCAGTTGCTGCCGCGCAGACCCGACCTGAAAGTCATCATCACGTCGGCAACGATTGACGCGAACCGTTTTGCTGAGTATTTTGCATCGGCTAAAGGTCTGGCACCAACCATCATGGTGTCGGGTCGGATGTTTCCGGTTGAACAACGCTACCGCCCATTTGAAGAATCGCGTGAATACGACCTGAACAACGCCATTTCCGATGCGGTCGATGAGCTATGGATCAATCCACACAACGCCGGGGACATTTTGGTGTTCTTGCCCGGAGAGCGGGAGATCCGTGAAGCCGCAGACCACCTGCGCAAGCACCTCGCGCACAAGCCGCTGGTGCGCAATGCCGCTGTGCTGCCGCTTTTTGCGCGCCTCAGCCCCGCTGAGCAAGATGAAATTTTTGCCCCACACAATAACCGGCGTATTGTGCTGGCCACCAACGTAGCTGAAACGTCACTGACCGTACCAGGCATCAGATACGTGATTGACGCGGGGACAGCAAGGGTCAAGCGCTATAGCTTCAGGAGCAAAGTCGAGCAGCTGCTGGTGGAACCTATCAGCCAGGCAGCAGCCAATCAGCGTGCTGGCCGATGTGGCCGTGTGGCTGACGGTATTTGCATACGGCTGTATGACGCCCAAGACTTTGCGGGCCGCCAGCGTTTTACCGACCCAGAGATTTTGCGCAGTTCTTTGGCCGCGGTGATTTTGCGCATGAAGGCCCTGCGGCTGGGCGCGATTGAAGACTTTGCCTTTATTGAGGCCCCGCAGCGCCGCGCCATGACAGACGGCTACCAGCTGCTGGCCGAGCTGGGTGCTGTTGACGACGACAACGAACTGACGCCAATTGGCAACACGCTGGCGAAGTTGCCGTTGGACCCGCGCGTGGGCCGCATGATTCTGGAAGCCAAAAGCCGGGGCGCGTTGGACGAAGTGTTGGTGATTGCCAGTGCCCTGAGCGTGCAAGACGTACGCGACCGGCCAATGGACAAACAAGCCCAGGCCGACCAAGCGCATGCCAAGTTTGACGATGAGAAAAGCGAGTTTGTTGGGTATTTGAAGTTGTGGAAGTGGCTGGATAGTTCCAGGGGTGGCGGGAGCGGGGATTTACAAAGTGTGGGGGTCAGAGCCCGATCTACCGAGCCGTCCGCTGGCGCGGACAGCTCCGGTAATCGGGGTCTGACCCGCCAAACTCACAAGTTATCCAACCGTCAACACGAAAACTTGCTGCGCGAAAACTTCATCAATTTGCGGCGCGTGCGCGAATGGCGCGATATTCATTCGCAACTCCTCAGCACAGTGGCCGAACAACATTGGGAGCTGAATGCAAAACCCGCCAGCTATGAGCAATTGCACCAGTCCATGCTGTGCGGCTTGCTCGGCAATTTGGGGAAAAAAGACGACGATTCCTCGACCGGCTCAGGGCAGGCGGAATATCACGGCGCACGCGGCATTAAGTTTTATCCCCATCCGGGCGCAAAACTCAGTAAAAAGCCGGGTCGCTGGATTGTGGCGGCGGAACTGGTAGAAACGACGCGTTTGTTTGGCCGAGGCATCGCCAACATTGAGCCGCAGTGGATCGAGCAGGTTGCCGGTCATTTGCTCAAAAAGCAGTTGCTCGACCCGCACTGGGAGAAAAAAGCCGCGCAAGTCACGGCGCTGGAGCGTGCCACGCTGTACGGCCTGGTGATCTACAGCGGCAGGCGCGTCAACTTTGGCCGGGTTGACCCCCTAGCCGCACGCGAAGTCTTTATTCGTGAAGCGTTGGTGGCCGGCAACTGGGACACGCCACTGCCATTTTTAAAGGCCAATGAAAAGCTGATTGCCAAAGTGCAAGACCTGGAGCACAAAGCGCGCAGGCAGGACGTGCTGGTCGATGAAGAGCTGATTTATGCCTTTTATGACCAGCAACTGCCGCTAGAGGTGTGCAGCGGCGCAAGTTGCGAGGCTTGGTACCGACAAGAGGTCAAAAAGCAGCCCAATCTGCTGTTGTTGAGCCAAGAAGAGCTGATGCGCCATGAGGCCGCGGGCATCACCACGCAGGCTTTTCCGAAAATCATGCGGCTGGGGGGAGTCGATTGCAGCGCCACCTATTTGCATGAGCCAGGCGATGCCAAAGACGGTGTGACGGTAGAAGTGCCTTTGTTTGCACTGAACCAGGTCAACGAAGACCGCTGCGAATGGCTGGTACCGGGTATGCTGAAAGACAAGGTACAGGCGCTGATCAAAACGCTGCACCAAAGACCGCGCTCGCGCCTGGTGCCACTGCCTGAGACGGCGACAAAAATGGCGCTGCAACTTAATCAGCCTGAAGTGTTTGGAACCGGCTCGCTGCTAGAGGCCGTGCTCAAGCTGGTTCGCGATGCGACGGCAGTGGACGTTAAACGTGGTGATTTAAAGCTGGATATGCTGCCTGCGCATTTGTTCATGAACTTTAGGGTGGTTGACGAATATGGCCGCCAATTGGGCACAGGCAGGAGCCTGGCAGGCCTGAAGGGCGAGCTGGGCACGCAAGCGCGTGGTGCGTTTCAAGCGCTGGCGGGGCTCAAAAATCTCGCCAAATCGCCTGCTGTCGTGCAAAACCCCTTAACTCCAGGCTCAATTAAGCCCTTGGCCCAAGTAAAGCATACGCAGGGTGCTCCCGAAAAAGTAGCGGCTATGAAAGCGGAGCGTTACACCAGCTGGACCTTTGGCGAGTTACCTGAGCTGATGGAAATCGCCAAAGGTGCGCAAACGCTGATTGGCTTTCCGGCGCTGATCGACCTGGGTGATGCGGTGACGATCGAGGTGTTTGACGAGCCGGAGCTTGCCAATGCCAAACACCGGGCGGGCCTGGCACGACTGTTTGCGCTGCAAATCAAAGACGCCATTAAATACCTTGAAAAAAACCTGCCTGATTTACAAAAAATGGCCACCGCCTACATGTTGGTGGGCCGCGCTGCCGATAACTCTGGCGGCGGCACGTTGGAGGAACTGCGCGCCCAAATCCTTGAAGTCGCGCTCAGCAGAACTTTCTTGTTGGAGCCCCTGCCAACGCATGCGGTCGAATTTAAAAAACGGCTGGAGGAGGGGCGAGGGCGATTGACGTTGATTGCGACTGAAATCGCACGCTCGGCTGCCTTAATTTTGGTCGAGTACACCGCCGCGCAGCGCAAGATCAAAGATACCAAAAATGCTGTTGATGCATCGCTTGATGCGTCTCAGCAACTGCAGCGCTTGGTGCCTAAAAAGTTTTTGACGCACACGCCGTATGGCCAGTTGCAGCATTTCCCGCGTTATTTACGAGCCATCACCGCACGTTTAGAGAAATGGCGAGCTGATCCGGCGCGTGATGCTGCCAAGCTGTTAGAAATCAAACCCCAGGAACAGCGTTATTGGCGCCTAGTGGCAGAGCGCAAAGGTGCTACAGATGCGCGCATGGAAGAATTTCGCTGGCTATTAGAAGAGTTGCGCGTCAGTTTTTTTGCGCAAGAGCTGCGTACCCCTCAGCCGGTCAGCATTAAACGGCTGGAGAAGGTTTGGCAACAGCTCAACAGCTGATGCCAGGTCTGGTTAGATTCGTCCCATCAGCAGCAACACAATCAAAATCACCACAACCAGTCCAATTCCGCCACTGGGACCATAACCCCAACTGCGGCTGTGACCCCAAGTGGGCAGCACGCCCAGCAAGATTAAGATTAAAACGATCAGTAAGATGAGAGAAATGGACACGAAAACTCCTTGTTTTTGAAGTTTTCATTGTTGACAGTTTTATCCTACTCAACAACAGACGCAAAGCTCATGAAGCTGTAAGCAGATGTCTATAACGGTTGCGCTGTTCATAACTTTTTCAGGCGTTCGATCGCTGCATTCAGTGTTTCGTCTTTTTTGGCAAAGCAAAAGCGCACCACGCGCTGGTCAAACCCATCACCGTAAAAGGCTGACAGTGGAATAGCAGCCACACCGATTTCAGTCGTCAGCCATTTACAAAAATCAGCTTCGTTCAAGTCGCTGACGCTTGAGATGTCCACACACTGAAAGTAGCTGCCTTCGCTGGGCAACAGTTTGAATCGGGTTTTAGCGAGGCCGGCGCGAAACAAATCGCGCTTGCGCTGGTAAAAAGCCGGCAAGTCGAGGTAGGCGTTTTCGTTGGCCATGTAGCTGGCCAAGCCGTATTGAACCGGCGTGTTGACGGTAAACACGTTGAATTGATGCACCTTGCGAAACTCGGCCGTCAAGGCTGCAGGCGCTGCAACGTAGCCAACCTTCCAGCCCGTTACATGGTAAGTTTTGCCAAAGCTGCTGACAATAAAGGCGCGAGCTGCCAAACCAGGAAACCGGGCTGCGCTGTGGTGAACTTGTCCTTTATCCGCGTCAAACACCATATGTTCATAGACTTCGTCGCTGATCAGCAAAACGTCAGTAGGTGCTAGCAGATCCTGCAGTTTCAGCATGTCGGCCTCGGTCCACACCGTAGCGCTTGGGTTGTGCGGGGAGTTGATCACGATGGCGCGTGTCCTGGGCGTCATGGCCGCGCTGATTTTGTCAAAATCTGGCCTAAATGTACCGGGGATCAAGGGCACGCGCACCACCACGCCGCCCGCAAGTTCAATGTTCGGAACATAGCTGTCATAGCAAGGCTCCAGCACAATGACTTCATCGCCCGGGTGGACAACAGCCAATATGGCAGTGATGATGGCCTGGGTTGCACCAGCAGTGACCGTGATGTCAGTGTTGTGGCTGTAACTGCGGCCATGCAACTTTAAAAGCTTGTTTGCAATGGCTTCGCGCAGCACTGGCACACCCGGCATCGGTGGGTACTGGTTCAAGCCTTTAGTCATGGCATCTGTCACAGCACCGACCAATTGAGGGTCACATTCAAAGTCTGGGAAACCCTGACCCAAATTCACCGCTTTTGCTTCAGTAGCCAGGTTTGACATCACGGTGAAGATAGTGGTGCCAACAGCAGGAAGTTTTGTTTGGAGTTGTGGGGTGCGTTCAATCACTGTAGTCATGGAATTTGCTCAAAGAATCAAAAATCGCTGCCATGGCCTGACATGGTCTTTTCTATCAGGTCACGCTTTAAGTCGCTGCTGACCAGCTCTGCAAAAGTGTAGACAAAGTTGCGCAAATAGGCGCTGCGCTTGAAAGCCACACGTGCCACATTCATGCCAAACAAATGTCCCGCTGCAATCGCCAGTAAGTCGTTGTTGGTGCCGTCGTCCTTGATCGCCATTTCAGCGACGATGCCGACGCCGAGCCCTAGCCGCACGTACGTTTTGATCACATCCGAATCAATAGCCTCAAGCGCAATGCGGGGTGCAAGGTGGTGGGCTGCAAAAGCCTGGTCAATTTTGGTACGGCCGGTAAATGAAGGGTGGTAAGTGATCAGTGGCTCTAGCGCCAAGTCTTGCAGCGTGATGTGGGGCTTGCTGGCCAGGGGATGCGCCTTGGGTAGGACCAGCATGTGCTGCCACTCGTAACAGGGCAGGGTGATCAATTCGGCATACTGCGTCAATGACTCGGTAGCAATGCCGATCTCAGCGACTTCGTTGATCAGCATCTGGGCGACCTGGTCGGGTGACCCTTGGTGCAAACTGACATTGACCTTGGGAAAAGCTTCACGCAGCTTGGCAACGGGCTGAGGCAGAACGTAGCGTGCCTGGGTGTGCGTGGTGGCGATCGACAGGGTGCCGCTGTCCTGTTTGGAATACTGATCGCCGATGCGCCTCAAATTACCGACCTCCCGCATGATCAGGTCGATGCTTTTCAGCACATGCGAGCCCGGCTCGGTCACGCGTTTTAACCGTTTGCCATGGCGGGCAAAAATTTCAACGCCAAGTTCTTCTTCAAGCTCAATGATGGCTTTAGACACACCGGGCTGCGACGTGTGCAAGGCGCGTGCTGTCTCGGTCAGGTTGAGGTTTCGTCGGACAGCTTCTTGCACAAACCGGAACTGATGAAGGTTCATATCAAATACTACTAATTGTTATTTCCGATATGCTATTTTGACACTAAAGAATGCCACGACCTTGAGAGATTCAGGAAAGCGCGATGTCCGCCATCAGTGAAATCAGCTTGTCGGACTCGCCAGCAGTGGGCATCAGATCAACCACGATGTCGGGGTGAGCCAGGCCAATCTCATGGATGAGCAGCGGCAAATCTTCGCGGGCGTGTTTGCCGACGCCTAAAAAGAGCGGAAAAACTTTTATTTTGTCGACGCCTGCTGCTACCAATTCAATGGCGGCATCGGGCAGCGACGGCAGGCACAGCTCCAAATAAGCACAGCGAACGAGTGCGCCTTCTCGGCGCTGAATAATCTGGGCGGCTACCGCTTCTATGGGCAACCGCCACTGTGGGTCTCTGGAGCCATGGGCGAAAAGAATGATGCCAGTTGTCATGTCAGTTAGGTCACGTAGTGTCGAGGATTGGCGAAGGGTAGATGAAGAGTCAATAAGGGGTTTGCGGGTGCTTGTCAGTCTTGTAAGCGGTAGCCGCCCAGTTCTTAGTCAACGCCGCAACACCAGCCAGCCAAATGCACCGAGTGAAATAGCCATGTAAAGCATGCCAGGTGTTGCCGCCGCTAGCCAAGGTTGCCAGTTTTGCAGGTTGCCGACGTACCCAAACACGTTGTTGAGCAAAAAGAAACTGATGCCAATCATCACGCCAGAAAACACGTAAGCAGCAATACCCCCAGAGCGAAAATGCAAGTAGGCAAACGGAAGCGCCAGCACCACCATGACCAAGCAGCTCAAAGGATAAAAAACCTTTTTCCAGAACTCGATTTCGTAGCGCTGTGCACTTTGTCCGTTGGCGTCAAGGTGCCTGATGTAATTGAACAAATCAACCGTGCCCATGCGCTCTGGCTTGAGCAATGCGACTGAAACCATTTCCTGCGTGATTTCTGTGGGCCACCGAAAGCTGGCCATTGAGTTCCTGATGACCTCGGCCTGCTGCTTTGGCAGGTTATCGACCGTGGCGGCATCAGTCGGGAGGTTGAACTCAGTACGTGTCACGTTATGCAGCTGCCACGCGTCATCCAACCCAAAAGAAGCGCTTGCCGCCTGCGTTTTAGACACCACCAAGCCTTTGGCATCGAACTCGAAAATCTGTAAACCCAGCATTTCATTGGCGGGGGATAACGTTTTGACATTGGCAATAACGGTGTTGTTAACCTGTTTTTCTTTCAGCCATGCCCCAGTTTGGCCCACTGAAATGCTGCCTTGGTACCGTGCTTTCAGCAGCTGAGCGGTTCGTTCACTGATGGGTGCCAGGTAGTCGCCCATGACAAAGCTGAGCACCACAAACACTGCGCCAAGACTGAGCAACATCTTCAGCGCCCGCCAAGGCCCTAGTCCACTGGTTCGCAAAATCGTGTACTCAGAACTCTGCGCCAGACGCGCCATGACAAATATGGTGCCGATCAATACCGATATCGGCAGCAGTTCGTACAGGTGGTTTGGAATCAGCAGGCTCACGTAGACCAGCGCATGCTTGATTTGATAGATGTCGCTCACACTGGGAAGGCCGGGCAGGCCGTTGGGCAAACCGTTGCTTTTGCCGAGGTACTGCAACTCGTCGACCAAATCAAAAAAGAAAAACAAAGCTAAAAACCCGAGCGCTACAAGAGCGATGGCAGTCAGTGCCTCGCCGTAAATCAGGCGACGAACGGTTTTCATGCCAATACCCTTTGCGTTTTTGGGCGGGCACGAAGCGCTGAGCGCAGCGTCCAGTTGGCATTGCGTTTGACCAACCACAACAACCCCAGCATGAAAACGCCGCCGTGAAGCCCCACCAGTAGACCCGCAAAACTAACAGCGCCGCCAAATATCCAGCTTTGGCCGAGGTTGACCAGATTGTTATAGACCACAAACGTAAGCAGCACGAAGACCATATTGCCACTGCGGCCGCCGCGGGGATTGACGCTGGCCAGCGCAACTGCCAAAACCACAAAATTGACGGCCGCCAACGCTAACCCGAGCCGCCAAGCCAGCTCGCTCAGGTTGGCGCGTGTGGGCGTTGTCAGCAACAGCGCAATTGACAGCAACTTGGCATCATTTGGCCCGGAGTTTTGCTGCAACGTGCCACCTACTGCGCTGCCGTACTCTTCAAAATTGCTGATCTTCAAGCTGGACTTGCCGTTCTCATTTTCAAGTCGTTGGCCGTTTTCCAGCACCAAGACTTGCTTGTCGCCCGTGATGTCGATCCGTCCAGAATGCGCCGTGGTGATGGAGCTTTTGCCTTTTTCATTGGCAGCTATAAAAACGTTGTTGCTGGATTTTTGACCCTCTGGTGTGCCGCGGTCCCGTGCGTCACGATCGATAAAAAACACGCGGTTGCCGCCTGAGGATTCTTGAAACTGACCCGGCGCAATCCGGTCAATGTCGCTTCGGCCGGCATATCGCTGCTGCATGTCGCGGGTTTGTTGGTTTGTCCAGGGCCAGATAAACAGGGACGACAGGGCAATGATCAACAACACAGGCCATGCAAAATGAAACATCGGCGACATGAAGCTGGTCAAACCACGTCCACTGGCAAACCACACCACCATTTCACTGTCCCGGTACATGCGCGACAAAGTGCCTACCATCGCTATGAAAAGTGACAACGTCAAAATGGTCGGCAGCCGACCAAGCGCAGAATACGCCATGAACAGCATCACATCTTGTGGATTGATCACGCCGCGCGAAGCTTGTCCCAGTGTGCGTATTAGCACGATGGTCAGCACAATGGTGATCAAAACGACAAAGGTCGCCCCAAAACTGCGGGCCAGCTCTCTGCGAATAGAAGATTGGAATAACATCTGCGAAACAATCGCCTTTCAATTGCCTTTGTGACTTGACTCTACTTATATCCAGCGAGCTAAATCTTTGATTATGGACTTTGAACTTAAAACATTAACCCGTGCCAAGCTTTGCACTGAAAAATGTGACGCGCTGGTGGTGCTTGTCCCGCAGGAGGTCTCAACATCCAGTCCTGCAGACCCACTTTCGGCGCTCATCACCCTGGCGGTTGAGTCGGGAGACCTGGAGACCAAGCCTGGCAAATCAATCAGCAGTTATCGGCATGCCGGTTTGACTGCTACCCGGCTTATTCTGGTCGGCTGCGGCGATGGCAGTGTTAAAAATGTGCGCATCGCGGCGCTCGCCGCGATAAATTCGCTGAAAAGTGCCAACGTCAAGCGGGTTGTGCTCAGCTTGTGCGCCGTCAACAGCCCAGCATCCGACATGGTTCGAGCCGTTTTGGTGGCATGCGGTGACGCAGCTTATTCTTATGCCACGACCAAGTCAAAACCGGCAGTCGTCAAGTTAACGCAAATTGCGATAGGCGTGCCTGATGCAGCCCTAGTTAAAGCAGGTTTTGACAAAGGCATTGCGCTTGTGAAAGGCATTGCCCTGACCAAGGAATGGGCCAATCGGCCGTCCAATTACGCAACGCCGTCTTTGCTGGCAAGCGCGGCTAAAGCGCTAGCCAAACTGCCATACACGAAAGTCGAGGTGTTGGGACCCAAAGACGTGGCCAAACTGGGGATGGGTTCGTTCATGGCTGTTGCGCAAGGCTCAAGTGAGCCGCTGCGCTTTATTGTTTTGCGCTACGAAGGTGCTGGCAAAGGCCAAGCCCCGGTGGTGCTGGTCGGCAAAGGGATTACCTTTGATACAGGGGGTATTTCTATCAAGCCAGCCGCTGAAATGGATGAGATGAAGTATGACATGTGCGGCGCTGCAAGTGTGATGGGCGTTTTCAGGGCTCTGGGTCATTTAAAGCCTGCCATTAACGTGGTGGGCCTGATTCCCGCCTGCGAAAACATGCCTGATGGCCGAGCCATCAAACCTGGCGATGTTGTCACCAGCATGAGCGGGCAGACGATCGAGATCCTCAATACTGACGCTGAAGGGCGTTTAGTCCTGTGCGATGCACTGACCTATGCAGAGCGCTTCAAGCCGCGAGCGGTGATTGACATTGCAACGCTAACGGGTGCTTGCGTCGTGGCGTTGGGCAGCGTGCGCAGCGGACTGTTTGCCAGCGACGAGGTGCTTGCAACCGCGTTGCAGGCAGCGGGTGATGCATCGCAGGATTTGTGCTGGCGCATGCCGCTTGACGATGAGTACGCCGACGGTCTTAAAACCAATTTTGCAGATGTTGCCAATGTGGCTGGTCGTGCGGGTGGGGCGGTTACTGCGGCTAAATTCTTGCAGCGCTTTGCCACCAAATTTGCCTGGGCTCACCTGGACATCGCAGGCACAGCCTGGAAGGGTGGTGCCGCTAAAGGCGCAACCGGCAGGCCAGTAGCGCTGCTGATGGACTATTTACTTGGGCAGGCCGAAGCCGAGCCGTCTGGTGCACAGTCCTTGGCGAAAAAGCGTGTCCGATCAATGCATGACTGAGATTGAGTTCCATGTCAACGTGCCGGATAAACTGAATTACGGCTGCCGCTTGTTGCGTAAGGCCTACCGCAGTGGTGCTGCGGCAGTTGTCACCGCTGAAGCCGACTTGCTCAGGCAACTTGATCAGTTGCTTTGGACCTATTCGGCGACCGAATTTTTGCCGCATTGCCGCAGCGACGCTTCGCCGTTTACGCTGGCTTCCACGCCCATATGGTTGGCCGACCAGTTAGGTGTTGGCCCACCAGGCAGCGTTTTGATCAACTTGGGGCAGCAAGTGCCCGGTAACTTTGAGCGATTTGAGCGATTTATTGAAATAGCATCCGATCAGGAGGACGACCGGCTGGCCGCAAGACACCGATGGAAGCACTACAAAGATCGGGGCTATCTGCTCAAACGTCATGACCTTCCCGCGGTTGCTGACAGGCAGGGCGCATGACCAACACACCCGTTCCGCCACGGTTTGTACCGACGTTGACCGATGTGGTGCATTCAGTCCCGCGATTCGGCCTAAATGCGCCCTTGAGCGGCCCTGAGACAGGTGCCGTCACGCTGGAAGACCAAATCGTGCACCGTGTGATGCAGCGGGTTGACCTGGTGCTTGAGAGGCGGCTGCGAGAAGCCGTCGCACAAGTGATCCTGTCACACACCCAAACCCTGGGACCACGACTGCGCGATGAAATAGAACTGGTCGTGCGCGAATCTGTCAGTCAAGCCGTCGCGCAAGAAATACCCAACAACAAGCCGTGAACAATGCCCTTGAATAAGGTCGGCTACTGCGGCATTTTTTATTTTCATGAACCCTGTAAACCTAGGGAAACCGAGCGGCGTTTCTATGGTTCAGGCGTGAAAATTGCGTTAATCTCTTTGGCTAGGACAAAAAGATTGTTCTTAACTTTTTTATTTTTTAAACGGAGTCTTACATGCAAATGAAACTAAAACTGACAGTCCTCGCAGCCGTCGCCTCTATGGCTGGTTTTGCCAACGCGCAGGATATGGTCGTGAAAATTGGTCACGTCGGCCCAATCTCAGGCAGCATTGCCCACTTGGGCAAAGACAATGAAAACGGTGCCAAGATGGCCGTTGAAGAACTGAACGCCAAGGGCGTCATGATTGGCGGTAAAAAAGTCAAGCTCGAATTGGTGCTTGAAGACGACGCTGGCGATCCAAAGCAGGGCACCGCAGTTGCTCAAAAACTGGCTGACCTAAAAGTTTCTGGCGTCATTGGTCACCTCAATTCTGGTACGTCAATTCCAGCCTCGAAGATTTACAGCGCTGCTGGCATTCCGCAAATCTCCCCATCTGCAACCAATCCTGCATTCACCCGTGCTGGCTACAAAACAACTTTCCGTGTGGTGGCTGATGACGTGCACCTGGGTGGCACGCTAGGTCGTTACGCTGTTAAAAATCTGAAAGGCAAATCCATTGCCGTGATTGATGACCGCACCGCTTACGGCCAAGGCGTTGCCGAAGAATTCACAAAAGCTGTGAAAGCTGCAGGTGGCAAGATTGTTGGTACTGAATTCACGACGGATAAGGCAACTGACTTCATGCCAATCCTGACGACGCTGAAAGGCAAAAAGCCTGACGTGATCTTTTTTGGCGGTATGGACGCAGTTGCCGGCCCAATGATGCGCCAGATGAAAAACCTGGGTATCAAAGCCAAGTTCATGGGTGGCGACGGCATTTGCTCCAGCGAACTCGCCAAATTAGCGGGTGACGGCATGGCGGACGGCCAAGTGGTTTGCGCAGAAGCGGGCGGCGTTGAGGGCGCTCAAAAAGCAGGCCTCGACAAGTTCAATGCTGACTTCAAGAAAAAGTTCAACGCTGACGTCCAGGTTTATGCACCTTACGTTTATGACGCTTTGAACGTCATGGTTGCAGCAATGGTCAAGGCTGGTTCATCTGAGCCAGCAAAATACTTGCCAGAACTGGCTAAGACGACAGGCTATAAAGGCGTGACTGGCAACATCTCCTTTGACGATAAAGGCGACATCAAAAATGGCGCGCTGACTCTGTACACCTACAAAGCCGGCAAGCGTGACCAAATCGCTGTAGTGCGTTAATCAGACGAAGAACTGATTTAAGCCTGAAAAAAGCCACCGCAAGGTGGCTTTTTTTTGCCAGCATATTGCTTGTTGGGGTTTGAAATAGCCTTAACTTTATTTGTGAGTGCTATCAAAATATTAACTGCTTGTATCCGAGTTTTGTAAACTAAATAATTAAATGGTTGATATAACTATAACCAAGCCAAAGCTGGTTTTGAGTAAGCTTTGAGTGTCAATACCTGCCAAGGCGCTACTATCAAAAAAGTAGCTACCTGCGCCCGAGATTATTGGGCTACAGCCTAAAAAATAGGTGAAAAGCTCCGATCCTGCTTTTTTGAGCCATCAGACTTGAAATAAGTCCTGTTTTTAGTTTGAGCTGCAAGGACAAGTGCGTGGTGGGTCAGGGAATCATCCCAGCCAATACAGTTTCGGTTCAGCTTCTTTCATGATTAGAGTTGTAACTTGTGTGTGTATCTGTCTTAATATCGTGGTTTTAAATTGACTTCAAAATGAAAGCCAAAAAATGCGAAAAATCGATAACCAATTGATGTTGATTGCCTTTGGCGTACTATTTGTCGGTTCTGCTTTTTCTCAAGAAGAGGTCAGTTTTGCCGCGATAAATGCTGAAAGCTTTCCCGTAGTTTCTGGGCCCATCACTGCAACCCTGCAAAAAGGCGCAGGGGCGGCGCCAAAGAGCGCGGCGGTTGTTATTCTGCATGGGGCGGGAGGGGTAGACGGGCGAGGCAAGTTTTATGCATCTCGTCTGAACACCGCTGGTATTGCTACGTTAGAAGTCACGATGTTTGCCCCCAGTCAGCGTTTTGGGCCTAGCCAAAACCGAATGGCATATGCGTTTTCTGCGCTGCGCTATTTACAGGGACGGCCCGACATAGCCGCAAATCGAATTGGCGTTCTTGGGTTCTCGTCAGGCGGGCAGCTGGCGGTTAAAACCGCTATCCCGTCAATTTCGGGCATGTTCCTTAAAGATCAACCCGGCTTTGCGGCACACGCGGCGAACTATCCAATTTGCTGGGCTTGGGCTGAAGACGAGGCTATCAAGCCTACCGAGTTTTACTTTAATTTCTGGAAGTCAGGCCTGTCGGGTCGGCCTATCCTTCTACAAGCCGGCGGTAAAGACAACTATGAAGACCCGGACAGTTGCCAAAAGTTTACTCAATGGTTGCCTGAAGACCAAAGAAAGTCAGTTGACTTGCGCTACTACCCAAACGCCACGCATGGCTGGGATTCGCAGCGAGGCTCTTACACCTTCAACGAGCGGTTAGCTTGCAAGGGACGTGGTTGCAATGTTGCGGTGGTCGCTGATGCCGATGTGACAGAGCAGTCTGCCCGCGCGGTTGTTGAGCATTTCACAAAGCACTTGGCAGCTGAAGCTAAATAGCGGCTTCAGCGTTTGCAGTTTGTGTCGGCGCTGGAAACACCTGCACTATTGGCGGAAGAGGCGGGATTCGAACCCGCGGTAGGTATAACCCTACGTACGCTTTCCAGGCGTATGACTTAAACCGCTCATCCACCCTTCCTATAGGTCCTATTGTAGCGCGCTTGAATAGCGATGTTTCTGCAATTGTGCCAACGTGACAAACTTGAGCGCGCTTGCATGGGTGGACTCCAAAACAACGGGTGGTGCTGCGCCAGCAACCAGTGCTTCGGCCCATCGCGTCGCGCACAAACACCAGCGATTTCCGGGTTTTAGGCCAGCAAAGCGGTATTCTGGTCTGGGCGTCACCAAGTCATTGCCACGCGCAAAGGAAAAGGCTAAAAACTCGGCCGTCACCCGCGCACAAATCAAATGCGAGCCGGTATCAGACGCGTCGGTTTTGCAGCAACCGTCCCTGAAGTAGCCCGTCAGCGGATCGTACGAACATGGCACCAGAGCCGTACCCAAAACATTTAGGACTTCATTCATATGTGCGTGCGCAGCGCAGGGCCGCCCCAATCAAGTGCAGCCCCTTCGGGGATGCGGAGAATTACAGAACAGTGAGCGAGCGTCGGGGTCATTTGTTCGACTGCACCATTTTCATGGCCGAAGTGATGAGCGCCGAGACTTCGGTCATGTTGCTTGGCACGATCAAGGTTGTGGTCGCATCACTGGCAACGCGTGAATAAGCCTCAACCGCTTTTTCTGCAACTTTCAGCTGAACGGCGAGTTCACCGCCTGGCTGGCGAATAGCGTTGGCGACCAGTTCGATCGCCTTGGCATTGGCGTCTGCCACTGCCAATATGGCCGAAGCTTCACCTTGCGCATTGTTAATTGCGGCCAGCTTTTCACCTTCGGATCGCGCAATAAAAGCTTCGCGTTCGCCGGTGGCGATGTTGATTTGTTCTTGTCTGCGACCTTCAGAGGCTGCAATCAGTGCACGCTTTTCGCGCTCCGCCGTGATTTGCGACTGCATGGCATGAAGGATTTCCTTGGGAGGCGTGAGGTCTTTGATTTCGTAGCGCAGCACCTTTACACCCCAATTAAGTGCGGCCTCGTCAATGGCTGCTACCACTTGGGCATTGATGATATTGCGCTCTTCAAAGGTTTTGTCCAGCTCCAGTTTGCCGATGACCGAGCGCAATGACGTTTGGGCCAGCTGCGTGACGGCGACAATGTAATTAGACGAGCCGTAGCTGGCGCGCATCGGGTCGGTCACTTGAAAGTACAAAATACCGTCTACTTGGAGCTGTGTGTTGTCACGCGTGATGCAAACCTGGCTGGGTACATCGAGTGGAATTTCCTTGAGTGAATGCTTGTAGGCTACTTTGTCAATAAAAGGCACCAAAAAATTCAGACCCGGTACAAGCGTGCCATGGTATTTGCCTAGCCGCTCGACGACCCAAGCGTTTTGTTGCGGCACAACTTTGATGCTGCGCACCACAAAAATGACGGCTACAACAAGCAGTACGAGCGCGATTTCAAGTCCCATAGGTATTCCCAGGTTGGTAAAAATGATTCAGATCTTTTCGAGGACCAAGCGGTTGCCGAGTAATTCTTTGATGCGGTGCTGGCCGGCCGTTGGCGTTTGACCGCGAGTGACGGCTGCCCAATTAGACCCACGGTATTTGACGCTGGCGGTGCCGTCAGCGTTCCAGCTGTCTACAAATACTGGCTCGCCAATGTCGATGTGGACGTTAGCATTTGATTGAGCGGGCGCTTTGTTGCCTGGATCGCCGCGCAGAACGTGCCACAGCACCACTGCGCCACCACCTACTAGGGCGGCCGTCACCAATTGCCAGCTCAGCGACAAGCCTAGGTGAGATGCAACAGCTGCAGCCGCTAGGCCGATGGCCAGCATTAAAAGGTAAAACGTGCCGGTGACAAGTTCAATACCTACCGCAGCGCCTGCTAAGAGCCACCAAATGGTTGGTTCTGGCATGTCGATACTTCCTTGATGTGATAAATCGGTAATAAGTCTAAACACATAATTTGCGGCCAATGTAGCACCGTGCAAGCGCAAAGACACAGAATTTCCGTACACTTTCGAGTTCTTGCCCAAATTGCACGCTACACCATTTTCTTCACGATACACCACCGCCATGAAATTTCGCTTTCCCATCGTCATCATTGACGAAGACTTTCGCTCTGAAAATACCTCTGGCCTGGGTATTCGCGCGTTGGCTCAAGCCATTGAAACCGAAGGCTTTGAGGTGCTCGGCGTGACCAGCTACGGCGACCTGAGCCAGTTTGCTCAGCAGCAGAGCAGGGCGAGCGCGTTTATTTTGTCGATTGATGATGAAGAATTTACCCCGGGCCCAGACCTGGACCCTGCGGTGCTAAATCTGCGTCATTTCATTGAAGAAGTGCGCCGTAAGAATCTAGACGTGCCGATTTATGTCTACGGTGAAACCAAAACCTCACGCCACATCCCCAACGACATTTTGCGCGAGCTGCATGGCTTCATTCACATGTTTGAGGACACGCCTGAGTTTGTGGCACGGCACATTTTGCGTGAAGCTAAAAGCTATCTTGAAGGCGTACAGCCGCCATTTTTTAAAGCATTGCTTGACTACGCCGAGGATGGCTCGTATAGCTGGCATTGCCCAGGCCATTCAGGCGGCGTGGCGTTTTTGAAAAGTCCGGTAGGCCAGATGTTCCATCAGTTTTTTGGCGAGAACATGCTACGCGCTGACGTGTGCAACGCGGTGGAAGAGCTGGGCCAGTTGTTAGACCACGACGGTGCGATTGGCGAGAGCGAGAAAAACGCGGCGCGCATTTTTAATGCTGACCACTGCTTTTTCGTCACCAACGGCACCAGCACCTCCAACAAGATGGTGTGGCATCACACCGTAGCACCGGGCGATGTGGTGGTGGTCGACCGCAATTGCCACAAGTCAATCTTGCACGCCATCATCATGACCGGCTCGATTCCGGTGTTTCTCAAGCCCACGCGCAACCACTTTGGCATCATTGGGCCGATCCCGCAAAGCGAATTTGAGCCCGACGCGATTCGCGCCAAAATAGAAGCCAATCCGCTGCTAAAAGGCGTGAAAGGCATCAACAAAATCAAGCCGCGAGTGATGACGTTGACCCAGTCAACCTACGACGGCGTGCTGTACAACACCGAGACCATCAAAGGGATGCTCGACGGCTACATCGATAACTTGCATTTCGACGAAGCTTGGTTGCCACACGCAGCGTTTCATCCGTTTTACGGCAGTTACCACGCCATGGGCAAAAAGCGCATCCGACCCAAGACGGCGGTGGTGTACGCTACGCAGTCGATTCACAAACTGCTGGCCGGTATAAGCCAGGCCAGCCATGTGCTGGTGCAGGACTCGCAAGACGTCAAGCTCGACCGCCATTTGTTCAACGAAGCGTATTTGATGCACACCAGTACCAGCCCGCAGTACAGCATCATCGCCAGCTGTGACGTGGCTGCCGCCATGATGGAGCCGCCCGGCGGCACTGCGCTGGTGGAGGAAAGCATTGCTGAGGCGTTGGACTTCAGGCGCGCGATGCGCAAGATTGACGCTGAATACGGCGCTGACTGGTGGTTTAAAGTCTGGGGGCCAGATCGGTTTGAGGGAGACGACGATGGCCAGGAAGGTATAGGCAACCCGAAAGACTGGATCATTAAAGGCGAATCGCGCAGTGCCAAAACCGCCAAAAACGGTGCGAACAACTGGCACGGCTTTGGCCAAATGGCAACCGGTTTCAACATGCTGGACCCGATCAAGGCAACCATCGTTACACCGGGTATGGACCTGAATGGTAAGTTTGCCAAAACCGGCATCCCGGCCAGCATCGTGACGAAGTTTTTGGCCGAGCACGGCGTGATCGTTGAGAAAACCGGCCTGTACAGTTTCTTCATCATGTTCACCATTGGCATCACCAAGGGCCGCTGGAACACGCTGCTAACGGCGCTACAGCAGTTCAAGGACGACTACGACAAGAACGCTCCGATGTGGCGGATATTGCCCGAGTTTTGCCAAAAACACCCCAAATACGAAAAAATGGGACTGGCTGAATTGTGTCAGCACATCCATGCCATGTATGCCAAATACGATATTGCCCGGCTGACGACTGAGGTCTACCAGAGCGACTTGACCCCGGCGATGAAGCCCAGCGACGCTTACGCCCACATCGCCCACCGCACCACAGAGCGGGTCGAGATTGACCACCTCGAAGGCCGTATTACCGTGGGCCTGGTCACGCCCTACCCGCCGGGCATTCCGCTGCTGATTCCGGGTGAAGTGTTTAATAAAAAGATCGTGGACTATTTAAAGTTTGCACGCGAGTTCAACGCCCAGTGCCCTGGTTTTGAAACTGATATTCATGGATTGGTGGAGCAGACGGACAGCAAAGGCAAGCTGCGTTATTACGCCGATTGCGTACGTACTTGATGAATTGCTCTTATTTAATGAGCTACCAGCCCATATAAAGCATGGGCCAGAGGCTGATTTAACTCATTTTTGCAGAAACTGACCTACCAGGGCATTGGGTTCGGTTTTAATGATGAACGACAACCAAAATTGCACATCAGGCTTTTATGCTCAAACAAGCGCTTGATGCGTTTTCAGTGTCTTCTCGCTCAATCGCGGTTGAGGAACCGTATGCCTCAGGGCGGGCCGAACTTGCCAGTGGCGCAGTAGATCTTTGTTACGCCCGTTATGAAGGTGCAGATGGATCAGACATTCGATTCATGCACATGCAGAGCGCCAAAGTTGATGTGCAAACCTTGTTTGTCTATCCCAATCCTGCTACCGACGCCGCGGTGTTTGCTGCAGAAACGGTTTCGTTAGGCCGTCGACCTACCATTTTGGTCATGGATATGCCGGTGCTCAGTCCCGGTGACACGTCGCGCAAAGTGCAGTTTTATCTGGCCATGAAATCAGCTGCTCTGCGCCATGGTGTCATCAATACCGACGATGTGCCCGAGTGGTACCAAGACTGCCGCACTGGCAGTGATGTGTTCGTGCGGCCTACCGCCCCAGAGCAAGGCATCGCCTTCAGTGCATGTCTTGCGGACATGGTCAACCTGCACGCCCACAGTTGGGGTGGCATAAATTCTCGGGCCTGTGACAGCCCAGCCGGTCATCAGGCGGCGGTGCAGGCTTACAAAACGCATCACGCGGAGCACTCGCCTGGCGTGCCTCTGATGACTCGGTGTTTTGGTCCGGCATGGGCAGCTGGGTTTATGAAAGTGTTTTTTTCGTAACCCTTGTTTTGCCGGTGCCTACCGCGTTTGCGGCACGAATGGCCACTCCACGGTGACGCAAGTGCCAGACGGCACAACGGTCTTGAACGAGACCTTTGCGTCAATCGCACGTGCCCGGGCAAACATTGAGCTTAAACCCAAACCGTTGGTGGTGTGTACTGAGGCCAGTGCCGTGTCAAAGCCTGAGCCGTTGTCGGCAATGGTCAACGATGCATTAAACCCCGAGCGGTGGAGGGAAACATTGATTTCAGTCGCAGCGCCGTGTCGCAAGGCGTTGGTAATGGCTTCCTGGCAAATCCGGTACAGGTTATTGCCTACATCAGCGCTAACGGCATCGAAATCGCCTTGAACATCAAACTCACAGGCAAGCCCCCCAACCCCATCGTACTCACCACACAAACGCTCTAGCGCGCGCCAAAATGAGCTAGGCCAGGTGTCTACTGGTACCAGCCCGCGAGCCAAGCCCCGCGTTAATTCGGCAGCTGCCTTGACATTGGTTAATAAACGCTCAATGTCGCTGGCTAAGGGCTGGTTTTGGGTGTTTTGGATTTTGATGGCGGCCGCTTGCAGCGATATACCTGTCAATTGCGAGCCCAAAGAGTCATGCAACTCGCGCGCAATTTGTGCCTGCCGTTCCTCCAGCTGGTTAACCAGCAAGCGCTCATAGCGTGACTTGACAGACGCCACTTCTGATGCGAGGAGGTTTTCGTCGCCCACTTGGCTGACGGTGTGCAAAATATGCTTTTCATCATTCCATTCAAGTAGCGTGCAATGAAGCAAGGCACGAAAGCCCGTGCCATCGAGCCGCTTAAAGTTAAGCCACAAAGACGGGACCTCCTGTTCTGCATGAACCAGGTCACCCCGGCCCGACAAGGTGCACTGGTCCGCCTCTTCTACCAACTCTTTAAATTCCCAGTGGGCAGGCAATTCTGGTGATGTGATGTCAAGCATCTCGAACATCGCCAAATTTGCGAACCGGATGATGCCGGCCTGCGAAACCAGTACGCCCACAGGCATAGCTTGAAGGCACTGCACCAGCTGCGTTTGCTGTCGTGCTGCCAGCAGCTGTGCATGGACGTTCTCGGTGATGTCTCTGTGGGTACCGGCTACCGTGACAGGACGGCCCGCATCATCCCTCACAATCACTTTGCCATGGCTTTGTATCCAGCGCCAGGTGCCGTCTTTGTGAAGCATTCGAAACTCGCTCGCAAACGGGTTATCACTGTGCACTGCGTTACTTTCGTAAGCTACCAAGGTGTCTGTGTCCTCAGGGTGTACAAGTGTTAGCCAACTGTCTGCAGCGTCAGAAATCTGACCCGGCTCATAGCCCAGCATTGAAAACCAACGCAGGTCTTTTTGGGCTGTCCCGGTTTTCAAATCTGTCACCCAAGTCCCCAAATTAGAGGCTTGCAAAACCATGGACAAATGGTTAGCCGTTTTCGCCAAGGCGTGTTCGGCTTGCTTGCGCGGCGTGACGTCGCGCTGTACCCCAACCCAATGGGTAAACCAGCCGTCGCCGCCGGTTGCCACGGGGGTAATTTCAAGCTCAATCCAATGCACTTCGCCATTTTTTTTGTAATTGGCCAATTCCGCCCGTACCGGTTGCCATAACCGCAAGGCTTCAGCGATCCGGTCCAATTGAATTCTGCTGGTGAGTGGACCTTGTAACAGTCTGGGCGTTTTGCCGATGACTTCTTCTCGCGTGTAGCCGGTAAATCGCTCAAAGGCTTCGTTAACAAAGGCAATGATGGGGCCGGGATGGTGGCTGGGCGAGGCATGGGTGATCAGCACAACGTCTTGCAAACTTTGTACGCATGACTCTAACAACCGGATATGCGCCTGAGACTGCCGCTGCTGAGTTTGGTCCGTCATGGTCCCGGACATGCGAACCACGCGGCCTGACGCGTTTCGAACGGCTCTGCCGCGGTTGAGAACTGGAACCGTATGGCCTTGGCTGTGCAGCATACGAAGTTCGACGCTGAAGGCGTCTTCTTGACCGCGAAAAACGCGATGGATGGCCGCGTCCATTTTTGCTGTGTCGCTTGGATGGGTCAGCTGCAATCGGGTTGATTTATCAAACTGTAAATCGCCAGGTTCGCGCCCCAACATTTGCCAGCCTGCGGGTGATAAATAGGCTGTATTGGCGCAAGGATCAATGTCCCAAGCGCCATCGGTCGAGCCCTCCAGCACCAATGCCAGCCTTTCTTGCGACTCGTGCAGTGCTTTTTGCTGCACTTTTCGCTCGGTAATATCCCGTCCAATCCCGTGATAGCCGATGAATTCGCCAGTCGAATTGAAGCGTGGGGTACCACTGATGGCCTCCCAAAATACATTGCCACTGGCATCGCGTGACTCAATTTCAAAATCGCGAAACTCTTGGCGAGCCCGCAGCAGTGACTTGTGTGCCTCCCAAACGGTCTCGCTGACCTTGTTGCTGGCAACGTCCCACCGGGTTTTCCCGATGAACTGTTGCGGACCTAGCCCTCTTAATGTGTGCAGCTGCTCGCCGATTTCTACAAATTTGTAGTCAGCATCTTGCACCCAATACCAGTCAGACGACAGAGCAGTCAGTTGCTTGAATTTGCGCTCGCTGTCCAGCAGCATTTGCTGTGCCTGCTTGGCGTCTGTAATATCTTTAAAACTGCCGTGATAGCGCGGTGCCAGACCCGTTGACGATCGTTGTCTAAAGCCTCGCATCCGGTACCAGAAAAATTCATTGTGGCGACGTACGCAGCACTCTATGTCGGGTGGCTTATCTTGCTTGGCAACTGCGCTGTAAAAAGCCGTCCAGTCCGTAGACGTGCAGTCAAACAGTTCAATGTCATCAAACCGCCTGCCCCAAAATCGGTCGTGGGTAATGTCGTGGCCATGTGCCATTGGTTTGCCTGAAAGCTCGGTAACGCGGCCTTCGGCATCGGTTGCCCAAAGGCCGTCAATGTGCTGCGCCAGCAGTTCTGTGCGTTCGGACTCACGCAAAGAAAGCAAAAAGTCGTCAATCGAACCAGAAAACTGTGGTGCCATCAAAATTAAAATTTTGCACGCCGCGCCGTTGACATCGAGCACTGGAAAGATAAAAGTTTCTACAGGAACAGTTCCGCCATTCTTTGTTCGGCAGCGTGTCATGCCGCATGCGGACAGTTCAGCCAGCAATGCGTGCCGCAGCAGCAGTGCACCGGCGTGGGGCCTGTCTAGGCACAACAGGTGGTCGGTTACTGTACTTTGCAAATCTGCGCTCACCAGGCCGGTCAACTGCGTAAAACGCGCATTGACGGCAATTGCATTGTGTTCTGCATCCAGAACCAGCATGCTTTTGCGAGTGTTTAAAGCGATGGTATCGGTCTGATCAGGGTGCGAAAGGTGATTAATGATCGCACCTATGGCAACGCCTATCGCTTCAAACAACAAGCGATCAGCAGGTGAAAAATCTACCGGCGTTTGCGCCAACATGCAAAGCGTTCCCACCGTAGGCCGACCGCTAGCACCGGGCAGGGGCGTCGTTGTATAAAACTGCAGTTCTTCATCGCTGCCGTTTACAAAGTCGCAAACTTGCAAGTGGTCATTAGCGGGCTCGTGTACGGTTGCTGGCGCTGACCGTGCTTTTAAAGGTGGCTGCAAAGTTTCTTCTTGGGCGGGCTGCCCAGCGTCCATACCTGCACTTGCAAACAAGTGCGGTTTGTCGCCTTGCTGGAGCCAGATTTGAACAATACCTACCCGGAATCGCGTTTTTAAAGTGAAGGCTACGGTGTCAAGTAACTGTACCAACGCGGTTGATGACCATTCATTCATACTATTTCAATCGGTTGAGCACCCAGGAGCTTGCACTGACTGACAGGTGTGAAAGGTGCGCCTGCGGCCTTATTTGCCGAACGGCTTGCAGCGCCGTCGGTAAAGGCCAATGCCAGACACATCGCATCAAAGCCAAAGCTACGGCTGGCGAACGGCCCACACCATAGTGGCAAAAAATAGAAACACTCTTGTGTGCGGTAATACTTTTAACGCCAAAAGCCACAGCTTTTAAAAAATTTTCTTGCTGTTCCGGGACGAATTGACTCAAGAAAAAACCAGGTGTGTCGTCAAAATGTTCGTCCACCATGGAATGCGACGAAAAGTGGTCCGAAAACCCATATTCGCTCAGTGTGAACGCGGCTACCGCTTGTGCTCCATGAATGTCACCCAGAGTCGTACCCGAAACATTGATCAAATGCAGGCAACCGTCGCCGGCTAAGTCGCGCAAGTGAGCCTTGTCAGGCAGGCCGCCGATTTTCAACATCTGGCTTGCAAGCATCGTGTGTGGGGTCAAGCAAAAACTCCTGGTTTCGCCATCACAGGTGCTAACTGAGGGTACTGTCCAAGTATTTTCGAGAACGCTTGTCTCACGCCCGCTTCATCATTTACAGGTCGTTTTGGATGGCTGTACAAGTGAAAACCTCCCCAGCTGTCGCTTGAAATCAGCTTTTGAGCTGCCAATGCCTCACCAATTTGTGCCAGCGACCTCGTGGGGGCATCGGCCAGGTCCCAAAGCACATAAAACCTGTCAGCGTTAGCCATACAAGCGCTTAATTGCAGTGCCTCCATGCTGTTGACCATCAGGATAACCTTGTCAAAATTACCGCTGGCACTGCGTAGCAATCCAACTGCTGAAGACAAAGCGCCTAGGGGAATGGGCGGACGGGGAGCAAAGGCAACCGGTTGAGCCACCCCATCGACCGTTTCAACAATATCGCTTATCCCCAGGTTGTTTCGCAAGAGACCCCCAATTCCCATGCGGTGCTTCATTGAGTCAATGAATGAAGCACTTAAATTGGAATTGATCGCCAGCTCAACGATGGCCGCTTTGTCTAAAGCCCCCAGCTGCGGTAATTTCTCCAGATTTTGCAAAGCCCAAACATGGGAATACACAACGCAGTGAACAATACGGTTACTCATAAAACACCCTCTGTAAGGTTTGACTTGGTGCGTATGAAACGCGATACCTGTTGTTGCCGCTCGTGTGTATGGCTCACAAAACAACCAGTCCCATCGGTCTGTAGCGCTAACGACTGGACATCCGTGAGCGGTGGGCTGAATACATAAATGCCAGTGGCGGTTTCATCGACAAAATGAATGCTGTTGTCTTCGGCCACATAGGCAGCACCGGTGGCGCAAGTCGCGACTTCCAGTGAAGAACAGCAAACCTCCTGGAATTGCTGACGGCCATCTTCATAAATCGTGTAGATTTTTAAGCGATCAGGGTTGACCAGTGACGAACATACGGCAACGTACAAGCCGTTACCCGCGCTTAGACCAATCCAGGGACCTTCGGCTACCATTTTTAAAATGACGTCGCCTTCAAAACTGCGCAGCCACAGCTCGTTGTTGGCCAGACCCGCCGTCAATGTAAAGCTTTTTGCCCCCAGAGCTATCAATGGGTCCATCGCGTAATGCCTGTGGCGCAGCGCCAGGCAAACGCTGCGGTCGCTTCGGTGTTGCACCACGACGCGCCGTTGCTCAACAAACGCCACCATGTCTGCACTGACGGCCACTGCCACGGGATGATCCACCATGTCAACGACGGTCGTTTTTGATCTTTTAACCGGATTAGCATAGACAATTCGATTGCCTGAGCTGTAGGCCACGCCGTCTAAACAGCACGCGTAGGGGCCTTTAGAGGCTGTCAGCGTCACCATTTCACCGGTTGAAAAGTGCAGTTCTGCCAGACCCGCATCAGTTGCCAAAAAGGCATAGTCAATACCAGCGCTAGCAATCAGCTGGGAATGGCCAGACGCTGTAAAAATAAAGTGCGCGTGCTGATCAGCATAGACGGGTAGGGTGGGGTGTTCGATCGGCGTAACGCCTGCTGCTTGCAACTTTGATGCGCTCGATGCGAGACCAGCGTTTTGACTGGTATTTTTATTGACGGCCTTGGGCTTTAAAGTAAAACCATTGTCGAGCGCAAGCAGTGCGGCTTGGGCTGTCTGAAAACGGCTTCGTGGGATCTTGTGCGTGGCTTGTTCTAGCCACTCCTGCCACAAGGGATCTTTTATTTCGTTCAGCGGCATGCTTCGCGTCAGGTGAGCTCGGTAGACCTCATCTACTTCACCCATGAATGGCAGATGCCCTGTGAGGAGTTCAAATGCAACGATGCCCACGCTGTAAACATCGCTTGCATAGCCGAACTGGTTATACAACCGCTCCGGTGCGCAGTAAGCAGGGCTGCCGATACCGTGTCGACCGCTTTGCGCCTCTTTTAGGGTAGCCGCACTGCCGAGATCTGCAAGTTTGAAGCAGCGCTCATCATCCATACCGCCGCCCGCTACCAGCACGTTGGCTGGTTTGATGTCGCAGTGCAGGTAACCCAAGGTGTGCAGATGCACGAGGCCCCGCAAAATGTCGGTAATTGCATGCCTGACTGCGGTCCCGTGCAACCGTACGGTGGAGGAAAAAGTGGCGAGATTTCCGTTTTCAGCAAATTCGTACACCAGACAGGCATGACCGTCCGGCAGCACGAAAGTTTCAAGGCATTTGACGATATTGTCGTGACGCAATCCCAAAGCAACCGACGCCTCGCGTCTAAATGCCGCCTGCTTGTTAGCAGGGAACACTTTCAGTATTTGAAAGCCGTCCGAGCCCGGGGCCTTTACCCTCCATACGGACGCTGAAGGCGTGTCACTTAAACAAGTTGTAGTTTCGTATCTTTCAAACAGGTATGACTCCAACCGCGCACTTTGCAGTTGGGTATCAAACACTGTATTTTCGTAGTCAGCGTCTTTAGCACGCTGACTACGATTGAAGATCGACAGCAGGCTCATGACTGCTGCATCTCTTTCAACACTGTCGCGTAGTCAGATCCTGCGTCGGCCTGGGCCTGACCCCACACCACACGCTCTGGTGAGCTGAGCAGAAAATGCGTCAGCGCCACACCGTCGTTCGTTTTTACCTCCATCTGGAGCACGTCAAGCTCGGTCTGTGCCAGTTGTTCAAAAATACCCACCAGCATGCCTGCCACCATGTAGTCGACGGGGCCCGTGACCTGTGGAAGTGCATATCGAAAAATGCTGTCTTTCAGGTCTATTTGCAAAATACCGTGTTGTTCTATCCCGTCCAGCCGAAAACTGACCCGGCCCCAGCCGTGGTAGCTGAAATATTTTTCAATCAGCACGACATATTCGGTGACGGTCAGTGCGTCAAAACGGCGATTTGCGACGGTCCGCAATTCTTTTTCGAGTGCGCTTAGCACTCTTTTACCCCATCGCTTTCCACATGATTTCAAAATGACGGTCCATGCTTCGCCCGCTTCATATTCGATGGCGGTGTAAATGCCAACAATGATGTCGGTGGACAAATAGATGACCTTCGCGCCGCCTGGCGTGCTGGCAGTACCCTCGAAAAGATCAAAGTGCTGTCCTTGGTCCCCGAACATGCGTTCGTAGACGTTGTCAACAAGGCTCTGGGTCATGGATGCAGATACGGACTCGGCTGTAGCCATCATCAGCTCCCAGACAAGGTGTCTATGGCCTGTTGAATGTAAGGCTCGAATATGGCGAATGATTCAGGCGGCAGCTTGTCTTTGAAGTTCGCCTTCAGCTTGATGTAGGTTTCAAAAATTGCACGCTGATTCGGTTCGAGATTAGGTGTAGCGGTTTCAGTTCCCGATGAAAAAAGAGCTTTACGTTTTTGAATTTCACGGTCCGGAAAGTAAAGCGCCTGCAAAATCGTACGTAACCAGAGCAACAATTTATCTCTGAACCACTGCGGATCGTTCATCAGCATGGACAAGGTCGCATAAGCGCTCACGCCAGAAATGTCCCTGACACATTTGGTACGGGCGTAAGCGTGTCGCTCTTCAAAAGGATAGTTCACCAAAATTTCAGACACGACCCTTTCGACAGCGGCGCTTTCGATGCGCGCAATGTCACGAGCCGCTTTTGCCCGGTCTGAAAATGCGGGCATGATGCGTTCATATTCTTTAAGTTCCTCTTCGGTCAAGTGCCGATTTTCAGCAGCTCTAAGCAATGGCCCGAGCTCCGGGTGGTTGCGAATGCTCGCTGTGGCTTCAATGACTGGCATACCCATAAAGTTCTCCTTGTGTTCTGCAATACTTAGTCGTCGTTCTTGCGTTGCCCCGTCCATGGGACTGTTGCAAAAAATCCAGATGCGTGGGTTGCTGTGTTAAGCGCAGCGCTCGGCAGCGCATGGGTGATAAAAGCAGGTATTGCCGTCTGTCCTAAACGCTTTTGTAGCGCTTGGGTACTTGCCAGGTTGTCGTCTGCTGTACCGACACTTAATGTGCCAATCTTTGCGGATGACCACGGCAACAAGGCAAAGTAACCCATGGCTGTGGTTTTAGAAAGCACATCTGCGACCACCTGATTTTTAGGCGTAGCGGTGTCCAATGCAACTTCAACGGCATGCCCACCCCATGGAATTTGCACAAAAAACCGCGACGCCATTTCAGCACTCAGTTGGAGTTGCTTCGCCTTGTTTTCTATGCGCTTTTCAAAAGGGGTAGGCAAAGTGACTCTTGCTGCTGCTGAAACATTTTCCGATTGCGATTTAGGTACGGCCGAAATTTGCGGTGCAACCGGTGGCGATTTTGTTGCCAGGATCGGAACAGAAAGTGCGGATGCAACGGGCAACGGCACGGCAGACGTCATGCTGCTTTCCTGTTTGTCCTCACCGATCATGAAATTACTGGCCGCCACAGATCGATCAACCGCAGCAAGCATCTCATGCATTTGAGCAGCATGAATACTGCTGTGGTCAGTCGATGACTGCAACGCTGACGCAACTGCGTTCGCAAATGACCGAAGGTGGCTGATTTGAACAATGTCCATCGGGTAGCCTACTCGTCGACGTGAGCCATGATCTCGGTTGCATTTGCGCCCTCTTGCCGCCAGAATTCGGCAGCATTTACCCTTTTTTCATCACCAATCAAAAATTTGCAGACGTCATTGCCCATGGAGTAACACTGAATTTCAATGCTCTGCCGGTCTACTTTTTCGTAAAAGCTGAAAGCGCCAGCAAACAAACCTGCATACATGTGACATACCGGCTTACCGAGCAGCTTCATGGAGCGTGCTACGGCTGAGTTACGAATTTCAACAACGATCAAGTCTTTTTCTTTAAAAGACATGTCCAGCTTCCAGGCGCCAAAGCCAGTAATTGTCAGTGGCCACCACCAAGATTCCCAAACAAAGCGGGGGTTCATTTGCCAGATTTCTTTGCGGCCACCACCAAACTCTTGCCTCATTCGAGCGGCAAAACGTTTCATGTCCTGTTCAGCCCAAGCTTTGCCACATTGATACATCATCAGCGTGCCCGCAGACCCGACTTCCTCCTCAATACCTTGGTGCAAACCATTCACGAAAGCGTCAGTTACTTTGGCCGCTCGCTGGCCGTCGCGCAAAAAAATGGCGCCACGTTCGTCATCGCGCTGAAAATATTCTTCCGGGACATAGTAGTTGTGATAACCCCTGAATCCACCTTCAACGGGATCAATGGGGTCGCGTGTTGGTGTGCTTGTTACATCATTCACTTTTTTTACTCCAAAAAATTAGCTGGCTGCATCTTGGCTTTGGACCTTGCTGAAATTAAAGTCCACCAATTTGAGGTCGTTAACAATTGATCGCGTGATGATCTTGCCGTCCTGAATCAACACGCGGCCATTGACCGGATGCAACACCGGTTGAAGCGCGCGTTTACCGATTAAAGCTTCGAGTTGCCCAAAAGATTCCACATACAGGCCGCGGGGCAGTTCAACCTGGACACCTTCGCCCAGTACCTTGGCCTGGCAAGCCAAGCGACTGTTTTGTTGTGCACCCGTCAATACGGCTAATGTCAGCTTTTCGCGCTCGCTTCGCGGTGTGAGCGAATCATCACCCGCCACCACATGAACGTGACACGTCGCGCACAGCCCTCTGCCGCCACACAACATCTTGACGGTTATCTTTTTACTCAGCAAAGCATCCAGTAGACGTTCCTGGGTGTGAATCAACGCCGGTTGAAGGTCGTTTTTAAAATGTATTTTTTTCATCGGGCAACTGCTTGCGTTGTCGGGTCTGCCATTTGTCCCCACTCTTGAACGTCAGTGCTTGGCAAGGCAACTTTTGCAGCGGCAAGATTCGTAATCTTCAGCTGTAAGGCAGGGCGCACGTCAGCCCATTCGTCCACCAAAACCTCTTCACTCATGAAAAGCCACGCACTTAAACCTGCAGGACGCTGCCACAGATGGCTCAGGCAGGCTGCCAGATAAATCACCGGCGTCTCTTGAATCTTCAGATTGATTGGCGCCGCATTCAAACTTTTCGACGAGCCTGAAGCAGCAGGGGGTTTGGCTGCATCACTTGCTGCCAGTAGGCGTGAAGCTGCTAAGGTGTTGCCAAGATCAGAACGTAAAGTCTTGCCGTCCCAGCCGCCAGAGGAGTCGCCACCGTTGGCTTTGGCGTACTCCTGTGTTTGATGCACCCATATGTCAATCAGTGCACTGCCATCGAGCTTGCCTGACGGCTCTGAAAAAGCATCAGCAACTCGCCTGAGGGGCGCAAGGAGGTCTGGCTTGCCCATAAAGTCTTGCGCCGCATATGACCGTACTGCCAGGGTCAGCGCGCCGCGCTGTGCGTCCGCCAAGGGACATTTTTCTTTACCCAGTAATTTCTTGCGCTCCACATATTCGGGGCACTTGTAGCGATTTCCAAGCGTCAATGAAGTTCTGGCAGACGTCGCCCGAAGTGGATCGGGGGGCGATTCGCGCAACTGATTGCCAATAAATGCATCTTCCGCTGAAAGCGTCGCTTTGCGTTCGTCAACATAGCGCGCCAGTAAAGTGTTACGCCACAACATTCGAGCTTGAGTCAAACCGGACATCAGCACGCAATAACGCAAATTGGCATTGACAGAAGGTAGCTCCTGAAAGCGTGATCTGTCGTAAAGCAGTGCACCCAGCTGCACAACCCGCTCCGCTAAGCGTGACTTAAAGCCTTCGTTGGCATCTGAGCCAAACAAACCCAGCAAGGCTTGACCGCGTTGCGTCCAGGAAATTGGCGTTTCTTGAGCAAATGCATCACAAGATAAAAACAGCCGACCTGCAGTTCCCTTGCCATTGACTGGCGCGTAGTCCGGCATTAACGCGCTGGCCACGAGCCCGCCAAGAACCAGTCGCCAACGAAGTTCCTCACTTTGAGTCTCGGCAAATACCAAGTCGGTCGAAACAAAAAGAGCATTGGTTTCAGCATCAAAGGCCACCAGCTCATCGCTACACGCCATCAGCTGAAGGGTCCAGAGCGAAGAGCCTTGTTTTGCGGGCAGCGCGCGCGACTGTTGCAGTACTGCATCCAGCGTAGACCACATCTTGCGCCATGACTTTTTGTCGAGCTTTAGCCCCTCGGCATGTGCCCACATCAAAATTCGAACGGCGTTTAACGCGGCCAGGGTGGGGGGCTCCGACATCAGAGTCATGCCAAGGCGCCCGAACATCTTTTCAATGGCGCTTGCTGGATCGGCTTTACCTTGGGATTGGGTAAATATTTCTGGGCAATACACAGCTAACGATTCAGTGAGTTGAATCCGTGTTTTAGCCAAAAAATAGCCATAGCTGCATTGTGTGACGATTTGGCAGCCCTGCGCCATGAAGACATGCCACAGTGCTCCGACGCCCAGCGGGAGGACTTCGGTGCCCTGAAGCTGCCAGCGCATCATGTCGCCGAGGACGTTTGCAGACCCTGTTGCCTCCATGGCGGCAATGAGGTTGGGCATCTGGCGCTGCCAAAAAACTTCTTCGTCGCCTACTTGGGTCAAACCCAAGAGCATGTCTTGTGCAAGTCCTTGCAATGCAGGTGGGCAGCAGCGCATCAGTAACCCGCTGTGGAACGCAAACGCGGACGCGGTAGGCTTTTCGCCAATTTCTTGTTTCCAGACCTGTCCTACTGACGAAAGCGGCGCAAACATTTCAAGTTCTGCATTACCTTCAGTTTGTTTCAACCCAAACATGCGCTGGTAGCATTCAAATATTTGGGTAAATATCCAATCCGCCTCCTCCTGGTGGGTGTGCTCGTCGAGGGCCTCAGACAATGCCTGCAAATAGGCTTTGACGAATGCCTGCGGCACCCGCGAGATATTTTTACCCACACCGATCTGCCACCAAAACCAAAGACGGCTGGGCCCTTGCTTACCGTCTGAACATACTACGTAAGACAATCTACCTAGCGTCCATGCGCAGTCCAGTCGACCCAACGACCATGATTTTTCTACGCCGCCCGGCGTCATGGGCGCCGTCCCTTGACCGACACGCTGCGCATATCTGGCACTGCCATATTGAACGGTCGTCTCTACGATCTTGTCCAAACTTAAAACCATGTTTCTGGCGGCAGTGCACCTGTTGATTTGTTGAACCCACAATTGAAACTCAGACAACAGGCTGTCACAACCAACCGCTAGATCCCTGACTTCAATTTGAGCTGCTAGTGCTGTGCTGACAACTTTGCATTCAATACGACTAGCAAAGCTAAAAAGGTAGGTGCAGTACCAACGGTTCATGGCACCGACGACGCCCGCACTGCCGTAAAGGCGTCTGAACAGGGCGTATCTGGCTATCAATATTTGCAAGTCTTCGGGCCGAGTGCCAGGCGGACTGGCTTTGGCGCCGTGGATCACTGGTTTTGCAGACCCCAACCAAGTGGTGTGTATCTTGAATTGGTCGGACAAGGTTTGCTCTATTTCAGGCGCCAGAGTGGCAAGCGCTTTCACCACATGCTCTTGATTCGATTGATTTATCTCTAATTGAGCCAGTCGTGCCGCTATCTCGCGATGCCTTTTCCAGACTTGTAAGTCTTTGGTGGTGTTAAGGTATAGCGATATATGCCGCCTGACAAACGCGCGCGCCTTGGCAGCGTCTGAGCCTATGGCGGCGGCATGAATACACACCTTGAGCAGCGCTTCAATTTGCGATGACACGCGCGTTTTGCCTTCGGTATCCGCTGCACCTTCAACCAGCTGAGACGCTAATGAATCGTTGAGGTTTTTGACCTGTAGCGCGATGGTATCGGCCGCGTCTGCGCCGCGCAGCCAGTTAGACACGACAGCTGCCGCGCCGTCCAAGACATCAAGCTCATGGCGTTCTCGTGTTTGACGCATCGACTCAACGACGACTTTAGCCAGCGTGCCGACTGTGGTGGCTTCAAGTCCGGTTTGGCGAAGTCCTGAAATGTTGATTCTTTGAATCCATTGGCAAGACAGGCGTCCGTCTGGTGCAAAACCGATCACGGCTTGTATAGCGATCAATTCTCCAATTTGTGCGCTTAGACTGTCTACGCTTTGCATCTGCCTCATCATTTCACCCACCACACCTAGGTGATGCGCCCCGGATATCAGCGGCTCTACGATGTCGCTCACAAAGCTGTGGCTGCTGAACGAAGACAGTTTGGACAGTTCCACATCCATACGCATCAGCAGCAACGCCCAGAGCCCGTGTGGAAGGTCTAACGCGGCGACCACGCAGCGCAAAAACCCGGTTAAAAATGCCATACTTGCAGCCAGTTCTGAGCGAGGTGGCTGGGTAACAAATTGTTCAAAAAAATCTGATAACGCGCCTTCCACAGCTGCCCAATCAATAGCGCCCCATTTAGTCGCCCCACTTGCAGCAATGACTTCCTCAACGATCCGGTGAGCCGTGTTTTTACCTTGCCCTGACAGCCGGTTTTGCAATTGATAGGCACGTACGGTGTTATGTAAGTCATCATGGGCATCGACCAACCGCAAACACCATTGCTCGCCGATCTGACTTGCAGCGTTGTACATGATCAGCTCAATAACAGGCGCGTGGCTGCTGGCTGACGACTGAGCCGAAAGCTTTTGCAGCACCCCGAACCAGGCCGGTAAATGCGACCCTGGCTGAGCATGGTTTGCTGCAGCAAATACCGAATCCCACAGCTTACCCAGGACGGCGCTGCGCTCCACCACTGACCCTTTAAAGGCGTCTTCAGTTACCGGACTGGCCATCAACTGACTGAGCAGGTTGGCGCGTTGTCCGTTTAAATGTTGCAAAGCAGCTGCTTTTGAATCTCCGAGGGACAAGCAGTTTTGCAGGGCCTTATTAGGTGCCAGCAAGGCCTCTACCAGCGAACTTAGAAGCGACACAGGTGGAATGGAACTCATGGACACCCTGTAGTAAAAAAAACATGTTGTTGCAATGCAGGTTAACGTCGCGAATCGCTGGGCAAATAAGTATGTCTACTTAATGAGCCTAGCTAAAGTCGTTACGAGTCCATCAATTCTTGTGACTAACCTAGCGCTACCAGCGAGTAAAGCAAAACGTGCAGTTAAGCGTTTTGCAATAAGTCATCAAGGAGGACATATGGGGCAGGTCATTTCAGGGTCACTGCATCACCTTAAGGCGGCGACTAAAGATTTGCACAGAACTTTGGATCGCGAGTCTGGCATGGTGCGCCTCATGGCGCCTGACCTCAACGTGACTGAATACGGCCTGTTGCTGGAAAAAATGCTTTGCATTTACGCGTTGGTTGAACCTGCGCTTTTGCAAGCAGAAAAAACGATGGGTACAGTTGCAACCTGGAAGTCAAAGTCAGATTGGCTTGCCATGGACTTGCGCCAACTCAATCCCAATATCGTTTTTTCTTTCAAGTCTACGTGCGCAATTTCAAGCCTGCAGATCAATTCGCTGGCGGAACTCGCGGGATGCTTATACGTTCTGGAAGGCGCTACATTGGGCGGCCAAATGATCGTCAAAAAACTGCGGCAAACGTTGGGCACGAACGTCGAAAAGTCATTGCGTTTTTTTGAAGCCTATGGCGAGGCGACGGGGGAACGATGGGGTGCAACCTGCAAGGGTATCGAAAAAACCTTGCAACATGAGGATGACCTGACAGATGCTTGTCGGAAGGCGCGCGAGTTGTTTGAGGTGTTCATCACCGTTATGCACCAACCGGCAGCGATGGCATCGGTTGAGCATCAACCCATGGCAGCGTGAGCTACATGAAAAAAATTGTTGTCATTGACGATCACGATATTGTCCGTTTTGGACTGAAAACCCTGATTGACACATCTGACTTTAGCCGAGTCATTGACACAGCCAACAGCCTTGAGTCTGGCCTTGCGGTGATTGCCCGATTGACACCCGATTTAGTGGTTTGCGATATGTCAATGGACGACTCTAAAGGTCTGGACACCGTACGCGCTGTGGTGAAAGCACAAGCGCCACGCCCTGTGTTGATCGTGTCAATGCACGATGAAATGATTTATGCCGAACAGACCTTGTCGATTGGCGTCAAGGGATATCTGTTGAAAGAGCATGCACAAGAATATGTGGTGCAGGCCATCGAGGCTATTTTGGACGGAAATACGTGGGTATCGCCAAAGGTCAACTCCAATTTATTGAACAGATTGCTTAAGCGAAAACGGAACACTGAAACTTCGCCAGCCAGTGGCCAAGCGAAGAGCCTTTCTCAGCGCGAACTCGAAGTGCTGGAAAAAATTGCCCAAGGTAAAACCACCAAAGAAATAGCGTTTGACCTGGACCTGAGCCCTCGTACGGTTGACATACACCGCGCCAACATAAAAAAGAAACTCGAACTGAAAAACAGCGCCGATGTGATGACTTTTGCCATGTCGCGCCTTTGATGGCCGACATGTGTGCATTGTTCTACCGCATGAACAACAAGTTTTCTATGACCGGACGGGTGCATCCCAGCTGCGCGGATAAGCGAACCACTGTATTTAGGATTTCCGGATTGTTCTGGCCTTTGCAATCGGCCACAAAGCGTTCTGACCCATAAGTTTCATAGCGCTGCGCGTCCTGTATCAATTCGGCAATATTGATGATGTGGCCGTCTAGCCGATGTGGACTAAACCCTTGTGCGTGCAGCCAGCTCAGAAAAGCGCCGGGCTTGCCGCCCGCTTCGAGAATCGACGCCGGGCAATATTCGCTGATGATTTTTAATCCAGCGTTTGACTGAAGGCACGTTTGGGCACCCAAAAGCGCAGCAGGTTCATAACCCTCGATGTCAATTTTGATCAAATCGATTCGTGTGTCGGCAAGCGCTTGGTCGAGCCGCAGCACCGGCACCGCAAATGCGGGTCCTGTGCAGCATACCGAGTCATAAAGGCGGTGCATGCCGCCGTTGTAATCACTGGTGTGCAACACAGCGGTACCCGCCTGTGCGCCCACCGCCGCCTGATGCGCCTGCACCCACAACAGGCCATTGGCGTGCATGTTATCAATCAGCAACTCAAAATTATCAGGCTCGGGCTCGAAAGCGTGCACAGTGCCCGCGCTACCCACCAAGCGCGCCATGTGAGCCGTAAAGTAACCGATGTTTGCTCCGATATCCACAACCGTTGCGCCAGGCTGTACCCAACGCTTTAAAGCAAGCAAGATATCGGGCTCAAAAGCATGGCCTTGGGCTAAACCTAAGCTGTCAAGTGCGTCAATGGCAAATCTGAATTCGTCTACGACGACGGTTCGCCGATTGGTGCGCGTGTCTTCAAAGGTAGTCATGGTCATGTCTCCAACAAGCTCAAGCTATTTGTAGCCTACCCGGTCCAGCATTTGTTGCACTTTGGTCTGGTTGCCTCCCACTGCTGCCAAAGGTATGGTTTCGCTTTTAAAGGCGCCGCCGCTCATGGCTGTCAGGGCAGGGTTGTTCAGATTGATGCCTGCAACCACCGGGTACTCGTTGTTGCCATTGGCAAAGTAGTCTTGCGCAGCAGGGCTGGCCAGGTACTCCATAAACTTCACAGCATTCGCCGTGTTTTTGGCGTTTTTAGCCACGGCTGCGCCCGCAATGTTCACGTGCGTGCCCCAGCTCTGCTGGTTAGGGAAAACAACCGCCACTTTGTCCATCACGGCTTTGTCTTCTGCGGCTTCTGAGCGCATCAGGCGGGCGATGTAGTAAGTGTTGGTCAGGGCAATGCCGCATTCGCCGCTCGCT
>JANPIK010000030.1:0-5062 GCA_031424935.1 Polaromonas sp.
GCGGGGCAGAAGCGTCACCCGCTTCGAACCAAAGCCCAAAGACGACACCCACCCCAGTGAACGCATGCGCCAAGCCATCGACTCATCCAAAGGCAGGCAGCTTTACAGCCAGCGCTTTGGTACCGTGGAGCCGGTGTTTGCAAATATCCGTCACAACAAGCGCCTGACCCGCTTTAACCACCGTGGGCGCGCCAAGGTCAACACGCAGTGGAACCTGTATTGCATGGTGCACAACATTGAGAAGTTGTCCAAGACGGGCATGGGGCAGCAAAGAACGCAATAGGGAGGAAATGAAGCCCTAGAACTGCTAGCAGGCGCGAAACAGGTCGAAATTGCGGCACACTTTGCGGATGGACGCCAAATTCTTGAAAACCGATTCGCGCAACACTTGCAACCGAAATGGCGTGTGCGGAAATCTGGTTTTTTTACAGCCTCGTTAGGCGATACCGTCAATTTCATTCAGAGCTTTCTACCAGGTGGCCCAACCCTGCTTAGACCTGACACCATCGATTTAATGTGCCGAAACCAATTGGCGGCCGATCTATGTGTTCGGTTTCCAAACATGCCTCCATTTAGAAACAAAGGGTTTGGGCTTGGGTCATCCGTGACTATTGGAACCAGTCCATTTGAGCCAAAGGAGGTTGTTGGCGAGGTTGGATGGGGTGGCCTTGCAGGCACCATTTGGTGGATAAACCCACGCATTGGAATTGCGGCAGTGTTGATGACGCAAAGGTATTTTGGATTTGGAAATCCCTACACGTTTGTATTCAAAGAGCAGGCATATAAGGCCCTCGGTTTCAATTAGATCGCCGTGAAGCCGCCGTTCGCGGGCGGCCGCATTCGCTCGCTATTCGTTCACCTGCCTGGCTGGCACATTACTTCAATTGAATGGCCGCTTTGTTGCAATCACTTCGCGAGCCTGTACTTCCACTTTGTCGTCGATTGCGGCAGCAGGCCACCTGTGGGTATTCGTCAATGACCGGTAACTGTGAGCCAGAGCGATCACTGAAAAAGGACTAGCGAATACGTCATCCTAACTTCCTGAAATCATCCGCTGTCACAGATGGACATTTTCAATTGCGTCTTACCCAGCGACTAACTGAGCAGTCATACAGATGAACGCCCCAAGCTGGATGTGCCAAAACGTCGCCCAGAACAGCTCTTTAAATTGATCGGATCCCGATCGGTGCGCAAAGGACTACCCAATACGCGCACAAAACAAAAAGTTTGCTGCTGCATTGATGGGTGGGTGTTTATTTGTTGCATGAGCGTTTACAACAACCACTGTAAATACGGGCAGGTTCTCCAGATGGAGAAGGTGCTGTCATCATTGAAGCCTGATTTTTGCGTTGGCGATTACGACGGCCAGATCTCTCTTCTCGCGCGCTAGGTAAGCAGCAAATGCCGTTCCCGACAACTGCATGGGTTTAAAGCCGGCGTCGGTCAGCTTTTTTGCGGTCTCGGGCTCTGCCAACACCTCGTTCATGGCCTGGGCCAGCTTATCAACGATGGCACGGTCGGTCTGCGCCGGAAGCAGCAGACCGACCCAAGAATTGACGTCGAAACCGCTGAACTCGGCGGTCTCTGCCAGAGCCGGCGTGTCGGGCAATGTGGCCCAACGCTGTGCCGACGTCACGCCATACGCCCTGACCTTGCCGTCGCGGACGAACGCCTGCACCAGCGCCACTGGTAGCACTGCCAGGTCGATCTGGCCGCCCGCCACCTCAGTCAGCACCTGAGGGCCAGACTTATAGGGTACGTGTACCATGTCCAAGCTAGCTCGCTGCTTGAGCATTTCGGCTGTAACGTGCAGGCCTGTGCCAATGCCGTCGGTGCCGAAGTTGATTTTGCCCGGCTGGGCCTTAATGAGTTTGACCAGATCGGCGGTAGTGGCTGCCGCCAGGCCAGGCCGACCGACCAGCACGAACGGTGACGACGCCACAGCTGCTACCGGCACCAGGTCCTTCAGACCATCGTATTTAAAGATGTTCGGTGATACCAGTGGCGCCACAGTCACAGGGCTGTTGGGAGAGAACAGCATTGTGTGGCCGTCGGCTTTGGCATTGATCACCCGCTGGGCGGCAATGGTGCCGGAGGCGCCTACCGTGTTTTCCACCACAACCGTCTGCTTCAGCTTTTCGGCCAGACGCGGCATAGTGATGCGGGCCGCAACGTCGACGCTGCCGCCGGCAGAAAAAGGCACGACGGCGGTTACGCTCTGGGCCGGCCATTGGGCAGCTTGCGCAAGAGCGGTTGTGGAAGCTGCCGCGCCAGCGGCAGTGATGGCATAAGCGATCAATATGTTGCGAATCATGGTAGACCTCGTAGTGGAAAGGGTGGGAGGGAGGGAAAGACAAAAATCCGTTGGAGCGGCCTCAGACAGGCAGCCAGGGCAACTGCTCTGCGCTATAGCGGAAGGTCTGGAACACGCTGTTCAGCCGACCCGGGCCGGTCTTGCGGGCCGCTTCGTCGGGGTATTCGGCAAACCAGGGAATGATGTACTCCCAAACCACCTCGCCGCCAGGCGTCACCTCAAACAATCGTCCGGTGGCCGACTCGGTGATGTGGGTGTTGCCGTTGGGCAACCGCTGGGCATTGCCCATGAAGGCGGTGTAGAAAGCATTCACCATCTCGTCGGTGTACCGCCAGACCACCGCGTTGGACTTCGGGTCCACCTCGACTACCCTTGAGAAGGCGACATGGGAGCCGTGACGGAAATTACCGTTGTCAAAGGCCAAGACATTGCCGTTGGCCAATGGCACCGGTGCGTGCTGGTGCGACACGACGCTGGGTGGTATGTGCAAAGCGACTCCGCCAGTCGTCCTGTCAACACCGATGATGCCGGCGGTGGTGCGCAGGCTCATCAGCACGGTGCCATCGGCCATCACGCCCAGGCCATTGACCAGCGGCCAGTGGTAGCGGCCAAAGCCGGAATGGATCGGGAAATCGGCTGGGTCGAGGTGCTCGCTGGCCTTCCACTCCCAGACGATGGCACCGGCGCGGTTGACCTCGCGGATCACGTCGCCATACATGGGCTCGTCCGCGCTGTGGGCTGTGCCGCCTGGCACGCGCGCCGCAAAGGCGGCAGGCAACAACTCGCAGGCCGCGTACAGCAGGTTGCCATTGGCCAGCCATTGGGCGTCGTGATGGTGGGCTGGGTCCTGATAGTGCCAAACGGTCTCGCCAGACGGGGTCACCTCCCGGAAATCGCCCCCGTGCCACATGGACCAAGGGGCGTACCGGTCGGGCGAATCGGGATGGCTGCCGTTGTAGCCCATGTTGCCATTGGGCAGGATTACTGCATGGCGGCCCGGGCGCACTGGCATTTGCCACTGGTGTTTGACCTGGCCGTGGATGTCCACCAGATACACCGCGCCGCTGGCCGTCTGTGGAGCGATGAGGGTATAGCCGCCAAAGGATAAGGCGGTATCTAGCGCAACCAGTCCGATGCCACGGCGGCGTTGTGTGATCTGGTCGACAGTGCTTTTCATGTGTTGCTTCTCCTGCTATGCGGGCCGCAAATTGCGGTTGTCAATAGTTTCAGTTTAGGCAAGATGAGGTATAAGTAAAAGCCAATTGTTTTTGATGGAGTGTCAGATAAAAGTTGACGCTTTGACCAACTTGGTATCAGGAGTCCACCATGACCGCCATTTCCCAGGCCTTTCGCTGTTTTGACGCGGTGGCACGCCGCGGCTCGATCCGCAAGGCAGCCGAGACCCTGCACTTGACCGCAGCGGCTGTCAACCAGCAGATACTCAACTTGGAACAAACCGTCGGTATGCCCCTTTTCGACCGGCTGCCCCGCGGTGTGCAACTGACCACAGCCGGCGAGATCATGGTGACCGCAGTGCGCCGCAGCCAGCGTGACTTCGACAACGCCTTGAGTCAGGTGGAAGACTTGCGCGCACTGCGTCGCGGACACGTCAGCCTAGGAGCAACGCATTCATCGACCGAACAGCTGATCCCGCAGGTTATCGAGGCGGTGTTGGACAGCCATCCCGGCATTAGCTTTACCGTACGCTCGGGCAATGGTGAATCGTTGCTGCGCTGGGTGGCCAACGGCGAGGTAGACGTAGCGTTCTGCCTGCGCCGTCCACCCCCGCCGGGCGTGGAAGAGGTACGGGCCTTTGCGCAGCAACTGGGGGTAGTAACGGCGCCCAGCCACCCACTGGCGGTGACAGCCAAGCCACTGCGGATGCGCGACTGCCTGGACTACCCGTTGGTCCTGATGTCGCCTGACATGGAACTGCGCACCATGGCCGACCGGCTCTGCGCCAGGATGCAGCAGCGCAGGCCGATGGTGGAAACCGCATCGGTGCCGATGGTGCGGCGGCTTGTGGCGCGCGGCGACGCGGTCGGCTTTTTGATTCAGGAGAACGTGGCGCAGGACGTCGCCAACGGCTTGCTGGCTTGGCGGCCATTGCAGGATACTGGCGCCCGGTTATACAGTGGACTGTACCAACGCTCGGCCTACACCGTCCCAGTCGCCATGGGTCTTTTCGTGGGCGCGTTGGAAGAGGCGGTGGACGCAATCCGCCGTGGCTTTGAATAGGACATCGCGGAGGGTGCGTCACTCCTTCAACCGTATGGCTCTCACTTCAATATCGGGGGGTTCGAGATGGGTGTGGTTGTTTCGTAAAGCGCCGGACTACCATTGGACTTTCAGCCAGCGGACTTCAACCAATGCCCGCCATCGCGACACATATGTCGGTCGCACTCCAAATCTAATGCCGAAAACAAATGTCAGCTTTAGGTCTGCCAGTTTGGAGAGGTGTCTGTCCGCTTTGTCGTCGAAAGCTCCATTCCTCAATTCGGCGCTTTGGGCCAGGAGCGGTCGTTGTCGAATGACCGCTAACGAGAGTGTTATTGCAAGGTGTTTTCTGTAACACCTGATCAATGCCACAGAGGTGGCGACTAAAACCTCTGTGTGCTCGCCCGTTTTAAGTACGTTTTCGGTCTGCGATCTGAAACTGCCCCCAGTGCTCTGGCCGTACCAACGTTGCGTGCTTCCAGCGCGATGCTCGTCACGCCCAATGGCTGAACAATGCGGCGTATGTCATCA
>JANPIK010000031.1:0-71201 GCA_031424935.1 Polaromonas sp.
CCACAGCGATGGGTAATCGCCTCGGTGCTCTTGCACCATTCGCACTGCGCGTTCGCGAACCTCGGGTGAAAACTTGTTTGACTTCTTCATGGCTCAATCCTCTCAGAGATTTGAGCCTCCTCAAAATACGGGGCGATTCACCTGACCCTATTGTTCCTCTCTATTGTTCCTCTACGTTTTAGGCAGCTTTAGCTTCGCTTTTACCGGAGTTGGGGCATGCGTGGACGCGCAGAGCTGTTTTTGTTGACGGATGCTGCTTTGCAAGATCTGACCCTCAGGGTGTTCGCTCAGGGTGTTCTCAGGGTGTTCCGGCGCAAAGGCCGGCCCCGTTAACTAGGGCCGTCGTGGTTCGGCAAACTGAACCCTCCATCCTTTTGACTCCGGTAGGTTATCGTTTGCAGCTCTCTGCTATTTAACTGGTAGTGGCTTGCGCTCTGTTTGATTGGTCCATAGTCGCATTTGGTAATCATTGAATGCTGTTTTGCAAAACTTACCTCCGTTGACTGGCGCTGGATGGGGTGCAGCGCATTTGGAAGTTCCTGTGTTGACCGTTTGACTAAATGGTGAGAGAAGGTGGAGATATGCAGATTTGCAAGGCCTAACGCTAGGATCGCAGAGGAATTTCTTACTTTAGTCCCACCAGAAAAACCAAACTGACGCATTGAGCAATCTTGCCGCTAGTGCTTCGACCGAGCCTGTACCTTGGTCAACTCGGTCTGGACAGTAAGCGAAATGCTGCTTCGCAAGCACCATGGCTTCATGTCGGGTTCTTGGTGGTCGCGTTACGGTGAATTCAATTATGCTGTTAGCAATATAAGCAACAGTAGCGCCATACTTCTCATTCCAAAACTTGAAGAGGGCTGCATGCACCTCCGGTTCGGGGTAGTCGTTGTAATAGTCTATGCGCAGGTAGCAAGGGATCATCCAAGAATCAATTGCGGGAAGCGAAGTCAAGATGACTTCAGAATCCGAATCGGTAGAAAAAGCGGACAAAGAGTTGATTGGGGTCGGATTAGCAGGCCAACAATCCAACTCCGGTGAGCAATAAGCGGCGCTTGCTTCGATACCGCTTTGAAACCACCTTAGTAGGTTAATTCTTTTGGCTGAAGCTATGAGATCCTCAACGGTTCGTTTGTCATGCCAATCAACGTACTGTGCGTAATCCTCGGCACAGTCACGCTCAAATTCTTTTTTGTCCCCGAGGATCACGGCAACACCTTTTGAGCGAAGCTCTTCTAGCTTGGCAAGCGCATTGCAGCCGGGGACCAAGTGAAGTTCGTACGGGAAATACATGCGGTGTGTTTCGCGGTTTTAGTGGAGCGGCACAAGACGGAAGACGAAAAGAAGACGGGGTCAGGTCTCAATACTGTTCGGTTAGCCGTTCGCCCTGAGCCTGTCGAAAGGTCTGCTGGCATAAGAAAAAGGCTTCGACAAGCTCAGCCCGAACGGATTTGGCATCTAACCGAACAGTATTGAACAGTATTGGGTCAGATACCGTTTTGCAAAGCAACATCCAAAGTCATAATTGAATTCACTCATGGTTGGGTAGTGGGTAAGTGGGGTTTGACTTTAACAATCCGGCTAACCGTAGCATAGTGAATGTCAAATGCACCGGCAATTTCCTTTTGACTGTATCTGCCACTGGCGTAGGCCTTCACTATGGCGCTGTTTCGATCAGGCATGGCCGCAAATTTGCACATCAGGAAAAGTTTCTACGCGTAAAAATAATAAAAAAAGGCATCAAAGATGCCTTTTTTAAACCATGCCAACTCTTAAAGAGCGGCAAAAATGTATCAGCTAATGGCCGGACATTTTTTCTCTGCTGCAATCGTCTCCAGGTGCTTTTGACGGTCTTTGGCTGCTTCAATGGCATCTTCCGTATTTTTATACGTTCCCAGCATGGCTGGCCAGAAGAAAATGGCAGCAGCGACGTTTGTTCCCGTCACGCCGCGTTCTTTGCGGGCTTTGCTTTCAAAGTCTTTTGCTTCGGTGTATGCCGTTTTCAAAGCATCGCAAGACATCATGCGATCGTTGGTTTGCTTTGATTCAACCACTGTAGGACTGGCGCAACCGCCCAGGAAAGCGGCTGTGAACGTGATAGCCAAGACTGTTTTTAAAAATTTCATTGTGATTCTTTGTAAGTAATTTTTTAGATAACGTTGTAGGTAATATTGTAGGAAAGCACCTACATTTTACAACTTCGACACCCGTTTACTGACCCGTAGAACCCCGCAGTCGCTCGATTAATCCATTGAGTTCATCCATCGAGCCAAATGCAATCGCCAGTTCGCCCGTGTCTTCGCGTTTGCCGCCGCGTTTAACTTGTTTTTTAATCCGTACCTCGACCTCGGCCATCAACAGATCGGCCAACTCTTCTTCGACGCGGCGAATGTCGCGGGATTTTTCTCTGGTGGCTTTTTGCGGTTGCAGTGAAAACTCTGCGCTGAGCTTTTTAACCAGACTTTCTGTCTCGCGGACTGACATTTTTTTGGCCGCAATCTGATTTGCAGCCGTGATTTGTGTGGCGCGGTCTAGCGCCAGCAACGCGCGTGCATGGCCCATGTCGATGTCGCCGGCCATCAACATGGTTTGCACGGGGTCGGCCAGATTGAGCAGGCGCAGCAGGTTGCTGGCGGCACTGCGCGATCGCCCTACAGCTTGCGCTGCCAGTTCGTGGGTGAGCCCAAACTCTTTGACCAGACGGTTTAAACCCTGAGCTTCTTCCAGCGGGTTCAGGTCTTCGCGCTGGATGTTTTCAATCAGCGACATGGCGGCTGCCGCCTCATCCGGCACGTCGCGCACCAGCACGGGCACGCTGTCCAGCCCGGCCAGTTTGGCGGCTCTGAAGCGTCGTTCACCGGCAATGATTTCGTATTTGCCGTCGTTTGGCCCCGACGTTAAACGCCGCACCAAAATCGGCTGCATGATGCCTTGTGCCTTGATGGATTCTGCCAGCTCGTACAAAGCGCCTTCGTCCATGCGGGTTCTCGGCTGGTACTGACCGGGCACCAGGTCGGCCAGGCGCAGGGACGCTGGCAAGCCGGGGCTGGTCATGGCGGTTTCGTTGTCGGCGCTTCGGCTTTCACTGACCTTGGGGCCCAGCAATGCTTCAAGGCCGCGGCCCAGGCCTTTTGGTTTTTTGGTGACCATGTTGTTTATATTCCGGCTGTTTATTGTTTAAATTTCTTCTAGCGTGTAGCCGGACTCGTTTTGGTGACGAATGCGCAAAATGGTCACGACGCCTGACTCACGCACGTATTGATAACGCGCCAGATAACCACTCCGCCCTCTACCAATGATCAGCTCACGCACCTCAGCGCCCACAGGTCTGCCGACTCCCGGCTGGCGTTCGAGTAGCCGCAAAGCTTTGATGAGATAGGCATACAGGTCGCCCGCCAGGGGGTCTTTTTGCTCCCACAAAAAGTCATCCAGCCTTTGTATGTCATCACTTGCTCGAGGTGTGACATTGATCGTCGTCTTGCGCAGGGCACCTGTCATGCGCCTTGTGGCACGCGAGCGCCAGCATCGGCTCGGCCAAGCCATGGCTTCAAAGGCGGCTTGGAGGGCTCAACAGCATGGCCTTTACGCCACAGTGCTCGCTGCTCGAAGTAGTGTTCTACATCGTCCAGCGTGTGTGCAAGTCCGGTACGCTCAACCTCAGCCAGCGCCTCCATGGTGTCTTGGTCAAACTGCTCGCGCTGCTGGGCACGGCGCGCTGTGTCACTCAACGCCTTCACCATATAAGCATGCGCAGTCATGCCGGCTTTGCGCGCTGACTCGTCAATTTGCGCTTTAAGCTCGGCAGTTAATTTAAGACTGGTAGCTACAGACATGGTGGGCTCCTTAAAAGATCGGTAGTCAGATCTGACTACCTGACAGTTTATCAGTCCCACCCAAAGCCGCAAGCCGCTGTAGCTCAGCATGCGCCTGGGGCCAATCGCCCAGACCGCTGTCTGCATTGATGTGGCCACGCGCACCGATGTCGATCAGCTTGGCACTCCAGCTGGATGCATAGTGATGCGCCTGCTCAATGCCGCAAAACGGGTCATCGCTGGACGCCATCACCACGCTTTGGAAGGGCAAGGTTTGCAAGGGAACAACCCAACCGGGCAGCATCTGGCCGATGTCTTGGCGGGCCGTGTCGGGTGGTGCTACCAGCAGCGCAGCCTTGACGAGAGGCGTGTTTTTAGAATGCGCCGCCCATGCCGCCACTGTCAGGCAACCCAGACTGTGGGCGACCAGCACCGCAGGCTCGGTACAGCCAAGCAACACGTCTTCAAGCCGGGCGATCCAGTCGCCGCGCAAAGGGCGTTGCCAGTCGTGCTGCTCTACCCGCTGGTAACCGTGGGCGCGCTCCCACCGGGTTTGCCAGTGGTCAGGGCCACTGTTTAACCAGCCGGGCAGGATGAGGACGTTACAGGGGTTCATGAGTGGTTGGGTTCAGGTGCCGAATACTATTGTTTTTATAGCGGTTTACGCATGATTAACCGGGGCCAGAGGCATATTTGGCATCTAAACCAACTTTTTGAGGCGTGCCGAGAGGTTTTTACAGCGTTTTGATCCGCATGACCATTTCTTCGGCAAAGGCCACAAACGCCTGCGCGCCTTTGGACGATGGGTCAAACACGACGCCGGGCAATCCGTAACTGGGCGCCTCGGCCAGCCGGACGTTGCGGGGGATGACGGTGCTGAACACTTTGTCGCCAAAATGCTCCTTGAGTTGCTCGCTCACCTGTTGCTGCAGCGTGATGCGAGGGTCAAACATAACCCTGAGTAATCCGATGATGGCCAGGTCTTTGTTGAGGTTGGCATGTACCTGCTTGATGGTGTTGACCAGGTCCGTCAGGCCTTCAAGTGCAAAGTACTCGCACTGCATCGGCACAATGACGCCGTGAGCACAGCACAAGCCGTTGAGCGTCAGCATGCTGAGCGATGGCGGGCAGTCAATCAATACGAAGTCATAGTCCCCATCCACATCGGCCAAAGCCAGCTTGAGGCGTTTTTCGCGGCGCTCAATATCGACCAGCTCGACTTCTGCCCCGGCCAGCTCGCGGTTAGCACCCAAAATATCGTAGCTACAACCGCCGTCAATCAGCTTCTGGCTGGTGACTTTAGCTTCTTTGATCGTGGCGGACTCGAGCAACACGTCGTATACGGTGTATTCAAGTTTGCGTTTGTCTACGCCGGAACCCATGGTGGCGTTGCCTTGTGGGTCGAGGTCAATCATCAACACCCGTTGGCCGACTTTGGCTAAGCCTGCTGCCAGATTAACTGTGGTGGTGGTTTTGCCTACCCCTCCTTTTTGATTCGCAACGCAAAAGATTTTGGCCATTGGTTTTTATTATTTTCGGGTGAGTTGGTTGGCTGGGGTGCTATTTGGAAATGGCCAGCTTCAAACCAAATCCGATCAGAAAGACACCGGCTGCCTTGTTGAGAAAACCGGAGATTTTGGGATTGGCGCGGATACGTTCGGCAAAAAAGGTGGTCAGCAACACTGACGTCAGGCCATACAAAAAAGTCAACACGGCTATCGTCGCTGCCATCACGCCAAAGGTCGTCATGCCTTGGTGGGTATTTGGGTCCACAAACAGGGGGAAGAAAGCCATATAAAACACAATCGCCTTGGGATTAAGCAGCGTGATAAAAAGCGCCTGGCGGAAGTAGTGGTGCGGCTTGATCTGCAAAATGGGTGCATCGCCTGGTTTACTCATCAGCATCTTGATGCCTAGCCAGGCGAGGTAAACCGCGCCTGCCCACTGCACGATATGAAAGGCGGTTGGATACGCCGCCATGACGGCAGACACGCCTGCCACCGCCGCCCATAACAATACCTGGTCACCAGCAATCACGCCAAAGGTAGCGCCAAGGCCACCCGGTATGCCGCCTTTGCTGGTAGACGTGATGAGTGCCAGGTTGCCCGGCCCAGGAATCAGCAAAAAAACAATGATGGCGACGACAAACGATGCATAGTCAGCAATGCCGAAAAATGAGCCGGACATGAGCGGATTCCTGTGTGGTGAGGATGTGAGTTTACGACACGGATTTTTTACGCATCCACACCACACATCGCTCCGCATCCAACCCCGGCACTTGCAGTTGTTCCACGTGAAACACATCGATATCGGGTGGCAACGTCGCCAATTCGTTGGCCGGGTGCTTGCCCTTCATGGCCATCCATACGCCTGTTGGGGCAAGTGCGTCAGCAGACCACTGGGTGAAGTCATTGAGTGAAGCAAACGCCCTTGAGCAAATCACATCGAAGGGCTGGACGATGTTCTCAACCCGCGCATGCAAGCCCGCCAAGTTGGGCAACTTTAGCTCTAGAGCCACCTGCTTGATAAAGATCGCCTTCTTGGCTACCGTGTCGACGCAAGTCACGGTAATCGCCGGGCAGCAAATGGCAATGACTGCACCGGGTAGGCCCGCACCCGAGCCCACATCGAGCAAGCTGCCCTGCGCCATATGTCGCTGCAAGGGCGCAATCACCGCCAGGCTGTCCAATAGATGGTGCGTCATCATCTCGGCCGGGTCGCGCACCGCCGTCAGGTTGTACACCTTGGTCCACTTGGCAATCAGCTTCAGGTAACTAAGCAGTTTGTCAACTTGCTGGTCGCTGAGCTCAAGTTGCAGCTGCGCAAGCCCTGTGCGCAGAGCTACCTCTTCCCCACTCATGCTTCAGCTTTTTCGGGCGTAGCCAAGGGCGTGGTGTTCTTCCAGAGGTTTTTCTTCAAATGCACCAGCAGCAGCGACACCGTGGCTGGCGTGATGCCCGAGATACGTGATGCCAGCCCAAGCGTTTCGGGCCGGTATTTGGCCAGCGTCTGCCGCGCTTCAAAGCTCAAGGCCTGTACTTGCAGGTAGTCCAGCTCGGGCGGGAGTTTGAGGTTTTCGTAATGCGCGGCACGTTCGACTTCGACCTTTTGAAGGTCAATGTAGCCTGCGTACTTGGCCGTGATTTCGATTTGCTCGATCACGCTTTGGAGTCCATCGAGTTGTGCTATTTCGTCATTGACATACTTACCGCCATCCAGACTCATCAGCCCCGCATAATTCACATCAGGCCTTCGGAGCAGGTCTGCGAGGTTGTATTCACGTTCAATCGCCTTGCCCAAAACCCGCTCAGCTTCCGCCAACGGCAGATTATTCGGATTCACCCAGATGCTGTGCAGGCGTTGTGTTTCACGTGAAACAGCATCCCGCTTTCGGTTAAACGCATTCCAACGCACATCATCGACCAAGCCCAGTTCCCTGCCCTTTTCGGTCAAACGCATGTCGGCGTTGTCTTCACGCAGCATCAATCTAAACTCTGCCCGACTGGTAAACATGCGGTACGGCTCGGTCACGCCCTTGGTAATCAGGTCGTCGACCAGCACACCCAGGTAGGCTTCGTCCCGCTTAGGCAACCAGCTTTCTTTGCCCTGGCATTGCAGTGCCGCGTTAATGCCAGCAAACATACCCTGCGCCGCCGCCTCTTCATAGCCTGTGGTGCCGTTGATCTGACCGGCAAAAAACAAGCCTTGAATCGCCCTGGTTTCAAAGCTGGTTTTCAAAGCGCGCGGGTCAAAGTAATCGTATTCAATCGCATAGCCGGGCCGCAAAATGTGCGCGTTTTCCATCCCCACCATCGAGCGCACCAGCTCGTATTGAATGTCAAACGGCAGGCTGGTGGAGATCCCGTTCGGATAAATCTCGTGCGTGGTCAGTCCCTCGGGCTCTAAAAAAATCTGGTGCGCGTCCTTGTCGGCAAAGCGGTTGATCTTGTCTTCCACACTCGGGCAATAGCGCGGGCCCACGCCGTCAATCTTGCCGGTAAACATGGGGCTGCGGTCAAAGCCGCTGCGAATGATGTCGTGCGTGCGGGCATTGGTGTGGGTGATGTAGCACGGCACCTGTTGGGGGTGCTTGATAGCGCTGCCCATAAAACTGAACACGGGCACATCGCCTGCGAGCGGCCACGGCATACCCGCAACGCCCTGCGTTGCCATTCCATCTCCCGGTTGCGCGATGCACTTGCTGAAGTCAATCGTGCGGCCATCGATGCGCGGCGGTGTGCCGGTTTTCAGGCGGCCTTGCGGCAGCTTGAGCTCCTTCAGGCGCGCACTCAGTGACACCGCAGGCGGGTCCCCCGCTCTGCCCGCTGAATAATTTTGCAGGCCGACATGGATCTTGCCGTCCAGGAAAGTGCCCGCCGTCAGTACCACCGTGCGGCTTCTGAACTTGATGCCCACCTGCGTCACCGCACCCACGACGCGATCGCCCTCGACCATCAGGTCATCCACCGCCTGCTGAAACAACCACAGGTTGGGCTGGTTCTCCAGCATGCGGCGAATGGCCGCTTTGTACAAAATGCGGTCGGCCTGCGCCCGGGTGGCGCGCACCGCTGGGCCTTTAGAGCTGTTCAGGATGCGAAACTGAATGCCGCCCTCGTCCGTGGCCAGCGCCATCGCGCCGCCCATCGCATCGACTTCTTTGACCAAATGGCCTTTGCCAATCCCGCCAATCGACGGGTTGCAGCTCATCTGGCCCAGCGTTTCAATGTTGTGGGTGAGCAGCAAAGTCTTGCAGCCCATGCGGCTACTTGCCAACGCGGCTTCAGTTCCAGCATGGCCACCGCCGACCACGATCACGTCAAATTCTTGGGGGTAAAACATTCAAGTCTTCCGTAGGGCCGCCCCAAGGACGGCTTGCGCCCCCTCGGGGGGCAGAGAAGCGGCAACGCCGCGTAGCGTGGGGGCACACATATCAAGCCTCAATCAATTCAGTTTTCAGGCCAACAGCTTGTGCAGCCGTAGCCTGGCGTTTATCTGCCGTCACAAACAGGTCAACCTGCGCTGCTTGAGCCGTACCAATATGCAGCGCATCCATGCCACATAAGTTAGCAACGCGCATAGCTGCAATGGCGTAACGTTCTGCATGGCCGGATAGCGGCATCACCGCAAGCTCGTCAAAGTCCGAATGAATGTCAGCCAGCACCCGTGCATACTCGTCGTCACTGAAAGCGCCCTCACGCCACTGCCTCGTCAATGCTGAGGCAACTTCAGTCTTGCAATGCACGGCGGCTGTTACTGCATGAGCAGATGCCTGCAACTGCAGCACCCGACCTACCCCAGCCTCGCCGCTATAGCGTTTAAACAGAGCTGATGCATCAAACAATATATTCATCACCAGCCGCTCTCGCGCTCGTCGATGATCATTTGAGCACCTGATTTACTGGGCGGTTTGAGATAGTTCAAAGGCTCAATCGGCATCTTCCAGCGCGGCACTTTTTGCTCAGCCTGAGGCTGCATTGGCACCAACTCGGCCACCGGCTTGCCATGTCGCAAAATGCGCAAAGTTTCGCCCTTTTCGACCCGGTCAATCATGGCTGAGGTGTTGGCGCGAAATTCGCTCAGAGGGACACTGACAGGAGGATGGATAGGGGAGGATTGCATTTTGTACAAATTTTGATATTTTGTACATTTTAGCGCTTTTATCTCGCTGTTGTCGAAAGCCCCTAGCCGAGCAGCGGACGGCCTGGCGTAAAGTGACAGGTCTTGATGTTTCATAAAGGCCAGCATGTCGTCGCACCCACATATCACCCGCCGCGGAGCACTTCAAGGTGCCAGCGCTCTTGCTGCCGCCAGTGCCTTCCCGGCGTTGGCACAAACCGCCTGGCCGACCAAGCCGATTCGCCTGCTGGTGCCGTTTGCGCCCGGCGGCAGCTCTGAAATTGTGGCGCGGTCTACCGCCAATGAGCTCAGCAAAACGCTAGGGCAAACCGTTTTTGTAGAAAACAAGCCCGGCGCCAGCGGCAACATTGCCATGGCCGAATGCGCGCAAAGCACGGACGGCCACACGCTGATTCTTGGCCACATCGGTACGTTTGCCGTCAACCCGTTTATCTTCGACAAACTGCCGTTTGACACCAACAAAGATTTCAAACCCATTTCGCTGTTGGCCAAGGTGCCCAGTCTGTATGTTGTCAACGCTGAAGTACCCGCCAAAAACCTCAAAGAGTTCATTGCCCTGGCCAAGTCGAAACCAGGCCGTCTGAACTACGGTTCAGCCGGCAACGGCAGCGCTGGTCATTTGGCTTTTGAGTACCTGAAAATGGTCAGCGATATATTTGTACTGCACGTGCCCTACCGCGGCACTGGCCCTCAATTAACGGACCTGCTGGCTGGCCGGTTAGACGCTGCCAGTGTGGGCGCTCCTGCGATTTTGGCGCACATCAAATCTGGCAAACTGCGCTGCATTGCCACCGGCACCAAAGAGCGCCTAGCTCAGCTGCCAGACGTACCAACAGTGGCGGAAAGCGGTTTTCCAGGGTTTGAAATGACCCAGTGGTACGGCCTAAACGCGCCGGCCAACATGCCTCAAATCGCGATTGACAAAATCGCCGCCGCCACCGCTGCCGCCATGAAAAATCCGCAGGCTACCGAACGCCTGCGCGGCGACACCGCCCTGCCCGTGGGTGATTCGCCGGCGCAGTACGCAGCGTTTATTGCCGCCGAGCAAGCGCGCTGGAAGGTCGTTGCGGCACGTGCCAAGATCAAACCCGATTGAATTTATTGCTTTAGGGTATCAAAAAGACCCTAAGCCCTCGTAAATCATGGGCCAGCAGCTATTTAATTTATAGCGTTGTGATGCTGATGCGCCTGATCGGCATTCGTGGGTCTAAACACCAAAATGCTCGCCAAGATGTTCGGCGTTTTGTGCAGCAATCGCCCTGAACCCGTTGGAAATGCGGGCGTCTTGCGCAGCGGCCTGCCAAAACACCTTAGCCAGCGCCTTGGCACGCGGCCACTCTGGCAGGGTGGCGGCGGTGGGCTGCAAGGGCCGGGCGGCAAAGTCGCGCGCCACCAGTTCGCCGCCTACCGGGGCGTACCACATGGGTAGCATGTCGTAAGTGGGCGACAGTACCCAGTCGCCGCCGCTTTTGCTGCCGTGCAGCAGCAACGAAATGTTGCCGTAGTGGCGGTCGGTGTTGGCGATCAGCACACCGTAGGCTTCTAAAAACCGCAGCTGCGCCGCGTCTTTGGCGCTTAACAAGCCGCGCGCAGCCATACGGTCGGCAGTGGCTGCCCAGTTTTCTTCTTGACCCACATACTCAGCGTCGTAAACCGACAGGGAGACCATGCCCGTACGACCAACCCGGCCAATTTGACCCATGTTCGGTGCGCCAAGCGTACGGTCAAATCGCTCGGCTTCTAAAAACACCCGCCCTGCACCCACAAAAATTTGCGTGCTAGAGGCAGGCAACCCAGCACCCGCCAGCGTCTGAATCGCCAAATGCTCGCACACCAGCAAATCACGCAGGCGCTGCTCTTGGGGCGAATCGCCGGGCGGCGAAAATTTGACCAGTACCGCGCGGCCAGCGGTGAGGGTGCAAAACTTGGGCTGCTCACCGCCTGCTGACGAGCCGCCACTGCTGCCCTGCATGGCACGCTCGGCCAATTGCGGATAGTCTGCCGCCGATGCAGCCCGGCAAGCACGCTCAGCCAGCGAATAAAACCTTTGGAAAGCTGGCTCCCCCACCACCAAATTGCCCGGTAAGTCATCGCCGTACAAGACCAGCGCCCGCAGCATGTCGTCATCGCTCCAGCCCCGCGGGTCACTGATCAGTTGCAGCTCGGGGTGGTTTTGGGCAAAGGTGCGGCCCATGAAGCCCTGCGGCCGCATGTCATGTAAAAACCACGGCAGGCCGCTGTGCCGCTGGCTCACGCCGTCGGCCTCGTCAACCCACACATCGCCGCCCTCCAGCAGCGTCATGCGCGCAAAAGGACTGGCCTGCCCCAACGCATCCACCCGCATGATGGGCACTTGGCTGCCCACCTGCGCCACATGTCGCGGCAGAACATAACGCTGCGACCTGGCTGCGCCTACTTTTTGTACCTTGCCAGCCTGAATCAGCGGCGCAAGCGCACGCGACATGCTGGGCTGGCTGATGTTTAACGCAGCTTGCAGCTCAGCGCTGCTGGCCACGCCACCGCGCTGACGCAACGCCTGGAGGATTTGGGCAGTGATGGATGACGAATGGATCAAGAATGAATTAGTGAATAGATTAAACGCGAATTAATCTTAATAAATTCAACAGTTAAAATCAAGCATTGGGGATAAATTTGAATAGATAACTGGCTTGATGGTTTGAGCCATGGCCGCACTCTAACTGCTATTTTATCAGGAGCGTTTTACTCGCACATCTATTGGGCTAGAGGCCTAAAACATGTGCAAGAAAAGCTAAGAACAGCTGTTTCCTGCTCTTTGAGCCATTTTCAAACCTTCAAGCGCTGCCAGATGCGGATCTTCGGCCAGCGTGACCGCACTGACCACCGCCACGCCGTCAACACCGCAGGCCAGCACGCCGGGCATGCGCGCCAGCGAGATCCCGCCTATGGCCACCACAGGGTACGGCTTGGCCAGCTTTGCCCATTCAGCCAGGCGCGCCAAACCCACCGGCTCGTAAGGCATGACCTTCAGCGTCGTGGGGTTGATCGGGCCGATCGCCAAATAACTGGGCTGCACGGCTTTGGCGCGGGCCAGCTCAGCCGGGGTGTGGGTACTTAAACCGAGGCGAATACCGGCATCACGCAACGCTTCAATATCTGCGGTATCTAAATCCTCTTGCCCCAGATGCACGCCGTAAGCATCAGCAGCCATGGCAATTTGCCAGTGGTCGTTGATAAACACCTGCGCGCCAGGCGCGGCTTTGCCTGCTTTGATGGCGGCCATCACCTCCATGGCGATGTTGGCTGGCGTGTGGTCAGTGGCCTTGATGCGCAGCTGGATCGTGCGCACACCCCAGCTTAAAAGTCGCTCGACCCAGGCTGCGGTGGGTACAACGGGGTAAAAGCCGATGGGGTGAATCAGGGGGGTAAAAGCGTTTGCGGTCATGGCGGTTTCAAGGGGCGGTCAGAAATTCGATTTTCGGAGTGCAGTGCAAGGCGCACGGAGCGCAGGACACCGGAATGCACTTGTGTGCATGAGGATTCCGAGCACCGCGCAACGCCGCAATGCGCCCGAGAATCGGATTTATGGCTGCCCCTGAGGTGCATGCCAAAACGGAACGCCGACTGTCGGCGTTGATGCCTGCGCCGCTGCACGTTCTGGCATGGGGGTTGACTCATACGCTGCGCGGCCTGCTGCCACACCATCCGCAAAGGCTTTAGCCATCTTTACCGGGTCCCCGGCTTGCGCAACCGCCGTGTTCAGCAGCACCGCGTCAAAACCCAGCTCCATCACGGCAGCCGCGTGTGACGGCCGGCCCAGGCCTGCATCCACAATCAACACCGCGTCTGGCAGGCGACGACGCATCGTCTCCAGCGCGTAGGGGTTGAGCGGCCCGCGCCCGGTGCCAATCGGCGCGGCCCAGGGCATGACGGCCGCGCAGCCTGCGTCCCGCAGCTTTTGGGCGATCACCAAATCGTCAGTGGTGTAGGCAAATACTGCAAAGCCTTCTTTGGCGAGCGCCGTGGCGGCCTCCAGTGTGGCGTGGGTGTCGGGTTGCAGCGTGTAGTCATCGCCAATGACTTCCAGCTTGATCCAGGTTGTGCCAAAAATCTCCCGCGCCATCTGCGCCAGCGTGATGGCTTCGCCTGCCGTGTGGCAACCTGCCGTGTTGGGCAATATATGGCATTTCATCGCCTGCACCCGCTGCCAGAAGCTGTTGCCACCGCCGCTTTCAGGTTGCAGGCGGCGCAAGCCTACCGTCAGCACCTGCGTGCCGCTGGCGGTAACCGCGTCGCTTAAAACTTGCGGCGATGGGTAGTGAGAAGTGCCCAGAAAGAGGCGACTTGAAAGTTCTGTGCCTGCTACTGTGAAGTTTGACATCTCAACCTCCCGTGATTGGCGTGACGATATCAATACGGTCACCGTTTCCCAACGCTCGATTTGGCCATTGCTGGCGCGGCACAAACGTGTTGTTGATGGCGCAGGCAAAAGCGGTTTCCAGCTTGTAGCCACGCGCCAAGAGCAGGGCTTGCAAGGTGGCTGGTTCGACGTTCAAGCGTACGCCATTGAGTGAAACATCAATCGTCATGGCTCAATTTTCCTACCAAATCATCGACCAGCGCAGGTGCGCACAAATAGCCATGCCGGTACAGGCCGTTAATGTGCCACACACCGCCCAATTGCTCGACACAGGGCCGGTGGTCATCAAGCGCAGGGCGCAGTGCAGCACGCATTGACAAAATACGCGCCTCACCAAAAGCTGGGTGCAGGCTGTGCAGCGCACTTCCCAGCTCCAGCACCGACCGCACCGTCACGGGGCCAGCATCTTCAGATTCCAGCTCGGTCGCTCCCACAACAAACTCGCCGTTCGGGCGTGGTGCCACATACAGCTGGTAACGCGGATGCATCAGGCGGATGGGGCGCTGAAGGGTCAAGCCCTTGCATTCGACACGCAGAACCTCGCCGCGCACCCCGCGTAAGGTGGGCAACACCGACTTGCTGCCTGTGCCCCGTGCATCAACCGTCATGTCAAAGCTGTGCTTCTGGTCTGCACAAACAACGGCCTTTTCCTCAAGCCTATCCACGGCTTGACCTTCATGCCCCTGCACGCCCAAGCGGTCCAGTTCAGTGGCCAATGCGGCCATCAGCTGGTCATTGGCCAGCTGCCCCTCGCCTACCAGATACAAGCCGCCGTTAAAGCGCCCAGCAATCAGGGGCTCAAGCTGCGCAAGTCCAGCTGCATCCAGCGTTTGCACAAGCGACTTGCAAGCGGCAGGCAGCTTGTGGTGCAGCAAGCGGCTGAAGTGTTCGAGCGATGCGCCGTCTTGCGTATGTGCGACGACAACGGTGCCGTCTTGCTTAAAGTAAACAGGAGTGGCTAGCTGAGCCAACCACTGCGGCCATAACACCAGCGAACGCTGGCCCAGCTCAAACACCGCATCGTCGGACACCGCCAACTCAGCCAGCGGCGACAACATGGCTGCGGCGGTTTGAGAAGCGCTGGTCAGGTCATCGCGGCGCTTGGCATCAAACAAACTGACGCGGCAGCCCACCAATGCCAGGCGCCAGGCCAGCAGGCGACCCGCCAGGCCTGCGCCTGCAATGCCGATGTGCCGTTGTGTCATGTCAAGAATAAATCTCGCTCCCACCTTCACGAAACTCCTTGGCTTTGACCTGCAAGTCGCTGTCAATCTGCTTGATGGCAATCACGCCAGCAGCCGGTGCCAATGTCGTGGTGGAGGGATTCAGCCGCGCAAACTCGCGAACCTCCTGCGATATTTTCATCGAACAAAACTTTGGCCCGCACATCGAGCAAAAGTGCGCCACCTTGGCGTTTTCTTTCGGCAGCGTTTCGTCGTGGTACGCCATCGCGGTATCCGGGTCAATCGCCAGACGGAACTGATCTTCCCAGCGGAACTCAAAGCGCGCTTTTGACACTGCGTTGTCCCACATTTGCGCGCCGGGGTAGCCCTTGGCCAAATCACCTGCGTGCGCGGCTATCTTGTAGGCAATCAGGCCCTGCTTCACATCGTCACGGTTAGGCAAGCCCAGGTGCTCCTTCGGCGTCACGTAGCACAGCATGGCCGTGCCGTACCAGCCGATATTCGCCGCACCCATGGCTGATGAAATGTGGTCGTACCCGGGCGAGATGTCTGTAATCAGCGGTCCGAGGGTGTAAAACGGCGCCTCAAAACACGCTTCCAATTGCTTCTCGACGTTTTCCTTAACGAGTTGCAGCGGAACATGGCCGGGGCCTTCAATCATCACCTGTACGTCATGCTTCCAGGCGATCTGGGTCAATTCGCCCAGCGTGTGCAACTCGGCAAACTGCGCTTCATCATTGGCGTCGGCAATCGAGCCAGGCCGCAAGCCATCACCCAGCGAGAAGCAAATGTCGTACTGCTTCATGATCTCGCAAATGTCTTCAAAGTGCTCGTACAAAAAGCTCTCTTTGTGGTGCGACAAACACCACTTGGCCATGATGGAGCCTCCGCGTGACACGATGCCGGTCAAGCGGTTGGCGGTCAGCGGCACATAGGCCAGCCGTACGCCGGCGTGAATGGTGAAGTAGTCCACGCCCTGCTCGGCCTGCTCGATCAAGGTGTCTCTAAAGATTTCCCAGGTCAGGTCTTCAGCCTTGCCATTGACTTTCTCTAACGCCTGATAAATCGGCACGGTGCCGATCGGCACGGGTGAGTTGCGCATGATCCATTCGCGCGTTTCATGGATGTTGTCACCGGTCGACAAATCCATCACCGTGTCTGCGCCCCAGCGAATCGACCAGACCAGTTTGTCGACTTCTTCTTCAATGCTCGACGTGACAGCCGAGTTGCCAATGTTGGCGTTGACCTTGATCAAAAAGTTGCGGCCAATGATCATGGGCTCGCTCTCGGGGTGGTTGATGTTGTTCGGTATCACCGCACGGCCGCGGGCGACTTCATCACGTACAAATTCAGCGGTGATTTGCTCGGGAATCGAGGCGTTGAATGAATGCCCTTTTTTCGGCATGCGTTCGGTTGCCAGCCGCTCGGCCAATTGCGCGCGCACCAGGTTTTCACGAATGGCGATGTATTCCATCTCCGGCGTGATGATGCCTTTGCGCGCATAGTGCATTTGCGACACATTCATGCCTGCTTTAGCGCGGCGCGGTACCGGCGCTTTGGCCATCCGCAGGGCGCTCAAGGCAGGGTCATTCAGGCGTTCGCGGCCGTAGGCACTGCTGATACCGTCAAGCGCCTCGGTGTCTTGCCGCTCGTTGATCCACGCACCGCGCAGCGGCTGCAAACCGCGTGTGACGTCAATGCTGACATCGGGGTCGGTGTACACGCCCGACGCATCAAACAGGCGCAGCGGCGGGTTGGCTTCACGGCGCGTGTTTGACCCTTCGGCCACCAACGTGTCGGTCAATGACACTTCACGGAACGGCACGCGAATATCGGGGCGTGAACCCTCAATGTAAATTTTGCGCGAGCCAGGAAAAGGCGTGCGCGTGATGCGGCTTGTCAGGTCGGCCGTGTCGACGGTCAGTGAGGTTTTTGCCATGGCGTGTCTCCGAATAGTGGGTTCAACTGGTGCAGCTTATAAAAGCCTGCCTGGAGAACCCCATCCCCATTTAAAAAGGGAATCCGGGAGCCAAAAGCGTTGTTCCCTACGCGGGCATGACCCCGATCAGGTTCAGCGGGTCTCACTTTATGTACAAAGCGATCTCAGCCCATTTTTAGTGTTTCCACTGGGCACCCCGACAAGCTGGTTTCATTGTAAGCACATCCTCAATTTCACCCAACTTTACAAACATCCACCGAAAAAATATCGCGTGTTCACAAGAGCCACTCAAACTACGTTTTTCATATTCAAAGGAAGTTCCATGACACTCAACCTCAATTCCTCCTCCCGTTTCTACCCGCTTGTGCACGGCCTGGCTTTGGCCGGTTTGATGGCAGCAGGTGCCAGCGCTATGGCGCAGGTCAATCCACCCGCTGCATCGTATTCGGGACCACGCAGTGAGCACATGGGCAAACATGATCCCGCCAAAATGCAGGCCATGATGGCCAAACATCAGGCCGACATGAAAGCCAGGCTCAAGCTCACGCCTGCGCAAGAAAGCGCGTGGACGGCTTACACCAGTGCCATGCAGCCCCCAGCGGGTATGGCCATGCGTCCCAGCGATGCGCAGCGCGCCGAAATGGACAAGCTCACCACACCCGAGCGTATCGACAGAATGCGCGCCATGCGGGCCGAGCGCATGACGCAAATGAACGCCGAAATGGACAAGCGCGGCAATGCCGCCAAAACCTTTTATGCAGCCTTGACGCCCGAGCAGCAAAAGGTTTTTGATGCCGAGCACCCAAAGCGCGGCGGTCATGGTGAACACCATGGTGGCCCCGGCCGCCAAAAAGGCTGATCACCAGCGTCAACTTTGAGAATGTGCCGCCAGACTGCGTAGGACATCATCGGGATGGTGTTTACGCCGTTTGTGCACTCTCTAAACTGGCGCGATGATCAACACACCCATCGTCCGAAAGGGCCAGGCGCCCGCCGTTTTGTCGCGAGAAATATTTCACGCTCGATTCATGCAGTCGTTCATGGACCCGGCCTTCAGGCTCGAGGATGAGGCACTGGCCAGACTGGAAACTGTCGCCTGGGATGCCTACGTCGAAGGCCGCAAATCGCCGGTGACACGCAAGGCGGGGCCAGGTTACGCAGACCCTGACTACGACTTGTCCGTTGACTGGCTGGCGACAAAAGAGAAGTTAGAACAAGCGCAGACCGCGTGGCTGAACCCGGCCAGTCCACCCCGCGCACTGCTGATTTGCGGCTCAGCCCGGAATGACGGAACATGCCCCGGCGAGATTTCAAAAACCTGGCGTTTGACCCAAGCTGCAAAATCCACACTTGAGCAAGCGGGCATGCAAGTTGACGTGCTGGACCTGAGCCTGCTGACGTCCAGTTATCACCTGAACATTCACCCCTGCAAGGGCTGCGTGTCAACCGCCATGCCTTTATGTCACTGGCCGTGCAGTTGCTATCCCAACCATGCGCAAGGCCAGACCAGCGACTGGATGGCGGAGATTTACGAGCGCTGGACAGCCGCGCACGGCATCATTATTTTGACGCCGGTGTACTGGTACCAGTCACCCAGCCCGCTCAAGCTGATGATTGACCGATTGGTGTGCGCCGATGGTGGCAACCCTGACCCGACATCTACACATGGCAAGAAGGCGGTCGAAGCCAAAGAGATCGAGCTCAAGGGCTGGGACTATCCCAAGCACTTGAGTGGCCGTACCTACGGCGTGGTGGTGCACGGCGACGTCGCCGGCATTGAAGGCGCACGTCGCTCTTTGTGCGACTGGCTGGATTGGATGGGACTGATTGATGCGGGCGCTCAAGCCAGGCTGGACCGCTTCATTGGCTACTACGAGCCCTATGCCAACAGCCATGACACGCTGGATGCTGACGAGGCCGTGCAGGCCGAGGTTCGCAATGTGGCCAGCGCGGTGGCACATGCCGTTGAAGCACTGCGTGCCGGAACACTTTCACAGCCCGACAAGAGCCTGAGTCGTCCAAGACCCAAATAATGCAAAAAGCGCCTGGCTGCGTTGACAGTCGGCTTAACGCTCAGATGTCAAAGACCCCAGAGCCTTCACAGCCATTGCAAAACCATGGCTGTCAAGCGCCAGGTCTGCGCGCACCAGCACAGCCCTTTTAAGCAATGCCACAGAACCTATATCAAAACTGAAGGGTTGAATACCAGGCTCCACAGGGCATAAAAGGCCATATTCAACCAGCATCAACAGGTCATCGTCACTGACACCCGACAGTCGTGCAATTTGACAGCTTGACAGCGACGCGGTGGCAGATGGGCTGCGCTCAGTGGGTTCGGCGGCTAGGGTAGGCATCTATAAAACTTGAATATTAAATATCACGCTTCAAGAAAAAGGGGTGGGTGCCGGAGGTGAAGCAAAAGAGTATTTTTAACAGTTTTCACACACGGGTCAGTTCGGTAACGCACATAAGGTGTGAAACGCACACGTCACAATAAACGCCCATATCGCACACAACCTACATAACGCGCCAATATTTACAGCGTAGTTAATTCGGCACAAAAAAATACCCGCGTCTTGCGATGCGGGTATGGCTGGTGACCCAGTGGTTACCCACTGGGTGATGAACCCATTAATGCTTAGGGAGCTTTCTCGGTAACGGGCGCCGGCGTCATGGTGGCATCGCGTTTAGCCTTTGACTTGGCGCGACGCTCGTTGCGCATGCGCTTGCGCTCGGCTGACGATGCACTTGGCTGGCCTGATTTAGCCACTTCGCCGGTGCCCAGTTTGCGTGGCTCGCTTGTGGCATCAGCTTTGACATCCGCGCGGGTTGTGCCCGAGGTGTTGCCTTGCATCGTGCCAGAAGCATTCGGCTTGGCCGTTTCGCCAGTGCCCAGTTTGCGCTCGGCTGTGCCTGCTTCAGACTTGACCTCGGCACGCGTCGTACCTGATGTATTGCCTTGCATCGCGCCAGAAGAATTAGGCTTGGCAGGCTCGCCAGTGCCCTGTTTGCGTTCAGCCGCGCCTGCTTCCGATTTAACCTCAGCGCGCGTTGCGGGCACGCTAGGGTTTTGCGCGGCGGCAAAGCCGGATGCTGCCAGCATGGCGGCCAAAAGAATCGATTGCGTCGTTTTGTTCATTTAATTATTCCTTATGTAAAGTAAAGGGCAGCTAAGTGCGACGGTAAAAACCAACAGGTATGCCGCCGATCTCAATAGAAGCTCTATTGAAGATCCACCCCTCTAAGGTAACGCGGCAACTCAATCTTTAGGATCAGCAAACGCCCACGGCGCGTGTAGGACGCAGGCACGGCTGTTGTAAAGTTGTCTGACAAAAACTAGCCGCAAAGCCCATGACCACAAGTTTTACGTCTCTCTCGCCGGGGGTTGCGCTGTCAGACCAGGTTGCTAACGCCATCAGTGCAGAAATCCAGGCCTCCAGGCTGGTGGAAGGTGACCGGCTGCCCACCGAAGCCGTGCTGGTCAAACAGTTTGCCGTCAGCCGCACCGTGGTGCGCGAAGCGGTGTCCCGACTGAAGTCTTTAGGGTTGGTAGAGACTCGCCAGGGAAGTGGCGCGTTTGTCAAGGCTGCCGGTTTTTCGCCGCTGCGGTTCGATGCCCATCTGGCGGCATCCAGGCAAGCAGTTATTCAGATGGTCGAGGTGCGCCGGGCGCTGGAAGCAGAGGTGGCAGCGCTGGCTGCGCAGCGTGCCAGCCCCAGCGACATTACATGCATACGCCACGCGGCCACAGCACTTGACCTAGCGGTCGACGCTGGCGGCGACGGCGTTGACGAAGACGTCGCATTGCACCGTGCTATTGCCGATGCGGCGCAAAACCAGTTCCTGATCAGCACGCTTGACTATTTGCGGCAGTTTTTGCACGGCGCAACCCGGGTGACCCGCGCCAACGAGGCGCGCCGCGCTGACTTTGCACGTCAGGTGCAACTGGAGCACAAGGCCATCATTGCAGCCATCGCCAGGGGTGATGCCGCCAAGGCACGCAAAGCCGCAACCCGCCACATGGACAACGCGATCAAACGCATCGAGCAAGCTGACCCCGCTTTCTGGCAGCAAGAAGGCGTCAAGCTGGCCAGCCCGCTGGTGACGAAAAGCGTCCAGCACTGAGCCTTTTTTGCACCCCGCCAAGGGGATAAATCACCCCTTCAAACGTGCCATAATTTGTATGACAACCTGACAAATACGGAGACCCGAAGCATGTTCAAAATCAATTTGCAGCGTCGCCAGCTCATCAAGGCCAGCGCCGCACTGGCCGTCCTGCCCGGCTTTGCACTCGCGCAGAGCTTTCCCAACAAGCCCATCAAGCTGGTTGTGCCCTTCCCACCGGGCGGCCTGATTGATACCATGGCGCGGTTGGTCGGCCCGAGACTGGCGCAGGAACTTGGCCAGAGCGTTGTCGTAGAAAACAAGCCCGGTGCAGGTGGCAACCTGGGCGCTGCTGAAGTCGCCCGCAGCACGCCGGACGGCTACACACTGCTGATGGCTTCACCGCCGCTGACCATCAGCCCCGCGCTGTATGCCGCCATGCCTTACAAGCCCGAGCAAATCACGCCTGTGGGTTTAATGGGCCGCGTACCCAATGTGCTGCTGGTCAACCCTAAAAGCGGCATCAACAGCGTGGCTGATCTTTTGGCCAAGGCCAAGAGCCTGCCGGGTAAGCTTAATTACGCCTCTAACGGTAACGGCACGTCTTTGCATTTGTCTGCCGAGCTGCTCAAAAGCAGCACGGGTACTTTCATCACACACATCCCTTACCGGGGCGCTGCGCAAGCCGTTACCGGACTGATCGCCGGCGAAGTCGACATGATGTTTGAAAATCTGCCATCGGTCATGGGCCAGATTCAGGGCGGCAGCGTCAGTGCACTGGCCGTGACCACCCGTACCCGCAACAAAACCATCGCCAGCGTGCCCACACTGGCAGAATCGGGTTTGCCTGACTTTGATGTCAGTGCCTGGTATGGTGTAGCAGCGCCTGCGGGTACGCCCGCTGCCGTCATTGCGCGGCTGGAGCAAGCCCTGGATAGAGTCACCCGCGATGCAGACATCGCGCGCAACATGGCGTCACGCGGCGCAGACGTCAGCTTTTTAAATGCACAACAGACGGGCGCTTTCATGACCGTAGACGCAGCCAAATGGAAGCGGGTGGCAAGCTTCGCAAAAATCACGTTGGGTTAAGAAATGCAGAAAACAACAATATTCGTCACACCATGACCACACACGTTGGACTGATCGGCCTGGGCGCGATGGGTAGCGGTATGGCGCAGTCGTTGCGCCGGGCTGGCTACAGCCCGTTTGTATTTGATGTGCGCAAAGAAGTGGCCGAGGCTTTTGCAGCCAGCGGCGGCACGGCTTGCGCGTCCCCCTTTGATCTGGCCAGCCAGTGCAGTGTGGTGGTGTCGGTTGTTGTTAACGCAGCGCAAACCGAGGCCGTGCTGTTTGGCGAACAAGGCTGCGCCAGCGCCATGCCGCCCGGTAGCGTGTTTGTGATGTGCTCCACGGTAGACCCCAACTGGTCGATAGCACTGGAGGCGCGCCTGGCAGCACTCGGCATTTTGTACATCGACGCGCCCATCTCTGGCGGCAAAGCACGCGCAGCAAGTGGCGAGATGACGATGATGAGCGCTGGCCGCGCTGAAGCCTACGCTGTGGCAGAACCTTTTTTGCGCGCCATGGCAGCCACGCTGTATAAGCTGGGCGACAAAGCCGGTGCGGGCAGCAAGGTCAAGGTCATCAACCAACTGCTGGCGGGCGTACACATTGCCGCCGCGGCTGAAGCGATGGCGCTGGGCTTGCGTGAAGGCGTTGATGCAGCCGCACTGTACGAGGTCATCACCCACAGCGCCGGCAACAGCTGGATGTTTGAAAACCGCATGGCCCACGTGCTGGCCGCAGACTACACGCCGCTGTCCAGCGTGGATATTTTTGTCAAAGATTTGGGGCTGGTGCTCGATATGGCGCGCGCCAGCAAGTTCCCTCTGCCGCTCTCATCTACCGCGCACCAGATGTTCATGCAGGCGTCAACCGCAGGCTTTGCAAAAGAAGACGACAGCGCGGTGATCAAAATTTTCCCGGGTATTGAATTGCCCAAAAAACCATGACCACCCTTGTCCTGGGTTGCATTGCCGACGACTTTACCGGTGCCAGCGATTTGGCCAACAACCTCGTTCGGGCCGGTATGCGCGTGGTGCAAACCATCGGTGTGCCCACATCACCCCTGAGCGCAGACGTTGATGCCGTTGTGGTGGCGCTCAAGTCCCGCACCATTGCACCGCAAGATGCGATTGCGCAATCACTGGCGGCCCTCGCCTGGCTGCAAGCGCAGGGGGCCCAGCAGATTTACTTCAAATACTGCTCTACGTTTGACAGCACCGCCCAGGGCAATATTGGCCCGGTCACCGAAGCCCTGATGGACGCGCTGGGCACAGACTTCACCATTGCCACGCCCGCTTTTCCTGACAATCACCGTACCGTGTTCAAAGGCTACCTGTTTGCCGGCGACATGCTGCTCAATGAAGGCGGCATGCAAAACCACCCGCTGACGCCCATGCTGGACGCCAATCTGGTGCGCGTATTGCAGGCGCAAACCCAGCGTGTGGTGGGGCTGGTCGATTACACCGTGGTGGCGCGTGGTGCCGCAGCGGTGACGACGCGTATCGCTGCGCTCAAGGCGGCGGGCGCTGGCATCGCGATTGTGGACGCCATCAGCAACGACGATTTGATGCGCCTGGGCCCAGCGCTCAAAGGCATGCCGCTGGTCACAGGCGGCTCGGGCGTGGCCATTGGCTTGCCGCAAAACTTTGGCATTGCGCCCTCTGCGCAAGCCAGCGTGCTGCCCAAAGCATCTGGCTTGCAAGCCGTGGTCTCGGGCAGCTGCTCACTGGCCACCAACGCACAGGTGCTGGCCTTCGTCGCCGCGGGGCGGCCTGCGCTGGCAACAGACCCCCTGCGCATGGCCAGCGGCATTGATGTGGCCGCTGAGGCCTTGGCTTGGGCCGCACCGCTGCTTCAAAGCGGCCCGGTGCTGGTGTATTCAACTGCAGAAAGCGGCGCGATCAAAGCCGTGCAGAAGCAACTGGGCGTCGAAGAAGCGGGCGCTTTGGTCGAGCGCACGCTGGCCGCAATTGCCAAAGGGCTGGTGGCGCTTGGGGTGCGCCAACTGGTCGTGGCGGGCGGTGAGACATCGGGCGCTTGCGTGCAGGCGCTCGGCATCTCGCAACTGCAAATCGGCCCGCAAATAGCGCCCGGCGTGCCATGGACGTACTGCGATCTCCCACAGTCGGCCCAGCTGCAGCCTACCGAGCGCGCCCCAGGCATTCACATCACGCTGAAATCTGGCAACTTTGGCGGTCCTGACTTTTTCACCGATGCTCTCAAGCTGCTGGCATGACGCTGTCGACACAATCACAGGCTAGAGAAGACATTTGCCGCGTCGGTAAAAGTTTGTTTGACCGCGGCTATGTGCATGCCACAGCTGGCAACATCAGCGTCAGGCTTGAAAGTGGCTTTTTAATCACCCCAACCGACGCCTGTCTGGGCTTTTTAGACCCCGCAAAGCTGGCGCTGCTAGACCACAACCTGATGCAGATCAGTGGCGACAAAGCTAGTAAAACAATAGCGCTGCACTCAGGCATTTACAGGGCCGCAGCACCTTTTAATGCACCTGCGGGCTGCATTATTCACACCCACAGCACGCATTGCGTGGCTTTGAGTTTGCAGTCACCAGGCGCTGAACTGCTGGGCCCATTAACCCCCTATTTCGTCATGAAAGTGGGGCACGTCCCGGTGATCAGCTACCACCGACCCGGCAGCCCCGCAGCAGCGCTTGAAGTGGCCCACACCATCACAGCCTATGGCGAGCGCGGCACACCGATTCGCGCGGTCATGCTGCCGCGTTTGGGCCCCAACGTCTGGTCCGCCAGTCCGATGCAAGCCATGGCGGTACTTGAAGAGCTGGAAGAAACCGCCAGACTTGCCTGCCTGCAGCCCAGCGCCGCGCCGCTGACCGACGCACAAATTGACGACTTGCGCCAAAATTTTGGTGCGGTCTGGTAACTGCTGACCAAAAACTGAACCCTCAAGATTGCACACATGCCTAAATTTGCCGCCAATTTGTCCATGATGTACACCGAGCTACCGTTTCTTGACCGCTTTGAAGCCGCAGCAGAGGACGGCTTTAAGGGTGTCGAGTACCTGTTTCCTTATGCCTACCCGGCTGCTGAGCTTGCCGCGCGCCTGAAGGCCAACGGATTGAGCCAGGTCTTGTTCAATGCCCCGCCGGGCGGCCTGGATGCGGCCAGCATTGCCAAAGCCTGGGACGTGGACGGCAGCAAAGGCACCGCCTGCATACCCGGCCGCGAGGCAGAATTCAAAGCCGGTGTTGTGCTGGCCCTGGCCTATGCCGAGGCATTGCATTGCCCGCGCATCCACCTCATGGCGGGGTTGATCCCCCACGGCCTTAACCGTGAGGACGTGCAAAGTGTCTACATCAGCAACCTGCGCTGGGCCGCCAATGAGGCCGCCAAAGCTGGCCTTGACGTGCTGATGGAGCCCATCAACACGCGCGACATTCCGCGCTTCTTTTTAAACCGCCAGGACCACGCGCACGACATCATTGGCCAGGTCGGTGCACCTAACCTCAAAGTGCAGATGGACCTGTACCACTGCCAAATTGTCGAGGGCGATGTGGCGATGAAAATCCGCACCTACCTGCCCACCGGCAACGTCGGCCACTTTCAAGTCGCGGGAGTGCCCGAGCGCCAGGAGCCAGACATCGGCGAGTTGAACTACCCGTATCTGTTCAGCGTGATTGACGAAGTCGGCGGTGCGCTACCAAACGGCGGTTGGCAGGGCTGGGTAGGCTGCGAATATCGCCCCAAAAAAGGTGGCCAGCCCGGTGGCACGTCGGCCGGGCTGGGTTGGGCTAAGTTGGCCTGAAAACCCAAAGCAACCGCATTAGAAATGTGCCTGCCGTCTTACACCTGTTAAGCAGCAACGGGTTCACAATGGCAGACTGACCACTTTCTTCAGCCCATGACACCTTCAGAATCGCTGGACGTTAGCACCAAAGCCCACCCCCCCAAAGTTGCCACGGCTGCCACGGCTGCCCCGGTAGCCGACGCAGACGTGCGAGCAGAAGCGCAACAGGCGCTGGCCGTAGCCGCCAAAACCTTTTCGTTAAAGGTGCTGACCGTCAACATTCACAAGGGTTTTACTTTTTTTAACCGCAAGTTCATCCTGCCCGAGCTGCGCGAAGCGGTGCGCAAAATCGGCGCTGACGTGGTGTTTCTGCAAGAAGTCACCGGCAGCCACACGCATCACGCGGGCAAGTTTGACAACTACCCCGACACCCCGCACTACGAGTTTTTGGCCGACAGTATCTGGCCCGAGTTTGCCTATGGCCGTAACGCCGTGTACGACAAAGGCGACCACGGCAATGCCGTGATGTCCAAGTTTCCCATCGTGCGTTTTGAAAACCACGACGTGTCCATCAGCGGGCCCGAGCGGCGCGGCCTGCTGCATTGCGAGTTGGCCATCCCCGGTCGCAGCGCCAACCTGCACGCCATCTGCGTACACCTGAGCTTGACGGAAACTCACCGCACCCAGCAAATGGACAAACTCTGCAACCTGATAGCCGCCAACATACCGCCGCAGGCACCGCTGGTGGTCGCGGGCGACTTCAACGACTGGCGGCACCGCGCCAAGGACCAGCTGGCCCAGGGCGCTGGCCTGCATGAAGTGTTTGTGCAGGCGCATGGGCAGCCCGCCCGCACCTTTCCGGCGCGCAAGCCGCTGCTGCGGCTGGACCGCATTTACGTCCGTAACGCCATCGGCCACAAACCGGTGGTACTGCCGCACAAGCCGTGGTCACATTTGTCTGACCATGCGCCGCTGGCGGCTGAGATTGAGCTTTGATCCAGCCCAAATGATTGCTATAAATTAAATAGCATATTTTGTATATAAATCAAGGGCCATGGGGGTAAAAAGCATATTTTTTAATGCTTTCGTGCTGCCACCAGCCGCAAAGCCGTGATTTCTGATGGCGCGCCAAAGCGTTTGGGTGGGCCCCAGTAGCCGGTGCCCCGGCTGGTGTAAACCCACAAGTTTTGTAGCTTGTGTAGCCCCGCCGTAAACGGCTGCTGCATCGGCACCAACAGATTCCACGGCCAAAACTGCCCACCGTGGGTGTGGCCCGACACCTGCAAGTCAAACCCTGCGGCAAGCGCGGCTGCGGCACTGCGCGGCTGGTGCGCCAGCAGCACGCGTACCAGCGCCGCACGGGGCGCGCCCTGCAAGGCCAAGGCCGGATCGCTGCGGTGTGCGGGGTCAAAGTGATGGGCAGAAAAGTCAGTCACGCCTGCCAAAACCAGCGGCGCGGCGGTTTGCGAGTCATCTTGAAGGTTTTTGGTGTCTGATCCCAATAGCCTGCCGTGATAAAGCACCACATGCTCGTTCATCAACACAGTCAGCCCCAACCTGCGCAACTCCACAATCCAGGCATGCGCGCCTGAGTAATATTCGTGGTTACCGGTCACAGCAAACGTGCCGTGACGCGATTGCAAGTCTGCCAACGGCGCGACATGCCCGGCCAACTCGGCAACCTTGCCGTCCACCAAGTCTCCCGTAATGACCACCGCATCCGCGCCAAGCAGGTTGACCTTGGCCACAACCCGCTGCAAAAACCCGCGCTTGATGGTCGGGCCCACATGAATGTCGCTGAGTTGCACCAGCGTAAAACCATGCAACGCTGCCGGTAGGCCCACCATCGGCACATCGACGTGTACCACGGCAGGCGTGCGTCGGGCATTTAAAAAGCCGATGGCTGTAACCGTCAACGCAAGTAACGGCGTTATTTGCGCCGTGAGTGTGCGCAAACTTGCCAAAGGTATAGCCATACCATCACCCGCGCCCAGAGCATTGACCCCCCATGCCGCCAGCAGCAGCATATCGCGCAGCGCCGTCAACACAAAAAGCGACGAAAACAGCCCCATCAGTATCAACCCCACCCAACCCAACCGGTCAGCCCACAGCTGGCCGACGAACCGCTTGGTTGCCCGGCTCCCCGCCAGGCCCAGCGGCATCAGCCCACTGGACAACACCAACCCCATGCTTAACGCCAAACCCCAAGGCGCAGACAGGTCAGGCACCAAGCGCCAACCGACAAAACCGTGCAGCAACGCCGTCATCAACATCAGCGAGTAAAAGGTCATGCTTAACAAATGGGCATCGTCAGCTTGTTATTCAAGACAGCCGCCAAATGACTGGCTTTACACTTTGGTCATGGATCACCTTGCAAACCAAAGCGTTCATTGGCCAGCTTGTGCTTACGTTCTGGCACACAGATCACACATTCTGGACTCAAAACTTGACGCTTGGCCCGCCATCAGCGGCCATACTGTTGCTGCTTTTTGTAGCGCCCTTGACCTCACCACCGCCCCGCACCCATGACTGTTGCCATTCAGGCCACCACCCCCGCCACCTTCGAGATCAAAAGCGCCAGCCTGCCGCTGGTCGCGCTGCTGCTTAAATCAACCGACCTGCCCGCCTTGCAACGCGAGTTGGCCCTGCGCTTTGGCGACATCCCCGACTTTTTTGACAACGACGCCTTGGTGATTGACTTGTCGCCCTTGCAAGCCAACCCGGATGCAGGCGAGCCAGCGCTCGATTTACCTGAACTCATCACATTGCTGCGCGCCTACCGCCTCAATCCCATGGCGGTCAAAGGCGGGAGCAGCGCGCAAATGGACGCCGCAGTCAACGCCGGGCTGATGCCATCGCCCGACGCACTCGTGGCAGGCAGCAAAGCGCAAAAGCCGATCAAAGACGCCGCCACCGCAGCCGATATCCCTACCCATACCCCTACTCCCACCCCCACCCCCACCCCCACCGTTGCCACCGACTTACCCCCATCTGCGCCCGGCCAACTCAGCGCGCTGATCATTGACAAGCCCTTACGCTCAGGCCAGCAGGTCTATGCACGCGGGCGCGACCTGGTGGTGCTGGCCATGGTCAACGCCGGTGCAGAAGTTATTGCAGACGGCCATATTCATGTTTACGCCCCCCTGCGCGGCAAAGCCATTGCCGGGGCACGCGGCAACACCGACGCCCGCATTTTTGCCCTGGCTATGGAGGCCGAGCTGCTGAGCATTGCCGGCGTTTACCGAACCAGTGAAAACCCGCTCCCAGACAACCTCGAGGGCAAACCCGTCCAAGTGCGGCTGCATGCCACCGCAGACGGCGACAAACTCATGATGGATGCGATGTGAATAGGGCCACCACGCTGATGACGGGGTAACGCGCCCTTCAAACATTGCGCGTCTGTCTAACGTTAGCAGCCGCCATTTACCGACCACCCGATTCAGTTTTCAAAGGATACTTCCGCATGACAAAAATTATTGTTGTTACCTCCGGCAAAGGCGGCGTGGGCAAAACCACCACCAGCGCCAGCTTTTCCACTGGCCTGGCCCTGCGCGGGCATAAAACGGCGGTCATTGACTTTGACGTCGGCCTGCGCAACCTTGACCTGATCATGGGCTGCGAGCGCCGCGTGGTGTACGACCTGATCAACGTCATTCAGGGTGAGGCCACGCTTAACCAAGCCCTGATCAAAGACAAGCAGTGTCCCAACCTGTTTGTGCTGGCCGCATCGCAAACCCGCGACAAAGACGCGCTGAGCAAAGACGGGGTTGAAAAAATCCTTACCGACCTGGCCGCCATGGACTTTGAATACATCGTTTGCGATTCGCCCGCAGGCATTGAGACCGGTGCGCTCATGGCCATGCACTTTGCAGACGAAGCGCTGATCGTGACCAACCCTGAGGTGTCCAGCGTGCGCGACTCTGACCGCATCCTGGGTATGCTGGCCAGCAAGACCAAACGCGCCATCGACGGCGCCGAGCCCATCAAAGAGCACTTGTTGATCACCCGCTACAACCCCAGCCGCGTAGACCAAGGCCAAATGCTGTCGATAGACGACATCAAAGACATCTTGCGCATCAAGCTGATTGGCGTGATCCCGGAGTCAGAGTCGGTACTGCAGGCGTCAAACCAGGGCGTACCCGCCGTGCACATGGCGGGCAGCGACGTGTCCGAGGCCTACAAAGACGTGATCGACCGCTTTTTGGGCGAGCCCGACAAACCGATGCGCTTTATCGACGTACAAAAACCCAGCCTGCTCAAACGCCTGTTCGGAGGGAAGTAAACGCCATGGCCTCATTTTTGTCATTTTTTCTGGGCGAGAAAAAGAAAACCGCCAGCGTCGCCAAGGAACGCCTGCAACTGATCTTGGCCCACGAGCGCATGGGCAACCTCGCCAAGCCCGATTACCTGCAAGACCTGCAACGCGATTTGATTGCGGTGATTGCCAAGTACATCCCCATCAACCCGGAAGACATCAAAGTCAGCATGGAGCGCGAAGGCAACCTCGATGTGCTGGAAGTCAAGATTGAGCTGCCTGACAAAAAATGAGAAGACGCCAAAAGAAGTCAGAAGTAGTGAGATCGCCTACTTGTAAAACGCCTCAACCGACCCTTTGAGCTTGATGGTCAGCGGGTTGCCTTTGCGATCTACCTTTTTGCCTACCGGTACTTTGATCCAGCCTTCGCTGATGCAGTACTCTTGCACGTCATTGCGTTCTTTGTCGTTAAAGCGAATGCCCACGTCATGCTCGAAGATAGCCTTGTTGAAGTACGGGCTGCGCTCATCAGTTGAAAGGTGGTCGGGCAGCTCGGGGCGTTGGGTGGTGTCGGTCATGCGTCAAAAAAATGATATTGAAAAGGGCAATTAAACACAGTGCGGTGTAGCGCAAGGTGCTGATTACAGGTGACTTGCGGCGGGTGGGACCAATTTGTCTTGAGTTTTGGTGTCAAAGTCGCTGGCATCATGGCGCTCGTGCAGCTGGCTTGATGGCTCGCCAAACACGCGGTTGACCTTGCGTCCGCGCTGCACGGCGGGGCGCGCAGCGATTTCGTCAGTCCACCGCAGCACGTTTTTGTACTCATGCACGCTCAAAAACTCACCCGCCTCATACAACAAGCCCTTAACCAGCGTGCCGTACCAGGGCCAGGTCGCCATATCAGCGATGGTGTAGTCGTCGCCAGCCAAAAAGCGGTGTTCACCAAGGTGGCGGTCCAGCACGTCGAGCTGGCGCTTGACCTCCATGGCGTAACGGTTGATGGGGTAGTCAAACTTGGCAGGCGCGTAGGCGTAAAAATGACCAAAACCGCCGCCCAAAAAAGGCGCACTGCCCATTTGCCAAAACAGCCACGACAAGCATTCAGCACGCGCCGCGCCGCCAGCCGGCAAAAAGGCACCAAACTTCTCGGCCAGGTATTGCAAAATGGCGCCAGATTCAAAAATGCGCACGGGCATTGCGCCGCTGTGGTCCATCAAGGCAGGAATTTTTGAGTTGGGATTGGCAGCCACAAACCCACTTCCAAACTGGTCGCCCTCATTGATGCGAATCAACCACGCGTCGTATTCAGCGCCGCTATGACCCAATGCCAGCAGTTCTTCAAGCATGACCGTTACCTTAACCCCGTTGGGCGTGCCCAGCGAATAAAGCTGAAGCGGATGCCGCCCAACTGGCAAGTCTTTGTCGTGCGTGGCACCCGCGATGGGCCGATTGATGCTGGCAAATTTGCCGCCACTCGTTTTGTCCCAGACCCAGACTTTTGGCGGGGTGTATTCGATCGGATTGGTCATGAAATCAGCTTTCTTAGATGCCGCGTGAACGCTTGGCGTCAGCGGTGAGCTTGCAGTTGCCTCAAACGTCAATGTTGGCAGCCCGCAGCGCGTTGGTTTCAATGAAGATGCGGCGCGGCTCGACCTCGTCGCCCATCAGCATGGTAAACACGCGGTCGGCCTCGATCGCGTCGTCAATCTGCACACGCAGCAAGCGGCGCACGGTGGGGTCCATGGTGGTTTCCCACAGCTGGGCTGGGTTCATCTCGCCCAGACCTTTGTAGCGCTGGCGTGATGTGGCGTTTTCAGCCTGGCCGACCAGCCACTTCATGGCCTGGCGGAAGTCGCTGACTTTTTCTTCCTTGCGGCGCTCACCTTCACCGCGCATGACCATCGCGCCTTCGCCTATCAAGTCTTTGAAGGTAGCAGCGGCGTCTGCCAGCATGGCGTAATCTGCGCCGTGTACAAAGTCTTGTGTCAGCACGCTGCTTTTTACATTACCGTGGTGGCGGCGGCTGATACGCAAAATCGGCTTGTCGGTACGCACGTCAAACTCACCGGCCACTTCAGCGGTGGGTAAAAACTGTTGCAGTGCAGCGGCTGCAATTTCAGCATCTGCCACAGTGTCCAAATTCAAATGAACACCATCGGCAATCGCTTTGAGCGCTTCGGCATCCATAAAGCCGCGCAGGCGGGCAATGACAGATTCAGCCAGCTGATGCTTGCGCGCCAGTTCGGCCAGTGTGTCGCCCGACAGCACGACACTTCCCTCTGCGCCTGCTGCGCCGGTTTGCACCGCCGCGTCTTTAAGCGCGATCCGCAACAAGAAGGTATCTAGCGCACCAGTATCCTTCAGATACTGCTCTTCTTTGCCCGCCTTGACTTTGTACAGAGGCGGCTGGGCAATGTAGATGTGGCCGCGCTCGACCAGCTCGGGCATCTGCCGGTAAAAAAACGTCAGTAGCAGCGTGCGGATGTGCGCGCCGTCAACGTCTGCATCGGTCATGATGATGATGCGGTGGTAACGCAGCTTGGCAACGTTGAAGTCATCACTACCCGTGCTGCCGCCCGCCTTGCCAATGCCCGTACCCAGCGCGGTGATCAGCGTCAAAATTTCGTTGCTGGTCAGCAACTTTTCATAGCGGGCTTTCTCAACGTTCAATATCTTGCCCCGCAACGGCAAAATGGCCTGAAATTTACGGTCACGGCCTTGCTTGGCAGAGCCGCCAGCCGAATCTCCCTCGACCAGGTAAATCTCGCACATCGCCGGGTCTTTTTCCTGGCAGTCAGCCAGCTTGCCAGGCAAGCCCATACCATCGAGCACACCCTTGCGGCGCGTCATGTCACGCGCCTTGCGGGCGGCTTCACGCGCACGCGCTGCTTCAATGATCTTACCGACGATGATTTTGGCGTCAGCCGGGCGCTCTTGCAGGTAGTCGTGCAGCAGCTTGCTGACGATGTCTTCTACCGGGCCGCGCACTTCGCTGGACACAAGTTTGTCTTTGGTTTGGCTTGAGAATTTAGGTTCAGGTACTTTCACGCTTAAAACGCAGCACAGCCCTTCGCGCATGTCGTCGCCTGTCACCTCTACTTTTGCTTTTTTAGCAATCTCGCTGTCGTCAATGTATTTGTTGATCACCCGGGTCATCGCGGCACGCAGACCCGTCAAATGGGTTCCGCCGTCGCGCTGCGGGATGTTGTTGGTAAAGCAGAGCACCTGTTCGCTGTAGCCGCTGTTCCACTGCATCGCGACTTCAACACCGATGTTGGTGCCTTGGTCGCTCTGGCGGTCGCCCATGGCGGCAAATACGTTCGGGTTCAATACCGTTTTGCCCTTGTTGATAAAGTCCACAAAACCCTTCACACCGCCAGCACCTGCAAAGTCATCTTCTTTGCCCGAGCGTTCGTCTTTCAGCCGTATCTTCACGCCGTTGTTCAAAAAGCTCAGCTCACGCAGGCGCTTGCTCAAAATCTCGTAGTGAAAGTCAGAGTTGGTCTGAAAAATCTCAAGATCAGGCAAAAAATGAACCTCAGTACCGCGTTTGTCTGTGTCTCCCAATACTTTCATGGGAGACACCTCCACATCACCGACTTTTTCAACGATGCGGTTTTGTACAAAACCTTTTGAAAACTCCAACGTGTGTACTTTGCCATCACGCCGAATCGTCAACCGCAACATTTTGCTCAGCGCGTTCACGCAACTCACGCCCACGCCGTGCAGGCCACCCGACACCTTATAACTGTTCTGGTTGAATTTCCCGCCCGCGTGCAGTTCAGTCAATGCGATTTCAGCCGCTGAGCGTTTGGGCTCGTGTTTGTCGTCCATCTTGATACCGGTCGGTATGCCGCGGCCGTTGTCTGTCACGCTGATAGAGTTGTCGGTGTGAATGGTCACAACAATGTCGTCGCAGTGGCCCGCCAGTGACTCATCAATCGAGTTGTCGACCACTTCAAACACCAAATGGTGCAAGCCGGTGCCATCTGACGTGTCACCTATGTACATGCCAGGGCGCTTGCGCACGGCTTCCAAACCTTCAAGAATTTGAATCGACCCCTCACCGTAGGCTTCTGAAGCGCCCGCCTGGTTGGTGTCAATTTTTGGCTGAAAGTTGGAGCTGTCTTCTCCCGCAGCACCGTTGTTCACGTTGACCAATGCATCGTTGTTGATGGGATCTGTGGGCGGGTTGGCTTTGTTTTCTTCGGTCATAACGGTCTCTGATCTCGCGGTTTGTTCAATCTCTTGAATGACTAAACCCGCTGTACATTGCAGTTTGCAGCGGGTTTATCAGGTCAGTTTCACAAAAATTAGATTCGCATGGGCATCACAACATATTTAAACGCTGAATTGTCTGGAATGGTCAGAAGTGCCGAACTGTTGGAATCCGCCAATTCCATTTTCACCATGTCTTGTGTCATGTTGGCCAGTGCGTCTATCAGATAGGTCACGTTGAAACCAATTTCAATTTCGTCGCCAGCGTAGTCGATGTCCAGTTCGTCAACCGCTTCTTCTTGCTCGGCATTGTTGGAAGCTACACGCAACGTACCAGGCTCAATGTTCAGGCGAACCCCCTTGAACTTGTCGCTGGTCAAAATTGCAGTGCGCTGCAAGCTGGCCAACAGGCTGACACGGCCAAGTGTGATGATGTTTTTATGATTTCTAGGTATGACGCGGTTGTAATCTGGAAACTTGCCTTCAACCAACTTGGTGACAAACTCCATACCTTCAAAGCTGAACTTTGCCTGATTGCTGGCAAATTGCATCTCGATGGCGCCTGCTTTGTCACTGAGCAAGCGCAGCATTTCCAGCACTGTTTTACGCGGCAATATGACTTCTTGTTTGGGTACTTCAATGTCCAGCGTCGCCGACGAAAAAGCCAAACGGTGGCCGTCCGTCGCCACCAGACTCAGCTGCTTGCCTTCAGCCACAAACAAAATACCATTTAAATAGTAACGAATGTCATGCACAGCCATGGCAAAGGAGACCTGATTCAACAGGTCTTTCAATACCTTCTGGGGTACTGAAAAGCCAGGACCAAAGTTTGCGGCTTCCTGAACCAGTGGAAAGTCTTCAGCCGGCAATGTTTGAAGCGTAAAACGACTTTTGCCCCCTTTTAGAACCAGCTTGTTTTGGGCTGATTCGACAGACACGGTTTGGTCGCTTGGCATGGATCGCAAAATATCAATCAGCTTGCGTGCACCTACCGTCGTTGTGAAATTACCGCTGTCACCGTCCAGTTCGGCTGTTGTGCGAATTTGAATTTCCAAGTCACTGGTCGTGAATTGTAGCTGTCCGCCCGTCTTGCGAATCAAAACATTGGCAAGTATGGGCAATGTGTGCCGTCGCTCAACAATACCTGCGACCGATTGCAGGACAGATAACACCTTGCCTTGGGTAGCTTTTAGAACAATCATGTCTTCCTCTTATCTCTGTTTAATTCTTTAATTCAAAATAGTAGTAGTAGTAAAGGAGGCGTTTTTTTGTGTACAAGCCCATTTTTCCTTTATCAATCATAGGCTTACTGACTGTTTAACCTTGTGTTGCTGACTCGGTAAACCATCATCCAGAAATGAACAACTTTGAAGATGTGAGCATTCCTGTGGATAACCATGCAGTTGTTCAAAAGTTATACCCAGGGTTGCAACGGGCACAAAAAAATAACGATGGTTTCATACGTCTAACCCTTTAAAGTTTGTTCCAGCACATGTAATTGCTGGTTTAACTCAGTCATTTGTTGGCGCTCCGCAGACATTTTGCGTACCGCATGCAGCACGGTGGTGTGGTCACGGCCACCAAACAGTTCACCAATTTCGGGCAAACTCTTTTGCGTCAGCTCCTTGGCCAGGTACATGGCTATCTGACGTGGCCGTGCAATGCTGGCAGGCCGTTTTTTTGAATACATGTCCGCCACCTTGATCTTGTAGTAGTCGGCCACTGTTTTTTGTATGTTTTCGACGGAAATTTGACGGTTTTGGATGGATAGTAGGTCGCGAAGTGCTTCACGGGCCAGCTGAATTGAAATTTCTTTTTGGTTAAAACGTGAATAAGCCAAGATTTTTCGCAAAGCACCTTCAAGCTCCCGCACGTTGGAACGTACGTTCTTGGCAACGAAAAAAGCGACCTCTTCTGGCATAACGGCAGATTCAGCTTCTGCTTTGCGAATCAAAATCGCGACCCGCATTTCAAGCTCTGGCGGCTCAATGGCGACGGTTAAACCCGAATCGAAACGTGACACCAGGCGTTCATGAATGTCGGCCAAACCCTTGGGGTAGGTATCGCTGGTCATCACAATGTGGGACTTTTTGGTCAGCAAAGCCTCAAAGGCATTGAAAAATTCTTCTTGCGTGCGGTCTTTGTTGGCAAAAAATTGCACGTCATCAATCAGCAGCAAATCAAGCGAGTGGTAGCGTTCTTTGAACTCGTCGAAGGTTTTGCGCTGATAGGCTTTGACAACGTCAGACACAAATTGCTCTGCATGGATATAAAGCACTTTGGCTTGTGGGTTGTCGGCTAAAAGCTTATTTCCAATGGCATGCATCAAATGGGTCTTCCCCAAACCCACACCACCGTAAATAAAAAGTGGGTTGTAGAGCTGTCCCAGACTGCTTGCGACGTGCATGGCGGCTGCCCTTCCCATACGGTTAGCGGTGCCTTCAATCAAAGTGTCGAAAGTCAACGCCGTATTCAGGCGAGTTTTAAACGGCACGCCTGCCGGGTCTTCGACGATGCCAAGATTTGCGGGCTCAGGGCTGCCCGCGTCGTCAAAGCTGCGGTTTAAAGTGGTTTGTTTAACAAGAATTTCTCGGGGTGCCAGCGCGAGTTCAAGAACAATGGCTTGACCTGAAATCTTTTCGAGCAAAGCCACGATGCGGGCCGCATATTGAGCACGTATCCAATCCAGTTTAAAACGATTGCCGACCTGGATTGTTACCTTGGACAAGTCGTCGGCCACTGTTGCAACCAGCGGGCGAATCCAGGTGTTGAACTGTTGCTCGGGCAATTCCTGTGCAAAACGTTCTACACAGGTTTGCCACAAACCAGCACTTGAAAACAGCGTCATATTTTCAGCCACAGTACTGCTGAGTTGAACGAGAAAAAACCGCGCTGCACTTGTGGATAGGATTGTTTTTTAGCACGGTTCATTGTAGCTTCAGCCACAAGTTATCCACAATTTATGCGTTCCAGAGCGCAATGCTTTCTGTCACTGACAGTCGCTGTTTCTAATCGCTGTAAGACTTTTTCTGCGCTACGATGCGGCGAATGCCAGTCGCCAAATAATGCTTTTAAAACAACCCTCGATGAGTGAAACAACCGCTGCTGCCAACGTTGTACTGCTCGACTCAATTTTGGCAGTATTTAAAATTAAGTGATAATCCTGGGTTTCCCCAAGCGCAGTCCTGACTTACTTTAGTGCCACCATCCGTGGTGTTGTGAGTAAGCCAAGCCAAATCATTGAATGATTGCACGTGAAATCATTGAACGATTTTGACGGAAGGCGGTGGGCATTGTGAACACAGTGGTTCGAGTCGGCTTAACCGCCTACTTGCTCGGAATTTAATTTAGCCAATTTAAATCAGTAGCAATAACGCCGCTGATTTAAGGCGGGTCCTGGGTTTGTCCCGGGTTTTCAAGCATTCAAGCAAGCACCTGGATACATCATGAAACGTACATATCAACCTTCCAAAGTTAAGCGCGCACGTACGCACGGTTTTCTTACCCGCATGAAAACACGCGGTGGCCGTGCCGTGATTGCTGCACGACGCGCCAAAGGGCGTAAGCGTCTGGCAGTTTAAATTTATCTGCTGGTTTGGCGCAAGGTCGGCAAGCTGATGCAGCGACTTAAAACCCGGCCGCAATTTCAAGCAGTTCTTGCTGGCAAGCTGGTCGCCAAAACACCTCATTTTGCGCTGCACAAAACTGACATTAGTCCGGTGAGTGCTGGTGCAGGGGTAAGCGGCGAGACAACAGGCGGTAGATTGCGCTCGCTTTTCCCTGTCATGACGCCCTGGATGGGCGCAATGGTGCCTAAACGTTGGGCCAAACGTGCCGTGACCCGTAACACCATCAAACGGCAAATCTATTCTGTGAGCTCCGGTTTGAAATCAAACTTTCCGCAAGCGGCGTTTTTGGTCAGATTGCGGTGCGAGTATTCGCGCAAAGACTATTCAAGCGCATCGTCGACCGCTTTAAAAGAAGCGGTGCGGATTGAACTGCTGGACTTGATGCATGTTTTTTGCACGGCAAGCATGCCTAGGCACGTATAAATCATTCATGGCATGAAGCTTTTGCTGTCCAAAATATACCGTTTGCCCCAACAAACCTTGATGGGCATGGTTAAAGGTTACCGTTTGCTCCTTAGCCCGTGGCTTGGTAATGCTTGCCGGTTCGAGCCCACCTGTTCGGCATATTCGCTGAAAGCACTTGAACAACGTGGTGCATTGGTAGGCACTGGGCTCACCTTGTATCGTTTGGCTCGTTGTCAGCCTTGGTGTCAGGGTGGGCATGACCCGGTCCCCACAACTGCGCTTTTTACCCGCTTGATCACGCCCGTGAAGAGCACCACCTTACTTGTGAAAAGAAACCGTCATGAATGACATACGCCGCACCATTTTGTGGGTGATCTTTGGCTTTTCCATGGTTTTGTTGTGGGACCAATGGCAAACTTTTAACGGCAAACAGCCCACTTTCTTCCCGAAGCCAACACCCGTTAGCACGGCTAATGTCCCGCCTGCAACGTCAACAGCGTCTGCTCTGCCCACCACCAGCAGTGCGCCCGTACCCAGCCTCACACCAGCCGCAGCTGTAGGAACGTCGGCAGTTCCGCTGGGCGCGCCCGCTCCGGCTGCGCTCGTCAAGCGCGAAAAGCGGGTCGTCAGTACCGATGTTTTCGCCTTGACGTTCGACACAGAGGGTGGGTCACTCGTGAAGTCGACGTTTGTTAACTTCAACGACACCAGCGATAAGAAGGCTGGATTTGTTTTGCTCGACGAAAGTGCAGGCCGCGTTTACGTGGCGCAAACCGGTTTGATTCCGGGCAACGGCGGCGCACAGATGCCGACCCACAAAACACCCATGACCTTGATGCCCGGCGAGTCGACGCTTGCGCCGGGTCAAAATGAATTGCAAGTCAGGTTCGAGTCGGCTGAGGTTGGCGGCATCAAGCTGGTAAAAACCTACACACTCAAGCGCGGCGCTTACGACATTGGTGTGCGCCATGAGATTGTGAACACTGGCAGCACAACAGTCTCGCCGCAGTTGTATCTTCAGCTGGTGCGTGATGGCAATGCGCCGCTGGGAGAGTCGTCTTTTTACTCTACTTTTACCGGCCCTGCGGTGTACGCCGAGGCGAAAAAGTACCAGAAGATCGAATTCAAGGACATCGAAAAAGGCAAGGTCGACGTAGAAAAGCAAGCGACCAACGGCTACGTGGCCATGGTTCAGCACTACTTTGCGTCCGCATGGCTGCTTGGCGACGGCATCAAGCGCGATTTGTTCGAGCGCAAAGTTGACAATAACTTGTACGCGGTAGGCATGATCACGGCTGTGGGTGATGTTGCGCCGGGCACTGCCAAAACCATTGAATCCAAGCTTTTTGTAGGCCCGCAAGAAGAAAACATGTTGGAAAAGTTGGCTCCGGGTCTTGAATTGGTCAAGGATTACGGATGGTTAACTATCTTGGCTAAGCCTTTGTATTGGCTGCTCGACAAGCTGCATGGTTTTATCCAGAACTGGGGCTGGTCGATTGTGGCGTTGGTACTGCTGCTGAAGATTGCGTTTTACTGGTTGAATGCCAAAGCCTACGCCAGCATGGCCAAAATGAAAGCCGTGAATCCTAAAATCATGGAAATGCGAGAGCGGCTCAAGGACAAGCCGCAAGAGATGCAGCAACAAATGATGAAGATCTACAAAGAGGAAAAAGTCAACCCAATGGGCGGCTGCTTTCCCATCATGATCCAGATTCCGGTGTTCATTGCGCTTTATTGGGTGCTGCTGTCCAGTGTGGAGATGCGCGGCGCACCTTGGGTCTTGTGGATCAAAGACCTGTCAGCGCCAGACCCGTACTTTATTTTGCCCGTCGTCATGACGCTCACAACCATGCTGCAAACAGCACTGAACCCTGCTCCGCCTGACCCTATGCAGGCCAAGCTGATGTGGTTCATGCCACTGATTTTCAGCGTGATGTTTTTCTTTTTCCCAGCCGGTTTGGTGTTGTACTGGATCACCAACAACATTTTGTCAATTGCCCAACAGTGGGTCATCAATACCCGGATGGGCGTTCCACCGCAATTTAATCTGCCGAAGTTTAAGTAACCTCCCCGAGGTGTCCTCGACGCCTCCCCCCAGGGGGCGACATCTGTGGCCCGGCCGAGCCGACTCCACAATGTCACTTGTTAGAGAAGAGTTGCCATGCTTGCTCGTCACCACGACCCTATCGTTGCGATTACCACTGCACCTGGGCGCGGTGCAGTAGGCATGGTGCGGGTGTCCGGCAAGGACCTGGGGGAGTTGATAGCCGCGGTTTGCCGTAGAGATCTACAGCCGCGCTACGCTACCTATCTGCCCTTCCTGGATGCATCAGGCGCGACCATTGACAAAGGCCTGGCAATTTACTTCCCTGCGCCCAACTCATACACCGGTGAGGAAGTACTGGAGCTGCAAGCGCATGGCGGACCGGTGGTGTTGCAGTTGCTGTTGGCGCGCTGCCTGCAGGCGTTGCCTGGGCTGCGTGTGGCACAACCTGGCGAATTCACCGAGCGGGCGTTTTTAAACGACAAGATCGACTTGGCGCAAGCCGAAGCAATTGCTGACTTGATCGATGCCAGCACCGAAACCGCAGCACGCTCAGCGGCGCGCTCCCTGTCTGGCGAGTTTTCTAAGGCGGTAAATGCGCTTCTGGTTCAATTGGTTCATTTGCGCATGCTGGTGGAGGCCACGCTGGACTTCCCGGAAGAGGACATCGACTTTCTGCAAAAAGCCAACGCGCAAGGCCAGTTGCTGGGCTTGCAGACCACGCTGGCAGCAGTGCTGCGCAACGCACAGCAAGGCAGTATTTTGCGCGAGGGTATCAAGGTGGTGATTGCTGGCCAGCCCAATGCAGGCAAAAGCTCGCTGCTCAATGCGCTGGCCGGGGCTGAGCTGGCAATTGTGACGCCGATCGCTGGCACCACCCGAGACAAGGTGTCGCAGCTGATTCAGATCGATGGCGTACCCCTTCATGTGGTGGACACCGCCGGTCTGCGCGACGCACTCGATGAGGTTGAAAAGCTAGGCGTGGCGCGCGCCTGGGCTGAAATTGAAAGCGCAGATGCCGTGTTGTTTTTGCATGACTTGAGCCGACAGCACGCGGCGGATTACGTCGCTGCAGATGCCGTTATTCTGCGAGTTTTGCAACAAAAACTCCCCTCCAAAGTGCCGATCATCGACATTTGGAATAAATCAGATATGTCCCCCGCATCAATGGCTGCGGGCGTGGTTATTTCTGCTAAAACAGGGCATGGCTTGCAAACATTGCGGGAGCAATTGTTAAAAGCGGTGGGCTGGCAATCGGTACCGGAAGGCGTTTACATGGCGCGCGAACGCCACGTGCAGGCTTTGGCAGGCGTTGATATGCAACTGGCCAAAGCGGCTGAACAACTGCGCGCCACCCACCCGGCGCTGGACTTGTTGGCAGAAGACTTGCGTCAAGCGCAAGCGCAGCTGAGCCTGATTACCGGGCAGTTCACGCCAGATGATTTGCTGGGCGAGATATTTTCTAAATTCTGCATCGGCAAGTAGCTCGGTGCGGGTAGTAATTGCGGGATGTATCAGACGTAAGTGAGCGTTAGCGCCGCTTGCCAAGCGCACGCGCTAGCGGTTATCTTTGCCGCACCATGAATGCACCTCTCGCCGGAAATTTACGTTTTGACATCAGTGGCTTGGCTCAAGCCGTTGCCCATTGCCACGCCAGCGATGCGATGCGCTGCCAATTTACCACCTCACAATGGGAAATTTTGGCGTCCTATATGCAACCGTTTGCCCTGCGCAGCGGGCAGGTTCTATTTGAACAGGGTGCCAGCGATCGGGTGCTGTATTTCGTTGAAAGCGGCACCTTGAGTGTGCATTACAAAGACGAAAAAGCCCGCATCCGTATGGCGTTGGTCGGTGCGGGCAGCATCGTCGGCGAAGGCGCTTTTTTCTCCCATCAGGCGCGTAACGCGACTGTCCAGGCCTCAGGCGAATGCAAGCTTTGGTGTTTGACGCCGATGCGCTTTGCCGAACTGGCCAGCCGTCACAGCCCCATTGCTTTGGAGCTGACCCTTGCGATGGGCAGCATCCTAGCGCGGCGACTGAATCTGCGGCCCAAGCGCGTGGCCGTGACATGACGCATTGTTTTTAGCCTTACGCTGTTCTTACATACAGGGTGCTGTTTGCCACGGATTGCCCTACACTATGCCCGCAATCGGCCTGCCTTTTGATGCTGTACTGTGACGGTCAATTTCGGTCGTGTTTAGGCCTGATCAGCGGTTAGTATTTCTGGGCATGCGGCAAACCACGTCAAGACATTTGTGCGCCAATAGGTGTGGGTAATGTCAAATTGATGGATGCATTGATCGGTCACCTTTTGTAGCGTTCTGGTGAGAAACCACCTTTAAGAAAAAACTCCAACATGTCTCTGTTTAAATGGTTCTCGGGCAAGTCCGCTTCACCTAAAAGTTCAGGCACCGACAACACCCGTATGCAGCGAAGCAACAACAGCACCCAGGCGCAAGATAAATTTTTGCCACCAACGGGCAGATCAGCACCTGATGCTGACGCCCCCGTCGCAGACCGTAAAGTCAAACGTCACGCGCGACGGGAGCAGCTGTATGTGGCGATCCGTGAATGCATGACCCGAGCAGGCGTTCTGTCTGCCAGCTATAAATTTAAGGTGCTGTCACTTGACCAGAGCGGCGACCAATTTTTAGTCATGATGGATGTTGCCCCTGGTTTGAGCGGACAGGCTGCAAAACTGACAGAGATCGAAACCCTTTTGGCCAATACGGCCAAGAATCTATTTCACATCCATGTGACTTCGGTCTATTGGCGCACTGACAACCGGCCTAATGCGGCCAGCGCCGTTAATTTTGGTGCCAGTCAACCCGCCGCGCTGGAGTCCAGGCCTCAGGCCTTGCACGCTGTTAAAACAGCGCCTCAGAGTAGTGGGTCACGAGTGGTGCCGCAGGTTGCCAAAGACCCCGTGGCCCAGCGCTACGACCCAATCCATGACGACGAAGTCGCGGCTTTCAAACAAGCCCTTTCAGCCGCGTCAGTTCACCACCCGGCCACGCCTGATACTGCCGTTAAAAATCGCAGTGGACTGCGCTCTTTCACTTTAATCACAGGCTTTGAAGACACCGAAATGCCCGAATCGTCTGCGGTACCCGCTTTAAGCGGTACGCAGTATGGCGACTTGAACTGATCAGGTTTTGGCCCCGCGCCCATCTGGTTTATAAACTGAGATGATCGGCAAATCAGGTCTGAGCCCCCGTATTCAGAATGCTAAATGCTATTAAATAAATAGCATTTACAGTTTTTCAGTTGCGGTCACGTAAATTGGGTGCGAGCCAGCACGCGCCCCGGCTGGCTGCCCGAGCCCAACGTCACCACAAAACCTTCGCCCATGGCGGGGACTTCACCTGTCATCGAAGTCATGTTGACCTGATGTGTGACCCAGACTTCAAATGAGCCAGTGCGCAGGTTTGCCAGTCGCCGCATGAGCCGCTCGGTTTGTGCCGCTTGACTGGCGCGGCTGTCAAAGGTTGAATTCAGCAGGGGTAACACGTTAAAGCGGCCAAACGCCAAGCTGGCTGTGTCTTTGCAGCGGCACCAAGCGCTTGATTGAACGCTGCTAACGCTCAGTTGGTGGGTGGCAAACCAGGCCCCAATGCGTTTTGACTGCGCCTTGCCTTCTTCGCTCAAATTGCGTTGGGTGCTGCATTGGTCTAACTGAAAGTGGGCGGGGTCGCCGATACCCGCGTCCGTTTGGGCATGCCGCAGCATCAGTGCGCACCCTCCCGCACGCAGCAGCGTTGCAACGGCAGCCGAGTCTTGAGCCCGCGCTGCAAAGGCTGCTGGCAAAGCGGTGGTCCACCACACCGTTTTCAGGGCAAGACGCCGATCAATACGCCAGTTGATCTGCTGGGTGTCTTCCGCGGGATTTGACGGGTCAAGAGTGTTCATGTGCTTGTCTTCATGAGCTACGGGCTACGGGCTACGGGCTACGTGTTAAGGGCAAAGGGCAAAGGGCTTAGGGCTTAGGGCTTAGGGCTTAGGGCTTAGGGCTTATGGCAAAAGGCTACCGGGCCGCTGATGACTGACTATTCGCGCTGCGCCCACGCAACAGCTTTTCTTCGGCGACCGCCAACGCCTCGGGCTTGCCTGACAGCACCAGCGTGTCGCCAGCTTCGAGCAAAGTCGCGCCCAAAGGTTCCAGCGCCTTGCCGTTGCTGCGGCGCAAGCTCACCACCTTGATGCCAATTCCTAGCAGCGCCAGCGACGCAAGGGACTTGCCGTGCAGCTTGTTGCCGGGTGGCAGCGTGACCGTTGCCAGCCGCTCCTCGTCCTGCTCATTTACGGTGTCATCATCTGCGCCTCGAAAATAGCCGCGCAGCAGGTTGTAACGTTTGTCGCGTTGGTCTTGCACCACCCGAATCACCCGGCGCATCGGCACCCCCACCAGCGCCAACGCGTGGCTGGCCAGCATCAGGCTGCCTTCGATGGCTTCGGGGACCACTTCGGTGGCGCCTGCCGCTTGCAGCTTTTCAAGATCATGGTCGTCGACGGTGCGCACAATGACCGGCACCGTCGGGGCGTGAGCGCGTACATTGGCCAATACCTTCAGGGCACTGGCCGTGTCCAGATACGTCACCACCACCGCGCTGGCGCGGGCCAGGCCTGCGGCCATTAGCGATTGCAGGCGTACGGCATCGCCAAACACCACAGAGTCCCCGGCACTCGCTGCCTGGCGCACACGGTCCGGGTCGAGATCAAGCGCGATGTACTGAATCCCTTCCTGGTCCAGCATGCTGCCCAAATTTTGCCCGCAGCGGCCATAGCCGCAAATGATCACATGCTTGCTGGCGTTGATGGACTTGCGCGCAATCGACGTCATTTGCAGCGATTGCTGCAGCCATTCGCTGGACACCAGCTTCATCACGATGCGGTTGCTGTACAAAATAATGAATGGCGTCGCCAGCATCGACAGCACCATGCTGGCCAAAATGGGGTTCAGCAAATGCGGCGGTACCAATCGGCTTTCGTTGGCCAGACTCAACAGCACAAAGCCAAACTCCCCCGCCTGCGCCAGATATAGCCCGGTGCGTAAGGACGTGCCTGCCGCAGCGCCCAGCATGCGCGCCAGGGCGGTGATCATCACCAGTTTAAAAAGCACTGGCAGCGTTGCCAGCAGCAGCACCAAAGGCCAGCGTTCCAGCACAATTTGCCAGTCCAGCATCATGCCAATGCTGATGAAAAACAAGCCCAGCAGCACATCATGAAACGGCCGGATGTCGGTCTCCACCTGGTGCTTAAATTCGGTCTCGGAGATCAACATGCCGGCAATAAAAGCGCCCAGCGCCAGGCTCAGACCCGCCAACTCGGTGACCCATGCCAGGGTCAGGGTGACCAGCAGCAGGTTGAGCACAAAAAGCTCTTCACTTTTGCGCCGCGCCACAATCGTCAGCCACCAGCGCATCACGCGCTGACCACCGGTTAGCAGCAGGCCCACCAGTACGCAAGCCTTGACGGACGCAATGGCCAAAGCCGTCAGCAGCTTGTCGGGCGATGAGCCAAGTGCCGGAATCAACACCAAGAGCGGCACCACCGCCAAGTCCTGAAACAGCAGCACGCCCATGATGCGCTTGCCATGTTCAGACGCCATCTCCAGCCGTTCAGACAACAACTTGACGACAATGGCGGTACTGCTCATGGCGATTGCGCCGGACAAAGCCAGCGCGGCTTGCCAATCCATCTTCCACAAAGTCGGGGCCATGCTGGCCAAAAAAAGCGAGCCCAGCGTGGCCAGCACAATGGTCAGTACAACTTGCAAAAGCCCCAACCCAAAAACATGGCGGCGCATGGAGCGCAATTTGGGCAAGTTAAATTCCAGTCCGATCACAAACATCAAAAACACCACACCAAACTCACCCAAATGGCGCACGCCGTCGGCATTTTTGGACAGCGCCAGTGCGTGGGGACCAATCACCACGCCCACTGCCAAGTAACCCAGCATGGGCGGCAGCTTGAGCCAGCGAAACAGCGTAACCCCAAGCACTGCGGCCAGCAGGTACAACAGGGTTAATTCAAGCGCGCTCATATTCGGATGGTAAACGCGATACCCAAGGCTCAGCGTTTGTATGCTCATTGCGTCGGTCGATAGAATGCAACCATGAGTTTTGAAGCTACTGACTTTGACCCGAAAAGCGCGCAAGCCCTGGCCCGCAAAACCTTTGAGATTGAAGCTGCGGCTGTGCTCAGTCTGGCAAGCCGCGTAGGCCCTGAGTTTGCGCAGGCCGTGCAACTGATGCTGGCTTGCCATGGCCGGGTGGTGGTGATGGGTATGGGAAAAAGCGGCCACATTGCCCGCAAGGTAGCCGCAACTTTGGCCTCAACCGGTACGCCTGCACTGTTTGTGCACCCCGCTGAAGCCAGCCATGGCGACCTGGGGATGATCACGGCGCAAGATGTGGTGCTGGCTATTTCCAACAGCGGCGAGAGCGCAGAGTTCACGGCTATTTTGCCGGTGCTCACCCGTCAGGGCGTACCTCTCGTGGCGATTACGGGCGGCGCACAGTCAACACTTGCCAGGCGGGCGCAAGTCACGCTGGACAGCAGCGTCGCGCAAGAGGCATGCCCTTTGAATCTGGCGCCCACCGCCAGTACCACTGCACAGTTGGCCATGGGCGATGCGCTGGCCGTGGCGCTGCTGGATGCGCGCGGCTTTAAAGAGGCGGACTTTGCCCGTTCCCACCCCGGTGGCGCGTTGGGTCGCAAGCTGCTGACCCATGTCAGTGACGTCATGCGAACCGGTGCTCAAGTGCCTTTTGTCGCGCGCAACGCCAGCTTTAGCGAGCTGATGCGCGAGATGAGCCGCAAGGGCCTGGGCGCCTCGGCAGTGACGGATGATTCAGGCTGTGTGCTGGGAATATTTACCGACGGTGACTTACGCCGCCTGGTAGAGACAGGTATTGACTTGCGCAGCCTGAAAGCTGGCGATGTGATGCACCCCAGCCCGCGTACAGTCACGGCGCACAGCCTGGCCGTTGAGGCCGTGGCGCTGATGGAGGAGCACAGCATCACCTGCGTTTTGGTGGTGGACGCGGCAAAAAATCTGTGCGGTGCCCTGAACAGCAATGACCTTTTGAGAGCAAAAGTGATATGAACCCCGCGCTCACCTTTGCGCCCGCGCTGCTGCTCAAAGCCCAAGGCATCAAAGTTGCTTTTTTTGATGTGGACGGTGTGCTGACCGATGGCGGACTGTACCTGTCTGAACAAGGCGAGACACTCAAGCGCTTTCATACGCTGGATGGCCACGGTTTAAAACTGCTGCAGCAAGCGGGTATTACGCCGGCCGTGATTACCGGCCGCGACAGCTTGCCCCTGCGCGCCCGACTGGCGGCGTTGGGCATCACCCACGCCCACTTTGGCACCGAAGACAAATGCCCCGCGGCTGAAAGTACCCTCAATGCACTGGGGCTGGATTGGACCCAAGCCGCCGCGATGGGCGATGACTGGCCAGACTTGGCCATGCTGCAACGTGCAGCCTTCAGCTGTGCCCCTGTCAACGCGCACCCAGAGGTCAAAGCCATTGCCCAGCACATCACCACCGCGCATGGCGGACACGGTGCAGCACGAGAGTTTTGTGACCTGCTGCTTATGGCCAGTGGTCGTTACGCGCAGTTGCTCAAGGCTTACTGCGCATGACGCCGAAGCTTCGAATTTTGCACAACCCCTGGCAGCGCGCGCTGCGCACCTGGGATCAAGTGTCGATTTATCTGCCGGTGGTGCTGATGGGCGCGCTGGCACTGGGCACTTATTGGCTGGTGCGTAACTCTCCCGTGTTCAAGGCTCAGGAGTCCGCCAAAGTCGCCAAGTACGATGTGGACTACTTTATGCGCAAGTTCACCGTCAAATCGTTTGGTGAAACCGGGCAGCTAAAAACGGAGATTTATGGCGTCGAAGGCCGCCACTACCCGGCCAGCGACACACTGGAGATTGACCAACCGCGCATCTTGTCCATCAGCGATGCGGGCAGGCCTGTCACCTCAACCGGTAACCGGGCACTGGCCAACGGCGACGGCTCCGAAATACAGCTGATGGGCAACGCCAGAGTCGTGCGCGAAGCAGTGCTGGGTGCGGACGGCAAAACGCTGCCTCGCCTGGAGTTTCGGGGCGAGTTTTTGCACGCGTTCGTCAATCAGGAGCGGGTCAAATCGCACCTGCCGGTGGTGCTGATACGTGGTTCCGACCAGTTCGCCGGGGACAGCTTTGCTTATGACAACATCAGCGGCATTGCCGAGCTCAAAGGCCGTGTCAAAGCCCAGCTGGTGCCTGGGGTGCCGCGCGCCCAAACCGGCCCCAGCCGATGATGCCGCTGGTTTTCATCACCGGCGCATCCAGTGGCATTGGTCAGGCGTTAGCGTTCAGGTTTCATCAGGCAGGCTATCGACTGGCCTTGGTCGCTCGCCGTACTGAAGAAGTAAAAGCGTGGGCTGGCGCAATGAATATATGCGCTGATAGCTATGAAATATATAGCGCTGACGTGGCTGAAACAGACAGCATTGTGGCCGCCGGGCAGGCCTGCATCGCCCGGCAGGGTGTGCCCGATGTGGTGGTGGCCAACGCCGGCATCAGCATCGGCATGGACAGCGCCATCCGCACTGACCTGGACGTGATGGCAAAAACTTTTGCCACCAACAACATCGGGCTGGCGGCAACTTTTCACCCCTTTATCGCCGCCATGGCGCAGCGCGGGTCGGGCGCACTGGTGGGCATTGGCAGCGTCGCCGGCATACGCGGCCTGCCGGGGCACGGCGCTTATTGCGCCAGCAAGGCGGCAGTGATTGCCTATTGCGAAAGCCTGCGCGGCGAGCTCAAACCGTCTGGGGTGAAAGTGGTGACGATCTGCCCTGGGTATATCGACACGCCGCTGACGCAGAAAAACAGTTACGCCATGCCGTTTTTAATGCCGCCCCAGGCCTTTGCAGACAAAGCTTTTGCGGCCATTGAAGCGGGCGCAAGTTACCGCGTGATTCCCTGGCAAATGGGCGCAGTAGCCAAGCTTTTGCGTCTGCTGCCAAATGCCTTATTTGACAAGGCGTTGGCTGGCCGGGCGCGCAAACCGCGACAAGCAGACAGTTAAAAAGCCATTATTTGCGATTGAATCAGGGCCTGTTTTGGGCGTTAAAAAGGCCTCAAAACGCTGTTTTGAAGCCTTTTTTGCTTGGCCTGAAGTGATCGTCAGACTGAGAGCAGTTGCACGGGCTTAATAGCCGCCGCGTCCACCACCACCACCGCCGCCAGATCGGCCGCCACCCGCACCGCCGCCGCCGTAGGGGCTACGAAAGCCGCCATCACCGCCTCCGCCACCAGAACGACCACCACCGCCGCCGTAGCCGCCACCGCCTGAGCGATCACCGCCACCGCCGCCGTAGCCACCGCCACCTGAGCGATCACCGCCACCACCACCGCCGCCGTAGCCGCCGCCACCTGAACGATCACCACCACCACCACCGCCGCCGTAGCCGCCGCCACCTGAACGATCACCACCACCACCACCGTAGCCGCCACCGCCACCAAAGCCACCGCCGCCAGAGCGTGGGGGACGCGCTTCCATGGGACGTGCTTCATTCACAACAACACTGCGGCCACCCAGCGGCTGGCCGTTCATACCGGCAATAGCCGCCTGCGCTTCTGAATCGCTGCCCATTTCTACAAAGCCAAAGCCTTTTGAACGACCGGTATCGCGCTCCATCATGACTTTAGCGCTGGTCACGGCTCCAAATTGGCCAAAAGACTGTTGCAGATCTTCGTCGCGGACCGAGTAAGGCAAATTGCCGACGTAAAGTTTGTTGCCCATCAAGGGACTCCTCTAAAAACACACATATCAAAAGCGATGGAGCCCCGGTAGCACAACAAATCGTAAACATACCGCTGTAGCGCGCGAAACTGGCCGATCACTAACCCGTATAAACGTCTAGCCTGACCCCAAATCTGAGCATGACCGAAATTTATACCCACAGATTATGCGCCAAGTGGCCTGGCGTCAGGTGCTTGTCGTAATCTATTACAAAAAAGGCATCGTTGGCGATCAAGACGGGCCCGCGCAGTGACTCAGATCTTGCTGTCATCAGCGGAGTAGTTGCGCCACTTGCCCAGGGCGGCCCGCATCGTGAGCACCTGGTTTTCAAACTCAGGGCAGGCTTGGCAGGCCATCATGTGCAGCTTCAAGGCCAGGGTATCGCTGAGCCTGAGGGCGCGGTCTTCACGCGCGATGACCAGCGCGGCGACCTGTTTGCAAGAGCGTCTTAAAAGCGTTAATGTCGCCATAAATTTAAAAAGTTAGCGGGTACCTTGGCCGAACCACTGAATGTTCAAGCACTCCTGAAGCCGCAGGCGGGCTCGGTGCAGCTGTACATAGAGGTTAGTCGGGGTGAGCGCCAGTTCCTTACACACCTCCAGAGAAGACAACTCCAACCACTCGCGCATTAAAAAAAGCCGCCCCAGCGCAGGCGGCAAGCGCTCTAAGCAGGCATCAAGCACTTCAAAAAACTGGCGCTGCTGCAGCGTCTCATGGGGGTCGCCCCAGCTGGCGGGCTGTTCAACAAAATGGCCGTCGGCCTTAAAGGCCAGCCGGTCCAGCTCGTCGCCGTCGTTATCGGTGTCAGTGTCGGGTGTGGCCATCTCGCGCGTGTTGCAGCGGATGATGTCGATCACTTTGTGTTTGAGAATCCCCACCAACCAGCTTTTAAGCTGGGACCGGTTGCCAAACGCCTGTGGTTTTGAAAGCGCCGCCAACAGTGTCTCAGATACGGCGTCTTCAGCCCAGGCGTCATTGCGCAGTTGCAGGCGAGCAAAACGCGCCAAGTACACGCGGTGTTCAACCAGCTGATCTTCAAAGCTTAAGGACGTCATGCCGGGCAGTCTAGCCGGAACCGTTGCGTCGCGGCATACTCCATCACTGAATTTTTAAAAAAGAAAGAGCCCACCATGCGTCCCAAATTGTTAAACACACGTTACCTTGCCTTGTTGCTGACAGCACTGTTTTTGGGGTCTGCCTTAGCCCAGGGCACGCCGACACCAGCCCGGCCCGCACAGGCGTCAGCGCCTGCAATCTTGCCGCAAATTGAAGGTAAAACCATAGACGGCGCGCCGTTTAATGTGGCCATGCTCAAGGGTAAGGTGGTACTTGTGATGTTCTGGTCCACCAGCTGCGCCGTATGCCGCGACAAAATGCCCGAGCTGCGCAACAACTACTCCGGCTGGGCTGGCAAACCGTTTGAGCTGGTCGCCATCAGCACCGACGGCAAGGTGCAGGACTTGCTGGATTACGAGCGCATCATTACCCGCACAGTGCCCATGAAAGAGCGCTTCGTGCAGCTGTGGACAGGCGAGTCGGGCTACAAAGACAACCTGGGCAAACACAGCATGTTGCCGGCCGCATACCTGCTGGACAAAACAGGCAAAGTTGTTGAACGTTATGTGGGGCGCATCCCGCCTGAGGCGTGGGACAAGATTGCCGATTTGCTGTAGAAAAAACGAATAACGAGCTTTAACAAGAACAAATCATCAAATAAAGCTGTAAGAAAACCGGAGCGCGGCTGACTAAGCTTTAACCCGACAGAAAACCGCTGTCACGGTTGATTTGCAACATTAACGCTTTATTTTTAACTGGAGATTTTCATGAACCAACGCGCCCTGATCGCCGCTGCTGCAGCCTCCCTTTTGTCGACCTTTTTGGTGGCCACGCCTGCTGTTGCCCAAGAAAAAGAAAAATGCTACGGCATCGCTGAAGCCGGTAAAAACGACTGTGCCAATTTGTCCGGTACGCATTCTTGCGCAGGGCAGTCCAAACTCACGATGGATGCGGGCGAGTGGAAATATGTGGCAAAGGGTACTTGCGCCAGCATGAAAGGCATGACGGCCGATGCCGCCAAAATGAAAATGAGCGAGAAAAAGAGCTGATCTTTTAGCGTTCTTGCTTCCTAATTAAACCAATGCCGGCAGCCAAGGCTTCAGTTTTGCCGCCTTCCCAGGCTGCAGTTGTGGGCATCGGCTGGCGCCATGCTCACTACCGTGCGTTGCTGGAGCAGCTGCCGCCGCTTGACTTTATCGAAGTTCATTCCGAGAATTTTTTCGCGGCAGGTGGCGCTGCTCTGGCTGTGCTTTTGCAGGGCAGACAGCACTACCCGGTAAGTTTGCATGGCGTGGGGTTGGCACTTGGCTCAGCCGTAGGCATCGACCCTTGGCACCTTGATCAGCTGGCACGTCTGGTTGACCAGATAGAGCCGATTCTTGTGTCTGACCATGCCTGTTTCGCACGCGGCCATGTTGCGGGGCAACCGGTACATGCAGCCGACTTGTTACCCATACCGTTTAACAATGCATCACTCGACGTGCTGTGTGCCAACGTGCAGCGGGTGCAGGAGCGGCTCAAGCGCCCGTTGCTGGTTGAAAACCTGTCGGCTTACATCAGCTATGGCAGCAGCGACTGCAGCGAGACGGATTTTCTTAACGCGCTGGTTCAGCGCACCGGCTGCGGCCTGCTGGTAGACGTGAACAACATTTACGTGAACGCGCTGAACGATCAAATCGCCGATCAACAGCGCCATCAAGAACACCACAGCGACCCCCATTTTTCTGACCCGCTCGAATCATGTCTGCGCTGGATAGACGCCATCGCCCCAGACTCAGTCGGTGAGCTGCATCTGGCCGGCCACATCAACCTGGGCGATGTGGTGGTTGACGACCACGGCAGCCGGGTATGTGCGCCAGTGTGGCAAATCTACCGCCATGCGCAGACCCGTTTTGGTCGCCCTGCAAGGGTCCCCGCCTTGATCGAGTGGGACACCGACGTACCGCCGTTGGCCGTATTGCTTGACGAAGCCGCTCTGGCAAAAAGCGCATGACCAGCCCACTGGCGCACGAGCAATCCAGCTTGCTGCATGCGCTTATGGGTCAGGGCAGCGGCGTATTTGACTCGCGCGGTTTGCAGGTTTACCAGGCCAACCGCGCGGTATTGGCCGAGCGCACGCTGGCCAGCACTTATCCGGTGGTTTGCCAGTTGATAGGAATTGACAGTTTTGAGCCCTTAGCGCGGCACTTTTGGCGGCAGTTCCCGCCACAGCGCGGCGACATCGGCCAGTGGGGTGCGCCATTGCCCGAGTACCTGGACGCCGCGCCGCAACTGGCGGGCGAGCCTTTTCTGGCCGATGTGGCGCGTATTGAGTGGGCGTTGCACTGCGCTGCCACTGCGCCCAACGCCCTGCTCGACGTCGGCTCGTTCGCGCTGTTGGCACAAAACGATGCGGCCCAGCCCGCCAGCTTGGTGACCAGCCCGGGTGCGTTCACACTGGCCAGCGCTTACCCGGTTGTCAGTCTTGTCAACGCCCATTTGGTTAACCGTCCTGCGATAACCGAGGCCGCCGAGCTGCTGCGCCAAGGGCATGGCGAGCACGCACTGGTGTGGCGCCAAGGCTTAAAACCGATGCTGCGCCATATGACCAGGGCAGAGCACACCTTGATCACGGCGTTGATCGAAAGAGCAGACCTTGATGTGGCACTGGGCCAAGCACTGGCCTTTGATGCTGCGTTTGACTTCAACGCATGGCTGGGGGCGGCTGTGCAAACCGGGCTGATCACTGGTGCCGTGCTCGGCGCCGGACAAGAGCTGCAAAGTAACCATTTCAATAAAAATAGGGCGCATCATGACAAATCCATCGGCCACCTTGATTGACAAGCTGCACCACGCCTGGAGCCCATTGACGCGCTTGCTCAACGCGCTCCAACCCTTGGCAGCGCTGCTTGCCCGGTTGTACATTGCCCAAGTCTTCTTTTTGTCTGGCCTGACCAAGCTGCGCGACTGGGACACGACGGTGGCGCTTTTCACAGACGAATACAAAGTGCCTTTTTTATCACCCGCTCTGGCCGCAATGATGGGCACTGCGGGCGAGCTGGTGCTGCCTGTATTGTTGGTGTTGGGGCTGGCGGGTAGATTTTCAGCGCTCGGCCTTTTTGTGGTGAACGCCGTGGCGGTGGTGGCGCTCAGCGACATCGCACCCGCCGCCCTGCAGCAACACATTTTGTGGGGCACGCTGCTGGCGGCGCTGGCCATTTACGGGTTAGGGCCGTGGGCGCTGGACCGGTGGTTCAAACGTTAAAAGCGCTTAAACGGCAGCTTGGACGCATATTTGTCTGAAATAAGTGTGATTTAGGGCCTGTGCCCATTAAAACGCTATGTTTGTAGCTCTTAAATACATAGCGTAGGGTTTTGCCTGCCTTAGGCAAGGGACACCAGCAGGGTTGTTTCGCCTTCAAAGCCGCCTGCACCAAAGCGTCTTTCTGTAAATCGGGCGGTCTCGTTAGCTATGCGCACCACGCTGGACGCGCGGGTGCCGTAGTCGGGCGTGCGTATAAATGTCGCCGACAACACCCGCTCTTTGGCGAGCGACAAGCCAGTGTGGGGCAACGCAGCCTCGGGGGCTGTCCGGTCATCAGCCAGCAGGGTAAAAAGCTGGTCTTGCAGCACGAGCTCATCATGTTCGGCTGCCAGCGTTTGCGCAAAGGATGCGCGCAGCCGTTCAAGCTTGGGCCACGGCGTATCAAAATCCGCATTTGATACCGAGCTGATGCCCGCAGGCAAGGCAAATGCGCGAGCATGCCGGCTCTCAAACCCCATCAGGCTTTGGCCATCAAACAGAATCAAATTAAAGGGGTTGTATTGGCCAGTGTTGCTGGCCAGCGCTTGCAGATAGCTTTGCGCGCCCATGTCGCCCGACAAAAAATTCAACGTGATCTGGCCTCTGGACACCGCATTCCGCATTTGCGCCGACAAGCACCGGAAGTTGGTCAGCGCCGCGAGGCGAAAACGATTTGACTTTTTGCAGACCGCCAGACCAAGCCACGTGCCGCCAGCCTGCAAATCTTGTCCTGCAACCATACGCCGCCCCGGCCAGTGGTGCAAACCCAAAGTCGGGCGGGCGTAAAACTCATCACGGTTTGCCACAACACGCAAAGGCACGGGCGTGTCGGGCTGCCAATCCAAGGTAATGAGGCACATCACGTGTCCACACGCACAGTCAAGCCCCCAGGACCGCCATTAAAGCGCCGGGTAGTCGGTATAGCCTTCTGCACCACCGCCGTACCAGGTCTTTTGGTTGCTGGGGTTAAATGGGCCGCCTTGCTTTAAGCGCGCCACTAAATCTGGGTTGCCAATGTACAGCTTGCCAAAGGCCACCAGGTCATCGCCGTGCTTGACTGCGTTTTCTGCCATGGTCTGATCGTAGCCGTTGTTCACCATCCACGCACCTTTGCCGCCCGCGTCGCGGTAAGCGGCTTTGAGCGCGGCGTAGTCAAACGGTCGATCTGGCAGCTCTCGCGGTCCGCCGGTGGCGCCTTCAATGATGTGGATGTAAGCCAGATTCATGCTGGCCAGCTCGCGCACCACATGGTCAAACAGGGGTTGAGGGTCGCTGTCATGGGCGTCGTTGGCTGGGGTGACGGGCGAAAGCCGAATACCGGTGCGGCCACCGCCAACCGCGTCCACCACGGTGCGGGTGACTTCAAGCAAAACGCGGGCGCGGTTTTCAATCGAGCCGCCGTAGTCGTCATGGCGCTGGTTGGAGCCGTCTTTTAAAAACTGATCGAGCAAATAACCGTTGGCCCCATGAATCTCAACCCCGTCAAAGCCTGCGGTTACCACGGCATTGCGCGCCGCTGCCTGGTAGCTGTGCACCAGCTCTGGCAGTTCTTTGGCGGTCAGCGCACGCGGCTCGGAGGTTTCAACAAACGTCGGTACGCCGTCCTTGATCAGCACCGTTTTGGTTTTAGCCGTGATGGCCGATGGCGCAACCGGTGCGCCATTGTCTGGCTGCAGGGACGTATGCGACACACGGCCCACGTGCCAAAGCTGCACCACAATCTTGCCGCCAGCAGCGTGTACGTCATGGGTGACCTTCTTCCAGGCATCCAATTGTTCGGTGCCGTACAAACCGGGTACATCAGCGTAGCCTTGGGCCTGGTGGCTGATTGCCGTGGCCTCAGTAATGATGAGGCCCGCCGTGGCGCGCTGGGTGTAATAAGCCGCAGCAAAAGGCCCAGGAATCGCATCGGGCGAGCGGTTGCGCGTCAGCGGCGCCATGACGATGCGGTTGGCTAATTTCAGATCACCTGCGGCGACGGGGTCAAACAATGTGGGCATGTAAAACTTTAAAAAGACAAACAATCGAGAAGTTTGGCGGAAAACCTAAAAACCCGCGCAAGACAGACTGCTGAGTTTGTGTCAGTTGAGTTGATCAAACCTTCAAACCTTCGGCCCGCATGGCGGCCTGCACGGATGGGCGCTCGCGCATGTGTGCGCGAAACGTTGCCAGGTTGGCAAAGCCGGACAGATCGACCTTGACCAGCGGCGCCCAGTTGCTGACATTAAAAAGGTAGGGGTCAGCAACGCTGAAGTTGTCGCCCATCAGATACTTTTTGCCTGCCAGCTGCTCATCCACCCATTGAAAGCGGCTGAGCAGCTTTTCGATCACGATGGGTTTGTATTCGGCGGGCGTGGTGGGGCTGAAAAGAGGAGAAAAGCCCTTGTGCAGTTCTGTACCAATAAAGTTTAACCAGCCCTGCATTTGCGCCCGGGCGATGCTGCCGTTGGCGGGTGCCAGGTTTTTTTCAGGCACCTGATCGGCAATGTACTGCACGATGGCCGGACCCTCGGTCAGGCGCGTGCCATCGCTGAGCTCGAGCAAGGGCACGTAACCCAGCGGGTTGATGCTGTAGTAGTCTGTACCGTCGGGCAGCTTGTGGGTTTTGGTGGGGGCAGCAATTGGCGTGAACGCCATGCCTGCCTCATGCAGCGTGATGTGAACCGACAACGAGCAGGCACCTGGAGAAAAATAAAGCTTCATAAAACATCCTGAAAAGTAACGACGCCATCTAAAAACACCCACCAGTGTAAAGAGGCACCGTCAAACATGCTTGCGCAAGCTTCATCTTGTCCTACGTTTTAAAAGCTTGGCGACTGATCAGTGCTTGACTGACAGGGCTATAGCATGTGGATTACTTAACTACAGGATCTCACCATGCTCAAGTACGCCATTATTTTTGCGCTGATTTCACTGGTCGCTGGTGTTTTAGGCTTTGGCGGCGTTGCTGCGGGTTCTGCTGGCATTGCAAAGATTTTGTTTGGCTTGTTTCTGATCCTGGCGGTGGTCTTTGTGGTGTTGGCTGCCTTAGGTGTGGGTGCCGTTAAAAAAGCGCTGAAATAAACTATCGGTACGTCCTATTTTTTAATTGCCCTCTTATTGCCTATGCACACCGCCACGATCGACCTGCAACTTGACTACGAGGTCACGCACCCAGCCCATTTTTTATTCAACATTGAGGCGGCTTTTCATGCCGGCCACCGGGTGGTGTCGGAGCGCCTGAGCATCACGCCCAGCGTGAAGGTGCGTACGTTTTCAGACGAGCGCAACGGCAATCGCTTTGTGAGGCTGGACGCACCCAAAGGTGTTTTGTCTGTCAACTACAACGCGCAGGTCGAACTCATTGCGCACCCCACGCCTAGCCATCTGGATGAAGAGCACATCACTGCCGTGCCTGATGACGTGCTGCGCTACTTGATGCCCAGCCGTTATTGCGAATCAGACATTTTGAGCCGCGTGGCGCAGCAGTTGTTTGGCGACTTGCCGCGCGGCGTTAGCCGGGTTCACGCCATAGAAAACTGGATTCATAAAAATATTTATTACATGCCCGGTTTTAGCAACTCCACCACCACAGCGCAAGAAGTGTTTGTGCAGCGTGCGGGTGTTTGCCGCGACTTTGCGCACCTGGGCATCACGTTTTGCCGGGCATTGAACATTCCTGCGCGCTTGGTGGTGGGTTATGTTTATTTTCAAGAGCCGCCGCAAGATTTTCACGCCGTGTTTGAAGCCTGGCTAGACAACCGATGGGTAGTGTTTGACCCTACCAAAATGGCACCGATTGACCGGCTGGTGCGTGTCGGCACCGGACGCGACGCCAAAGATGTGGCTTTTGCCACGATTTTTGGCGGTGTCCAAATGCTGCGCAAAGAGCTCCAAGTGCTGGAGGGCGACTACCAGCAAACGCAGCCTTTGGCGACAGCTTGATGATTTTTGCCGCATAAACGCTTTGAAACAAACGCTATGAAATGAATAGCTGGTAACGCCCTGAATACGGGGGCAGAACTTAAGTTTTATAACTTTTGTCAAGTCGATCCAGCTTGCGTATCAGCGACGGCCAGACAAATGCCCCGCCCAAGCCCCCGGTTTGCACCCGCATGGCTTCTGCCACGCCTTTGACGATCAACGGGTTGACTCGCGTCAGCGCCGTACCGCCGGCTTGCGCGTCAATTTGTATCCTGCAGGCATTTTCAAAGGTGTACATGGTTAAAAATGCATCGGCAATTGTCTTGCCCACCACCAGTAGGCCGTGGTTGCGCAGCACCAAAAAGTTAGCCTGGCCCAGGTCGGCCTGCAAGCGCGGCTTTTCGTCGTCCCTAAAAGCCACGCCTTCGTAGTCGTGATACGACAACGAGCCCAGCACAAAGGTTGACTGCTGGCTAATAGGTAGCACCCCCGCAGCTTGCGCGCTGACCGCCACGCCCGCACGGGTGTGGGTGTGAAGCACGCATTGCGCATCATGGCGCGCCTCATGCACCGCGCTGTGAATCACAAAACCGGCGGGGTTAACCGGGTAGGGCGACTCAATGACTTTGTTGCAGAGTTCGTCGACCTTGACCAAGCTGGACGCGGTGATTTCATCAAACATCAAGCCGTAGGGGTTGATCAAAAAGTGGTGTGATCCAGCACTTGATACCGACTCCGGCAATTTGGCACTGATGTGGGTAAAGACCAGATCGCTCCACCCATACAGCGCGACCAGCCGGTAGCAGGCGGCCAGGTCACAGCGCAATTGCCATTCTTCAGCGGTGACGGTGTTTTGCAGTGAGGCAATGTTCATTTTTAGTCTCCAGGTTGTCAGATGCTTCAGGATACGCTGTTGGGATGCAGGCGCAACACGTCGCATTGTAAAAACGTCGCCAGAGCGACTTGAAAGCGTATTTTTATGCTTAAATCAACCGTTGGCCCAATCAAAACCTAGACATGCAGCTATAAATTCAGGAGTAGTTTGGAAGCTTTTCTAATCTCTACAGGGATCGTCGCTCTGGCCGAAATTGGCGACAAAACGCAGTTGCTGGCCCTGCTGCTGGCGGCACGTTTTAAAAAACCCTGGCCGATTGCGTGGGGCATTTTTGTCGCGACTGTTTTAAACCACGCCATGGCCGGTGCATTGGGTGCATGGATCACCACAGTCATCAGCCCACAAACCCTGCGCTGGATATTGGGCGCATCATTCATTGCGATGGCGGTATGGATGCTGATTCCCGACAAGCTGGACGATGCGGCGGATAAAAAGCCCATGCGTTTTGGCGTTTTTGGCACCACGCTTTTGCTGTTCTTTTTGGCAGAGATGGGCGACAAAACGCAGGTGGCTACCGTCATGCTGGCAGCACGCTTTGATGCTTATGTGGCCGTAGTGGCCGGCACCACGCTGGGCATGATGCTGGCCAATGTGCCGGTGGTGTGGCTTGGTGAGCGCATGACGCGCCTGGTGCCGCTGCGGGTGGTACACATCGTCAGCGCGATCATCTTTTTGGGCTTGGGCCTGTACGCTCTTTTGGGTTGATATACTGCAAGTGCGCCGATTTGCTACAGCTTGCGGGCGCTTAATAAGTTCAGCTAAAGACGCCTGCCAACCCGGCCTCGCCTTCAGCGATGCCGGGTTTTTTATTTTTAACACGCTAAAAAATGTTGATTGCCACGCCCCAATCCATGCATTTCGAAGAGACTTTGCCGCTGCAAAGCGGCGCGTCGATTCGCAGTTATGACTTGAGCTTTGAGACCTACGGCACGCTGAACGACGACAAATCTAACGCCGTGCTGGTTTGCCACGCGCTCAACGCCTCGCACCACGTAGCGGGCGTGTATGCTGGCCAGCCCAAATCCGAAGGCTGGTGGGACACCATGATTGGCCCCGGCAAGTCGGTGGACACCAACCAGTTTTTTGTGATTGGTGTCAACAACTTGGGCTCATGTTTCGGCTCGACCGGGCCGATGCAGATCAACCCGGACACCGGCAAGATTTACGGCGCTGACTTTCCTGTCATTACCGTACAAGACTGGGTCGATGCGCAGGCTCGGCTCATTAGCGCCTTGGGGATTCAGACGCTGGCTGCGGTGATGGGCGGTAGCCTGGGTGGAATGCAGGCCTTAAGCTGGACGCTGCAATATCCTCATCGGGTAAAGCACGCGGTTGTAGTGGCCAGCGCCCCCAATTTAACGGCAGAAAACATCGCATTTAACGAAGTCGCCCGCCGCGCCATCGTCACCGACCCAGACTTTTGCGAAGGCCACTATGCTGCGCACGGCGTGTTGCCCAAGCGCGGCCTGCGCATTGCCCGAATGATTGGGCACATCACTTACCTCAGCGACGATGTGATGAATGAAAAGTTTGGACGTCAACTCAGGGAGGTTTCGGGCGCACACGCCAGCGGCTACAAGTTTTCAACGCAAGACGTGGAGTTTCAAATTGAAAGTTACTTGCGCTACCAGGGCGATAAATTCAGTGAATACTTCGATGCCAACACCTACTTGCTGATCACCCGCGCGCTTGATTACTTTGACCCCGCCGCAAGCTTTGGCGGCGATTTAAGCGCCGCTTTGAAACAAGCCACGGCCAAATTCCTGCTCGTCAGTTTCACCACCGACTGGCGCTTTGCCCCGTCTCGCAGCCGCGAAATCGTCAGGGCGCTGCTGGATAACCAATGCGACGTGAGCTACGCCGAGATTGATGCGCCGCATGGGCACGATGCATTTTTGCTCGATGACCCACGTTATATGGGCGTAGTGCGCTCCTATTTTCAGAGCAAGGTGGCTGCATGAATACCGCACCTTCCCCCGACCTTCTGTCCATCGCCCGTCTTGTGCCGCATGGCTCGCGCGTGCTTGACCTGGGCTGCGGCACCGGCGAGCTGCTGGCGTACCTGATCAAAGAGCGCGACTGCTCAGGCTACGGCGTTGAAATCAACGACACCAACGTGCAAGCTTGCGTGGCACGCGGCGTCAATGTGATCCAGCTCAACCTCGACGAAGGCCTGGCGTTGTTTGGCGATGCCTCGTTCGACGTCGTACTGCAAATCGACACACTCCAGCACCTGCGCAACGCCGAAGTCATGCTGCGCGAGACGGCGCGGGTTGGCCGCATCGGCATCGTCGCCTTTCCGAATTTCGGTCACTGGCCGAACCGCCTAGCTGTTTTGCGCGGCCGCATGCCCGTCACCAAAGTGCTGCCCTACCAGTGGTACGACACGCCCAACATTCGCGTCGGTACCTTGCAAGATTTTGAAGCACTTGCCGTGAAAAACCAGCTTGAAATACTGGATCAGTTCGGCCTGCAAGACGGCCGCGAAGTCCGCTTGTGGCCGAATGCTTTAGCGAGTCGGGCAGTGTTCAAGTTTCAGCGCGGGTAGGCTGGCGAGCATTTTTGATGATAATATGGCTAGCCATATTGCTTTAACCATATTGCCATGAAAACAACCATTGAAGTGTCTGACGCCTTGATGCTGGAGGCTAAAAGCCTTGCGCAAGCGCACAACACCACCTTGCGTGCTTTGGTTGAGCAAGGTTTGGAAAGCGTGTTGCGAGATTTACGTAACCCCAAACCGTACAAGCTAAAAGACGGCAGCGTGAGTGGTCAGGGGCTGCAACCAGGACAAGAAAACCTGACGTGGGCTGAAGTGCGCGACATGATTTACGAAGATCGCAGTGCGTGATTGGCGTTGATGCCAACATTTTGATTTACGCGCATCGCACTGAATCACCTTTCTACGAAAAAGCCGCGGCATGCATGCGCGAGCTGGCGGAGGGGCGTTCTGCTTGGGCTATCCCGTGGCCATGTTTGCATGAGTTTTACGGCGTAGTGACGCACCCCAAAAGGTACTTGCCTGCGTCAACACCAGAGCAAGCCAATTACCAAATCGATCTGTGGCTAGGCAGCGAGCCCTTAAAAATCATCGGCGAAACGCAGACTCACTGGGCTGTTTTGCAAAAAATATTAACAGCCGCAGACGTGAGAGGTTCGCTGGTTCACGACGCCCGAATCGCAGCCATTTGCCTGCAGCATGGCGTGCGCGAGTTCTGGACGGCTGACCGTGACTTCTCTCGCTTCCCCACGCTCAAGTGTCACAACCCGCTGATTGGCTGACCCAAACCAAGAGCCTTGGCATTACGGGGATGCTAATATCCACCCATCGGGAACACGGCCTCCCGAATCTTCACAGATAGACGGTGTCCCGTCCAAGCGCTGGCAACTCGTTTGGAGTACCTTGTGGACACCCGTATCGATTCTTTTGACCCCGATTCTTCTTTATTTATCTCGCCACAAGACCTTGGCAGCCGTACAGGACTAGTCGACGCGCCTTTGCTGTTGGATGTGCGGCCGCAGGCACGCTTTGATGCAAGCACGCGCATGTTAATGGGTGCGCAGCGATGTCCAGCCGATCAAGTGCCCGCTTTTGCCGCTGCCTTGTTTGTGTCAAACCCGCATCAGGAAGTCGTGACGTACTGCGTGTATGGCCACCATGTAAGCCAAGGGGCAGCGGCTGCCTTGCGTGCCGCAGGTTTGAGTGCGCGGGCGTTGGCAGGCGGCTTTGAGGGTGGCGAAGACGGCGTCGACAGCGCGCAGGATATTGCCCAATGGCGCAGCGCCGTGCTGCCAACAATTGCAAAAAGCAAGCCATGATGACGCACCCGTCCCCTCAAGTATCATTTACCGAAGCTCTGCGCTTTTGGCTGCAACTGGGCTTCATCAGCTTTGGCGGGCCTGCCGGGCAGATTGCCATCATGCACCGCGAGTTGGTTGAAAAGCGCCGCTGGATTTCTGAAAAACGGTTTTTGCATGCGCTGAACTTTTGCATGTTACTGCCTGGTCCGGAGGCACAGCAACTGGCCACTTACCTGGGCTGGCTGATGCACCGCACCTGGGGCGGCGTGGTGGCGGGCACCCTGTTTGTGCTGCCGTCGCTGGTGCTGCTGATTGTGCTGAGCTGGGTCTACATGGCGTTTGGCGAGCAGCCCGTTGTGGCAGGTATTTTTTACGGCATCAAGCCCGCTGTGGCAGCGATTGTGTTGCATGCGTTGCACCGCATCGCCAGCAAATCACTGGGTAATCCGCTGCTGGCGCCCGCTCCGTGGGCGCTGGCAGCTATGAGTTTTATAGCGGCATGGGCTTTTAATATCGCCTTCCCGTGGGTGGTGTTGGCAGCACTGCTGCTGGGCGCGGTGCTGAACAGGGTCGCTCCCGGTGCGTTGGGCAAGGGCACGGGCACGGGTCATTCTGCCAAGGCGGGCGGTGCGCACCATGCCGCGCTGATTGATGACGACACGCCATCGCCGCCGCATGCGTTGTTCAAGCCGTCACGTTTTGCAATGGTGTTGGTGGTAGGCGCGGTGCTGTGGCTTCTGCCCATGACACTGCTGTTTTTTAAATATGGCTGGCAGGGCACGCTGACACAAATCGGCTGGTTTTTTACCAAAGCGGCGCTATTAACGTTTGGCGGCGCGTATGCGGTGTTGCCTTACGTGAACCAAGCGGCGGTTGAGAATTACCAGTGGCTCACCACAGCGCAAATGATGGACGGCTTGGCGCTGGGCGAGACCACGCCCGGCCCGCTGATCATCATCGTCGCGTTTGTCGGCTTTGTAGCCAGCTGGGGTAAGGCTGTGATGGGGCCGGAGGCGCTGTTTTTGGGCGCGGCGTTGGGGGCTTGCATAGCGACCTGGTTTACCTTTTTGCCCTCGTTTATTTTTATTCTGGCGGGCGGGCCGTATGTGGAGTCAACACGCGGCAACCTCAAGCTGACTGCGCCGCTGGCCGCAGTCACCGCCGCGGTGGTTGGCGTCATCGCCAATCTTGCTCTGTTTTTTATAGCTGCTGTCGCCCGTCCTTTAGGCGCTGGAGGCCCCATTGACTGGATAGCCCTGGGCATGGTGCTGGCTGCAGCGCTTGCGCTTTGGGTTTTGAAGTGGGGCGTGATTCGGGTAATTGCAGTGGCAGCTGTTGCTGGACTGATGCTGCGATTGCTGGGCTGGGCGTAGCTGCATTAAGCTTGGGCTTACATGCAAGGCAACCTCAGAAGCAGAAACATCAGCATCTGGCAGCGCCTGCTTGGCGACTGGGCGCCCAACGTCACCCCCGGCACGCTGCGTGCTGATGCGCTGGCTGGTCTGCTGGGCGCGGTGCTGGTACTGCCGCAGGGCATTGCGTTTGCCGTGCTGGCGGGTTTGCCACCAGAGTACGGCCTGTACACCGCTGTCATCCCCTGCATCATTGCTGCGTTGTTTGGCTCCAGCTGGCACGTCATGTCAGGGCCGACCAATACCATTTCACTGGCGCTTTTTGCCATGTTGTCGCCGCTGGCGCTGGCCTTTACGCCCGCTTATATTCAGTTGGCCTTGGCGGTCACGTTAATGGTGGGCGTGATGCAGTTTTTAATTGGCGCGCTGCGCCTGGGCAGCCTGGCCAATCTTATTTCGCCCGCCGCGCTGCTTGGTTTTACCTCGGGTGCTGCTGTGTTGATAGCGATTTATGCATTGCCCGAGTTTTTGGGCTTGCCGCCTGCCAGGGAGCGTGGCGCGACCAGTGTGTTGATGCATGTGGCCACGCTGCTTGGACAGATTGACAGGGCTTCCTTGCTGGTCGGGGCAACCACCGTGCTGGTGGCGCTGGGTGTTCGATCCCGGAAGCCTGGCTCGCCCTTCATGCTGATCGGTTTGGCTACAGCAACCGCACTGGCTGCAGCCACCGGCATGGCGGTGCGTTCGATTGGCCAGATCGCTACGCCGTGGCCGCAGTTTGTTTTGCCCCATTTCAGTGACGTCAGCTGGGCGGCGGCGTCAGAACTGCTGGGGTTGGCCTTTGCACTGACGATTGTGGCGCTCGGCCAGTCCATCTCGATTGCCAAGGCCGTGGCTGCCAAGTCAGGTCAGCGGATAGATGCGAACCGTGAGTTTCGGGGCCAGGGGCTGTCCAACATCGTCGGTGGCTTTTTCTCGTGCTACGTCTCGTGCGGGTCACTGAACCGGTCTATGCCCAACCTGCAGGCCGGTGCGCGCACGCCGCTGGCGGCGGTCTTTTCTGCGCTGCTGCTGTTGGCTTTGGTTGCGGTAAGTAGCATACTGCTGGCCAAAATCCCGATGGCTGCGCTGGCGGGATTGCTGCTGTTGGTGGCAGTATCTTTGTTTGATGCCCCGCGCTGGCGAGAATTGCTCAGTTTGAGCCGTACCGAATTTTCCGTCGCCTTCGCCACACTGATCGCCACCTTGACGATTCGCCTGGAGATGGCCATCTTGTTGGGCACGCTGCTGTCGCTGATGACGTTTTTGTACCGTACATCAAAACCTGCCATGCGCACCATGGGGTTTGATGCGCCGGGTCCAGACAGGCAGTTCGTTGTGCTGGACAACAACCCATCTGCTCTGCCTGAATGCCCGCAGTTGAAACTACTTCGCATGGAAGGTGAAGTTTATTTTGGCGCCACGCAGCACGTGGCGGACAAGCTGTACGCCCTGCGCAACGAAGCCAATCCGCAAAAGCATTTGCTGGTGATGGGCAAAAGCATGAACTTTATCGACCTGGCGGGGGCCGAGTTGTGGGAGCAAGAGCTCAATGCCCGCCGCGCCATGGGCGGCGATTTGTACTTTCACCGCCCGCGGCCCGAGGTGATTGCGATGTGGCAAACCACAGGCTTTACCCGTCTGTTGGGGCCAGAGCATCAGTTCCCGGACAAGCGGGTGGCGATTGCCACGATCTTCCCCAAGCTCGACCCGCAGATTTGCAGCACCTGCACAGCACGCATATTTTGGGAATGTCAAAGCCTGCCCGTTCAACCGCCCACACCCTGACCCACACCACGGCTCACAGGTGTACCCATAAAATAGTCTGATGCTCCCTCCCCTAGCCGTTCTTCCGCAGTATCTTTTCCCTAAACAGGCGCTTACCGCATTTGCCGGTTGGGTCGCCGGCCACGAGCGCGGCTGGGTTACCACTGAAATCATTCGTCGTTTTGTTCTCAAGTACAACGTCAACATGGACGAAGCGCTGGACTCAAACATCGCCAGTTACGCCAGCTTCAATGACTTTTTTACCCGCGCCCTAAAACCCGGTGCACGGCCAATTGCCCAAGCCGACTTGATTTGCCCGGTCGATGGCGCGATCAGCCAGTTCGGCCCGATATCGGGTGACCAGATATTTCAGGCTAAGGGCCACCGGTATTCAACCACTGCGCTGGTCGGTGGTGATACGGCACTGGCAAAGCAATTTAAAGACGGCAGCTTTGCCACGCTGTACTTAAGCCCCAGGGACTACCACCGCATTCATATGCCATGTGACGGGCGCTTGATGCAGATGATTTATGTGCCGGGCGATTTGTTTTCTGTCAACCCGACCACGGCGCGTGGTGTGCCGGGTCTGTTTGCGCGCAACGAGCGGGTTGTGTGCGTATTTGAATCTGCGCGTGGCCCGTTCGTGCTGGTTTTAGTCGGCGCGACCATCGTGGGCAGCATGGCCACGGTGTGGCATGGCGTGGTCAACCCACCGCGCCTGCCCGATGTTAAAACCTGGAACTATGCTGAGCAAAAGATAGAACTGAAACAGGGCGACGAGATGGGCCGATTTTTGTTAGGCTCTACCGTTGTCATGCTTTTTCCCCATGCCGCAAAGCCATCGCTTCAGTTCAACACGGCTTGGCAGCCGACAAAAGCCATCCGCTTGGGCGAGTTGATGGCAAATTATCAGGAGTTGATATGAACGCACCATTGCACAAAGAAATCCCCGCTGACATCCTCAACGCTGCGCAGGCCTTGAGCCAGGTCAGCGCCCAATGGGACGGCGACATCGTCCGGCAAATCAGCGACTACATCGCCATTCCGGCCAAGTCGCCCGGCTTTGACGCCGACTGGAAGGCGAACGGCTATATCGACGCCGTCATGCGCAACGCGGCTGCGTGGGTTGAAGCGCAAAAGGTTGAAGGTTTGACGTTGGAAGTCATCCGGCTTGAAGGCCGCACGCCGGTGCTGTTCTTTGAAATCCCAGCTACTCGTGCCAACTCAACGGCCACTGTGCTGATGTATGGCCACCTTGACAAGCAGCCCGAATTCACCGGCTGGCGCAGCGACCTCGGCCCGTGGACGGCCAAATATCAGGACGGCAAACTTTACGGGCGCGGCGGCGCTGACGACGGCTATGCGGTGTACGCCAGCATTGCGGCGGTACAGGCTTTAAAAGCGCAGGGCGTAGAGCACCCACGCATCGTCGGTTTGATTGAAACCTGTGAAGAAAGCGGCTCCTACGACTTGCTGCCGTATGTTGATGCGCTGCGCAAGCGGCTGGGCGATGTGGCCTTGGTCGTGTGCTTGGATTCAGGCGCTGGCAACTATGACCAGTTGTGGCTGACCACCAGCCTGCGCGGCATGGGCGGCGGTGTACTGAAGGTTGAGGTGTTGGATGAAGGCGTGCATTCAGGTGATGCTAGCGGCGTGGTCCCGTCAAGCTTTCGCATCATGCGCCATGTGCTTGACAGGTTAGAAGACAGCGCCACAGGCCGCCTGCTGCCGCAGAGTTTTCATTGCGCTATTCCCGCTGACAGGCTGGCACAAGCCAAGGTCACGGCGGCCACGCTCGGTGACGAGCTGTACAAGCGCTTCCCGTGGGCGCATTACGACTGCGAAGGGTCAAGCGCTTTCACGCTGCCGATGACCACTGACCCCGTTGAGGCCTTGCTGAACCGTACCTGGCGGCCCACATTGAGCGTCACAGGCGCTGAAGGCTTTCCGGCATTAAAAGACGCAGGCAATGTGCTGCGGCCTTACACCGCGTTCAAGCTGTCGCTGCGGTTCCCGCCGCTGGTTGATGCATCTCAAGCGGTGCAAGAACTCAAAAAATTGTTAGAGGACAACGCACCGTACAACGCCAAAGTCACCTTTGAAGGCGGTGGCGGTGCCACTGGCTGGAACGCACCCAGCACGGTGGACTGGTTTGAAAACGCGCTCAACGATGCATCGCAAAACTTTTTCGGCGCGCCTTGCGGCACGATTGGCCAGGGCGGCACGATACCGCTGATGAACATGCTCAGCAAAGGTTTCCCGAAAGCGCAAATGATGGTCTGCGGCGTGCTGGGCCCAAAGAGCAACGCCCACGGGCCGAACGAGTTTTTGCATGTGCCGTATGCCAAAAAACTCACCGCCGCTGTCGCTCACGTGATGGCGCGTGTACCTGGTTGATGAATCACTGCAGATGACTTACTGCGGATGATGTTCAGCCGCGTTTTAACGCCCTTCACCGCCAGAGACGGCGAAAATCTGGCGCTGTACCACTGGCAGGCCGAGCAGTCGGTCAATCACGCTGGCCACCCGGGCGCTCCGGCGCGTGGCGTGGTGCTGATGGTTCATGGTCTGGGCGAGCATGCCGGGCGCTACGACCACGTCGCCAATCTGCTGTGCCATTGGGGCTTCGAGGTCTGCGCTTACGACCAGCGCGGCCATGGGGAATCAACCGGCTTGCCCGGTACCCTGCCCGGCAAAGATGCACTGCTGGACGACCTGGCCGAGGTGCTGGGCGACACCCGCGAGCGGTACCCCAAGCTGCCGGTGATTTTGTTGGGCCACAGCCTGGGCGGGCTGGTGGCCAGCCGTTTTGTGTCGCTCAAAATGAGCAAAGTGCAGGGACTTGTGCTCTCGTCTCCTGCGTTGGATGCCGGGCTGGGTGTGCTGCAAAAGCTGGTGCTTAAAGTGCTGCCGAGCTTGCTTCCCAATATGCAAGTCGGTAACGGCCTGGACGCAAAATTTATTTCGCATGACCCCGCTGTGGTGCAGGCCTATCAAGCGGACAGCCTGGTGCACAACAAAATTTCGCCGCGTTTGGCTGAATTTATTGCTACCGCAGGCCCAGCGACTGTTGCGCTTGCTGGGCGGTGGCGCACCCCTACCCTGCTGATGTACGCAGGTGCAGACAAATTGGTCAACCCGGCGGGCAGTCGCCGCTTTGCCAAGCTGGCGGCGCAAGCCAAAAGCGTCAAACCCGGCCTCGTTACCGCCAAGTGCTTTGACGGCTACTACCACGAGCTTTTTAACGAGCTGCAACCTGCGCCCGTTTTTGAGCTGCTCAAAAGCTGGCTTGACAGGCGCTTTTAGGTGGTTTTAGGCGTCTAATAGGGCCGTAGCCCCCGGATATAAAGGGTAGGCAGCTCCTGAATCAGGAGTAGTTATTCCATTTCCAGATCATTCGTGAACGCGAAGGTGAAGAGGGCGACAGGTCAAACGTACGGCTAGCGAAGCCGACAAAGTGCACGGATGATCTGGAAGTGGAATTAGACTTTGTTTAACGTATAGGCCTTCGCCAGCTCTCGCACGCCTGCATCAATAAGGTTGCCCGGTATGGCCGCATAACCCAGACGTAAATGCGACTGACTCAAAGCAGATGATTTTTTAAAGAAAATATCGCCGGGTTCGATCAACACACCGCGCGCTGCACAATGCTCAGCCAGTTGCTGTGTGTTCAAACCGTCTGGCCCTTTGATCCATGCACCCGAGCCGCCCTGTGACGGCATAACATGAAACTGCGGCAGATAATTTTCAAACGCGCGATTCAGCAACGCACGCCGCTCGCGGTAAGTGACGTTTAACTTGCGAATAAAGGCATCGTGATGACCTTGCGCAATAAACAAACTGGCAGTGTGCGCATTGTTGGCGGGCACATGCCGCATGATGAGCCGCCGCAAGGCGCGCAGCTCGCGTATCAGCTCCGCAGGTGCCACGATGTAGCCAATGCGCAGGCCATGCGCCAGGGTTTTAGACAAGCTGCCCAGATAAATCACGCGTCCATCGGTGTCCAGGCTTTTCAGGGCGGGCAGCGGTCGGCCTGAAAAGTTCAACTCACTCTCGTGGTCATCTTCAAACAGCACCACATCACGTCTTTTAGCCAACGCCAAAATCTCTTGCCTACGTGCCAAGGGCATGGTCACAGTCGTCGGGCATTGGTGGCTGGGCGTGACGTACACATAAGCACACTGACCCATGGCTCGCGAGGCAATCAGCCCGTCGGTGTCAATTGGCAAGGCTTTGACATGCTCACTGCGGAGCAAAAAATTGTTACGCGCATCCGGATAGCCGGGGTCTTCAATACCCACCACAGTCTTGCGGTCCAGCAACACATTGGCCAACAAATAGCAGGCCATTTGCGCCCCCGCCGTCACCAAAATTTCATCACGCCGGGCCATGATGCCGCGTGCTGGCAGCAGCCTGTGCTGAATTTGGTCCAGCAAGGCTTCGGAGTCGCGGTTGATGTGGTCTTGTGCCCACTTTTTAACGGCAGGTACAAACAGCGCTTGATGCGCGCAGGCTCGCCAGTCCTTCAGCGGCACCAGACTGGCATCAAACTGGCCATATACAAACGGATAGGTGAAGTCTTGCCAATTGGCAGGCTTGATGATGTTGCGCTGCTCGGCAACGCTGGAAACCAGACGGGTGTCCCACTGCATGCCAGTCGGCGTGGCCGATTGAGGCGAGGACTGGACAGCTTGCCCCAGCAAAATATCGCCATTGACCACCAGACCACTGCGAGGAGCAGCGATCAAAAACCCCTTGTCTACCAGCACTTGCAAGGCCAGCGACACCGTGTTGCGCGACAAACCCAAAGCATCTGCCAGCGCGCGGCTGGTGGGCACTTTGGC
>JANPIK010000032.1:0-13904 GCA_031424935.1 Polaromonas sp.
AAGAGGTCTTACATGTACGCGGTCATAAAAACCGGCGGCAAACAATACAAAGTTGCTGCTGGTGAAAAAATTAAAGTAGAACAGATTGCTGCGGACGTAGGCCAAGAGATCGTTTTTGACCAAGTGTTGGCTGTCGGTGACGGCGCTAGCATTAAAGTCGGTACGCCCTTGGTTCTAGGTGCCAGTGTTACTGTGACAGTCATCTCTCATGGCAGAGGCGACAAAATTCGCATTTTCAAAATGCGCAGGCGCAAGCACTACCAAAAGCGCCAAGGCCATCGGCAGAACTACACAGAACTGCAAATCGGCGCTATTGCCGGTTGATGCGGTAAATATCTGGAGTAACTGAAAAATGGCACAGAAAAAAGGCGGCGGCTCTACGCGAAACGGGCGGGATTCCCAGCCCAAAATGCTTGGCGTCAAAAAATTTGGCGGCGAAGTCATTAACGCAGGCAGCATCATTGTGCGCCAGCGTGGTACCCGGTTCCATCCTGGTACCAATGTCGGAATTGGCAAAGACCATACTTTGTTTGCATTGGTAGACGGTCAAGTCTCTTTTGCCATCAAAGGTGCACTGTCCAAGCAAACCGTCAGTGTCACAGCTGTTGCTGTTGCAGCATAAGATCGTACCTAGGGTAAGTCTTTGACTGAACCGAAGCCCCGACCCGTCGGGGCTTTTCTGTTTGTAAACTAGCCTTTTATCTGCTAACTTGAGCCACCGCCATGAAATTCGTTGACGAAGCCTTTATTGACATCGCCGCAGGTGATGGCGGGGCGGGCTGCGTCTCGTTCAGCCATGAGAAGTACAAAGAGTTTGGTGGGCCCAACGGCGGCGATGGTGGGCGGGGTGGGCATGTTTATGCAGTAGCCGACATTAATCTCAACACGTTGGTGGATTTTCGCTTTTCGCGTCGCCACGATGCCAAAAACGGTGGCCATGGTATGGGTTCCGACATGTTTGGCGCCAAAGGCGACGACGTGATTTTGAAAATGCCAGTCGGTAGTATCTTGAGCGATGCCGAGACTGGCGAAGTGCTGTTTGAGTTGATGGAACCCGGCGAACAGGTTTTGATTGCCAAAGGCGGCGACGGAGGTTTTGGCAACTTGCGCTTTAAAAGCTCGACCAACCGCGCGCCGCGCAGCAAAACGCCAGGCTGGCCCGGTGAGCGCAAAAGCCTGAAGCTGGAACTCAAGGTCCTGGCCGATGTGGGCCTGCTCGGAATGCCCAATGCGGGCAAGTCCACCTTTATTACGGCTGTGTCTAATGCCCGGCCACGCATTGCCGACTACCCTTTCACCACCCTGCACCCGAATCTGGGCGTGGTGCGCGTCGGGCCTGAACAAAGTTTTGTGGTCGCCGACCTGCCAGGTTTGATCGAAGGCGCGTCTGAAGGCGCAGGTTTGGGACATTTGTTTTTGCGTCACCTGGAGCGTACCCGCCTGCTGCTGCATATTGTTGACTTGGCGCCGTTTGACGAGGGCGTTGACCCGGTTGCACAAGCCAAGGCGATTGTCGGTGAGCTGAAAAAATACGACGACGCGCTGTATAAAAAACCGCGCTGGCTGGTGCTCAACAAGCTGGACATGATTGACAACGACAAGCGCGCCGAAATCGTGAAAGATTTTGTCAAGCGTTTCAAGTTCAAAGGCCCAGTGTTTGAAATTTCAGCCCTGACACGTGAAGGTTGCGAGCACCTGATCAAGACCATCTACCAGCACGTCAAGAAGGTGCAGCAAAGCGAACAACCGGTGGAAGAAGTGGATCCAAGATTCGTGGTGTTACCGCCTGAATAAACTGACCGACAACCATTACTATGTTTTTAATAGCTGCTAGCCCATATGATCATTGGGCCAAAGGCATTAAATTTCCTTAATCTGAGCTTTATGACGCTGCCAATACCTCCGACATGCAAGACAAAGCAAGTGCCAAAGTCCTGTTAAACGCCAAACGCATTGTGGTCAAGGTCGGCTCCAGTCTGGTGACCGACGAAGGTCGTGGGCTGGATGTTGCGGCCATCGGTAACTGGTGCGAGCAAATGGCCGCCCTTAGCAAGGATGGGCGCGAGGTCATCATGGTCAGCAGCGGTGCGATTGCAGAGGGCATGAAACGCCTGAACTGGGCAACCCGCCCCAAAGCGATTCATGAACTGCAAGCTGCTGCAGCCGTGGGTCAAATGGGGTTGGTGCAGGTCTACGAAACCAAGCTGCGTGAAAACGGGATTGGCAGCGCCCAGGTGTTGCTGACGCACGCCGACCTGGCGGACCGGGAACGCTACCTGAACGCCCGTTCAACCTTGCTCACGCTGCTCAGTCTGAAAGTGGTGCCGGTCATCAACGAGAACGACACCGTGGTTAACGACGAGATCAAGTTTGGCGATAACGACACGCTGGGCGCGCTGGTAGCGAACCTGGTCGAGGCCGACGCCCTGGTGATTTTGACCGACCAAAAAGGTTTGTACACCGCTGACCCACGCAAAGACCCCCATGCCCGTTTTGTGGATGTAGGTAAGGCGGGCGATGCGGCGCTGGAGGCGATGGCTGGCGGCGCGGGCTCCAGCATTGGCAGCGGCGGCATGATCACCAAAATCCTAGCAGCCAAACGGGCCGCTGGGTCAGGCGCATCGACCGTCATTGCGTGGGGGCGTGAGCCGTCGGTGCTGCTTCGCCTCACGCAGGGCGAAGCCATTGGCACGCTGCTGGTGGCGCAAACCGCTAAAAATCAGGCCCGCAAACAATGGATGGCTGACCATCTGCAAATGCGCGGTGCTGTGACCGTGGATGCGGGTGCGGCAGCCAAGGTGGCAGGTGAAGGCAAAAGCCTGCTGCCCATTGGCATGACAGCGGTGCAGGGTGAATTCTCGCGGGGCGATGTGATTGCCATTAAAGGCAGTGACGATGTCGAGATTGCGCGCGGGCTGGCCAATTATTCAAGCGCCGAGGCGCGGCTCATCTGCAAAACAGCGTCGAGCGCATTTGAAAAGCTGCTGGGCTACACCGGCGAGCCTGAGATGGTGCACCGTACCAACCTGGTACTGACGCGCAGATAAGTGCTTGTCATGAGATGGGCCGCGATGAGGCAGGCTGTTGCAGACGCTATTCAGCGCTAGGATTTCTTAGTCTTCTCTCTAGCTCACGTACGCTGCTGACGGGTGCGGCTGACTGGCAGGCTGCGGCCTTGGCAAAGCGCAGTGAATGTCTGGGCAGCGAAATGTCATACACCGACTTCCATTCAGAATTGGCCACAGGTACCCAACTGCCATCCGGTGCGGCGCGTGCATAGGTTCTGACCTCACCGGTCGCGCAGCGCAAGCCCTCATAAATGACATTTTTAGCCCCAGCCGGGGTTGTGGCGACCACCACGTAACGCACGATACCGTCGGTTTTTGAAATACTGAATGACCCCGGGTCCACGCCATAGACCAATGGCGACGAGCGCGTGACTTCAAATGTCAGCAGCTTGCCTGTGTCAAATGCTGGGGGAGGCGGCACATCAGACTCTTTCCAGTCTGCACGGTCCGTCAACACTTGGGCTCTGGCCAAGCTGCACACGCTGAGGGTCAAAAAGACAAAAGGGGCTAAAAAGCTGAGAAACAACCCACCACGAACTCCCCCAAGCACACTTCGCCTAACGCCAGAAAACCGCATCATCGGGACTCCAGATTTTTCATGCTGGGGGTGCTGCTGTGAACATTTGTACGGGGGTCAGGCTCAAAAGTCGCGCCGGGAGGCAACTCTAGGGCCGCGCCAGATCGGCTGTGAAAGTGACCCACACCGGTAAAGTGCGAGAAGTGTGGCTGCTGCCGCAAGTCCGGCCGGGTGTCGATCCTCTCAGTTCCCGCCGCCGAAGCACTCCTGAACTCAAGGTGCGGCACAAACCTGGCCAGCTCAAGCAACGCCATCTCATAGACTCCGCGCTTGAACTCCACCACCACGTCCAGCGGTACCCAATAATCGTTCCAACGCCAGGCATCAAACTCGGGGTGGTCGGTGGCGCGCAAGTTCAAATCCCAGTCGTGACCCACCAGTTGAAGCAGGAACCAGATTTGTTTTTGGCCTTTGTAGTGGCCGCGTGCATCGCGGCGAATGAACCTGTCGGGCACCTCATAGCGCAACCAGTCGCGGGTTCGGGCCAGCACGCGCACGTGCTGCGGATGCAATCCAACCTCTTCGTGCAATTCACGGAACATCGCTTGCTCGGGGTTTTCGCCCCTGTCAATGCCGCCCTGTGGAAACTGCCACGAGTGGGTGCGAATGCGCTTGCCCCAAAATACCTGACTTTTGTGGTTGAGCAAGATGATGCCGACGTTGGGCCTGAAGCCGTCCCGGTCGAGCATAATCAAACCTCAAAATTTTTAAACTGCGTCCATTATGCACAGCGAACCCGGCAATGCCAAGCGATAACGCCAGCAAGCGCCAACAATGCCATTAAACGCCAGTAAGCCCTAACGTCCGCGCCAACTACCGCCCCCAAAACAGCCCATGAAAGCCTCACAGTTCTACATCTCTACCCTCAAGGAAGCACCTGCAGACGCTGAAATCGCCAGCCATCAACTGATGACGCGCTCAGGCATGGTTAAAAAATTGGGTGCAGGCATTTACAGCTACATGCCGATGGGGCTGCGCGTGATTCGTAAGGTTGAAGCGATTGTGCGTGACGAGATGAACAAGGCTGGCGCCATTGAAATGACGATGCCCGTCATTCAACCCGCCGAGCTGTGGAACGAGACGGGCCGTTTTGAAAAAATGGGCCCCGAGCTGCTGCGCATCAAAGACCGGCATGACCGTGACTACATTGTGCAGCCGACCAGCGAAGAAGTCGCCACCGACGTCATGCGCCAGGACATCAAAAGCTACAAGCAGCTGCCTAAAAATATCTACCAGATTCAAACCAAGTTCAGAGACGAACGCCGCCCGCGATTTGGCCTGATGCGCGGGCGCGAGTTCATCATGAAAGATGCCTACAGCTTTGACTCGGGCGAAGCAGCCGCCAAAGTCAGCTACCAAAAGATGGCCGCCGCGTACCGCAAGATTTTTGACCGCTTTGGCCTGAGTTATCGGGCAGTAGCTGCCGACAGCGGCGCGATTGGTGGCGATTTGAGTGAAGAGTTTCAGGTCATTGCCGCCACCGGCGAAGACGCGATTGTGTATTGCCCAACCAGCAACTACGCGGCAAACATGGAAAAAGCCGAGGCGCTGGCACCCGCAGCGCCGCGCGCCGCGCCCGTGCAGGCCATGACAAAAACCGCCACACCGGGCAAGTCAACCTGCGCCGACGTTGCAGAATTTTTGAGTATTGCGCTTCAATCTACCGTCAAATCGCTGGTGCTCGCCACCGACACGCTGAACGACAAAAACGAAGTCATCAAAACCCAGGTTTGGCTGCTGCTGCTGCGCGGCGACCACGACATGAACGAGGTCAAGGTCGGCAAAATTGAAGGCTTGACCGGCTTCAGATTCGCTACCGTGCCCGAGATTGAGGGCCATTTTGGCTGCAAGCCCGGCTACCTCGGTCCGCTCAATATGCTCAAGCCTGTCAAGCTGGCAGTTGACCGTGAAGTCGCTGTGATGGCCGACTGGGTCTGCGGCGCAAACGAGCCGGACTTTCACATCACAGGCGTCAATTGGGGTCGTGACCTGCCTGAGCCAACACTCGTCGCTGACCTGCGCAACGTCGTTGCTGGCGATGCATCCCCCGACGGCAAAGGCGTTCTCGCCATCGAGCGCGGCATTGAAATCGGTCATGTTTTCTATCTAGGCACCAAATACAGCAAGGCCATGAACGCCACCTTTCTGGGCGACAACGGCAAGCCACAGTTTATGGAAATGGGTTGCTACGGCATTGGCATCACGCGCCTGCCCGCTGCCGCCATTGAGCAAAACCACGATGCCAAAGGCATCATCTGGCCGGACGCGATTGCGCCTTTCACGGTGGTGCTGTGCCCCATCAGCCCCGATCGTTTTGCGGATGTCAAATTGGCCGCCGACACGCTGTATGCCGAACTGATCGCTGCGGGCGTGGACGTGATTCTGGACGACCGCAACGAGCGCCCGGGCGCGATGTTTGCCGACTGGGAACTGATTGGCGTGCCGCACCGCGTGACGATTGGCGACCGTGGCTTGAAAGAAGGCCATGTGGAATACCAGCACCGTCGTGAGACTGAATCAACCAAGGTAGAAACTGCGAACGCCATGGCTTTTCTCAAAGGCAAGCTGGGACTGTGAATTCGACCTGTTTTACGAGACGATTAGCCCTGCAGACCACAATTGTCGGGTGCAGCCAGCTATTATTTTTAGAGCAGGCGAGTGCCGGGGGTCAGCTTGAAGAGCCGCTCATCGACTCAGTCCGCACGGCGCTGAGCTCCGCAGTTGCCAACCAAGCACCGCCGGTACCCGAATTTAAGGACACCGAAGCCAAATTGAACCATTTGCGCTGGTTGGCCGCCATGAGTGACCGCCTGTTAACCAAAAAAGCCGAGCTGCAAATCCGCAAGGAATTTTTGCAAACGGTCTGGTACGAGAGCAAGCGAGCCGGGCTGGACACGGCGCTGGTGCTGGGCCTGATACAGGTCGAAAGCAATTTCAGAAAATTTGCGGTCAGCGTGGTCGGTGCTCGCGGCTATATGCAGGTCATGCCGTTTTGGACCCGCGTGATTGGCGATGGCGACGCCAGCAGGCTGTTTCACATGCAGACCAATCTGCGCTTTGGCTGCGTCATTTTGCGGCACTACCTGGACCGTGAAAAAGGCGATCTGTTCATGGGTTTAGGACGCTACAACGGCTCTCGCGGCAAAGCGCCCTACCCCGACGCCGTGCTGGGTGCCAAAAGAAGATGGGAATTTAATGGTTAAGCTCACACCCCTATCAATATGGTCATCAAGCCACGCATCAAAGTCGTTGTCCTTTCGGCTGCTATGCGCAGGGTGGTTGTGGGGGTATGCCGCGCTGTTGCAGGCGCAAGAAAGCAATATTTTGGGCCTGCCCGCGGTGCCCCAAAACGTACCTTCTGCATCGTCGGCTGCCGCGAGCGCCTCGGCCGCTAAAAACCCAGTTGTGCCTGCCAAACCCAGCGATGCAGAGATCAAGTCGGCGTTGTCGGGCAACCTTAAACTAGCATCGTTTTACCCCGAGGGTCAGCTCGTTGTGCGGGTTGCCACAGAAAAGACGTTCGTGGGCAATGCGCAGCGCACGCAGGCCGTACAGGCCGCTCGGCTGGTACAGCGGGATGTCCGGCTGGCATGTGGCAGCTTGTGCAAACCCGGGCCCATGCCCGCGCCCACGCTACAGCCCGACAACACCCTGAACTTCGACATCGTGGTCACCGGTTACGTGGGCACCATGAGCACTGCAGACATGGTGAATTTGGTCAGCAGCAAACGCGTGAGCCCAGCAGCCAAGCCGCCCTGACCATGCTGACGCCCACCCGGCACGCCTGCTGGTTTGTTGCTGCAGCACTGTGTTTGATGGGTTGGGGCAAACCTTCTGCGGCAGCTGAGTTCACGCTACAAGCGGCAGACCAAAGGGGCCCGGTGGCGGTTTTGATCAAAGGGCGCATTGAGCCAGGCGACTTCGACAAATTTAAGATCTTTCTGGGTCAGCCTGGTCATTTGAAAGCGTACGCCAACTATGTCTGGCTGGACTCGGTGGGCGGCGATCTGGCTGAGGGCATGAGGTTTGCCTATCTGTTTGAAAAAAGCAGCGCCAGCGTGGTGGTCGGCCCAGAAGGCAAATGCTACAGCGCCTGTTTCATGATGTTTGCGGGGGCTGCTGACCGCTGGCTGTACCCGTACGGCGAGCTGGGCGTGCACCAGGTCGCCGTGACCAGCCCACAGGCGGGCCCTGAGCAAAAGCAAGCAATCGCCGCTAACGTGTCCAACAACTTGCGGCGCTACTTGACGCTGCAAGGCATCCCTGATGCGTTGATTGACAAGATGATGGCCACGCCCACGTTTGACATGCACATCGTCGACACGCTGATGCTCAAACGCAGGGGCTGGCTGCGCGGTTTAGCCTATCGCCCGTCATATCTGGCAGCCGTTGAAAAAGTCTGCGGCCCGCAACCTGCGCCAGACACGGCCAGCAGCGTAACGCCAGATGCCTGGACGGCTTGCAAAATCGACCACCAAATCAAAAGCACCAAAGCTTTTGCCGCCCACGAGCTGGCGCTGCTGGAGGCAAACCAGCCCAGCTTGCTGTTTGTGACTGGCAAGTTGGACGAGGCCAGGCGTGCGGTCGGCGAGCTTTAGCTCAGGCCATCAAAGCCACATTACCACCCGCCGCAGTGGTGTTGACGGTCACCGTTTGCTCGGTACAAAAGCGCAGCAAATAATGCGGCCCACCAGCTTTGGGGCCAGTGCCAGACAAGCCCTCGCCGCCAAACGGTTGCACCCCCACCACCGCCCCGGTCATGGCGCGGTTGATGTACACATTGCCCACATGAGCACGCGCTGCCAACTGCTGAGCCCGGGAGTCGATACGGGTTTGGATGCCCAGCGTCAGGCCGTAGCCCAGCGCATTGATTTGGTCAATGACCAACGCCGGGTCGCCTCCCCAGCGCACGATGTGCAGCACTGGGCCGAAGATTTCGGCTTTCAAGTCTGCAATGCTGCTGACTTCAAATGCGCAGGGTGGCACCAAATTTGCTATGTTATTAATAGCTAATGTTTCAATAAATTCATGGGCCACGATCACTTTTGATGTATTTTTAAGACGGGTGATGTGATTTTGAATGACATCGAATGCTTGCATATCAATCACCGGGCCCACGTCGGTGGACAGCAGCGCTGCGTCGCCCGCTGCCAATTCAAGCGCTGCGCCCTGCACCATCTCGATCACCTTGTCGGCAATGCTTTCATGCACACACAGCAGCCGCAGTGCCGAACAGCGCTGACCGGCGGATCGAAAGGCGCTGTGCACCACCGCGTCAACCACTTGCTCGGGCAGCGCGCTTGAATCCACCAGCATGGCGTTGATGCCGCCGGTCTCGGCAATCAGCGGGGTGATGGGGCCGTCTTTGGCGGCAAGCGCCCGATTGATGATTTTGGCGACCTGGGTCGAGCCAGTAAACACCACTCCCGCCACACCGGGTGCGGCCACCAGTGCTGCACCCACGGTGTCGCCTGGGCCGTGCGCCATTTGCAAAACACCTTCGGGCACACCTGCTGCATGCAACAGTTTGATGGCCGCCCACGCCACCCCGGGGGTTTGCTCGGCGGGCTTGGCCACCACCGCATTGCCGGTGGCGAGCGCCGCCGCAACTTGACCCATGAATATCGCCAGCGGAAAGTTCCACGGGCTGATGCAAACCCACACGCCGCGCCCGCGCAGGCGCAGCTCATTGGTCTCTCCCGTCGGTCCCGGCAAAGCCGTGGGCTGCATGAGGCGCTCTGCCTCGTTGGCGTAATAGCGCAAAAAGTCCACCGCCTCGCGCACCTCGGCTACCGCGTCACCCCAGGTCTTGAACGCTTCTTTGACCAGCAGGGCACAAAACTTGGGCAATTGCGCCTGCAGCTCGTCAGCCGCGCGGTGCAGCACCCTTGCTCTTTCAGCAACGGGTGTATTGCTCCACTTTTGATAGCTGCTGGCGCATGTATTCAAATGGTCCAGGGCTGATTTGGCATCTGAAAGTGGGATATTAGGTACATTGACAGTCTGCCAGGCTCCCATCAGGGGTTTGACCATGCTGTCCACCGTCAGGTCAAGACCAGCGCTGTTTTGACGGCAGCTGCCCAGAATGTCGGCCGGTAGCGGGATCGACCGCAATGGCTCAAAGTACAGCGGCGAGTGCAGCAGCGTGCTAAGGCCTACCGACTCATCGGCCAGTTGGTGAACAAAAGACGAATTGGCTCCGTTTTCCAGCAGCCGCCGCACCAGGTAGGCCAGCAGATCGCGGTGTGAGCCCACGGGGGCGTAGATGCGGCAGGCGATGTTTGGGTTCTTCAACACCTCACGAAAAATGCCTTCGCCCATGCCGTGCAAGCGTTGCAGCTCAAAGTGGGCAGAATTTTTCGAGGCCATTTGCAGGATGGCCGCAATCGTCCCCGCGTTATGCCCAGCAAACTGCGGGTACACCGCATCCGGCGCGTCCAGCAGCGCCTGGGCGCAAGCCAGGTAGGCAATATCAGTATGGTGTTTGTGCGTAAATACTGGGTAATGCGGCAGGCCGAGCTCTTGCGCGCGTTTGATTTCAGAATCCCAGTACGCGCCTTTGACCAAACGGCACATCAAACGCAGCTTGTATTTGCGGCCCAGGGCAATGATGTGCTGAACCAAATCAAGCGCGCGTGACTGGTAGGCCTGCATGGCCAAGCCAAAGCCTTGCCAAGTGGGGTGGTGCTGTGCAACAAGAGCTGCCAGCGCCTCAAAAACGTCCAATGACAGCTCCAGCCTGTCCACCTCTTCCGCATCCATCGTCAGGTTGATGTTGGCTCTAGCAGCCAGCTCGCACAGCGCCCACACGCGCGGTACCAGCTCAGCCATCACGCGTTGGCGCTGCGCGTCTTCATAGCGCGGATGCAGCGCGCTCAATTTGATAGAAATACCATCATTTAGCTCCGTGGCGCAATCATTACCTGAGCCAGCAGCTATTGATTCAATAGCATTTTTATAACTGGTTAGGTACTTCAATGCATCCGCCTCGGTACGCGCGCCCTCGCCCAGCATGTCGTAGCTGAACCTGAGATTTGTCAACTTCTTTTTGGCGCTTGTCGCCTCGTCCATCGCCTCAGCAATCGTTTGCCCCAATACAAACTGCCGCCCCAGCAACTGCACGGCGCGCAGCGTCGCCGCCACCACGCTGCGCGCGCCCAGCTTGCCTAGCAGGCCACCGCCGCCAGAATCACCTTCGCTATCAGGTAAAAACTTTTTTGACAAGCCAATCGCGCTCGACGCCAGCCGCGCCAGCGTTTTGTCGCCGCTGGCTTCAAAGTCCGCCCGGCCTAATTGATCTGCCGTCAGCGCAATGGCGGTTTCAACATCGGGCACTCGCAGCAACGCCTCGGCCAGGCGCATCAGCGCCAGGCCTTCGCTGCTTGTTATCGGGTACTCCTTGAGCAGGCTTTCCATCGCCCAAAACGGCGGCGGGTTTTGGCGCACAGCTTGCACCCACGGCTGGGCCATTTGCGCGGCTGCGGCCCAGTCAAGCGCGCCTTGCAAGGGGGTCAGCAGCTTGGCGACCACCACTTCTTCGGGCTGATAGGGCAAGGGCAAGCGTTGTGCGCGGTGAGCCGTGGCTGACATGGGGTAACTCCATCAAAGTAATTAAGATGACAGATAATCGGACAAACACTGCCAAATTTTTAACTATATTTAAGCTAATCTACAACATAAAAAATTATCCATGACCGATGAATCAGCATTAATTGACCGAATAGATTTAAAAATTCTGAATGTTCTGCAATCCGATGGACGCATCAGCAACTTAAAGCTGGCCGAGAGCGTAGCCCTGTCGCCTACCGCCGTGCTAGCGCGGGTGCAGCGCCTGACGCGGGACGGCTACATTTTGGGCTATGAGGCACGCCTGAATCCCCTCAAACTGGGCGTCGGCATGACGGTTTTTGTTGAGGTGCTGCTAGACCGCACCACCCCCAATGTGTTTGATGCCTTCAAGGCGGCAGTTCAGGTGTACCCCGAGATCATGGAATGCCACATGGTGGCCGGCGGCTTTGACTATTTGCTCAAAACCCGCATGCTGGACATGGCCGCCTACCGCAGCTTTGCCGGCACCGCCCTGTGGCAACTGCCCGGCGTGCGCGAAACGCGGACGTATGCGGTGATGGAAGAGGTTAAAAGCACCCAGCGGCTTGATTTGAGGTTGTAAATCGTGCTTTTAGGGTATCAATATAGCCTTGAAGCCAATGAAGACGGGCGCAAAAAGCGCCTGATCAAATAGCAATCAAATCAAAGCATTCACCCGAATTTGACGCACTTGCGGCGTATTTCTGCGCTATCAACCCAAGCGATAAGTCTTCAAATGAATACTGGTCTCTGTGGTGCCAATGCCTTTGATCAACCGCACGCGCTCCAGCGTTTGACCCAGCTCTTGCAGGTTGTCAGCGCGTAGCTCGGCCAGCAAGTCCCAGCGTCCATTGGTGTCGTGCAGCGTGGCCACATTGGGTTCGCCCATCAGGCTGGCAATCACGCTGCGGGTCTGGTTGCCATCGACAGCAATGCTCATCCACGCCTTGATGCCGCCCGGCTGCACGTCCGGGCGCACCCGCACCGTGTAGCCGACGATGACGCCTTTGTCTTCAAGCTTGGTGATGCGGTTGGTGACCGTGCCGCGCGACACGCTGAGCTTGTGCGCCAAGTCGGCAATCGACAACCGGGCGTCCTGCCTGAGCAGCGATAAAAGTTGGTGGTCAGTTTCATCCATACTGCTGTATTGTCATTTTTATCTATCAAAAAGCTAAAAATATGCGCAATTCGATACATTATTGACGATTTCAATTGTGATGATTGCCCGAGACACTGCATGGCTCAACAACACAAGCCCAGCACAACAAGCGCTGGCATAGAGAAACACATGCACAAATCACTCACTTTATCGTCCGCTTCGACTCACTTTTTAAGCGCCCAAGATGTGGCCAACATCGTCAAACGGCTGAGCTTGCGGCAATGCCTTCAAGGCATGCTTGCCGCCATTACCCGGGACTTTTTGCGCTGGGAAGCGTTTGACAAAACCCCCCGAGTAGCCAGCCACAGCCCGCACGGCGTGATCGAGCTGATGCCCACCGCCGATGCACAAACCTTCAGCTTTAAATACGTCAACGGCCACCCGCAAAACACGTCGCGCGGCTTGCCCACAGTGATGGCTTTTGGTGTGCTGGCCGATGTGGCCACGGGCCGGCCCATCCTGATCAGTGAACTGACGCTGACCACCGCCATACGTACTGCCGCCACGTCAGTGATGGCGGCGCAGGCGCTGGCACGGCCTGACAGCCGGGTGATGGCGCTGATTGGCAATGGTGCGCAGAGCGAATTTCAGGCGCTGGCTTTTCATGGCTTGATGGGGATTGAAGAAGTCCGTTTGTTTGACACTGATGACCAAGCCACCGCCAAATTGATGCGCAATTTGCAGTCAAACCCCGATGCCAAAGACTTGGAGATTACCGCTTGTGCAAGCGCCCTGGATGCCGTTCGCGGCGCGGACATTGTCACCACCATCACTGCTGACAAAGCCAACGCCAGCATCGTCACAGTCGACATGGTGGAAGCAGGCATGCACATCAACGCAGTGGGCGGCGACTGCCCAGGTAAAACTGAAATCCACCCCGACGTGCTGCGCATGGCCAGCGTGTTTGTCGAGTACGAACCGCAAACGCGGATTGAAGGTGATTTGCAGCAAATGCCCGCAGACTTTGCGGTGACGGAGCTGTGGCGCGTTTTGGCAAGCCATGCGCCAGGCCGCAGCAGCGATGCGCAGGTCACGATGTTTGATTCGGTCGGGTTTGCGATCGAGGATTTTTCTGCGCTCGGCTTTGTGTATGAGGCTGCATTGGCGCAGCAGCGCGTCCAGCAGCTGGATTTGATCCCGCAACTCGGTGACCCCAAAGACTTGTACCAACTGATCAGGCCAGCAGCAAAACTGCGCCTGACAGCAGATCTGGTCACCACATGAGCCGCACCATGACACACACACTTTTGCAATCCCCCAACGCTGTGGTCATGGTGCGGCCACACCGCTTCACGCCTAACCCACAAACGGCGGATGACAACGCTTTTCAAAGCACAGCGACCAGCAGTAAAACCTCACCTACGTCTGCAACAAGCAGCCTGGCCGACAAAGCCTATGAAGAGGTCACCCATGTGGCTCAACGCCTGCGTGATGCCGGTGTAGACGTGCACTTGTTTGAAGACCTGGGCAAGCTCGATACGCCCGACTCGGTGTTTCCCAACAACTGGTTTTC